>DASUKM010000001.1:0-98710 GCA_036278735.1 Vicinamibacterales bacterium
CCGGGGTCAGATCTTGTTCTTTGCACTTTTGTCCTCTCAAGAGGACACTTCTCCGCCAGGCGGAGAGTGTCCTCTCTGGAGGACATTCATGCAAAGAACAAGATCTGACCCCGCTCATCGGGGACGTCCCGCGTCGGCGGCTTCGCGCCGCACGTCGAACACCTGGAGGGCGTACAGCTTCGCATACACGCCGCCCGGACGCGCAAGCAGCTCGTCGTGGCGGCCGATTTCCGCGACCCGGCCACGCTCCAGCGCGACGATCGCGTCGGCGCGGCGCACGGTCGAGAGCCGGTGCGCGATGACGAACGACGTGCGATTGCGCATCAGGTTGGCCAGGGCATCCTGGACGAGCAGCTCGGATTCCGCATCGAGCGAGGAGGTGGCTTCGTCGAGCACCAGGATGGGGGAATTCTTGAGCAGCGCCCGGGCGATCGCGAGCCGCTGCCGCTGCCCCCCCGACAATCGTTGGCCCCGCTCGCCGATGCGTGTCTCGTAGCCGAGGGGCAGCGCCTCCACGAAGCCGTGTGCGTGGGCCGCGCGCGCCGCCTCTTCGATCGCCGCCCGGGTGGCGCCCCGCACGCCGTAGGCGATGTTGTTCGCGATCGTGTCGTCGAAGAGCACCGTATCCTGCGTCACGATCCCGATCTGCGCCCGCAGCGAGGCGAGCGTCAGGTCGCGCACGTCGACGCCGTCGATCCGGATCGCCCCGCCCGTCACATCGTAAAAGCGCGGCAGCAGATTCACCAGGGTCGTCTTGCCGGCGCCGCTCAGTCCGACAATCGCGACCACCTGCCCGGCCGCGGCCGAAAACGACACCTCGCGGAGAATCGTCTTACCGGCGCCGTCTTCGTACGCGAAGCTGACGCGATCGAACTCGATCCCGCGCACGACGCCGTCGAGCGGGCGCGCGTCCGGCCGCTCGTGCACCTCCGAATGCGTGTCGAGGATCTCGAAAATCCGCTGCGCCGCCGCCATCGCCTGCTGCAGGTTCGCGTTGACGCGGCTGAGACGCTTGATGGGCGTGTACAGGAAGAACGCGGCCAGAACGAACCCGAGAAACGCGCCCTGCGTCATCTGCGTCTGAGCGATTTGACGGCTGCCGTACCACAGCAGGCCGACAATGGCGATCCCGCCGAGGAACTCCATCAGAGGCGGTAGGATCGACACCGTGCTCGTCACCTTGAGGTTCGTTCTGTACAGCTGTTCGGCGGCGTCGTGGAACCGCGCCGCTTCGTGCGCCTCGGTGCCGAACGCCTTGACGATCCGGTGGCCCGTGAAGGCCTCGGCCGTCAGGTGCGACAGATGCTCCAGGTGTTCCTGGCTGCGCCTCGTCGAGCGGCGGACGCGCTGCCCGAGCCGCACGAGCGGATACACCACCAGGGGCGCGCTCGTGATGCAGACCAGCGCCAGCCGCCAGTCGTAGAAGAACATCATGCCGACGTAGCCGATGACCGAGAGCCCCTCGCGCAGGAAGTCCGCCAGCGTCTCCGAAACCGCCTGCTGGACCCGGTTGACGTCGTTGGTGATCCGCGACATCAACTGCCCGGTCGTGCGGCGGCTGAAAAAGGCCGCCGACTGGTCGAGGATGTGACGGAACAGTTGATCGCGGATGTCCCGCACCACCTGCTGGCCGATGTCGGTCATCAGGTACGTCGAGAAATAGGAGCCGAGCCCTTTGGCCAGGTAGGCGACCAGGATGGCCGTCGCCCAGAAGGAAAAAGAACGCCCGCCGCCCGTCGGGAGCATCCCGTCGACGATCGGCTTGACGAGATACAGGACGTACGTCGAGGCGGCGGCGTAGAGACCCGTCGCGGCGAGCGCCGCGGCGAACCGCCCGCGGTACGGGCGCGAATACGCGAACAGGCGCGGGAGCGGATTCACTCGATGAACCGGTACTTGAGCAGGATCCAGACCGCGACGACGCCGTCGCGCCACCCGATCTTCTTCCCTTCGTCGTAGCCGCGGCCGTCGTACGTAATCGGCACCTCGTAGACGCGATAACGCCGCTTGAAAATCTTCGCGGTCAGCTCGGGTTCGATTCCGAACCCGCTCGATTCGAGCGTGAACGACCGCAGCACTTCGGTCCGCATCACCTTGTAGCACGTCTCCATGTCCGTGAGCATCGTGTTGTACAGCACGTTGGTCATCAGGGTCAGGAGACGGTTGCCGGCGTAGTGGGTGAACAGGAAGACGCGGTGGCGGCCCAGGAAGCGGGACCCGTACACGACGTCGGCGCGCCCGTCGCGGATCAGCTCGATGAGCTGCGGATATTCCTCGGGAGAATATTCGAGGTCCGCGTCCTGGATGATCACCAGATCGCCGGTCACCTCCTCGAATCCGCGCCGCAGCGCCGCCCCTTTGCCGCGGTTGGCCGGCTGCAGCACGAGCCGCACGGGACATTCCTTGGCGAGCGCTTCCAGAATCTCCCTCGTACCGTCCGTCGATCCATCGTCGACGACGATCAGCTCGATCCGGAGCGGCACGCGGAGCACGCGGCGGACGATCTCTTCGACGGTCGCCCGTTCGTTGTACACGGGCATCACGACCGAGAGGAGCGGGTCCGCGATCGCGCCGCGGAGTTGCGCCATCAGCCTTGCGGCGGCCGGCCGTAGCCAGCCGGATGCGCCTCGCGCCAGCGGGCCGCCGTCTCGACGATCGCGTCGATCCGTTCGTGCGCCGGGCGCCAGCCGAGCTCGCGGCGAATCGTCTCGCTCGACGCGAACAGCACGCCGGGATCCCCGGGCCGGCGTCCTGCCATGGCGACCGGCACCGTCCGTCCTGTCACGCGGGCCACGGCCTCGACGATGTCGCGGACGGAAATGGGGCAGCCATTGCCGAGATTGTAGGTCGTCGAGGGACGCCCGGCGCGCAGCGCCTCGAGCGCCAGCACGTGCGCCGACGCCAGGTCGGAAACGTGAATGTAATCGCGCAGGCAGGTGCCGTCCGGCGTGTCGTAGTCGTCGCCGTAGATGGCAAACGTATCGCGGCCGAGGGCGGCATCGATGGCGCGCGGGATCACGTGGATTTCCGGCGCGTGGTCCTCCCCCAACGCTCCGCCCGGGTCAGCCCCGGCCGCGTTGAAATAGCGCAGCGCCACCCAGCGGAGCCCGTAGGCGCGCTCGAAGTGCGGCAGCGCCCGTTCGATCGCCAGCTTGGTCTCGCCGTAGGCGTTGATCGGCCGCGTCGGATGGTCTTCCCGGATCGGCGTCTCGAGCGGATCGCCGAACACCGCGGCCGTGGAGGAAAAAATGAAGCGGCCCACGCCAGCGGCCTGCATGGCGGCCAGCACCGACAGCGCCCCCCGGACGTTGTTGTCGTAGTACCCCGCGGGATCGCGCACCGAGTCGCCGACCGAGAGCAGGGCCGCGAAATGCATTACGGCATCCGCGCCGCTGTCGCGGAGCGCCTGCGTCAGCCGCGCCGTGTCGCGGATGTCCCCTTCGACGAGCGTGACGCGCCCGGACGCGAGCGCGGCGTTCGCCTCGACCGCACCGCGGTGGCCGGCCTGCAGACTGTCGTAGACCACCACGTTCTGGCCGCCGCGAACCAGCGCCCGGACCGCGTGGCTCCCGATGTAGCCAGCCCCGCCCGTGACCAGAACGGTGCTCATGGACGGCCGATCGAGTAGTACGTGAAGCCGAGGCCGCGGATCTGTTCCGGATTGTAGAGGTTCCGGCCGTCGAAGATGACCGGCGTCCGGAGCATCTTCCGCATCCGCGCGAAGTCCGGCTCCCGGAACTCGTTCCACTCGGTGACGATCGCCAGCGCGTCCGCCCCGGCGAGCGCGTCGTAGCTCTTGTCGGCGTACTGGACGCGGTTTCCAAAGATTCCGCGCGCCACCTTCATCGCTTCGGGATCGTACGCGTGCACCGCGGCCCCTGCCTGCAGCAGCCTGTTCACGAGCGGCACGGCCGGCGCCTCGCGCATGTCGTCGGTCCGCGGCTTGAACGCCAGGCCCCAGAGCGCGATGCGCTTTCCGGCGAGCGACCCGAAGTGACGTTCCAGCTTGCAGAACAGACGAAGCTTCTGGCGCTCGTTGACCCCTTCGACAGCGCGCAGGATGTCGAACTCGTAATCCTTCGCCGCGGCGAACCGCAGCATCGCCTTCACGTCTTTCGGAAAGCAGCTTCCGCCGTAGCCGACGCCGGCAAACAGGAACGACGCGCCGATGCGCCTGTCGGCCGCGACCGCCCGCCGGACCTGATCGATATCGGCCCCGACCGCCTCGCAGACGTTCGCCACCTCGTTCATGAACGAGATGCGGGTGGCGAGCATCGCATTCGCCGCGTACTTGCACAGCTCCGCGCTGGCGCAGTCCATCAGCATGATGGGGGCGCCGGTGCGCGTGAAGGGGGCATACAGCTCCTTCATGATCTCCGCCGCCCGCGTGTCCTCCGCCCCGATGACGACGCGGTCGGGCTTCATGAAGTCGTCAATCGCCGCCCCCTGCTTCAGGAACTCCGGGTTGCTGACGACGCTGAAGGGGTGGTTGGTTTCCTTGCGAATCGCATCGCGCACGCGCTCGGCCGTCCCGACCGGCACCGTGCTCTTGTCGACGATGACCTTGTAGCCGTTCATCGCGCGCCCGATATCGTGCGCGACGCCGAGCACGTGCTTGAGATCCGCCGAGCCGTCCTCTCCGGTCGGCGTGCCGACCGCGATGAAGATGATCTGCGAGGTACGGATGCCGCGCGCCAGGGCGGTCGTGAACGTCAGCCGCTTCTCCGCGCGGTTGCGCCGGACGATCTCCTCGAGCCCCGGCTCGTAAATCGGGATGCGCCCCTTCTGCAGCATCCGGATCTTGGCGGGATCCTTGTCGACGCAGATCACGTCGTTGCCGTTTTCCGCCAGGCAGGCGCCCGCCACGAGCCCCACATACCCCGTTCCGACGATGGCGATCTTCATCCGCGATGCTCCAGGACCAAGACACGAGAGTCCGAATTTAACACGGCTGGAAAAATGCTGTCAATTAATTGAGGTCAAAGGAGTTGTCACCACAACAGGTTGTGCTACGATGACCCGCACCGTGCGGATCCTCATGGATTATCGTCCGGCGCTGCGGCAGCGGACCGGCGTCGGGGAATACGTCCACGAGCTGGCCGCCGCGCTCGCCCGGCAGCTCCCGGCGGGCGACGAACTGCTGCTGTTTTCGAGTTCGTGGCGGGACCGGCTCGAGGCGGGTCGGGTGCCCGGCACGCGCACCGTCGACCGCCGGATCCCGGTCCGGGTGCTCAACACGGCCTGGCACCGGTTCGGCTGGCCGCGCATCGAACACGTGGCCGGTGCTGTCGACATCGCGCATTCGATGCACCCGCTCCTGATCCCGGCCGCCCATGCCGTCCAGATCGCGACCGTGTACGACCTCGATTTCCTCGATCATCCGGAGCGCACGCGCGCCGAGATTCGCCGCGATTACCCGCGCCTTGCGCCGGAACACGCGCGCCGGGCCGACGCCATCGTCACCATCTCCGCGTTCACCGCCGGACAGATCACCGCCCGCCTCGGCGTGCCTGCCGACCGTGTGACCGTGGCGTCGCCGGGCGCCCCGGCCTGGAAGGCCCGCGCGCGACAGGAGCCGCAGGGCCCTATCCTGTTCGTCGGGACGCTGGAGCCGCGGAAAAACGTGGGGACGCTCCTGTCGGCGTACGCGCGGCTCCGCGGCATGCTCCCTTCCGCGCCGCCGCTGGTGCTGGCCGGCGCGTCGACGCCGTCTGCCGCCGCGTGGCTCAGCACCGCCGCGGCGCCGCCGCTCGCGGGCCACGTCCGCCACCTGGGCTATGTGCCGGCCGCCGATCGCTACGCGCTGTACGCGAGCGCGTCCATGCTCGTGCTCCCGTCGTATCACGAGGGCTTCGGCCTGCCGGCGCTCGAAGCGATGACGGTCGGGGTTCCGGTCGTCGCGAGCGATCGGGGGGCGCTGCCGGAGGTGACGGGAGGGGCGGCGGTGCTCGTGGACGCCGACGATGCGGACGCGCTCGCGCACGCCATGCGTCGATACCTGTCGGATCCTGATGCTGTCGCGGGCGCCGTGGGCCGCGGCTTCGAACGCGCGCGCGCCTATTCGTGGGACGCGGCGGCCCGGGTGCTTCGCGATCTGTACCAGGACGCCCTGTCGCGCAGGCGGGTAACCGACTGATGCCGCTGCGCATCGGCGTCGATGCCCGCGAGCTGCTCGGCGACACCACCGGGGTCGGGCGGTATCTGGCCGAGCTCCTCCGCCGCTGGCTGGCGCGCTCCGACGCGTCGAGCCGGCAGTTCCTCCTCTTTTCTCCGGAGCCCCTGCCCTTCGTGCAGGCGCTTTCACCCGACCCGCGTCTCGTCGAGGCGTGCGTCATCGGACGGGGACGCGGCACGCTCTGGGAACAAACGTTTCTGCGCCGCGCCCTTGCGACGCGGCGGCCCGACGTGTTCTTCGCGCCGGCGTACACGGCTCCCTTCAAGACCTCTATCCCGATGGTCGTGACGATTCACGACGTCTCGTTCTCCGCGCACCCGGAGTGGTTCACGCGGCGTGAGGGCGCGCGGCGGCGCCTGCTGACGCGGCGCACCGCACGGCAGGCGAAGCTCGTGCTGACCGTTTCCGAGTTTTCGCGGCAGGAGATCCGGCATCGACTCGGGATCGACGAGGCCCGGATCCTGACGATCAGGTCGGGCGTCACCCGCCGGCCGACCGGCGCCTATCCCCGCGAGCCGCTCGTCCTGTTCGCCGGATCGCTGTTCACGCGGCGGCGTCTCCCCATGCTGATCGCGGCGTTCGCGCGGGCCGCCGCGGCGCGGCCGGACGCCCGCCTTGTGATCGCAGGGGCCAACCGGACGTATCCGCGCGTCGATCTCCGTCGTCTGGCGGAAGACACCGGCATCGGGTCCCGGATCGACCTCCGCGACTACGTGGACGAGGCGGAGCTCGAGCAGCTCTATGGACGCGCGGCCGCATTCGCGTTTCCCTCCGAGTACGAAGGGTTCGGGTTCACGCCTCTCGAAGCGCTCTCGGCGGGGACGCCGGTCGTGGTGCTCGACACGCCGGTGGCGCGCGAAATCTATGGCGACGCCGCCTGCTATGTCGATCCCGCCGACGACGGGCAGGGGCTCGCGGCGGCATTGAAACGCCTGCTCGACGCGCGCGGCGCGGCAGCGGCGTCTCTCCCCGGCGCGGCCGAGGTGCTGTCCCGCTATTCCTGGGACACCGCCGCCGATCGGACGCTCGCGGCGCTCGAACAGGCGGCATCGCGATGATCGAGCTCTCCATCGTCATCGTGAGCTTCAACGTGCGCGAGGATCTGCTGCGCTGCCTGGCGTCGCTCAGCGAGTGTCCGCCCCAGGTGCCGCACGACATCACCGTCGTCGACAACGCGTCGAGCGACGGCAGTCTCGAGGCGGTTCGTGACCGCTTTCCCGGCGTGCGGCGGATCGCGCTCGACCGGAACGTCGGATTCGCGGCCGCCAACAACGCCGGGATCCGGGCGACGGGCGGACGCCTGATTCTCCTGCTCAATAGCGACACGATCGTCCCCCGCGGGGCGATCGACAGGCTCGTCGAACGCCTGGCGGCGCGACCTGGAACCTCTGTGGCGGGTCCGCGTCTCGTCGACGCCCAGGGACGCGCCGAGTTGTCGTTCGGGGCCATGATCGGGCCCTTCACGGAAGCGCGGCGGAAGCTCGTCATGTGGTTGTACGGGCGGCGATGGCGCCCCGCGGTCTGGTGGGTCGAACGGGCCACGCGGCGCGAACGGCTGGCCGACTGGGTCAGCGGCGCCTGCCTGCTGGTACCGCGCGCCGGCGCCGAAGCGGTCGGGCTGCTCGACGAGCGCTTCTTTCTCTACACCGAGGACGTCGACTTTTGCGCCGCGCTGCGCGCCCGCGGAGGCCGCGTCCTGTTCACGCCGGCCGCCGAAGTGACCCATCTGCGGGGCCGTTCGCGCGCCGCCGCCCCCGCCGCCTCGACTGCGGCGTACCGCCGGAGTCAGCTCGCCTTTTACGAAAAACACCATCCGGCCTGGGCGCCACTGCTGAAATGGTACTTAGGCTTTAGGCTTTGGGCTTTGGGCTTTGGGGGCTTGAGGAAGCCTAAAGCCTAGTAAGATTCGGGGCGTGCGGATCGCGATTGACGCGCGGAAACTGCGCGATTACGGCATCGGGACGTACGTGCGGAACCTGCTGCGCCAGCTCGCGCGGATCGATCGCGCGTCCGAGTACGTGCTGCTGTGCCAGCAGCAGGACTGCCAGATGGCGGCCGAGCTGGGCGAGAATTTCCGGGCGGTCCCGGAGTCGTCGCCGGCGTACTCGATCCGCGAACAGTTCCGTGTCCCGCTCGACGTTCGCCGCGAACGTGCGAATCTGTTCCACGCGCCCCACTACGTGCTCCCGGCGCTGACGCCGTGCCGGTCGGTCGTCACGATCCACGACTGCATTCACCTGCGGTTTCCGCAGTATCTGCCCAACCGGCTGGGGTACGCGTACGCGCGCACATCGCTCTGGATGGCCACACACCGGGCGGCGCGGGTCCTGACGGTGTCGCAGGCGTCGAAGCGGGACATCCTGCGCTACTTCAAGGTTCCCGAGTCGCGCATCGACGTGATCTACAACGCCATCGACGCCCGGTTCTGGGAGGAGCCGTCGGCCGAGGACATGGAACGCGTCCGCCAACGCTACCGGCTCGACGCGCCGTTCATCCTCTATGCCGGCAACATCAAACCGCACAAGAACCTGGAGCGCTTGATCGAAGCGTTTCAACTGCTCCGGCCGGCGCTGCCCGGCGCCTTCAAAGGGGTGCAGCTCCTCATCATCGGCGACGAGATCTCGAAATACGCGACCCTGCGGCGCGCCGTGCACCGTTACAAGCTGCACAAATACGTGCGGTTCTTCGGCTTCGTGCCCGACCAGACCCTCGCCGCGCTGTACCGGCTGGCCGACGCGTTCGTGTTCCCGTCGCTGTATGAAGGCTTTGGCCTCCCGCCGCTCGAGGCGATGGCGAGCGGTACCCCGGTGATCACGTCGAACGTCTCGTCGCTGCCGGAGGTGGTGGGGGACGCGGCGCTGTTGATCGATCCCTACGAGCCCCAGGCCATTGCCGACGCCATCGCGCGAGTGCTGTCCGACACGGCGCTCCGGGCCGACCTGCGGGCGCGCGGCCTCGAGCGGGCGCGGGCGTTCTCGTGGGAGCGGTCCATCCGGCGCGTCCGCGAGATTTACGACGAGGTGGCGGCCGGGTGAAGGTGGCCCTCGTCCACGACTGGCTGACCGGGATGCGCGGCGGCGAAAAGGTCCTCGAGGCGATCGCCGAGCTGTACCCCGACGCCGTGCTCCACACCCTGCTGCACGTGCCAGGGAGCGTGTCGGCGGCGATCGAACGCCATCCCATCCGGCACTCGTTCGTGCAGCACCTGCCGGGAGCCGCGCGGCATTACCGGCAGTACCTGCCCCTCTTTCCCTTTGCGATCGAGCAGTTCGACTTCGACGGGTGCGATCTCGTGATCAGCACGAGCCACTGCGCCGCCAAAGCGGTGATCGTGCCCGGGCGTGCCCGGCATCTCTGCTACTGCCACTCCCCGATGCGGTATGCCTGGGATCAATTCGAGGCGTATTTCGGGGTGGCACGGGTGGGACGGGTGCGCGCCGCGGTGCTCCGGCGGGTGATGGCGCGGCTGGCCCGGTGGGACGCCGCCACGGCGGGCCGCGTCGACCGCTTTCTGGCGAACTCTCAATATGTTGCGGCCCGAATCCGCCGATACTATAATCGCGGGTCGAGCGTCGTGTATCCGCCTGTCGACACCGAGTTCTTCCAGCCCGGTCCCGCTCGAGCGTCAGCTCCTTATTTTCTCGTGGTGTCTGCCCTCGTCCCCTACAAACGTCTGGATCTGGCCATTGCGGCCAGCCAACGCGCCGGCGTGCGCCTGAAAGTCGTCGGCAGCGGCCCGGAAGCAGGGGTCCTACGGGCGATTTCCGGCCCGGACGTCGAATGGCTCGGGTGGCTCGCCGACGATGAGGTGCGGGCGCTCTATCAGGGGTGCACGGCGGTGTTGATGCCTGGCATTGAAGACTTCGGCATGGTGCCGGTGGAGGCGCAGGCCTGCGGCCGCCCCGTCGTCGCGCTGGCCCGCGGCGGTGCCCTCGAGACCATCCTCGACGGCGTGACGGGGCGCCTCGTGGAGGAGCCGTCGGTCAACGCCTGGGCCGCCGCCCTCCGCGACACCCTCACGCACCCCTTCGACGCGGCGACGATCCGGCGCCACGCCGAGTCGTTCTCGAAACAGCGATTCCAGCACGCGTTTCAGGCGGAGGTGGAGCACGTCCTCCGCGCGCCAAAGCAGGCCGACCTGACGCCCGATGGATCCGGCGTCCGCCGGGCGCCCCTCGCGCCTGACGATCCCGTCGAGGGCGTCCAGGTCCCCCGGCCGGCCCTGCGGGAGACCCGGCGATGATGCGGCGCCACAACCGGCTGCTCGTGACGCTGTTCGTCGCGACCGATGCCGTGCTGGGCATGAGCGCCTTCGTGCTCGCGTACCTCGCGCGGTTCGAGAGCGGCCTCCCGGTGACGAAGGGGTATCCCCCCTTCGCACAGTATCTGCACATTGCGCCGTTCGTCGGCCTGCTCGTGCCGATCGCGTTCCAGCTCCAGGGGTTGTATCGCCTGCGGCGCGGACGGTCTCGCGTCGACGACTTCTTCGCCGTCTTCGTCGGCACCATCCTGGCGGTCGTGCTCGGCGTCGTCGGGACGTTGTACTTCCAGGCGTATTACGTGCCGGATCCGCTGAAAAACCAGGGGATCTACGAAGTGTCGCAGGGGGTCTGGGCGGGCTTCCTGATTTTCAACGTGCTGTTCTCGTACGTCTCGCGCGAGGTGGTGCGCGAAGCCCTCGAGCGCCGCTGGCGCGCCGGCATCGGCCTCAAACGCGTGCTGATTGCCGGCTCGGGGGACCTCGGTCGCGTCGTCGCGGACAAGGTGCTCGAGCACCGCGAACTGGGGTTCAAGGTCGTGGGTTTCGTGGACGACCGGGCGGTGGGCGATCACATCGGCTATCGCGGGATCCCCCTGCTCGGCACCCTCGCCGACGCCGACGACATCGTCCGGCGCGAGCGCATCGATCATCTTTATGTCGCGCTTCCCCTCGAGGAGCACGTGAAGATGCTCGACCTCGTCGAAGCGACGAGCCGCGAAGGGGTCGACGTGCACGTCGTCCCGGACCTGCTGCAGTTCATCGCCCTGCGCGCGCGGCTCGAGAACCTCGACGGCGTTCCGATCATCAGCCTGAACGACGTGCCGCTGCGCGGCTTCAACAGCGTGCTGAAGCGCCTGCTGGACGTCGCGATCTCGGCCGCCGCGCTGATGGCGCTGGCGATTCCGTTTGCCGTGATTGCGCTGCTGATTCGCGTGAGCTCGAAGGGGCGCGTGTTCTACCAGCAGGAGCGGATGGGGCTCGACGGCAAGGCGTTCAACGTCTACAAGTTCCGTTCGATGTACGACGGCGCGGAGGACACGACCGGGCCGATCTGGGCACGCGACGAGGACCCGCGGTGCACGCCGATCGGCCTCTGGCTGCGGCGCTTCGATGCCGACGAGCTGCCGCAGTTCTGGAACGTGTTCCGCGGCGACATGTCGATCGTCGGCCCCCGGCCCGAACGCCCGTACTTCGTGGAGCAGTTCAAGCACCGGATTCCACAGTACATGCTGCGCCACAAGGTGAAGGCGGGCATCACGGGCTGGGCGCAGGTGAACGGCTGGCGGGGCAATACGTCGCTCGAGAAGCGGATCGAGTACGATCTGTATTACATCGAGAACTGGTCGGTCGGACTGGATCTGAAAATCATGTGGCTGACGGTCGTCAGGGGCGTACAGCGGCACGCAGCGTAATCACCAATCATCAATCAATCGCCAATCCACAATCGTCAATCACTCGGCAATCGACACTCCGCCGATCTCCAATCGGCAATCTTCAATCCAAATCACCAATCTCCAATCTCCAATCGCCAATCATCGAGAATCACCCATGCCTCGTGCCGTCATCACCGGTGCCGCCGGCTTCATCGGCTCCCACCTCTCGGAAACCCTGCTCGATCGCGGCTGGTCCGTGGTCGGGATCGACAACCTGCTGACCGGGAGCACGGCGAACATCGCTCACCTGGCGACTCGCGACCCTTCGACCGGCTCAGGGTCGTCCCGAGCGGAATCGAGGGGGGACTTCCTGTTCATCAAGCACGACGTGACCAACTACATCTTCGTGGAAGGCCCCGTGGACGTCGTGCTGCACTGGGCCAGCCCGGCCAGTCCGATCGACTATCTGGAGCTGCCGATCCCGACGCTGAAGGTCGGGGCGCTCGGGACGCACAAGGCGCTGGGGCTCGCGAAGGAAAAGGGGGCGCGCTTCGTGCTCGCCTCGACGTCCGAGGTGTACGGCGATCCCCTGGAGCACCCGCAGAAGGAGACCTACTGGGGGAACGTCAACCCCATCGGGCCGCGCGGGGTGTACGACGAGGCGAAGCGCTTTGCCGAGGCGATCACCACCGCCTACCATCGGTATCACGGCCTCGACACGAAGATCGTCCGCATCTTCAACACGTACGGGCCGCGCATGCGCCTCAACGACGGGCGCGCCGTCCCGGCGTTCATGAGCCAGGCGCTCCGCGGCGAAGACGTCACGATCTTCGGCACCGGCCGCCAGACCCGCAGCTTCACCTACATCACGGATCTGGTGGACGGCGTGCTGCGGCTGATGGAATCGAACGTGAACGAGCCGGTGAACATCGGCAACCCGCACGAGATGACCATCGAGGCGATCGCGCGGACGATCATCGAGATGACGGGATCGGCGAGCCGGCTCGTGTACCGGCCGCTGCCGGAGGACGACCCCAAGGTCCGGCAGCCGGACATCACGAAGGCCCGGAGGCTGCTCGGCTGGGAGCCGAAGGTCGGCCTCGAGCAGGGGCTCGCCGAAACGCTCGCGTACTTCCGCGAAAAGGTCCGCTGAGCCCCCGAGCGGCCGGCCTCAGGCCAGCCGCTGCTTGTCCGGGTCGGCGGCCGCGGGGGCGGTCTTGCGCAGCCGCTTGATACCCCGCTCGATCCGCTCGGCCAGCTCGCGTTCGGCCTGCAGCGACTTGAGCGTCGTCTGCGCCTCCTGCACCTTCTCGGCCAGGCGATTGAAGTTTTCCATCACGTGGTCGATGACCGCTTTCTGCTCGCCGAGGGTCTCGAAGTTCAGCCGCACGTCCTCGAGCATGTTGCTGATGACGGAGGTCTTGAGGTGGACCTCGTCGACGAGGCGCTTGCGCCCTTCGATGGCCGCCAGCCGCGACTCGGTCTCGCCAATGCAGCCGAGCGTTTCGTCGACGCGTTCGCGCAGGACCGCCACCTCGCTCCGGTGGGCATCGACGTACTGGAGGTCCGCCCGGCTCCGGGCGCTGATCTCGTGGACGCCGGCCACCTCGCCGCGGACCGCTTCGACGATCGCCTCCCGCTGCGCCAGCGACTGAATCTTCTGATCGATGTCGCCGGTCATCTGCGCCAGCTCGCCGAGCCGCTCTTCGAACGCGGCGATGCGCTTCTCGGAGAACGCGAGCTGGCTTCGGCGCTGGTCGATTTGTTTGCCCATCGCTTCGAGCCGCTCGAGCTGATCCGCTGACGAGTCGATCTGGGCCGCGATGTCGCGCTGGCGCCCCTGGACGCGCGCCAGTTCCTGCAGCAGCTCGTCCTTGATCGCCGCGGATCGGCCCACTTCCTCGGCGAGCCCCTGCACCTGCTTCAGCCGCTCGCCGGCCTGCTCGGCGACCGTCCGGGTCGCGCCGAGCATCTCGGTCAGGCGCTTCTCCTGGTCGGCCAGCTCGGTCTGCTCCTTCTGCGCCGCCACGAAGCGCGCGTGCGCCTTCTCGATCTGGCTCTTCAGCATCGACAACTGCGACGTCAGCGGCAGCAGCTTGTTCTGCAGCGCGCCGACCGCCTCGAGCTTCTGCTGCGCGTCGGCCACCTGAATCGCCACGCCGTCGATCTGGCTGCGCAGCGCTTCGACCTCGGCGCGCCGCGCGATCTGATCGTCCAGCTTGCGATCGACCTCCGCCGAGAGCACGTTGAGGCCGTTGAGGCGCGACTCGACGCGCTCGACGAACTGCTGCTGGCTCGCGATGCGGCTCATCTGACGGTCGAGATCGTCGGCGATCGTCACGAGATTGGCGGCCTTGTGCGTCCCCTCGTCGACGATGGCGAGCTTGCTGGTGATCGCCGACATGCGGGCGTCCAGCTCCGGCAGCCCGGCGCTGAAGGTCGTCGTGCGTTCGATGAAGGCCTCGAGCGCCGTGCGATCGGCCCCGAGGCGATCGCGCAGCTGCACGGCCGCCGCGTGGGACTTGTAGAACTCCTGGATCTCCTTGCGGAGGACGTCGAGATCCCCGCGGCTCTGCTTGAGGTTCTCGTGCTGGGCGGCGGTTCTGGTCGCGAGATCGTCGACTTTGCCGAGCGAATCGTGGAGCGTGTCGAGCGAGGTCTGCTTGCGGGTCAACTCGTCGGCCTGCGAGGTCAGCGCCTGCATCTGCTTGGCGAGCTGATCGACCCGCTGGCCCA
Source organism: Vicinamibacterales bacterium (assembly GCA_036278735.1). Classification (GTDB taxonomy): domain Bacteria; phylum Acidobacteriota; class Vicinamibacteria; order Vicinamibacterales; family 2-12-FULL-66-21; genus DASUKM01. The sequence continues at coordinate 14,546 of DASUKM010000001.1, forward strand.
TCGACGCGGCGAGCCGGTCCCGCGCCGCGAGCGATTCCATCCCCTTCTCCGCTTCGCCGACGGAGGTCTGCAGCGCCTTGACGCGCTGATCGAACGCGTCGAACTCCTTGCGCTCGACGGTCAGCCGGTCGGTGTAGCCGCGGACGAAGTCGCCCAGCGCGACGCGGTCCTTCTCGAGCTTCGCCAGATCCATGGCGAACGTCTCGCGCGCCTTGTTGCCCGTGTCGAGCTGGCCGCCGACGTCGCGGGCGAGCTTCTCGACGCGATCGACGAGCTCCTCGGTCCGCGTGGCCTGGCGCCCGGCCTCGTTCAGCTTGTTGATCTGGACTTCCATGTTCCAGATCATCTCGTTCAGGCGGTTCGCCTCGACGACCGCGTGCTCCACCGTGTGCTTCTGGTTTTCGAGCGCCTTGATTTTCTGGCCGACGTGCTCGGCAAGCGCGTTGAGCGCCGCCGTCCGCTCCTCCGTCGTCTTGCTCATTTCCTGCAGCTGCGCGAGGGGCCCGAGCTTCTTCTCCACGTCCTTGACGATTTCGACCGCCGCGTTCGCTTCTTCATGGCTCTCGCGCGAGACGTCCTTGAGGCGCCCGTAATCCTGCGCAAGCTGGCCGGAAAGGGCCCGAAGCTGATCGAAGTCCCCCTTCAGCGCGTCGGTGCGATCCGAGGACTCCTTGATCTCCGTCTGGGCGTGCCGGAGCTGTTCGCGCAGCTCCTCGAGGGCGGCCTGATCCTTCTTGAGCGTATCGAGGCTCGCGCGTGTCTGCAGCGCCTGCGACGACAGGCTTTGCAGCGCCTGTTTGTGCTTCTGCAGCTCGCCGTCGGGGGCCGTCAGCCGGACGGCCTCCTTCTCGGCGCGCCCGACCGCATCAGCGAGGCTCTTGATCCGCGCGTCCACGGCCTCGAGCTCCTTCGCCTTGCCGTCGGCCCGCGTCAGTCGTTCGCTCACCTCGTCGATCCGGATCTGGGCCTTGCCCGCCTTTTCCTCCACCTCCTGCAGCGTCTTGCCGGCCGAGGCGAGCCTGGCGCTATGGAGCTGCACCTGCGTCAGCATCGTGTTCAGCGCCGCGCGCTCTTCCTTGGAGGCCGCAATCAAGGCCTGCAGCTCGTCGGCCTGCAGTTGCACCGGTTTGACGCCGCTTTTCTTGAACGCGTCGAGCATAGGTCGTTCTCCTGGAACTGAGCTGATCAGGTCTGACGCGAGTTTCGGCCGGAGAGGCCGAAAAGTATAGCTCGGCTCTGAGAGCTGGACAATAGCCTCGGTCTAATGCCCTATTTGAAAGACCCGAACCAGGTAGTCCGCGGCAGAGACGACCGTGATGGCGAGCGAGGCGTACACGAACACCGGCACCACCGCCGAGCGGTAGCCCAGATAGTTGAAATACAGCGTCACCACGCCCGTGACCACGAAGGTGGCGGTGGCAATCTTGCCGTAAATCGAAGGCCTGAACGTCCGCCGCCCGACCGCCAGGTTGACGACCGCCACGGTCAGGACGATCACGACGTCGCGGCTGATGACGAGCACGGTGAACCACAGCGGCAGGCGGTTGGCCGACCCGATGTCGGGGAGGGTCAGCATGACGAACATCGTGACCAGCAGCAGCTTGTCCGCCATGGGGTCCAGCCACGCGCCCAGCGTGGTCTTCTCGCCGGTGGCGCGCGCGAGCAACCCGTCGAACAGATCGGTCAGGCCGGCCACGAGGAACGCGACGAGCCCCCAACCCTGAAAGCCGTACAGCAGCAGGATGACGAACGCCGGGATCAGGAGCATCCGCGTGAGCGTCAGCTGGTTGGCGGCCGTCAGGTTCATCGCACGGGTGCGTTCGCGAGCCGGGCGAGCTTCTCGACGGCGCCGAGGGCTTCGGCGCCGGTCACCGGCCGCGAGAGCTGAAAAGCGCCGCCGTCGCCGGTGGTCATGACGCCCGCCGTCACGGCGAGCGCGGCGGCCGGGTAGCTGAAATGCGCCGGCGGGACGTCGGTGAACTGCGGACGTCCCTGGCGCCACCGGGCGGCGGCGCGCGGATGCGCGGTCCCGATCAGATCCAGCACGCGGCTCACGGTCTGGGCGAAATCGGCGCGGCGGACGATCGCGCGCGGCTGGAACGTGTGATTCGGGTACGGTTCCATGACGCCGGCGCGCGTCACCGCCATGATCCAGGGGGTCGCCCAGTTCCCGCGCGTGTCGGTGACGACGACGGCGTGCGCGGGGGCGGTGCGCAGCAGATCGCCGAGCTGCACGCCGATGAGGGCGGCCAGCTGGGCGCGCGTGACCGCCGGCGACGAGCCGATCGACTTGTACTCGTCCGGCATCGACGCGAACGCGGCCTTCTCGCGCGCGGCGGCGGCGCGCGTCGCCAGCTCGGGGCTTGGCTCGATGGCCAGGGCCGCCGTGTAGGCCTGGTCGGCTCTTGCCCAGTCCTGGCGCGCCTCGTAAACCTCCGCGAGCACCGTGAGCGCGTGCGCGTCGTTCGGATCGAGGCCGGTCGCCTTCTGCGCGTCGGTCAGGGCGGCGTCGAGCGCCCCTCCCTTCAGCTCGACGTCGGCCAGTTCGCGGTACAGGAACGCGCTCTGCGGGGAGGCGGCAATGGCGGCACGGTAGGCCTTTTCCGCGTCGGTGTATTGTCCGGCATCCGCCGCACGGCGCGCGGCGGCGATCTGCTGCTGCGCGCTGTGAAATCGCAGCAGGTCCACCCGGCTCCGCAGCGTCGTCAACGTGGGGTCGGCGGCCAGCGCCTCTTCGAACGCCGCGAGCGCGGGGCCGGTGCGGCCGAGCGCCAGCAGCGCCTCTCCTTTACCCGCGAGCGCGGGCGCGTATGCGGGATGGCCGGCGAGCGCGCGATCGAAGCGTGAGACGGCTGACGCCGCGTCCTTGCGTCCAAGCGACACGTAACCGGCGCCCGCTTCGGCCGGATAGAACCCCGGGTGCTGTTTGGCGAGCGCCGTGAACGCGCGCTCCGCGGTCTTCAGGTCGCCCGCCTGCAGGAACTGCCATGCGACGTGCTGCTGATCCGCCAGCGCGGGCGTGCCGACCGCCGGCGGCGCGGCGGGAAACACGAAATCCGGATACCGGGGCGAGACGACGGTGGGGGCGACGAGGGGCACGCGCTCGTGCGTGCACCCGGCGACCAGGGCCGCGATCGTCAACGCCAGCGCCGCGCCGCGCGCGTACGGAATCGGCCGCGCGAAAGCGGCCCGTCTGCGGCGTGTCATGAGGGATGGGTGGCGGGCGCGCGGAAGCGTCCAAGAAAGCGGCGCGGCAGCTCCGCCTCGATCGTGATCCGGCCATCGGCGGCGACGTGCCGCAGCACGCGTCCGACGCGATACAGCTGGGCGATCCGGCTCCGCTCCTCGTCGTCGTCGGATTCGAACTCGAAGGTGGCGACCGCCGTGTCGAGCGCGAGCCGCGACTCAAGCGCGGCGATCAGGTCGTCGCGTCCGTCCCCCGTGAGCGCCGACACGCAGAGCGCGGCCGGGACCATCGTGCGCAGCCGCCCTCTGTCGGCGTCGTCCAGCCGATCGCATTTGTTGAACACCTCGACGACCGGGACGCGATCCGCGCCGACCTCGGCGAGGACGGCACGCACCGCCGCCATGTGCCGCTCGCGATCCGGATCGGAGGCGTCGATGACGTGCAGGAGCAGGTCCGCCGCGGCGACCTCCTCGAGCGTGGCGCGGAACGCCGCCACGAGCGAGTGCGGCAGCCGATCGATGAAGCCGACGGTGTCGGACACGAGCAGTTCGCGGCGATCCGGCAGCCGTACGCGGCGCAGCAGCGGGTCGAGGGTGACGAACAGCGCGTCGTTCGCCACCGCGTCGCCGCCGGTCAGGAGGTTGAACAGCGTCGTCTTGCCGGCGTTCGTGTAGCCGATCAGCGCGACGGTCGGGACGGCGGACTTGTGCCGGCGCTCGCGCAACTGGGATCGACGCCGGCGGACCGCGTCGATCCCTTTCGAGATCTGGCTGATGCGCGTCCGGATCCGACGGCGATCGGTTTCGAGTTTCGTCTCGCCGGGTCCTCGCGTGCCGATGCCGCCGCCGAGGCGCGAGAGCGCGGTGCTCGCGCCGACGAGGCGCGGCAGCAGATACTGCAGCTGCGCCAGTTCGACCTGCAGCTTGCCTTCGCGTGTGCGCGCCCGGCGCGCAAAGATGTCGAGGATCAGCTGGGTGCGGTCGAGCACCTTGCGGTCGATCGCCTTCTCCAGGTTGCGCAGCTGCGCCGGCGAGAGTTCGTTGTCGAACACCACGACGTCCACGCGCGCTTCGTCGCAGGCGCGCGCCAGGCTTTCGACTTTGCCGCTGCCGAGAAAGGTGGCCGGGTCGGGGCGCGGACGATCCTGCATGACGCGCAGCACGACCGTGGCCCCCGCCGCCTCGGCGAGGCCCGCCAGCTCGTCGAGCGCGTGTTCGGGATCGTAGTGTCGCGAGGAGTCGTTGAACAGTCCGACGAGCGCCGCGCGTTCTGTCACTCGAGCGATTCTAGCACGCGGTCCCACGGCACCGCGCCGGCCCGGATGAGGCGCAGATCGCCGCGCGCGGGCTGCACGATCGTCGACGGCGGTCCGCCAGGCGTCGGGCCCGCATCGAGAATCAGATCGAGCTGCGGCAGCGCGCTGGCGACCTCGCGGGCGGACGCCGCAGACGCCGCGCCCGAGCGGTTCGCGCTCGTGGCGGTGACGGGAAATTCGAGCGCGCGGGCGACGGCGCGAGGCACGGCGTGGTCGGGCACGCGGATCGCCACGGTGGTGCCGCCGGCGAGCGCCGCGCGCGCGAGTGCGGCGGCGGCCGGCACGACGATCGTCAGGGGCCCCGGCCACCATCGCTCCGCCAGCCGCCGCGCCACGGCGTCCAGCGCACCGGCGCGCGCGGCCTGCGCCACGTCGGCCGCGACCAGCGGCAGCGCCGCGGCGGCGTCGCGTCCCTTCAGCGCGAACAGTCGCGCCACGGCGTCCGCCTCGCGCGGATCCACCGCCAGGCCGTACAGGGTATCGGTCGGGATCGCGACGATGCCCCCGGCTCGCAGCACGTCCGCGGCGCGGGCGATCGGCTCCGCCGCCGGGGCGAGTGGATCCACCGGCAGGACGATCAGAACCTCACCTTCACCATCCGCGATTGCTCGACGTGGATGGTATCGATGAACCGAATCCGGGGCGGATCGCTCTGCATCACGAGCGAGCTGGTCCGGGTGCCGTCGCCGAAGAAGCGGACGCCGCGCATCAGGGTTCCGTCGGTCACCCCCGTCGCGGCGAAGACGATGTTGCGCCCCGAGGCCAGATCCTTGGAGGTGTACACCTTCGTGAAATCGGTGATCCCCATCGCGCGGCAGCGCGCTTCGTGCTCGGGCGTACTGACCACGAGGCGCGCGAAGATTTCCCCGTTCAGGCACCGCATCGCGGCCGCCGTCAGGACTCCCTCGGGCGCCCCGCCGATGCCCATCACCGCATGCACGCCGCTGCCGACGACGGCGGCGGCGATGCCCGCGGAGAGATCGCCGTCGCCGATCAGGCGGATCCGGGCGCCGGTCGCGCGGATCTCTTCGACGATCTGCTCGTGGCGCGGGCGCTCCAGCACGGTCACGACCAGGTCCGTGACGTCGCGCTCGAGACAGCGCGCGATCGCCTTCAGGTTTTCCGCGACGGTCGCGTCGAGGCTGACGGCGTGCTTGGAGCTGGGCCCGACGACCAGCTTCTGCATGTAGAGATCCGGCGCGTGCAGCAGCCCACCCCTCGCCGACGCGGCGAGCACCGCGATCGCATTCGCCGCGCCGGTCGCGCACAGGTTCGTCCCTTCGAGGGGATCGACGGCGATGTCGACCTGCGGCAGGTCGGCGCCGCGGCCGGTCGCGGCGGTCCCGACCTTTTCGCCGATGAAGAGCATCGGCGCCTTGTCGCGCTCCCCTTCCCCGATCACGATCGTGCCGTCGATGGGCACGCTGTCGAGGCAGGCCCGCATCGTCTCGACGGCCGCCTGATCCGACTTGTGGCCGTCCCCCTGCCCCATCGTATGGGCGCAGGCGATCGCGGCCTCTTCGACGACCCGCAGGAACTCGAGCGACAGATCGGAATCCATATCAGCTCCCGGCGTCCGGCCGCCGTGATGCTACGCGCGCGGACCGCGGTAGGGGGGCAGTTCGCAGCGCGTGGGTTTGTCGTGACGATACCCGAGCAGGTAGTCGGCCTGCATCAGCTTGTGAATTTCGCGCGTCCCCTCGTAGATCACCGCCCCTTTCGCGTTCCGATAGAAACGGCCGGCCGGGTACTCGTCGGAATAGCCGTTGGCGCCGTGCACCTGCACGCAGTCGGACGCGGCGCGCTCGGAGGAGACCGTCGCGAACCACTTGGCGAGGCTCGTCTCGCGCGTGTTGCGGCGCCCCTGGTTCTTGAGGAAGCCGGCGCGCATCCACAGCAGACGCGCGGCCTGGTAGTCCGATTCCATCTGCGCGATCATCTCTTTGACGAGCTGATGCTGCGCGATCTCGACGCCGAAGGCGCGCCGCTCCTTCGCGTATTTCGCCGCGGCGTCGCGGCAGGCGCGGATCAGTCCCGTGGCGCCGGCCGCGACGGTGTAGCGTCCCTGGTCGAGCGCGAACATCGCGATCTTGAACCCCTCGCCCGGACGGCCGAGGACATTTTCCTCCGGCACCTCGACCTCGTCCATCTTGAAGAAGCCGGTGTTGCCGGCGAGGATGCCCCACTTCTCCTTCATGCTCCCGCTCGAGAAGCCCTTGAAGGCGCGCTCGAGGATGAAGGCCGAAATCCCGGACGGGTCGCGCCGCTTCTTCTTCTCGGCATCCGACCACGCGAACACGAGGAAGTTGTCGGCGACGTCGGCGAGCGAAATCCACATCTTCTCGCCGGTGATCACGTAGCGGCTGCCCTTCTTGACCGCCGTCGTCTGCAGCCCGCGGACGTCGCTGCCGGCGGCCGGCTCCGTCAGCCCGTACGTCGCAATCTTGCGTCCCTGCGCCTGCGGGACCAGATAGCGCTGCTTCTGGTCCTCGCTGCCCCACGTGAGCAGCGACAGGCAGTTCAGGCCCGCGTGGACCGACATCACCACGCGCAGCGACGTATCGATGTATTCCAGTTCCTCGCTGATGAGGCCGAGGCTGATGTAGTCCATGCCCGCCCCGCCGTATTCAGCGGGCACCGAGCATCCGAGCAGCCCCATCTGGGCCATCTGCGGCAGGATGCCCGGGTCGTACCGATGCTCGCGATCGAGGTCGTGAATCTTCGGGGCCACTTCGCGCGCGCCCCACTCGCGTACCGCCTGCTCCAGCAGGCGCTGTTCTTCCGCCAGATCGAAATCCATCATGAAGCCGTCCCTTTCAGGAAATAAGCGATCAATTGTAGTGCATGGCCTCCTGATCTCCTGATCTCCTGATCTCGCCGCGCGTCTGCGCGCGGCCTAGGAGCGGCGCCGGATCTCGACGGGCGCGCCGCGCTCCAGATCGAGCCGGGCGGCGGCGCTGCTGGAAGGGGCCGCGAGTTCGAGGTGATCCGTGCTGCCGAAGAGCGCGCCCACGCCGCCGGCCGGCAGCTCCGAATACGAGGCCACCAGGTGCGTGACGGGGTGCCCGCCAGCTTCGATCGAAATCCCGCCTCCCTGCGCGAGCCGTTCGACGAGCCGCCTGTCGATGTTGGTGACGAGATTGCCGAACCTGTCGATCCGCACGACCACGCCCCGGACGACATCGTCGGCTGCCTCCGGCAGCGGGATGTCCAGGCGCTGCGGGTCGGCGAGCGGGCGGCCGAGCGCGGCCAGTTGAATGCCTTTGGCCAGCCACGCCGCGGCCGGCGCGAACCGGTCGCGTCCCTCGAACGTACGGCTCACCGTCGGCCGGCCGTACCGCCGTTCCGTCAGCTCGACGATCTTCCGGGGAGGCGCGTCGCGGAAGACGAGCGTGAGCACGCCGTTGTCGGGCGCGACGAACCGGCACTCGCCAGCCTCGGCCGCGAGCCCGCGCCGCGCGGAGCCGACGCCCGGATCGACGACGACGAGAAAGATGGTGCCCGACGGGAAGTACTTCCAGGCGGCCGCCAGTTCCAGCGAGGCGGCGACGACGTCGTGCGGCGGCACGTCGTGCGACAGGTCGACCAGGGTGACGTCAGGACAGATCCCGAGGATGACCCCCTTCATGGTCCCGGCGTAGTGGTCGCGGGTGCCGAAGTCGGTCAGCAGGGCGATGACGGGGCGCACCCCGCAATTATGCCCGTTTTCGCAGCAGGATTTCGCGCGTGTTGCTCTTGAGGAGGAACGAATCCGAGACGAGCAGCCCGTCGAACATCTTGATGATGTCGCGGTTCTGCAGCACGCGCCGGGGTCCGCCGAGACCCACGTGCCGGCGGTGGCGCAGCGAGCTGTCGTCGACGATTTCGAAGCGGGTGAAGGCTGCGCGATCGACCGCCGACGTGCAGAAGAAGCCCATGACGGCCCCTCCCGGACGCAGGACGCGGACGATCTCGCGGGCGAGCGCGTGCGCCGCCGGACGCTCGAGAAAATCGAAGATGTCCCAGCAGAGCACCCCGTCGACGCTCCCGGCCATTTGCGGCAGCCGGCCGCTCAGCGCCTCGGGCAGCGCGGCGCTGGTCTCGGCGCGCGCGTGCCGATCGACATCCACCGAGAGGTCCTCGATGAACAGCTTGCAGCCGAGCTGCTCGCCGAAGAAGCCGACGTTCGCCCCCAGGACCGGCCCGAAGTCGACGAGGACCGGCGCGTCCTGCTGCGACAAGGCGGCCACGAACTTCGGCAGCGCGCGCGAGGGCACCACGGGCTCCTGCCCGGAATGCGCCGGCGCGTCGGCCAAAGCCGGCAGCGGGTCGGAGCGCTTGCCGCCGAAGCGGAGAAGATGTGAAATCGACACGGTCGGAATCCGAATGCCTGCGCGATCCGGGCGAGTCGATGAATCGACGGATCGATTCACCGACTCATCGAGTCAACGTCGATGCGGCCGCGCTCAGCGTTGGGCCGACGCGACCGCCGCTCCGGCACTGGCCGCGGCCGGCATCGGCGCCGACTTGACCTCGGGCTTGGCGTCCGCCTTGGCATCGCCGATCTTCGTCCCTCCGCGCTGCATGTCGATGCTGCCGCGGAAGTGCGCCCCTTCGGCAATGGCGACGCGCGGCGCGGCGATGTCCCCGTCCACGGCGCCGTTGTCGCGGATGTCGACCTTCTCGGTCGCGGTGACGTTGCCGGTGACCTCGCCGAGGACGACGACCGACTTCGCGAACACCTGCGCCTTGATGCGGCCGTTGGGGCCGATCGTCAGCACGTTCTGCCGGAGTTCGATCTTGCCCTCGACGTGGCCCTCGATCGTGAGGTCCTCGCTGCCGCTCAGCTCTCCCTTGATGACCACGGATTTCCCGATGTTCACGGTCGTCTTCTCCAATCCACGGTGAGGCTCATTGACTCGAGCCGGCTCCGCAGCCGGCGGGGCACTGACGTGCGTGACCGGCGTGGGCGCGGGCCCGGCCGGCGGCGTCGGCTTCACCGCGTCGTCGCGTTTCCACATGGCACACTCTCCACCTGTCCGAAGTTGACCTCGCAGGGTGTCCTATTTCAGAGCGCTGGGCAGCAGGTGCCACCAGTATAAGGATCGGGCCCGGCCGTGTCTAGTCCCTTTTATTGCTGAGGGTTACCGCGAATGGTACAATTTGGCAATGCCCCGGGCCTACTTCGATCACAATGCCACCACGCCGCCCGACCCGACGGTCGTCGCGGCGATGGTCCGGGCGCTCGTCGACGACTTCGGCAACCCGTCGAGCGTGCACCACTTCGGGCAGTGCGCCAAGGCGCTGCTCGACGAGGCGCGGTCGTCGGTGGCCGACCTGATCGGCGCGGAACCTTCGGAAATCGTGTTCACCAGCGGCGGCACCGAGGCGGACAACTTTGCGTTGCGCGGCGCCGCCGAGGCGCTCGAGGCGGGCGGACGGCGGCATCTGATTGCCACCGCGATCGAGCACGAGGCGGTGCTCAACACGATCAAGGCGCTCCAGCGCCGCGGCTGGACCGCGACCCTGCTGCCCGTGGGGGCCAGCGGCGTCGTCGAACCGGCCGCCCTCTCGGCCGCGATCACGGATCGCACGGCCATCGTCTCGGTGATGCACGCGAACAACGAGATCGGCACGATTCAGCCGGTCGCGGCGCTCGCGGCGATCGCGCACGCGCACGGCGCGCTCGTCCACACCGACGCCGTCCAGTCGGTCGCGAAGATTGCTGTCGACGTTCGCGCCCTCGGCGTCGATCTGCTGTCGTTGTCGGGCCACAAGTTCAACGGTCCGAAAGGGGCCGGCGCGCTCTGGATCAAGCGCGGCACGCGTCTGTTGCCGGCGATGACGGGTGGGAAGCACGAGCGCAACCGCCGCGGCGGCACGGAGAACGTTCCCGGCAACGTCGGGCTCGGCGTCGCCGCGCGTCTCGCGCGACAGAAGACGGGTGAGCTGGCGCGCCTGGCCGCGCTGCGCGATCGGCTCGAGCGCGGCGTGCTCGACGCGGTCGACGGCACGGCGGTGAACGGTGCCGGCAGCCCCCGCGTGCCGAACACGACCAACATCGGCTTCGAAGGGGTCGAGGCCGAGTCGCTGCTGATTGCGCTCGACCTCGAAGGCTTCGCGGTGTCGACAGGCTCCGCCTGCTCGTCGGGCACGCTCGAGCCCTCGCACGTGCTGCGCGCGATGGGACTGCCGGCGCACCGGACGCAGAACTCGATCCGGATCAGTCTCGGGGCCGGCAACACCGACGCGGAGGTCGACGCCCTGCTCGCCGCCCTGCCCGCCGTCGTCGGCCGGTTGCGGACGCTCGTGAGGCGGTGATGCGGACTGGTTCCGAGTTCACCATGCGCATCGTCGTCGCCATGTCCGGCGGAGTCGATTCGTCCGTCGCCGCGGCCCTGCTGGCGGCCGAGGGGCACGACGTCATCGGACTGTCCATGCAGTTGTACGATCAGTCCGGCGGCGCCGCGGGCGACCTCCGGTTCGGGAGCTGCTGTACGCTCGACGATTTGTCCGATGCGCGGCGCGTCGCCGGCGCCCTCGGGTTCCCGCACTACATTGTCAATTTCGAGAGGCGGTTCGACGAGGAGGTCGTCTCCGATTTCGTGCGCGAGTACGTGGCCGGCCGGACGCCCATCCCCTGCGTGCACTGCAACGGCGAGCTGAAGTTCGCCTCGCTCGTCGATCGCGCGCACGGTCTCGGAGCCTCTGCCGTCGCGACTGGCCACTACGCCCAGGTGGAGCACGACGCCGCGTCCAACAGATTTCGGCTCAAGCGCGCCGTCGATCGGCACAAGGACCAGTCGTACTTCCTGTTCAGCCTGACGCAGGCGCAGCTCGCGCACGCGCGGTTCCCGGTTGGCACTTTGCACAAGGATGCCGTCCGCGAGGAGGCGCGCCGCCTCGGCCTGCGCGTCGCCGACAAGCCGGACAGCCAGGAGCTCTGTTTCGTGGCCGCGGGAGCGCACGCCGCGTTCGTGGAGCGCCGCGCGGGAAAGCTGCCGGCGGGCCCGGTGCGTCACCGCGACGGCCGCGTGCTCGGAGGGCACGACGGCGTGCACCGGTTCACGATCGGCCAGCGCAAGGGGCTCGGCGTGTCCTCCCCGATTCCGCTGTACGTCGTCGACATCGACGCGGACACCGCGACCGTGACCGTCGGGCCGCGCTCGGCGCTCGATCGGATCTCCTTGACGGCGTCGAAGGTGAACTGGATTGCGGGACAGCCGCCCGGCGCCGCCGTCCGGGCCAGCGCGCGCATTCGTCACCGGCATCAGGAGGCGCCGGCCACCATCACGCCCGAGCCCGGCGCACGCGCCCACGTCGTCTTCGACACGCCGCAGGCCGCGATCACACCCGGCCAGGCGGTCGTGTTCTACGACGGTGAGTACGTGCTGGGCGGTGGATGGATTGACTGAAGCCAGTCACCGGGTACCAGTAGCCAGTTACCAGTTACCAGTCACCAGTCACCAGTTACCAGTCACCAGAGCTCAGCCCGTCGGACGGCCTCGATGACCGGCTACTGCGAACTGGTTACTGGAAACTGGCTACTGGAAACTGGCTACTGAAAACTGGTTACTGGAAACTGGTTACTGGAAACTGGCGACTGGAAACTGGCGACTGGCAACCGTTCAGCCTGCCGTCAGTTCTGCTTCGCCGAGGTGCTGGGGCAACCCTTCCAGATATTTTTCGGCATCGATCGCGGCCATGCAGCCGGATCCGGCGGCGGTGATCGCCTGCCGGTAGATGCGATCCTGGACGTCACCGCAGGCGAACACCCCGGGCACGCTGGTGCGCGTGCCGGCGTGCGTCACGATGTAGCCACTCGCGTCCATCTCGATCTGTCCGTTGAAGAGCGCGGTGTTCGGCGTGTGGCCGATCGCGACGAACACACCGTCGACGGGGACTTCCTTCCGGGCGCCGGTCTGGTTGTTCCGCAGCACCATCGAGGTCACCTCCCCCTTGCCGAGGTCGTGGATCTCCTCGACGTCCGCGTTCCATTCGAACGCGATCTTGGGATGGCTGAGCGCCTTGTCCTGCATGATCTTCGACGCACGCAGCGTGGGACGACGATGGACGACGGTGACCTGCGAGGCGAACCGCGTCAGGAACACGGCCTCCTCCATCGCCGAATCGCCGCCGCCGACGACGGCGATGGGCTTGCCACGGAAGAAGTAGCCGTCGCACGTGGCGCAGGTGGACACGCCGTGGCCGAGCAGCGCGCGCTCAGACGGAAGTCCGAGCAGCCGCGCCGACGCGCCGGTCGCGACGATCAGCGCGCGGCACTCGAACGTCTCGTCGGGGGTGACGACCCGATAGGGATGGCCGCTCAGATCGACGCGCGAGACGTGGCTGCGGACGATCTCGGCGCCAAAGCGCTCGGCCTGCGTCCGCATCTCCGCCATCAGCTCGGGCCCCATGATGCCGTCGCGGAACCCCGGCCAGTTCTCGACCAGCGTCGTGAGCATCAACTGCCCGCCCGCCTCGAGCCCCTCGACCACGAGCGGCTTCAGGTTGGCGCGCGCCGTATACAGCGCCGCCGTCAGGCCGGCCGGCCCGGAACCGATGATGATGACATTGCGCACGGGCATGGTCGTTGCGGCGTCAGACGTGTTTATCGATCATCTTCTTGAGCGCATCCTTGTCGGTGAGGCCGACGACCTGCTCCACGACCTGGCCGCCTTTGAACAGCAGCAGCGTGGGGATGCCCCGGACGCTGAACCGCATGGGGGTGGCCGGGTTGTCGTCGACGTTCATCTTGGCGACGACCATGCGGCCGTTGTACTCGCCGGCCAGCTCGTCGACCGTCGGCGACATGCGCTTGCAGGGGCCGCACCACTCGGCCCAGAAGTCCACCAGAACCGGGGTCCCGCCGTTGATCGTCTGTTCGAAATTGCCGTCCGTGAGCGTCTGAATCTTTTCGGATGCCATTAGCGTCGTGTCCTCCCGATGGCGCGCGGCCGGCTGGCTCCTGCCGTGCCGCCGCTGCGCCGGGCGGCCGGGAGCGTACCGGCCGCCATCCTATACACTTTGACATACTCCCGGGCTGAAACGTCCCAGGCATGGTCCTGCCGCATGCCGCGGCGCTGAATGCCGAGCCGGCGGCGCGGGTCCCCCCAGGCCCGCAGCGCACGTTCGACCGCATCCAGGAGCGCGTCGGGCGTGTAGGGTTTGAAGGTGAAGCCGGTCCCCGACGCCGGCGACGCATCGGCGTCGATGACGGTATCGTCGAGCCCGCCCGTCGCGCGAACCACCGGCACCGTGCCATACCTGAGGCTGTACATCTGGTTCAGGCCGCAGGGCTCGAACCGCGACGGCATCAGGAAGAGGTCCGCGCCTCCTTCGATGAGGTGCGACAGCCGCTCGTCGAAGCCGATCCGGACGGCGACGCGCTGCCGATGCAGGCCGGCCAGCGCGGTCCAGAACCGTTCGTACCGCGGTTCGCCGCTGCCGAGCACGACCCACGAGGCGTCGAGTCCCATCAAGCCGCCGGCGGCCTGCTGGACGAGATCGAATCCCTTCTGATCGGTCAGCCGCGACACCATCCCAATCACCGGGCGCGCCATCTCATCGTCGCCGGCGGGAAGCCCGGCCGCCCGCAGCAGCTCGCGCTTGGCGGCCGCCTTGCCCGCGAGCGCACCCGCGCTGAACGGTTCGGGCAGGTACTGGTCGTCCTCCGGATTCCAGACGTCGGTGTCGATGCCGTTGAGAATGCCGACGAGATCGGCCGCGCGATTCGCGAGGATTCCGTCGAATCCGAACCCGAGTTCCGGCGTCAGGACTTCCTTCGCGTACGTCGGGCTGACGGTGGTGATCATCCGGCTGAAGTTCACGCCCGCTTTCAGATAGCTGACCTGTCCCCAATATTCGAGGAGGTCGACGCGGAACAGGTCCCAGCGCAATCCGATGGCCGGCAGCACGAAGGGGGGGAACAATCCCTGGAAGGCGAGATTGTGGATCGTGAGGACCGACGGGACGCCGCCCACCAGCGGATCGTCGGCGAACCGTGTTTTCAGATAGGCGGCCACGAGCCCGGCCTGCCAGTCGTGCGCGTGGAACACTGACGGCCGGCGCCCCTCTTTTCGCGCGTGTTCGATCGCGCCGAGCGACAGCACCGCAAAGCGCAGCCAGTTGTCCGGATAGTCGTCGTTGCCAACGCCGTAGAGCGCGGGACGGTCGAACAGCTCCGGCGCATCGACGAACACGATGCGCACGCCGGGGCCGAGCGGCCGTTCGACGAACACGACGCCCTGCCCTTCGCCGAGTGGGAGGCGCGCCGACTCGCGCCGATCCTCGGGTCGTATGTCGATGCCGCGGTAATGGGGCATCACGACCGTGACGCGGTGGCCGAGCCGTGCCAGCGCCTGCGGCAGCGCACCCGCGACGTCGGCGAGTCCGCCCGTCTGGGCAAACGGCCGCGCCTCGGGCACGACCATCGTGACGTCGAGCGGAGGCGGGTGCGTGGCGGTGGTCCGGCCGGGCATGGCGATCGCATCATCATGCCACGACACGGGGTCTGGCCGGCGCCTGAGCCGTTCCCGGCGGCTTGTTGACGACGCGCGCGGAGCGCGTCACGATGGCTGCACATGCGCAAGTCCGTTCCGGCGCCGGCGCGCCAGGCGCCGCTGCCGTCGTGGCGCCGCCGCGGCGTGCTGGCGATCGTCGCCGTCATCGTCCTCGTCACGGCGGTGGCGGCGATCGCCGCCCTGGCCTGGCGGCTGTACCCCCGCGCGTTCGCCAGCGCGGAAGGCACGCGCCTGGGATCGCTGCCGGCCGGCGTGGCCCGCGATCGCCTCAACCTCGTGGTGGTGACGCTCGACACCACGCGCGCCGACCACATGGGCGCGTACGGCAACACGGCGATCGAGACCCCGACCTTCGACGGGCTCGCGCACGACGGCGTTCTCTTCGAGCAGGCGGTCTCGGCGGCCCCGCTGACGCTGCCGGTGCACTCGAGCATCTTCACGGGCAAGTTCCCGCCCGAGCACGGCGTCCGCGACAACGGCGGCTTCTTCCTCGGCCCCGAGCAGGTGACGCTTGCCGAGATCCTGCACGCGAACGGGTACCGCACCGGCGGCTTCATCGCGGCCTACGTGCTCGACTCGAAGTGGGGCATCAACCAGGGATTCGACACCTACTTCGACCACTTCGATCTGAACGAGACGCGCGCGATCTCGCTCGCCGCCATCCAGCGCCCCGGCAACGAAGTCGTGGACCACGCGCTGCCCTGGATCGACAGCGTCAAGAGCCAGCGCTTCTTCGCCTGGGTCCATCTGTACGACGCGCACTCCCCCTACCGTCCGCCGGAGCCGTTCGCCACGAAGTACAAGAACCACCCGTACAACGGCGAAATCGCGTTTGCCGACAGCCAGGTCGGCCGGGTGATCGCGGAGCTGAAGCGGCTCGGCGTGTACGACCGCACCGTCATCATGGTGATCGGCGACCACGGCGAGAGCCTCGGGGAGCACGGCGAGGCGGCGCACGGCTTCTTCGTCTACAACAGCACGACGCACGTGCCCTTCGCGATCCGCACGCCGTTCAGCCGCACGCACCACCGCGTGGTCGGCGATCCCGTGCGCTCGGTCGACGTCATGCCGACCGCGCTCGATCTGCTCGGGATCCCGCCCCCGGCCAACATCAGCGGCGTCAGCCTTGCGCCGCTGCTCACGGGCGACAAGACGGAGCTGAACCTCGACGCGTACTCCGAAGCGATGTATCCCCTCCACCATTACGGGTGGAGCGATCTGCGCGCCCTGCGATCCGGCCGTTACAAGGTGATCGACGCGCCGCGCCCCGAACTGTACGACGTGGATCGGGACCCGGGAGAAACGACGAATCTGTACACGGGGCGGCAGCAGCTCGCCGATCGGATGATCACGCACCTGCGCGGCATGGAGGAGAAGTTCCGCCGCGTGCAGACGGCGCAGCCGGTCGTGCCGATGGATCCGGACACCCGCCAGCGCCTGGCCGCGCTCGGCTATGTCGGCTCCATTGTCGCGACGTCGGCCGATCGGCGGACCGGACGCGCGGATCCGAAGGACAAGATCGCCGTGTTCAACGAGCTGGGCAAGGCGACGGAGCTGATCAAGGACGTCGGGCCGGACGGCAAGCCTCCGTTCGACCGCATTTTCCCGCTGCTGACCGGGATCGTCCGCGAGGATCCCGAGGTGATCGACGCGTGGTTCATGCTCGGGATGCAGTCGATGGCGAAGGGGGATCTGCCGGAGTCCGTGACGTACTTCAAGAAGACGCTCGACCTGAAGCCCGATTACGACCTTGCCGTCTTCAACCTGGCGCAGGCGTATCGGCGGATGGGCAACGACCAGGCGGCGCTCGACGGCCTGCAGCACTACCTGACGCTCGACCCCAACGACGGCTATGCCCAGTACGAAATCGGCGAGATCTGGCTGGATCGGGGCAATACGGCCCGCGCGCAGCAGATGTTCGAGCACGCGCTGGTGCTCGACCCGACGGTCGCGGCCGCGAAGAACGCGCTCGGCGTGCTCGCGTTGAAGCGCGGCGACATCACGTCGGCCGAACGCCTCATCGACGAGGCGCTGAAGATCAGCCCCAAGCTGCGCCTCGGGCACTTCAACCTGGCGCTCGTGGCCGAGAGCCGCGGCGACATCCAGACGGCGGAAAAGGAGTACTACGCCGAGCTGCAGCTCCATCCCGACGCCTACAAGGCGGCGTTCAACATGTCGCGCCTCTACGAGCAGGTCGGCGATCGCCAGGGGCAGATCGACGCGCTGAAGCAGTCGATCGAGAGCAACCCCAAATTTGCCGAAGGGCACATCTTTCTCGCGAAGGCGTATCTCGACGAGGGGGAGCACTTCGACGAGGCGATCGAGCTGGCGCAGAAGGGGCTCGCGCTCGGGCCGCACTCCGAGATGGCGCCACTCGCCCACTACGTGCTGGCCGACATCTACAACCGGCAGGGGCGCCCGGCCGACGGCGCGCGCGAAGCGGCGCTCGGCCGCGCGCTCGAGGCGCGGACGAAACACACGAGCGGTCAGCAATAAAAAGGGGGCGCCCGATGACTCGGACGCCCCCTTCCGTCTTCCGACCTCTGTCTTCCGACCTCCGCCTTCCGCCCTCCGCTCTTAAAACATCCAGCGGAAGCCGAACGTGACCTGTCTCGCATCCTGGACGCCGGTCGGCGCCTGGAAGGCGATGTCGCCGCTGGTCGGGTACCGACTCTCGCGATCGGTAATCCCCGAAGCATTCGGCAGGTTGATGACGTCGGCGTAGACGCTGAAGCGGTTCCCCTGCACCTGGACGAACTTCTCGACGCGGATGTCGAGATAGTTCGTGAAGTCGTTCTTCTCGGTGCCGCGCGGCTCGAGGAAAATGGTCCGCCTGGACGAACTTCCGACGTCCAGCTGAGACCCGGGGAACTGCTCGGTGGCGGTGTACGGATACCCGCTCAGCCCCTTGTAGTTCGCCCCGAGCATGACGTCGATCACCGGGACGCGGTAGGTGACATACGCCTTGATTTCGTGCCGGCGCGAGTTGGACAGCTCGCCGATCGCATTGAGCAGGCCGGTGTTCGGTGAGGTCCATCCCCCGCTGCCGCCCGCGAAGTACGTGTAATACCCGCTGTTGTCGACGTTCCCTTCCGACTTCGAGAGCACGTACGATAACTGGAACCCGACGCGCCCCTTCAGGGAGTTCGTCAACACGAGCATCAACCCTTTGTACTTCCGCTGAGGGTCTATCGTGCCTATGACCGAGCCGTCGGGCATCAGGTACTGGAACCCGTCGATGTTCAGGATGTTGAAGCTGTTGTTGGACGCATCCTGATTCACCCAGTCGTACGCGGTGATTGGCTGTCCTGTCAGGCCATTCGTCAGCGTCGTCGGACTCCACAAGGCGTCGCGGATGACGCTGTTCGAGAAGCCGCCCGCGTTGCGCCAGATGCCGGTCGCCGTGAACCGTATGCCCCGCGCGAGCTGCTGCTCGTACGAGACGTTGAACTCGTCCGTGTACGGATGGCCGATGTCGCTGTCGATCGCGTACGTCTGCCCAGGGATGATGACGTCCGGCGGTCCGTTGACGTTCAGGTCGGCATCGACCGGTGTGTACGTGTAGTCGCCGATGCCGGGCGTCGCCGACAGGAAGAAGCCAGCCGACGCGCCTTCGTAGTAGCGCCCCCAGAACGCCTTGAGCGCCGCGGTGTCGCTGGAGGTCAGGTTGTACGAAACGCCGATCCGCGGACCCCAGGCGTTGTGCGGCGTGTACACGGTCTTTTTCAGCACCGGGCTGATGCCGCGGATGTGATCCATCCGGAGGCCCGCGTTGATCGTGGCGCGGCCGGCGGACCACTCGTCCTGTGCGTAGACCGACGTGCGGTGGTTGTCCCCCTGGACGTCGTAGCTGTAGCTCACCCTGTAGTACGGCACGCCGCCGTACTCGTAGAGATAGAACCCGGCGGGTCCATAGGGCTGCGCGCGGTCGCGCACGTGGCTGCGCTCGATCTCGGCGCCGAACTTGAACGTGTGGCTGCCGAACTTGTCGGCGTACTTGGTCAGCGACGCCTGCACCTGGTTGCGATTCCGGTCGGCGTAGTACTGGCCCCCGCCGCCGCCGCAGCAGTAGGTGTTGGTTGCCCCGTCATAGGTGAAGGGGGAAGGATCGACCGGATCGAGATAGTAGTACCCGGTGTACCCGGTCAACTTCGCCTCCAGCAGTGCGCTGGATCCGAAGATGTGGTGCCACTGTGCGTTCCACACCCACTCCGGCGCATCCTCGGTCACGGTCTGCTGGTCGGTCGTCTGAGAAGACGCCCAGTCGCCGCCGCGCCCGTTGACGTTGTACTGGTCGTACTGCATCCCGAGGATGAACGAATCGGTCGCCGTGGGCTGCAGGTTGAACTTCGTGTTGATGCGCGGGCTGACTTCCGACCGGTTCGCCACGGGACCAGTGGGATCGCTCAGGGCCGAGTAGCGCTGAATGCTGGCGAAGAAGAACGCCCGGTCCTGCTTGAGAGGACCGCCCATCTGCACCGTGTAGTCCTTCAGCGACTTGAGGACGGCCGACGATCCGAGGTCCGCGTTCGCCGCCAGCTCTGCGGCGGTCACGTTGTTCGACGAGAGCCCTTTGCTCGTGTCGCGCAGCGAGAACAGTCCCGAGAACCGGTTGCTGCCCGACTTCGTGATGGTGTTGACGATCGCCCCCGTGAACCCGCCGTACTCCGCCGGCGCGCCGAGGCCGCCGATCTGGATGTCCTGGATCAGGTCCTGGTTGAAGAACGTCCAGGCGGAGCCCCCTTCGGGGTCGCGCGTGTCGACGCCGTCGAGCAGCAGCGCGTTCCCGTAATCTCCCTGTCCGCCAAAGGCCGACCCGTCGTCGATGCCTGGCGCCGCGTTCAGCAGGTCGCTCGCCGTCGAGTCGAACAGCGGCGTCATCTGAAGCATGTTGTTCGAGACCGTCGTGGACGTCGACGCGCTCTTGACGTCCACGGTGGAGGCCTCTCCGGTCACCTGCACCGTGTCGGACAGCCCCTGGATCTGCAGGGTCACGTCGACCGTGGCGGTCGAGTTCAGCGCCACCGTGACGTCCTTCTGCTGAGCCGCGAAGCCCTGCAGGTCGGTCTTCAGCGTATACGCCCCGGGCTGGATCGCGACGAACCGATACTGCCCTTTGGCGTCCGTCACGGCGGTCTGGGCTCCCTGCGGGCCGGACAGCGTGACGGTGACTCCGGGGAGCACGGCCCCTTGGGGGTCGGTGACGGTCCCCGCGACCGTGCCCGTGAGCGTCTGCCCATGAGCCACGCCGCCAAGTCCCACCACGAGCAGGACGGCGGCGAGTCGTGCAATCCACTTCATCGTGACCACCTCCTACTTCGTCCCCGGCGACTTGATCCGGTCGTGCTGCGTCGAGTAAATGGCGTAGCCGGTGCCGATCGCCATCACCGCCAGTGCCGCGATCCCGACCGGACTCCTGAAGAATCCGGTCGATTGCTTCGACTGATCGACCTGCGTCGTCTTCGCCGCCGGCGTGTGCAGCGGCGTGCGCGCCGCCTCGCGCGCCACGACCTGCCGCAGCGAGACCTGCGGCGCCTTGGGCGCGGTCGGCTTCGTGCCGCTCGCCGCCACCGGAATAGGAACGAGTGCCACCGCCACGGCGAGCAGCACCGTGCGGCCGACCAGCCCGCGCCAACGAGTCAACCTCACTGTCACAGGTACACTCCTCTCTCGGATGCCCATGCGTCTCATGCGCCTCGGCAGGCGCGCCTGCCAGCGTACCGCCCGCATGCACACGGCAATCCAGCGGGGAGTATATCCAAAACGGCACGGCGGAGCCCGACTTTTCGATCGCACGCGATCCGAGCCGCGCGGTGCATCCAGCCGGTTGAAGGGTGGATGTCGATTTCTTGGATCCGCGTGCCCAAAATCGGGAAGACGGCGCGTGCGCGTATTGCTACAATCCGCCCGTGACCGAACGCCGTGCCGCCCCAGCCCGCGCCGAGCCCTTGGAGATTCAGGAACTCCGGCGGCTCCGCGCAGATCAGCCCGACCTCGAGTCGGCGGTCGACCTGCAGATCGAGCTGCTGCAGGCCCAGCGCCGCGTTCAGTCGCGAGTGCCTCTGCCGCTCATCGATCTCGATGCGGCCGCCCTCGACGGAGCGCTCGCCGGCGGCAAGCCCATTCTGCAGTTCGAACAGATCCCGATCGACTGGAGCGACGTGCGCTTGATGATTCGATCGACGGCCCAGGCGCTGCGCACCCACGATTCGATCGAGGCGGAAGACTACCGGCGGGTCGAAACGCTGGCGCGCGATGCCGAGCGGCTGCCCGGCGCGCTGAAGCATTGGTACGAGCGCGCTCGTCCCGGCAGCGTCGGCGGCGGTGAAGTCGATGCGCTCGTGGCCGGACTCGAGCCGCTGCTGCTGATGGCCATGCGCCCGTTTCTCTCGCGCTGCGCGGATGCCGTGATGGCGCGCACGGTGTTTGCGGGATGGACGCGGGGGACGTGTCCGCTCTGTGGAGGCGAGCCGGACCTTTCCGTGATCACGCCCGCCGCCGAGCGGCTGCTCATCTGTTCGCGGTGTGTCGCCCGCTGGCGGTTCGACCAGCTCGCCTGTCCGTTCTGCGGCAACGCGGACCGGGCGCGCATCACGTCCTTCGCGACCCGCAACGGCTGGTACCGCCTGAACGCCTGCGACGTCTGCCAGCGCTACATCAAGGCGTTCGACGCGCGCCACGCCACACGCCCGGTCCTGCCGAGCGTCGACACGATTGCGACGCTGCCGCTCGACGCGGCAGCCGTCCAGCGCGGTTACAAGTAGCCTATTTGCTTTCCTGGCGGCTGACGACGTCGAAGCCCTTGTCGGCGAGCCAGTTGAACAGGTGGCGCGTTTCCCAGAAGCGCCCCATGTTCGAGCGCGCCCCGAGCACGACGACGGCGACGGGATTGCCCTGCGGCAGACGCAGGAGGGTCGCCAGGCAGTAGCCGGCCTTGCTGATGAACCCCGTCTTCCCGCCCATCACGTCGACGTCGCCGGCGAGCAGCAGATGGTTCGTGCTGTGGATCGGAATCGTGCGGCGCGTGGTCGTGACGGTGTAGGTCGGGGTCCGCATGATCGACGAGATGCGCTCGTCGCTGGCGGCAAACGTGATCAGCCGCGACAGGTCGTAGGCCGACGAGACGTTGTCGGGATTGAGACCGGAGGGGTCGGCGAAGCTCGTGCTGTCGAGGCCGAGCTCAAGGGCCTTTTCGTTCATCCGCTCGACGAACGGGGCCGTGCCGCCATGGGAGGAGCGCGCGAGCGCGCGCGCCGCCGCATTGTCGGACGCGATGAGCAGCAGGTGCAGCAATTCGCCGGCGGTCAGCTCGTCGCGGGCTCGCAGGTGCGTCGTGGAGGCGGCGTAGACGTCGCTGCGCTGAACGGTGATGTCCTGGTTCAGATCGGGATTGTCCTCCAGGAAGACGAGCGCCGTCATCACCTTGGTGATGCTGGCGATGGAGCGCTTGTCCTGAGAATTCTCCTCGTAGAGGACCTGGCCGGTGGCCGGATTGAACACGATGGCCGCGGCCGCCCGGACGTCCGGCACCAGGATGCCGTTGGCGTCGAGCTTGTAGTGCGGCGTCATCGCCTCCCGCAGCGCACTCAGGCGGGCGCGCTCGCGGGCGCGCGTGACGGCGCGCGCTCTGGCGAGCCGGGCCCGGCGAGCCGTCGAGGCGCGCGAGGAATACGCCGACTTGTGCGTGGCGGTCGAATGATGCCCGGCGGCCGTGCGCGATCTCGTCGAGTGCTGGGTGGCGGCGGTGGCGGGAGCCGCGGGAAGACCGACGCCGAGGCCCATGACGAGCACGGCAAGACGAACCGCCAGCCGGGGACGAATCAGACGCACGAAGCCTCCGTTCACGACCAAACGGCTGGCTGGGAGCAACCGGTTGGATGCAGTGGGGGGAACGGACGAAGTGTAGCAGCAACTTGTTGCGTTGGCAATACTTGTTGCAGCTCTGGCGACGCGCAGCGGTAGAAATCGGCCAGCGTCCACGCGAGCGCAACCATACAAGACGAGTGCCAGCGCGGCCATATTCGTCCGCCGCCCTCGCCGCGAGTTGTGATAGCGTCAGCCACCACGTCAGCAGGCGACGCGAACCGATGGACGATTTCCGTCAGGCACACAATTTCCGTCACCAGGAAGAGTACGCGGCGCTGCGCGCGACCATCCGTGAGCGCGGGACCGTCCGGATGATCCTGCTGCCCGTCACGGTCGCCCTCTGGGCCGCCGTGGCGGTCGCGACGACCGCCGCGATCGCCTTTCCGATTGCGGCGCTGGTGCCCCTGATGGTGCTCGCCGCCGGCTTCGAGGCGGTCTACGCACTCCATGTGAACGTCGAGCGCATCGGGCGGTACCTGCAGACCTTCCACGAACCGGACGGCGGCTGGGAACACGTCGCGATGGCCTTCGGGCAGCGGTTCCCCGGGCGAGGCGAGGATGCCCTGTTTTCCACGGTGTTTCTCATCGCCATCGCGCTCAACTACCTGCCGATTGCCATCGGCGGCACGACCCCGGAACTCGTGGCCGGCGGCGTGCTGCACCTGCTGCTGGCCATCCATATCGGCACCGCGCGGCGGCGGGCCGCGCAGCAGCGGCGCGCCGACCTCGAACGCTTCCAGACGCTGAAAGACGCGAACCCCGTCCCCTGATCCAAACGCTTGGTGTGCGGGATTCAACGTCGGGCCCCGCGCGGCGCGGGACGTCCGGCACACGCGATCCCCACGGGCGCGAACGCGCCGGAAATGCGGGGCGGCGCGCCGTCTCTTACCGATTTGGTGGGTCGATTCGCCGGTACGATGTTTGCTCAGAGCGACGCCGGGGAGTTGTCATGATGAGCCTTGTTCGACTGCTTGGCTTCACGACACTGGCGTGTGGCTGCGTCACCGGCCGGTATCGGGAAATCGCGACCAATCGCGAAGTCACCTACGTGGAAGAAAAAGGTAGCGGTTGTATGCACCAATCGCATCGCCGCAACCACACGCTCGCCCCGGCCCGGTTTGGTCCGGTCGTGGCGATGCCGACCGCCAAAGCGTCGTAAAGACGCCCCCTCCCGCGTGCCGCCGGCCGCCCGCGCCGGCGCGGTTTCCTATTTCATGGCCTTCGTGATCGACCTTCCCCGCCCGGTCACTGCCAGGCCCTAAGAGCTGCCCCCCAAAACGGACGCGCGGGCGCGCCGCAATCGACGCGCTCCGCCGTCCCGAACTCCGAACCCTGAACCAACCTCGAACCCTGAACCCGGCACCCGACCCGGAACCCGGAACCCCGGGGTTCTAGAACCGGACATGCACCCCGAGCTGCAGCTGCCAGCGCGAACGCAGGTCGTCGAGCAGGAAGGGCTGGAAGTTCGGCGACACGATCGTGCTGATGTTGTAGCCGGTCAGCGGCGACGTGGCCGTGACGCTGGACGGGATCACCGCCGGCTGTTCGAGCTGCCCGAACGACACGTACTTCACGAGCCCCTTGTTCCGGTCGAACAGGTTGATCAGGTTGAACGCGTCGAGCGTCACCTCGGTCTGGTACTTCTTGATCGGCAACTGAATCGCGAACCGCCCGTCGAGGCTGTTCGTCCAGGGCGCGCGGCACGCATTGCGCGGGATGATCTGTCCGACGTACTTCGACAGACAGCTGTCGGTCCTCTTCAGGAAATCGACGTAGTCCTGATACGTCCCTCCCACGAAGTCGATCGGGTCGGTGGCGGTCGGGATGTACTCGAGGTCGTTGAACCCGCGATTGTCGCCGTTCACGTCGCGGAAATACGTGAGCGTGTACGGGCGGCCGGTCCGGCCCGAGTAGACCAGCGAGACGACGGGCTTGACGCGGCGCGCGAACGGGACGTCGTAGCTGCCGGTCAGCGTGATGCGCTGCCCCGGATCGAAGTCCGAGGTCGAGAGCGGCGGGTTGTTCGGATCGCCCGGCACGTACACGTTGCCCCAGTTCGAGGCCGCCTGGTCGGAGGTGCCGTCCATGATGCTCTTCGCCCGGCCATACGAATACGCGGCCTGCAGGAAGAGGCCCTTCTGGAACGTGCGGCGGGCCTGGTAGGTCAGGTCCCAGGTGTAGCCCTGGTTCGTGTTCTGCAACAGGATCACGTCGCTCAGGCTCGGGACCTTGCGGGCGAAGAACGGCCGCCCGCCCACGCCCGTGACCCCCGGAACCTGCACGTAATTGAGGTTCTGATACTTGATGTCCTCGAGCGTGTTGGACCAGACGAAGTCCGCCGAGCCGACGAAGCCGTACGGCAGCGTGTGATCGAAGCCGATGTTGCCGCGCAGCACCGTCGGGTACTTGAAGTCCGGATCGATGACGTCGATCTCGTTGGTGAACGACCCGGCCGAGGCTCCCGTCACCGTCGTCGGCTGGTTGACCGGGTCGGCGACGAAGGGGATCGCGTTCTTCGAGTTGAAGCTGGCGCCGATGCGGGTGAAGTCGATCCCGGTGTTGCCGAACTGGTTGGAGATCCAGACGTACGCCGGCCGGCCGGTGAAGATGCCCACGCCGCCGCGGATCTGGCGGGTGCCGTTGCCGGAAAGATCGTAGTTGACGCCGACGCGCGGCGACCATTCGACGCCGTTCGGCACCACGTCGGTCGCGTAGCCGAAGTTCTGCACGGCGATCGGGTTGGCGTCCGGCTTCGTCGGGTAGCGGGGCGCGTCGACGCGCAGCCCGTACGTGATCGTCAACGGCGAGCGGGCGCGCCAGGTGTCGCCGGCGTAGAAGCCCCACTGGCGGACGGAGAACTGCGCGCGCTGGTGCGGATCGCTCGTCGCCGAGAAGCTGTGGTCGTACTGCTGCGCCACGCCGGCTTCGAAATTCGCCAGGCTCGAGAAGTTGTAGGTCCCGTAGAAGTCGCGGATGAACAGGTTGCTCAACTTCAGGAACTCGTTGTGCGTGCCGATCGTGATCGTGTGGTTCCCTTTGAGCAGCGTGTACGCGTCGTTCAGCTCCGTGATGTCCTGGTTGATGGCGTTCTGTCCCGAGAACTGCTCCGTCCCGGACACGGCCGTGACCCCCGCGGCAAGCGTGACGGTGATCTGCGGGAACGGCGCGTTGCCGACCGGGCTCTCGCGATGGTCGCGCACCCGCGTGTACGTGAGGCGGAACTCGTTGACCCCCTTGCCGAACTGCGAGTTCAACTGGCCCACCGTCGAATTCGTCTTGCTGACGTAGCGGTAGAACGCGTCGGGCGTCCGGAACGTCGTCGCCGACAAGCTGCCGTTGATGTCGTTGAGCGCGTCGATGTCGTTGTTCCGGATCGTGAGCTGGTTGCCCTTGGCGACGTTGAAATCGCCGCGGACGAAGTACTTGTTGCTGTTGGTCGCCTTCGGGAATTCCGCGCCGGGGTCGTCGCCGGGCGTGTAGTGGTAAAGGTTCTCGAGGTCACTGATGTAGCGGTTGAAGAGATCCGGCTGGAGGAACTGCGTGCCCGTCCCGCTGACCGAGAATCCTGTCGGCCGCGCTTTCCGCGCCCACTCGGCGTTGCCGTAGAAGAACGCTTCGTTCTTGACGATCGGGCCGCCGATGCCGAAGCCCCCCTGCTTGTCCCTGAGCGTCGAGATCTTGGTGTTCGTGACCCCCTTGCCGACCCAGTCCTGGTTGCGCGCCTGGTAGAAGCCGGTGCCGTGCAGGTCGTTGCTGCCGCTCTTGGTGATCACGTTGATGCCGCCGCCGGTGAACCCCCCCTGCCGCACGTCGTAGGGAGAGACGACGAGCTGGACTTCCTGGACCGCGTCGAAGCTGATCGGCTGCGTCTCCGCCGTGCCCCCCGGCACCCCCGCGGAGCTGCCGAGGCCGAAAAGATCGTTGTTCACGGCGCCGTCGATCTGCAGCGAGTTGTAGCGATAGCTGTTGCCGGCGACGGTAATGATGGTGGAGGTGTCGGCGCCCGAACCGCCGCCGAGCGTGTTGAACAGCGGATTGATGCGCACGATGTCCGCGAGGCTGCGGTTGATCGTCGGCAGCGCGTCCTTCACCTGCCCGGAGATGTTGTCTTCGGTGCCGGCGTGCGACAGATCGATGAGCGGACTCTGGGCGGTCACCTGGACGGTCTCGGACACGGAGGCGAGCTGCAGCTTGAAGTCCGCCGTGCGGGTGCCCCCAAGCTGAACGTCCACGTTGTCCTGATGGTCCTCCTTGAAGCCGCTCATCGTGACGGCAATGCGGTACGGCCCGACGCGGACGTTGAGGATCGTGTACCGGCCGTCAGGGCCGGTGACCGCCTCGTAGCTCGTGCCGGTCGGCGTGTGGACCGCTGTCACCGTGGCGCCGGGCAGCACGCCCCCCTGGACGTCGGTGACGGTGCCGTTGATGCTGCCGGTCGTGACCGTCTGCGCCGCCGTCATCGCCGGGGCGATGAACAGCAGACACGCCACGGCCGACAGCGTCCCAATGATTCTGGTACGCAATCTCATCGCTGGTTCTCCACAACCCTGGTGACGAAAAAAATGCTTTGGGTGAGTAAAAGGTGACGAGCTGATCGTGCGGGAGTATAGCAGGAGGGACGCCGCCGTCGTCCAGCGATTTTGCGGCGGGGGCCGGAGGACGGAAGGCGGAGGGCGGAGGGCGGAGGGCGGAGGGCGGAGGACGGAAGGCGGAGGACGGGCCGTTCGACGACCGTCCGGTCTATCCGCGGCCGTCAGCGTGATTCGTGGCCTCCGTGTAGTCCGTGTAATCCGTGGCCGTGGCCGTGTAGTCCGTGGCCGTGGCCGTCCGTGTAATCCGTGTAATCCGTGGCCGTGGCCGTCCGTGTAATCCGTGTAGTCCGTGTAATCCGTGGCCGTGGCCGTGGTCGTCAGCGCGCGCCGGCGGGCAGGGGCTTGAGCGTGTACGACGTCCGGTACTTGAGATCGTAATTGCCCGGCGCGGTCACCTTGATCTGAATGGTGCGGCGCTTCTTCGTGGGATCCGGATTGCTCGAGTAGTACCCGAGGACGTAATAGTCGCTCGTCTCCGCGTCGATCTTTTTCAGCGCCTTGTCGAAATCGTTCTGGTTGACCACGGCGATGCCGCCGGTGAGGTCCGCCAGCACGCGCAGGCTGTTCTGCGTTTCGCGGATGTAGTCGTTCCAGTCGTTCTGGTCGATGTTCTCGTCGAGGTCCGGCCCGCCGACGAGGCCGCGCGGGTCGATCGTGTAGATGGTCGCGTTCGCGCGGTTGGCTTCGCGCGTCAGCTCGGCCAGCTCCTGCACGAGATCCGCCTCGGCGAATTCGTTGCTCTGATTCGAGAACGGATCCACGTCGGGCACGTCCGAATAGTTCGGGTCGCCGTTGTTGTTGGGGTTGCCGGTACCGCCCGCCCCCATCTGCTGCTGATACTGGCCGCGCGAGGCAGGGAACGGATTGAAGTCGTAGCCGTCGCTGACGTAGATGAATGCCTTGCGCCGGTTGTGCACCTGCTCGAGGTGCTTCAGCGTGTCGTTGGCGGTCGAGAAGGCCACGTGCGCGCGGTAGCGGACTTCGGGCGGCCCCTGCGACGTCTCGGGCGTCTCGATGATGTCCGCCGGCTTCAGCCCCGCCCCCGAGATCTTCTTGATCGCCTCGTCGAGCCGCCGGCGATCGTACGTCAGGTCGATCGCGAGCGACGAGGGGCCGGTGGACTGGATGGCGAACATGTCGCCATCGTGAATCAGGTCCTTGCTGATCTTCTGGAACAACTGGCGGATACGCCCCGTGTTGCGGAAATCGAGGTGCAGGTCGTCCACGAAGATGATGAAAATCCGGCCGGCGGCATCGTTGGTGGGCTGCGGCGGCGGCAGCAGGATGCCTTCCTGCGTGGGCTTGGGCGGCGCGGCGGAGACGTTGTAGACGCGGCCGCCGTGCGTCAGCACGAACGAGACGACCTTCTGTTGGACGCCGTCTTCGTACACGTCGAAGTCGTTCTGTTTGAGGTTGGCGTCGAACTGCCCCTGCGCGTTCCGCACGATCACATCGGTCGTGACCAGATCGACGCTGCGCCGAATCACCTGCGGCGCCTGCGGCGTGAGGGGTTTCTCCTGCGCGGGCGGCCGGCTCTGGGCGGGCCTGGCCGGCGCTTGTCCGGGCAACGCCGGCGCCATACCGAGCGTCGCGGCCGCCCCGAGACCCGCCACCGCCAGACAGAGCTTACGCGGCAGCGACTTCATAGGCATGATCTTGATTATACAGGCTCTTACGCCTGTTCCGGCGGGCGACGCCGGCTTCGCCGCCCGTGCCCGACGACGGCGCGGAGTTCGGCGTAGACCGTTTCGTACTCCTCCAGCCCCGCGTGCACTTCGGCGTCGGTGACCCACGCATCGGGATTGAGACGTTCGGCGCGCTCTTTCAGCCGGGCCCGCGTCGCCTCCTCTTCAGCGGACTCGGAAATTCTCGCGAGTACTTCGGCATACCGTCCGCGGAGGCGCGAGAGCCCCTCGGGCCCGAGTCGCGCTTCCGCCGGCGCCGGCGGCCGATCGGCCGCCACCTCATCCGGCACGTCGAGCGTCTGCTCGTCGTCCATCCGCCCGGCGTCGACGGGCGCGTCGGGCTCCCGCGCCGCCTCCTGGGCGGGCGCGGCCGGCTCCTGGCGCCGCGGCGCGGGCACCGCCTGGCTGGCGCGCGGCCGGGGCGGACGTTCGGGCGCGCGTCGATCGCGGCGCCTGTTCGGCGGCGTGCCGGGCGCCGGCTCAGCGGGCGAAAGCGCCGGCTGCGTCAGCATCCGGGTCCAGTCGAACCGGATATCCGGATGCCGTTCCTCCAGCATCTTGATCGCGTCTTCGTCGAGGGCGGCCCGTCCGACGCGCACGCCGGGCGGCGTGCGGAACCAGTACAGAATCCGGGACTCCGTCCGGCCGCCGTGGCGGCGCGCCGCGTGGACCACGTAGGTGTGCTCGTAGCCGTGACGATCCCGGCTGAACCGCAGGTGCGGCAGGGCTTACTTCCTTTTCTGCGTGCGAGCGCCGCTCGAACTCTGTGCGCGAGCCCCGCTCGCGGGCTTGGGCCGGGCGCCGCGGGACTTCTGCGGCCGGGCCGCGGGCGCGGTCTTGCGCGGACGTCGGGCCGGCTTCGCCGCGCTGCGCGCGCTCGCCGCGGCGCCCGCACGCGGTTTCCGAACCGGCGCGGCCTCGGCCGGCGCCCGCTGCGCGAGGGTGAAGCGCGTCTGGTCGCCGATCGTGTGATACGTCCACAGCTCGGTGACGGTCACCTGATTCTCCGCGCACAACCGCCGCACCATCTCGACCGCGGTCGCCGGCACGTACAAATGGAAGGCCGCCCGCGTCCGCCCGAAGTGCGCCCACTGCGCCATGGCTTCCAGGTGATTGACCGACTCCCCCGTTTCCACCTCGACGATCGCTTCGACCCGCGGGTTCCGGTCCGTGGAGGTGAGCACCAGATCCGGGAACATCTGGCCCGCCCCGACCTTGATGCCCGCGAGGTGTTCGTCGCCGATGTTGGCCGCCACCTCGTACCGCCGCTTGAGCCGTGCCGTGAGAAGGCGGATGATCCGATCGTGCTCGAGCTGTTCGCGAACCGGGCGGACCAGGATTGGGCTCACGGGGCCTCCATGCGGGATCGACGGACGGGCTGAAAGAACCGTCAATGTTATCTGATTTCGGGAGGGTCTGTATAGATCCACCCTCGCCGCCCCAGCCCCCCGGCTTGACGCGGATCTCGTTTAACTCCAGAATGATGCGGTGATCGCGCCAACCGGGAGAGATCTCGCCGGGTCTACCACCCGAACGATTCTCATCGTCGACGACGACCGATCGGTCGTCGATACGTTCGCGCGAATGCTCAAGCTCGAGGGCTTCAACGTCGAGACCGCGCTCTCGGCCGAGGCGGGGCTCGAGCTGGCCGACAGCACGCAGCCGCACGCGATCATTCTCGACATGCGGATGCCGATTACGAGCGGGCTCCAGTTCCTCCGGATGATCCGCACGAAGCCGCATCTCGTCGATATCCCTGTCGCCATCGTGACCGGCGACTACTTCCTGCCGGAGCCGCTCAAGAAGGAACTCGAATCGCTTGGGGCGTCGGTGCGCTTCAAGCCGATGTGGCTCGAAGACCTCGTCGCGCTCGCCCGCACCCTGGTCGCCGTGTGAACGATCGGTTCCTGCGCGCCTGCCGGCGGGAGCCGGTGGATGCCACCCCCGTGTGGTTCATGCGACAGGCGGGTCGCTACATGGACGATTACCGCGCGCTGCGGCGGCGGTACTCGCTCCTCGAGATCTGCCGCAGTCCGGAACTGGCGCTCGCCGTCACCCTGCAACCGCTCGACGTCATCGAGGTGGACGCGGCCATCCTCTTTTCCGACCTCCTGCTCCCCTTCACGCCGATGGGGCTCGAGTTCGATTTCATCAAAGGGGAAGGACCCGCCGTCGCGCAGCCGATTCGTCATGCAGACGACGTCGCGCGGCTGCGGCCGTTCGAACCGCGGGAGGCGCTGGGGCACGTCCTGACGACGATCCGGCTGCTGCGGCAGGAACTGCGCAACCGGGTGCCGCTCATCGGCTTCGGCGGCGCGCCGTTCACGCTCGCCGCGTACGCGATCGAAGGCGGACCCTCCACCACGTACGCGCGGACGAAAACATTCATGTACGCGCAGCCCGGCGCGTGGCACGCGCTCTGCGAGCGGTTCGCCCGGATGATGGCGGCCTATCTGCGCGCGCAGATCGACGCCGGCGTGCAGGCCGTGCAGGTCTTCGATTCGTGGGCCGGCCAGTTGTCGCGCGACGACTATCGCGAGTTCGCGATGCCGCACACGCGGTTCATCTTCGACGCGCTGGCCGGCACCGTGCCGCTGATCCACTTCGGCGTCGGCACCACCGCCATTCTGCCGGACCTCGCCGAGGCGGGCGGCGATGTGGTGGGCGTCGACTGGCGTCTGCCCCTCGACAAGGCGTGGCAGCTCATCGGCGCCGAGCGCGGCCTGCAGGGCAATCTGGATCCCACGCGGCTGCTCGGTCCGCGCGATGGCATGCTGGCCGCCGCCGATGCCGTGCTGGCTCGAGCCGCCGGCCGCCGCGGCCACATCTTCAACCTGGGCCACGGGGTGCTGCCGGCCACGCCGCTCGAACACGTGCAAGCCCTCGCTCACCACGTCCACGAACGAACCAGAAGTCAGTAATCAGTTTCCAGTTTCCAGCGGCCAGCTTCCAGCTGATTGCCGATTGCCGATTCCCGATTGCTGATTGCCGATTGCCGATTGCTGATTTCTGATTGCCGATTGCCGATTGCTGATTTCTGATTGTCTGACGTCCTCGTGATCGGCGGCGGAATCTCCGGCCTCACGGCCGCCTGGGCGCTCATGCGCGCGGGGGTGGACGTGCGGGTGCTGGAAGCATCGCCGCGTGCGGGGGGCTTGATCCAGACGGCGAGCGTGGACGGGTTCACGATCGAAGACGGGCCCGACGCTCTTCTCGCGCAGAAGCCCGCCGGCATCGAATTGTGCGAGCAACTCGGTCTCGGCGACCAAGTGATCGAGATGCAGGCGCGCGGCGCGTTCGTGCTCCGCGACGGTCGCCTGTTTCCCCTGCCCTCGCCGTCGGTCCTCGGACTGCCGCAGACGTGGCGCGCGCTGGCCCGCTACGACTTGCTGCCGTGGCGGGCGCGCCTGCGGCTGGCGATGGAGCCGGTCATTCCTCGTCGTCGCGCTCGGGACGACGAGTCGGTGGCCGCGTTTTTCCGTCGCCGCTTCGGCGCCGCCGCCGTGGATCTGATCGCGCAACCGCTGCTCGGCGGGATCCATGCCGGCGACATCGAGCGGCTGTCGATCGCGTCGCTGTTTCCGCGGCTGGTGGAGGCCGAGCGCACCCACGGCCGCGTCTGGGGAGCGTTTCGCCACGCGCGTTCGCCATCCGGCGCCGCGCCGTTTCGTTCGCTGCGCGGCGGCATGGGCTCGTTGATTGCCGCGCTCGAGGATCGGCTGCGCGATCGGATCCGGTACGGGTGCGCCGCGGCGCGCCTCGAACGGCGCGGCGTCTGGCACGTCGAGGCGAGCGACGGCGAGACGGTGGACGCGCGGGCGGTCATCGTTGCGGCCCCCGCCTCCGCGGCGGCCGCGCTGTTTCGGCAGGTCGACCCGATCGTCTCCGCCGCGTGCGCCGAGGTGCCCTACGTCTCGACGGCAGCCGTCTCGCTCGCGATTGCGCGAGCGTCGGTCGCCCACCCGCTGGCCGGCAGCGGCTTCGTCGTCGCCCGGCGTCACAGCACGGCGCGCATTACGGCCTGCACGTGGGCATCGTCGAAATGGGAAGCGCGCGCGCCCGAGGGTTTCGTGTTGCTGCGCGCGTTCATCGGCGGCCATCACGATCCGGAGGCCGTCGACCTGGACGACGGCGAGCTGACGGCGATCGCGTGGCGCGATCTGCGCGGCGTACTCGGGTTGACCGGCGCGCCGGTGCTCGCGCGCGTGACGCGCTGGCGCCACGCCGGCCCTCAGCACGTTGTCGGTCACCTGGCGCGCGTGCAGGAGATCGAGCGCCGGCTCGTGGCGCATCCCGGCCTGTTCGTCACCGGCAGCGGCTTTCGCGCGATCGGGATTCCCGACTGCATCGCGGATGCGCGCACCGCCGCCACGGCGGCTGCTCGATGGATGATGGATGACGGATGATGGATGATGGATGGATGACCCGCCCTCCGCCTTCCGCCCTCCGTCATCCAACCTGATAAGATTCGGCGATGCGACGACTGCTCGTGCCCCTCACCGTCTCCGTGCTCCTGGCCACCGGGCTCCAGGCGCGGCAGGCGCCGCCGGCGAAGCCGGACCTGACGAAGATTCTTTCGGAGATCAAGGCGAAGGACACGGGCCAGCTCGCCGTCTCCGAAGAAGACGGGCGCTTCCTGCGGCTGCTCGTCGCGGCGACGCACCGCAAGCGGGTGCTCGAGATTGGCGGCGCGAGTGGCTACAGCGCGATCTGGATGGCCCAGGGACTACGCGACACCGGCGGGCACCTGGTCACGATTGAATACGACCCCGTGCGTGCGAAGGAGCTGGCGGCCAACATCCAGCGCGCGGGCATGTCCGATATCGTGCAGCCGATTGCCGGCGACGCGTTCAAGCAGATCCCGAAGCTGTCGGGCACGTTCGATTTCGTCTTCCTCGACGCGTGGAAGCGCGACTACGAACGGTTCTTCAGCCTCGTCTATCCGCGGCTGGACAAGGGCGGTCTGTTCGTGGCCCACAACGTGGTGAACAAGCGCAGCGAGATGGGAAACTTTCTCGACGACATCGAACATCGCCCCTCGCTCTGGACGACGATTGTGTCGCCGTCCGGCGAAGGAATGTCGCTGTCGTACAAGAGGTGACGTGCACCCGCCGGGGCCGGCGGGCGGCGTAGAACCGGGTTATTCTTCGACCGCGGCGGCCGCCACGGCCTTCTTCGGCGCCCGCTTCTTGCGCGGCTTGCCGGGAACCCGGAGCCCCGCGGGCACCGGTTCGTCGCTGTGTTCGAGCTTCGACATGCTCGTCAGAAACTTCTTCACGCCGTGCTCGTCGAACTGGACGCGCGTGTAGGCGTCTTCCACGGCGACCACGGATCCCAGGCCGTAGGTTGGTTCGACGACCCGTGATCCGACCTCAAAGCGCTTCATCGACCGCTCCTTTACACGTGCGGACGGGTCTCGCCTCATACGGACGAGCCGAACGCCGCAACTTCTAGAATATCAGTGTTTTACCGTTCGCGTCAAACGCGCGGTACACTTCAGCATGCGTCCAGTCCATATCATTGGCGTCTCGCTCGATCTCGGCGGCAATCGGCGCGGGGTCGACATGGGTCCCTCCGCCTTCCGCATCGCCGGTCTCGGCGAGCGTCTCGCGGCGCTGGGGATCACCGTCGTCGACACCGGCGACCTGGTCGCCCCCATCCCCGAAACGAAATCGTTCGGCGATCCAAGCCGGAAGTACATCCGCGAGATCGCGCGCGTGTGCGAGAAGCTGTACAAGACGTCGCTGGGCGTGCTCGAAAAGGGGGGGCTGCCGCTCGTGCTTGGAGGCGATCACTCCCTCGCGGCCGGGTCGGTGGCGGCGACGGCCGACTTCGTCCGCCGCGAGCAGCAGCCGCTCGGCCTCCTCTGGGTCGATGCGCACGGCGACATGAACACGCCCGCCAGCACCACGAGCGGCAACGTGCACGGCATGCCGCTGGCCGCGCTGCTCGGGCCCGAGCCATCGGAGCTGTCGCGCATCGGCGGGTTCTCCCCGAAGGTGATGCCCGACCACACCGTGCTGATTGGGATTCGCAACCTCGACGATCGGGAGAAGGAGCGCATGCGCGAATCCGGCGTGCGCGTGTTCACGATGAAGGACATCGACCGCTCCGGCATCGCGGCGATCGTCGAGCAGGCGCTCGCGATCGCGGGCACCGGGACGGCCGGCGTCCACGTGTCGTTCGACCTCGACGTCTGCGACCCGACGATCGCGCCGGGCGTCGGCACCCCCGTCAAAGGGGGGCTCGATTACCGCGAGGCGCACATGGTCATGGAAATGATCGCGGACTCGGGGCTGCTGCGGGCGCTCGATCTGGTGGAGGTGAATCCGGTCCTCGACGACCGCAACATCACCGCCGTGCTCGGGGCGGAGCTGGCCTCGTCGGCCCTCGGCCAGAAGATTATCTGACGGCGCGGCTCGCGCGGGGGACGGCGTCGACCATGCGGCGCAGCGTTTCGGCCAGCATCACGAGCGAGAACGGCTTCAGGATCAACCGCGTGTTCGCTCTCAGCCGCTCGAGGCCGCCGGATTCGTCGGGCACGGCCGAGAAGATGATCACGGGGGTCGGCGGCGGAATGGACAGGACGACGTCGCGGCCGCTGCCGCCGGGCAGCCGGAGATCGACGACGGCCGCATCGGGCCGGCGCTCGGCGATGGCGTCAAGCGCCTTGTCGGCCGCATCGACGCCGCGCACGTCGAACCCGTGAATCGTAAGGAACTTCTCGAGCGGCCCACGCACCGCCGGTTCATCCTCGACGACGAGCACGAAGGGTCGAATCATGGCTCCCTCGACCGGCATATCGGCCGGTCGGGGAAATTTCTACACGGTTACCGCTTCTTGCGGCTCGTCTTCCGGCCGGAGGTCTTGCGGCCGCTCGTCTTCGAGCCGCTGCTCTTGCGGCTGCTGCTCTTCCGACCGCCGCGCGACTTCTTCGTTTCGCCGGCCTCGCTCCGCTGCTTGTTGACGGTCGCGGCGGCGATCCGTTCGGCCGCCTTCGTGCTCCGTCCTTCGCCCTTTTCGCTCTCCTTGATGTGTTCGTACTGACGCTTGCGTTTCGGACTCTTCACTCCGCGAGGTGGCATGGCGATCGCTCCTGGTGGACCGCGACGCCCGGTTGCGCGCGGCCGACGCGCGGAGGGAGAGCAAGAACCGTGCTCGTGCTACGATCGACGGGCCGCGAGACCCGGTAGCTCAGTGGTAGAGCATGTGACTTTTAATCACAGGGTCGTGGGTTCGATCCCCACCCGGGTCACTTCCTGCACGCGTCCTGCCGCGTGTTGGTACCCTCCCGCGTGAACCGTGTGGGTCAGCCCTTTACGGGCCGACTGCCCTTGATGGCTCCCGCTTCGACCAGCGTGTGCTCGGTCCGATACAATCCCCCGACGATCGCGCCGTAGACGAAGTGCAGGAAAAAGAGCAAGGCGATCCCCTCGCCGCTCAGCGTGTCCCAGAACTTGCCCGGCCCCCCCGCGATATTGGACCAGACGAAGCCGGCGAGCACCGAGTGGATGGCGCCAAAGAGCAGCCCGGCCCCGACGCCCGCCTGATTGAGGATGAATTCGAACCCGAAGGCATAGATCTGGGCGAGCAGGCCGCCGATGATCAGATAAGCGATCCAGCCGGCCAGCCAGCTGTGCGCGCCGAACACGGCGGCCAGCGGCGTCTCGAGCTCGAGGTGCGTCCCCGTGGCGCGCAGCAGCATCATCAACAGAGTCATCACCAGCGCGCCGACCACGCCCGCGGCAAACGCACGTCCGACGTTCATCGATACACCTCCTGTCGTGTTCCGTATCCTCGTGGGGTCTTCCCCGCGTCCTCTTCAGCATAGACCAGCAGCTCGAGCGAGGACGAACTTCTTCCCGACCGCACACGCGACAGTTCTTGCAGTACAGCTGGATGGGGGTATCCATGCTGAAGTCTGCATCGTCGTGGCTGGCCTTCTGGATCACGCTGGTGCTCGTGCTCGGCGCCGGCTTTCTCGTCTTCCTGACGTACTTCATCGTGACGCCGCACGGCTGGCAGTAGCGAGGCGCTTGCGCCGCGGGCCGCGGCGCGAGAGGATGGGCCGCTATGGTTCCCGTCCTCTTCCATCTCGGCTCGATTGACATCACCAGTTTCGGCGTCATGGTCGCGCTGGGCGCGCTGGTGGGGCTCTGGGTGTTCCAGCGCGAACTGCGCCGGGCGCGGCTGCCCGACGCCGCCGTCGATGCCGCGATTGTCGGCCTGTTCGGCGGCCTCGTCGGGGCAAAGCTGCTGTTCGTCGCCGAACATGCCGCCGAAACACCGTGGCTGTCGCTGCTGCTCGATCGCGGCGGGATGAGCTGGTTCGGCGGCTTCGCCGGCGGGATTCTCGCCGGCCTGGCCTTCATCGCGGTGAAGGGGTGGCCGATCGTGCCGGTGATTGCCGCCGCGACGCCCGCGCTCGCGATCGGCCAGCTGCTGGGGCGCATCGGCTGCTTCCTGGTCGGCGACGACTACGGCCGGCCGACCAGCCTGCCCTGGGGCGTTGCCTTTCCGAAAGGACTGCCCCCGACCACGCAGCGCGTCCACCCGACGCAGCTCTACGAAGCCGTGTTTCTCGGGGTCCTGACCTGGTTGTTGATCCGCTGGCGCCGGCGCGGCGCGAGCGATCGGATGGTCCTCGGCGCCTATTTCCTGCTGGCCGGCGGGTTCAGGTTCCTGCTGGAATTTATTCGCGTGAATACGCGCGTGCTCGGACCGTTCACCGTCGCGCAGCTCTGTTCGGCAGGAGTCGTCGTGCTCGGCGTCGTGCTGCTGGCCAGGCCGCGCCGGGCTCACGCGCGCGTCGCGTGAGGGATCCGGGTCGTTCCGGGTTCCGGGTTCAGGGTTCCGAGTTGGGTTCGGGGTTCGGGGTTCCGCGTCGGGTTCGGGTTCCGCCCTCCGCCCTCCGCCTTCCGCCCCCCGCCCTCCGCCTTCCGCCTTCCGCCCTCCGCCTTCCGCCCTCCGCCCCCGCGTTTTACGGTTTGTACAGCGCGCCCAGGATGGCGCCGTAGATCACGTGCGCGATCAGCGTGCTCACGGGGGTGCCGCGTCCGTAGTGCAGCGCGAGGAAACCGGGGGGCTGCAGGAGCCGATTCGGCGTCGGGCCGTAGTACTCGCTGACCATGTGGGGATGAATGCCCGGCAGGATCAGCATCCCGATCGTGAGCAGGAAGAAGCCGTGCACCAGCCCCATGGCGGCGCCGAGCAGCGTGTTGGCCCAGCCAAGCTCGTGGAAGATGGCGCCGTACAACAGCGCGAAGACCATGCCGTTGACGAAGTGCGCGGCGACGCCGAACACCATCGCGCGATCGCGCCCCGGCGTGAAGATCGTGCCGAGCAGGAACGGCATGCTCATGCGCGTGAAGCCGAGCCCCTGGCTCGCCGACATGATCGTGGTCAACAGGATCGTGGCGGCGAAGCCCGCCAGCAGAATGCCGCCGAAGTTCATATCTTCTCCCCGCCTCCAGCCGGCTGCTCCTGCGGCCGGCCCGAACACCGCGCGAGCGTGAGCCCGGCGCTGATCAGTCCCACGTGCGTGAACGCCTGGGGAAAGTTGCCGAGCGCCAGGCCGCTGGCCGGGTCGACTTCCTCGGCGAACAGGCCGAGATCGTTCGCGTACCCGAGCAGCGCCTCGAAGCGCTCCCTGGCCTCGTCGACGCGTCCCTCGAGCGCGCAGGCCTCCACGCCCCAGAAGCCGCAGATGCCGAACGTCCCCTCCCCGCC
Source organism: Vicinamibacterales bacterium (assembly GCA_036278735.1). Lineage (GTDB taxonomy): Bacteria > Acidobacteriota > Vicinamibacteria > Vicinamibacterales > 2-12-FULL-66-21 > DASUKM01. Next base: position 53,422 of record DASUKM010000001.1, read on the forward strand.
CGGCAGCCCGTCGTCGGCGCGATAGCGGTACAGGAGCGGTCCGTGGCCGAGATGCGCGTCGACCGCGCGTCGCGTGCCCTTCATCCGCTCGCTGTGGGGATCCGCGAAGCCGACGAACGACAACCGCAGCAGGCTCGCGTCGAGATGACGATCCTCGTACGAGGCGACGTAGGTGTTGAGGCGATCGTCCCACGCCTGCGTTTCCACCTGCTCGCGGATGGCGTCGCGCTCGCGACGAAAGCGCTCGAACGGACACCGGAGATGGCCGTCCTGGTGGAGCTTCAACAAGCGATCCAGCGCGACCCAGCACATCACCTTCGAGTGCGTGTTCTGACGCTTGCCGCCGCGGGGCTCCCAGATGCCCTCGTCGGCGTCGCGCCAGACCTGGCACACCGTTTCTCCGAGGCCGCGCAGCAGCCGTCCGGTACCGCGATCGATCCGGCCGCCGCGGATCACGTACTCGTGGACGGCGCCGATCACCTCGCCGTAGACGTCGAGCTGCACCTGGTGCGTCGCGCCGTTGCCAACACGGACCGGCCTGGACCCGCGATAGCCCTCGAGGTGGTCGAGATGCCGCTCCGGCATCTCGGTGCCGCCGAACACGTTGTACAGGATCTGCAGCTTGGGACGCGTCAGCCGCGTGGCGTGCAGCAGCCACGAGAGGAACGCCTCCCCTTCCACGGTGAACCCGAGATCCAGCAGCGATCGCAGCGTGAGCGACGCGTCCCGCAGCCAGCAGTACCGATAGTCCCAGTTGCGCACCCCGCCGATTTCTTCGGGCAGCGACGTCGTCGGGGCGGCGATGACGGCGCCGGACGGCGCGTAGGTCAACAGCTTGAGCGCGAGCGCGCTGCGGAGGATGGCGTCGCGATAATGCCAGTCGTACGTGAACTGACTCGCCCATTGCTGCCACCACAGCACCGAGCCGTCGATCTGCCGGTGCGCGTTGTCCCCCTCGGCCGGCATGACGGCCGGCCAGCCGTGCGAGAACGACCAGCCGAACAACAGACGCTCGCCGGCGCGAACCGCGCGGCGTCCCGTCGCCTTGCGCTGGTCGGCGGCGATCGTCAGCGGCACGTCGCTGTGGAGCAGCAAGACGACGAGCCCCTGCTCCGCGATCAGCGTGTCGTGCGGATGCGGACGCAGGGTCACCGGCAGCCGGCCGTAGTCGAGCCGCGGCTCGTACCGGACCTCGATCTCGACTTCCCCCTCGATCCCTTCGACGCGGCGGAGGATCTCGTGCTCCGGCCACAGCTCGCGCCCCTTCGTCTCCTCGTCGGCCACCGGCATGACGTCGATCAGCCGGACGACGCCCGAGGGGGTATGAAACGTCGTCTCGAGCACGTTGCTCGCTTCGACGTAGCGGCGCGTCACCCTGTAGTCGCCGGTTGGTCCGACCCGGAAGCAGCCGCCCTGCCGGAGGTCGAGCAGGGCCGCGAAGATAGAAGGGCTGTCGAACCGGGGCAGACAGAGCCAGTCGATGGATCCGTCGCGGGAGACCAGCGCGGCGGAACGGCAGTCGCCGATGATGCCGTAGTCGCCGATTGACAGATAGCCGGCCATCAGCGCAGCGGAGCGGACGGGGAGGGCACGCCGATCAAGCGACCGGCGAGAGAGGTGCCGGCGCGGGGGCTTCGCGGGCGGTCATCAGAATGCCGTAGCGGATCGCGCCATCCGCCGTCCGGATGGGCGCGACGTCGAAGGGCTGCCGCCCGGGATCGGCGGCGCACACGAATCGCAGGGGGACACCCGCGAGCGCATCCCGGCACCGCTGCTCGATTTCCGATCGGAGCGGCGGCGGAAACAGATCGGCGACGGAGCGCACGCGCGCACCGTGCCCGTGGACGGCGAGCTGCCGATCGAACACGAGCCCGTCGCGCGGAGAGCCTCCACCGAACCAGCTCGCCCCGGCGTAGAGCAGGCCGCCGATGACGGCCGCGCTGGCGCCAATCCCCAGCGCCGAGCGGCCAAGCGCCGACACCAGGCCGGCAAAGACCAGCACCAGCCCGAACGACAACAGAACGGTCGACACGACGCGGTGCATCAGTGGCATGCAGATCGTTGCCATCATACGCAAGACCCGCCGAATCCTATCTCAACCATAGCGATTCCGCTTGGGAGGCCCGGGAACGCTGTGCTAGGCTAACCGCGCACCGGCTCCCCTCCGATACTCCAGGCATGTCCACCTGTCCGCGCTGCAAGGGTCACCTTACAGACGGGCACCGCTGTCCCCGGCGCCCGACCCTGGTGGCCATCGAGATGCTGTTGTGGGCGATGGGAGGCGGCGTGGCCGCCCTGTTGCTCGTCGCGGCCTTCGATCCGCGCGGGCAGCTCGCGAATCTGGACTCGGTGAGTTTTGCGGCCGGCGCCGTGCTGGCCGTCGGCGTCAATCGCGCACTGCGCCCGTGACGGCAGCATTCTTGCTGTTCCGCGCGGTGTTGCGCGAGGGGAACCGCGATATGTCACACACGACCAGCGTCGAACCCAGTTCCGCCCGACCCGACACCCACGACGGCTCCGTCCCGCAGCCTCTGGTGCTGCTCGCCGACGCGAACGCCTCGACACGCACGCGGCGCACGCGGCAGATCCGGACGCGTGGCTTCCGGATTGCCCTCGCGCGCACGGGGTTCGAAACGATCGTCAAGGCCTCCTGCCAGCTCCCCGACCTGATACTGATCGACGGCGCTCTCGAAGCGGAGACATCGGCGACGATGGCCTTGCTCGGGTCCTGCCCCGCGACCGCGCACATCCCCGTCGTCTGCGTGACGAGCGGGCGTCCGGTGCCCGGCCGCGTGCTGGCCGAACTGCAGCAAGCGGTGCGCTGAGCTTCTCTGGTCAGGGCATGAAGCCCTGACCCACACCTCGCCAGTCAGGCTCCGGACAGGCAGACGCGCAGCCCGACAGCCTTCCCCGTTCAGTGCGAGCGCGCAAGCTCCGCGATGGTCTTGACAAGAAGGTCGGCCGGGACCGGCCTGGCCAGATGGCGCGCGAAGGGATGCCTCGACGCGCGGCTCCCCTCCCCCGCGCGGGCCTTTTCCATGACGGCGACCACGGGCGGAGTGGGACGGCCCGGGCAGCGGTCCTGGATTTGCCGCAGAAACGCCGATCCGTCCACCGGCGCCCCGGCGAAGTCCGCGACGACGACGTCGGGATGGAACCGCTCGATCGTCTCGAGCGCGGCCAGCGCCGATGCGACGGCGGCGACCTCCGCCCCGGCACGCTGCAGCGCCACGACCGTCGACTCCCGCGAGTGGCTGTCGCCGTCGAGCGCCACTACCCGCACCTCGCGAAGCGGCGAGTCCTCGACGGGAACCGGCGCGGGGTCCCCTGCCTGCTGCGGCACACGCGCCGGCAGCGTGACGACGAACGTCGCCCCGTGCCCGAGGCCGTCGCTCTCGGCCGTCACCGTGCCGCCGTGCAGCTCCACGAGGTGCCGGACTATCGCGAGGCCGAGCCCCAGCCCGCTGTGCGCGCGCGTCGTACTCGAATCCGCCTGCCGGAACCGATCGAACACGTAGGGGATGAACGAGCCGTCGATCCCGATGCCCGTATCGCGGACCGTGATCTGGACGACGCTGCCGGGCTCCTCCACGAGCACGTCGACCCGGCCGTCGGCGGGTGTGAACTTTACGGCGTTCGCGACCAGATTCCAGACAACCTGCTGCAGCCGGTCGGCGTCGGCAGTCACCTCCAGGTGCAGCGGCGCCACGCTGACGGCCAGATCGAGGCCGCGGGCGCGCGCCGCCGGCCGGACCGCGTCGACGGCCGCCCGTACGACGGCGGCCACGTCCACGATCGCCGGATTGAGCCGCAGGTTCCCGCTGACCACCCGCGACACGTCGAGCAAGTCGTCGATCAGTACGAGCTGCGCCTGCGCGTTGCGCTCGATGCTCTCGATCGCCCGCTGCGCGCCGGCGGCATCCGGCGCCTGCTGTCGCAGGAGCTGCGCCCACCCGAGCAGCGCGTTGAGCGGCGTCCGCAGTTCGTGCGAGAGCGTCGCGAGGAACTCGTCCTTCACCCGGTTGGCGTCCTGCGCGTGCTGATACAACAGCGCGTTGTCGAGCGCGAGCGCCGCGCGGGAGGCGATGTCGGTCACGACGGGCAAATCGCGCGCGCCGAGGGTTCTCGCGGTCCCGAACGCGCCAATCGTGAACAGTCCCAGCGTGCGGCCCCTGGCGCGCAGCGGCGCCATCACGAACGAGCGCACGGCAAAGGCGCGCAGCAGCGCGGCGTGTTCGGGGTTCTGCGCGGCGCGCGCCAGCGCGTCCTCGCCGCAGCGCTCGATGACGAGCGGCGTGCCGGTCCGGATCACGCGCGTCGCGTCGCTCTCGACGTGCAGCACCGGCGGGTAGCGATGCAGCGCGCGGGCGAGGGCCTCTTTCGCGGGATCCCCGACCGCGAAGGCGACGCGCGCGACCGTCCCGTCTTCCCGCAGGACGTCAATGGCGCAGTAGTCGCCGATCGTGGGCACCGCGAGGGCGGCGAGGGCGGAAAAGGTCTCTTCGTACTCGAGTGACGAGGACAGCACCCGGCTCGCCTCGGCGACGAAGCGCTGCTCGCGTTCGACGCGGCGCCGTTCGGTGACGTCGACCGCCACCATCACCGCCCCGCGCACGCGATGGCCGTCGTCGAACAGGGGCATTGCGTGCATGAACAGGGCGAGGTGGGAACCGTCGGCGCGCTGCAGATCGATTTCCGTGCGGGTGATTTCGCGCCCCTCGCGCACGGCGCGCCGCAGCGGCAGCGCGTCGGTGGGGATCTCGTGATTTTCGCGCAGGAACTGCGCGCGGCGGTGCCAGGTTTCGAGCGGCAGCAGGCGCAGCTCGGACGGCGTCCCCAGCATCGTCGCAAACGCGCGGTTGAAGCGCACCTGATGGCAGTCCGCGTCTTCGGCGATCGCGATCCCCACGGGCAGCATGTCGAGCAGCGCCTCGAGCTCGTCGACGCGGTGACGCAGCGCCTGCGCGAGCTGCCGCATCAGGGCCGCCGGCGTCTCGGAGGAAGGGAGAGCCATGGTTTCGACCGGAAGCGCAGATTGTACGACAACGTCGGGCCGATGAAGCTCGACCGGACCGGAAAATCGGCTCCGGCGTGCACCGGCGCGTCCGAGCTCATCTGCAGCCGCGCCAGGCCACGCACGCGCTCTGATATAGTGGCGCGCCGCCGTGCGCCCGTCGGCGCCGGCCCGGAGGAGACCCATGATCAACACAGTCCGCAGGGGCACGGCGCTGCCCGCCGTCCTGCTGCTCACGGCTGGCGTCTGCGTCGCGCAGACCACCGGTCCGGCGCGCGCGAAGGCGTCCGCCAACGATCCCGACATGAAGGAACTGGCGGCCTACACGCTGACGCTGCCAGGCGTGCAGCAGGTGGACCGCGTGAACCGCGACATGATCGCGTCGCTGAAAGCGGATCCGAAGTACGCGGAAGCGATCCAGGTCGAACGCGACCTGAGCGAGCTGCAGAAGAAGGAGGCGCCGAGCGAGGCGGACCAGAAGCGGATCGAAGCGCTGCAGGCGAAGCAGGAAGCTCTCGAGAAGGATCTGCCGCAGATGGACGGCGACGCGAAGGACCTGAGCGGGATGGCGGCGCAGATGGAAAAATTTCCGCCGCTCGCCGCGGCGCTGAAGAAGGAAGGGATGACCGCGCGCGAGTACGCCAAGTTCGTGATGGCCACGATGCAGGCCTCCTTCGCCGCGGCCTTCCAGAAGTCCGGCCAGATCAAGACGCTGCCGCCGGGGATCAACGCGGCCAACGTGAAGTTCGTGCAGGACCACAAAGCGGAGCTGGAGAAGCTGCAGGAGAGCTGGAGCGAACTCAGCGGCGTGTCGAAATAGGCCCGGGGACCGCATGCTATGATCGGCCGGATCCGCATCCCGCCGATGCGTCCCCATCGTCCAGAGGCCCAGGACGTGGCCCTTTCAAGGCCAAAACGCGGGTTCGAATCCCGCTGGGGACGCCAGCCTTCGCTTGCTTGGCAGACACGCCCAGGCTTCGCGTGCTACGGCTGACAGGGCGGCGAGTCGCTCCCGCAAAGGCTGTCCGCCGTAGCGCAGCCGCGTGGGTGCTTCCCTTCCGGCACGCCTTTGTTCGGGTTGGAACGCTCGCACGATAATCCACGTCCGGATGCGGTAGCATGCGGACGTGCGGCGGTTCCTCTTTGTCTCGGCGACGCTCGTGGTGTCCAGTGTGCCGTGCCTGTCAGGGGCGTCGCTCCTCGACGCGTACCACTCCAAGCAAGCCTACGCCTACACGGCCCAAATCGTCGGGTTCGGTGAGCGCCAGCCTGGACAGGTCGGCCACAGGAAGACCGAGGATCTGATCCTGAAAGTTCTGCATAAGGACGGCGCGCAGATCGAGCGCGATGACTTCACCGCGCGCACACCGCGCGGACTCGTGTCGGGGCACAACATCATCGGCAAATTCAACGTCACCGCCGATCCGCAACAGCCAGTCTTCATCCTCGCGGGCCACTACGACACGCTCGTCAAGAAGGGCTTCGTCGGCGCGAACGACGGCGGATCGAGCACGGCCATTCTGCTGTCCTTTGCCGACGCCCTCGCCCATCAGAAGACGAAGATGCAGATTTGGCTCTTCTGGACGGATGTCGAAGAAGGAACGTTCGACACCTTCGAAGGTCATCCGGATGGGCTCTACGGCAGCATGCACTATGCGCAAAAGCTCGCGGCCAGCGGTCTCGTCCCGCGAATCAAGGGCTTCTTCCTGCTCGACATGATCGGCGACAAGGACCTGAACGTTGCGCGCGAATCGCAATCGACGCGCTGGCTGCAGGATTTCATCTCCCAGGCCGCCAGGCAGCTTGGCTATACGCAGCACTTCTTTCAGTACGCGACAGCCATCACCGACGATCAAGTGTCCTTCCTCACAGTCGGCATTCCGGCCGTCGACGTGGTTGACGCCCAGTTCGGACGCATGGGGCCCAATTTCGACGGCATGGGCGAGTTCCATCACGCCAACACCGACACCATGGACAAAGTCTCGCAGAAGAGTCTTGAAATCGTCGGCCGAACGATTCTTCTCACCGTGGAGTTGGTCGACGCGCAAAGCTAGCTTCTGTGTGCCAGCGCAGCCGACGTGCGCCCGAGACAGGTGTGCTGACGTGGATCGTCGTCATCTTCTTTGGGCCTCGTGTTCCTGTCCCTGCTGTCCTGACTGACGCACTCGACAACATCCGCGCCGGCTGCGGCTGCCAACGAACCCGATGAACCCTGCACCGTGGACGCGCCACCTGCGGGCGAACCCTCTTTCGAAACGACGCGAACCAAGCGGCCAGACTCTGACCATCAGGCCTCGAGACTCCGCCGAAGACGGCGTCGGCCGACCAAGCCTGCCAGGCCGGTGCCGAGCAGCAGCAGCGATGCGAGCTCGGGCGCCGGCGACGGCGTCGCGGAGGTGAAATCGTAGGTGATGCTGTCCGCGTAGAAGAGCGCGCCATCCGGGTCGGCCACCGGACCCCTGAAATGCGCCGTCGCGACACCGCTGCCGGTCAACGTCGCGATGAACAGCGGCCAGCTCCCATTCGTCGCCCGGCTTTCGAAGCTGTCGTAATTCAACAGCTCTCCCGAGAACGTGAAGGGCATGCTGATCGACGTCTCATCGGCGTCGAGAATGGCGGACGTCATGTCGCCAGCCGTGAAGGCCAGGTGGCCGGCCAGCCAGGTCGCATCGTAGTGCACGTGATCGAACTCCCCCGGCAAGCCGCTGTCGAACGATCCGGTGGCGAAGCTGCTGAGGCCGAGGTTCAGTCGATCGCTCGCCCGGCAGGGGGTGCATTCCCACATGCCCGAGTCGTATCCGGGAAACCCGACAGCCCCCGCCAGCGAAAACCCGCCGCCCCGGAGCGTGAACGAGCCGCCGGTGGTCATCCGCGCGGTGACCTGACCGCTCGTCACCGTCACGGGATCCGCGAGCGCCTGGGTGGCGCCCAGCAGGCAGATGCCGATAACGACGACAACAGATCGGACAACGGGCTTCCGCATTCCGACACCTCCGCCGGCACCGCCGCAATCGCGATGCCGACGCGCGTCTCGTGGAGCTCTTCGGTGTGACGCTGGCGCGTCGCTGATTTCGTTCTTCAATCCCGTGGTGTGCTCGAAGGTCGCCGTTTTCCGTGGACCCGCGCCTCATCGTCGTCTCGCCGCACCGAATCGTCAGCGCTTCGCCTGCATGGATAAGACAGACCAGCCGGCCGAGGCGTTCGTCAGAACATGGGAAGGAGCCTCTGATATGCGCGTCATGTGTTCGGCTCTCGCAATGCTGCTGGTGGCCTGCACGGTCCCCTCGGTCAGCTTCGCTCAGGTCGTGATTCCATGCCCCGCAGGTCGCGAGGCGCCCCTCGATCACGTCGTTCCGGTGGCTACGGTGTCTCGTCCCGGCGACGCGATGGCGCTGGCCGACGCACGACAGGGCGACGGGTTCGTGCTCGGCGCCGCCACGCTGGATCTGAAGGATCCCGCGTGCCCGAGAGTCGCCTTCACCATCACGAACCCGACCCAGCGGGCAATTCCGTGGCAGGACGTGACGCTTCACGCGGTGAGGGTGAACGCCGCGCCCGAGGATGGCGCGCTCAGGATCGCCTGCAGTTGGACGCTCTCGATGATTCGCTGGGAGCCGAAGGACTCGGCCGTGCAACCGGGATCGACAGCCACTCTGGAGATGCCGATTGCAGGGGGGTGCCGGGCGCTGGGGAGCACCGTCGGCTTTCTCGTCTCCATCCGAAGCGACGGCACCTTTTGGGGCGGCAGTCGGGCGGCCTGGCATGAAGAGAACGCACGGCTCCGCCGTGCATTCGAGACCTTGCGTTCGCAGCACTGAAGGGGCGTCACGCCATCGACTCGGCGGCAATCGGCGTCAGCGTGACGCCGTGTCCCAGCCGGATGCGCGGCGTGCGCCCCCTTCGGCCGGCGCGCGGAGGACGGGGCGTCGGGGCTGGATCGACCTCATCTCGAAAGCTGGCGCACGACACCCGCGCCGGTCTCCGACTCGAGATAGCGCGAGGCATACTCGTAGCCGGCGTCGGCGATGGCGTCAATCGCCCGAAAGTCCCGCATGGTAAAACCGTCGAGCGGGACATGCAGATAGAGGTCGGCCGGGCTGCCGGCCTCGCGCGAGTCCCTCACGCTGGCGACCTCCGCCGTGCGCATCAGCACGTCGACGACGAGTGGCAGGCGGGGGCGGCGCGCGATCGCGCGAGCGAGCTGGCGCGCCCCCGACCAGACCGGCTGCGACGCCAGGGTCGGGCTCACCGTCAGGTCGGCCGCGAGGCTGACGTCCGAGGCGGCGACCATGCCGCCGACGCGGCGCTGCATTTCCGAGACCGGGAGGTTCTCGAGGAACGCTCCGTCGACCAGGATCGCCCCCTCGTGCGCGACCGGGGGCAGCAGCCCCGGAATCGAGCAGCTCGCGCGCGTCCACAGCGCCACCGGCCCGCGATCGTGCACGACCGCGCGTGCGTGCGTCAGATCGCACGACATGCAGAAGCAGGTCAGCGGCAGGTCCTCGAGGCGGCGCTCCCCGAAGAGCGACGACAGGCGACGAAAGGTCGATCGCCCCGAACGAAGCGCGACGAACGGCAGCGTCAGGTCCAGACCGCCGCCCGCGCCGTACGTCTTCTTGACCGTCGCCAGCATCTCGGCGGGGCCGCGGCCCGTCGCGTGAAGCGCCGCGAGGATCGCGCCCATGCTGGTGCCGGCGATCGCGTCGATCGGGATGCCCGCCTTTTCGAGCGCGCGCAGGACGCCGATGTGGGCGAACGCGCGTGCGCCGCCGCCCCCCAGCACGAGGCCGCATGCCCGGCCCGACAAGTGCCTGGCGAACCGGGCGTAGTCGCGGCTGTCGTCGAAGACGACGTGGTGGTGCGCTCGCGCGCCGGTCGCCTCGAGCCAGCGCGCGGTGGCGGCGGGCCATTCGGAGGCACGTCGCAGCAGGACCAGTTCCACGCACGCGCCCGCGGCGCGCGCCTCGCCGACCCCCGCCGGAACCGCGGCGGGGATCGCACCCGACTCGCCGACCACCAGGATGAGGTCCGCGCACGACAACGCGGCGCGGGTCCACGCCGGCGCATCCGCGTCGCACGCGCACAGCACGGTGTCGTGCGCCTCCTCGGCTGTCGAAATCCACTCGGCCCAGCGGCCGGTTCGGACCTCGTCGCCCGGCTCTCCGCGCGCCTCACCCGCGCCCGTGTCGGGCCGCAACAGCGCCACGCGATGTCCATCGGCGTCGAGCGATCGGCGCACACGTTCGCAGAAGGCGGCAAATCGCGCGGACGCGCACGACTGGACGAGCGCCGCCACCCGGACGGCCGGCTTCCGGCGGATCGCCCGTGTCGTGCGCTCCAGCCGGTCGCTCAGCGTTCGTGCGAGCGCGAGGGGCACGCCCGCATGCCGCCGCAGCACGCGCTCGAACGCGCCGGCCGGCACCCGCACCACCATCGCGGCGCGCCGCGCCCGGACATTGGCCGACCGCGCCTTGTGAGTGAGCGTACCCATTTCGCCGACGCAGGCCCCTTCGCCGAGCACCTCGATCGGATCGGCGTCCGGAGCGTCGCCGGGTTGGAACACGTCGAGCGCACCGCGCGCGACGACAAAGAGGGCGTCGGAGGGATCCCCCTGGCGCATCAACAGCTCGCCGCGCGCCAGTGACACGAACGTCGCGTCGGCGGCCAGATCCGCAATCGCCGCCGCGTCGAGGTCGCGGAAGATCGGCGCCGCGGCAATCCGCCGCGCGAGCATCCGGCGCTCCGGGGGCTCGAGATGATCGAACGACGGCGGCATGGTGATGTCGGCAGGAGGCGGCCGCTGGCCGCCGGGTCCTCTCCTCGAGACCGGCTTGGCGATGCCGCCCCTGTTGAGCGAGCCATTGTACGCTTCCTGCCCGACCAATCCGTGCGGAAGATCCTGGCCGGTCATCGACGGCTCGGCCGCGCTCCGGGCTCAGGCATTATGGATGGCATTAATCGTGCTCCTGCACCAGCACGGCAGTAGATTGGGGCGCCTGATGGACCGACGCAAGACACCGCGCGACACGGAACGTCTGAAAGCGCTACAGTCGCGCCTGGAAGACGTGCTCACCGAGGCCCAGTCGATCCGCGCGCAGTTCGACGAATCGGTCATCGGCCAGGAGACACAGGAACTGCGCCGCGCCGTGCGGAAGCAGACCCGTCGCATGCGCCGGCACGCGGCCGTCGACCCCGATCTGCCCGAGGGCTGACGCGGGCCCGGCGCCGCGGTGACCTCGCGACTCCACTCTTTCTCAGAGCGCCTGAAACATCACCAGCGCATCGACGTAGCCGCGCGTCGGATGCTCGAACGCGAGCGGCAGACGTCCGACGACCTCGAACCCGAGCGACTGCCAGAGCCGGATCGCCCGCTCGTTGGTGCTCACGACGAAATTGAACTGCATCGCCCGGTAGCCCCGCGCCCGGGCGTGATCCAGCGAGTGCTTCCCCATCGCTCGACCGACGCCGTGTCCCTGAGCGGCGGCACTCGTCATGTAGCCGCAATTGCACACGTGCGCGCCGCCGCCGGCCTGGTTCGGGTGGATGTAATACGTCCCGAGGATCGATCCCTCGTCCTCCGCCACGAACGTTTCCTTGTCCGCTCCCAGCCAATGCGCCAGCGCGTCCGCTTCGCTCATGTGCGGATCCAGCGTGTACGTCTCCCCCGCCCGGATGATCGGCCCGATAATCGACCAGATCGCCGGAGCATCGTCTGAGCGTGCAGGACGGATCAGCATCGATTCACGACCGAACGGACAGCGGCGCTCGCCCCGCGCTTCCGTGCAGGGCACTTTACGCCAGAGTGCATCACCAGAATACGGCTGACGGGCCGTGGACAGCTCGATCGAGGAGAGGGCTACCCCGTCCGCTCCGGGTGGCCTCGCAACGCTGTAAAATGCGCCGCGAGGTTACCTTCCATGTCCCGACTCGCCGTTGCGATCGTCGTTCTGCTCGCGCTCATCAGCCTGTCGCTGCCCGGTTCGTCCGGCCTCATCCAGCCTTCCACCCTGTACGCCGCGGCTCAGCGCGGCGGCGCGACGTCCGCCCCCGCGCACGTCCCAACCATCGAGGAACGCACCAAAGGGCTGCAGGCGCTCGACGGTTATTTTCCGCTCTACTGGGACGCGCAGGCCGGCACGCTCCTGCTCGAGATCCCGCGGTTCGACACCGAGTTCCTCTTCGCGACGGGACTGTCGGCCGGGCTCGGGTCCAACGACATCGGGCTCGATCGCGGCCAGGAAGGAGGCGGCAAGGTCGTCGCGTTTCACCGCGTCGGACCGAAGGTGCTGCTGACCCAGGTCAACCTGAACTTCCGGTCGAGCAGCCCCGATGCGGCCGAGCAGCGCTCGGTCGCCGATTCGTTTGCCCGGTCGGTGCTCTGGGGCTTCCCGATCGCCGCCGAGAGCGGCGGCCGGGTCCTCGTCGACATGACGGACTTCCTGGTGCGCGACTTTCACGGGGCCCGCCGGTCGCTGCGCCCCGGCACGTTCCGCGTGGACCGCAGCCGCAGCGCGATTGAGATCGCGCACACCAAGGCGTTTCCGAAGAACACGGAGATGGACGTCGTCCTGACGTTCGTCAACGAAGCGAACGGGCCGGCGCGCGGCGGGATCGCGCCGCCGGAAGGGCCGCCGCGGATTGGCCAGGCGCCGGGCGGCGCGCGCGGCGGCGGCCGCGGTCTGTTCTCGGGTTCGGTCGCGAGCGTCACCCCGACGGCTGACGCCGTCACGCTGCGCGAGCACGCATCGTTCCTGGAGCTGCCCGATGCGCATTTCCAGACGCGCGAAGACGACCCGCGCGCGGGCTTCGGCGGCATCACCTACGTCGACTACAGCGCGCCGATTGGCGATCCGATCGTGAAGCACCTGATTCGCCGCTGGCGGCTGGTGAAAAAGGATCCCGCTGCCGCGACGAGCGACCCCGTCACGCCGATTCAGTACTACGTCGATGCCGGGGCTCCCGACGACGTCCGGCAGGCGCTGATGGACGGGGCGGGCTGGTGGAATCAGGCGTTCGAGGCCGCGGGTTTCACCAATGCCTTCAAGATCGACGTGCTCCCCGAGGGGGCCGACCCGATGGACATCCGCTACAACATGATCAACTGGATCCATCGATCCACCCGCGGGTACAGCTCGGGTGCGTCGGTCACGGATCCGCGCACGGGAGAAATCCTGAAGGCCACCGTCACGCTTGGATCGCTCCGCGATCGCCAGGACTACCTGATGTTCGAGGGACTGCTCTCCCCGTACAGCGTCGGCAACGAGCGCTCGCCAATCGTGTACCAGAGCGCGTTGGCGCGCATCCGTCAGCTCGCGGCGCACGAAGTCGGGCACACGCTCGGCCTCGGCCACAACTACTACGACAGCACCGCCGGGCGGATCTCCGTCATGGATTATCCACATCCGCTCGGCAAGCTGAACGCGGACGGCACGATCGACCTCTCGGATGCCTACACGCGCGCCATCGGGCCGTGGGACAAGGTCGCGATCGATTACGGCTATCGCGTGTTCCCGAGCGGCGCGAACGAGCACGAGGCGCTCGAGAACATCCTGAATGACGCGTGGTCGAAAGACCTGCGCTACCTGACGAACCAGGACACGGACGTGAACCCGAAGGCGGATCAGTGGTCGAACGGCGTGAACCAGGCCGACGAGCTGAACCGGATCATGAAGATCCGTCGCGCGGCGCTCAACCGGATTGGCGACCGCACGATTCGCACGGGCGCGCCGACGGCGACGATCGAGGAACCGTTCGTGACGGCGTTCATGTATCACCGCTACGCCGTCGAAGCGGCCGCGTCGATGATCGGCGGCCAGGACTATATCTACGCGATGCGCGGCGATGGCCGCACGCCGCTGACCTGGGAATCGGCCGCCAACCAGCGCAAGGCGCTCGACGCGATTGCCGCGGCCTTGAAGCCGTCGGAGCTGACCGTTCCCAAGGCCGTGCTGGAGCGCATCACGCCGCGGCCGCCCGGCTACGGCCTGCACCGCGATCTGTTCCCCCGGACGACGGGCGGCGCCTTCGATCCGCTCAGCCCGGCGACGACGGCGGCCGACGTCACGATCGGGTTCGTCCTCGAACTCGACCGCGCCGCGCGCCTCGTCGCGCAGCACGCCGTCGAGCCGTCGCGGCCGGGCCTCGGGGAGGTGATCGACACCTTGATCACAGCGACGTTCGACGCCCCCACCGCCAACGCGTACGAGTCGGAGGTCCGCCGGGCCGAAGAACACGTGCTCGTCGACCGTCTGACCTGGCTCGCGCAGGGGGCGTCGAATCCGCAGGTCCGCGCGGTCGCCTCGCTGCGGCTGTCGCGCCTGGCGGCGCGCTTGCGATCCCAGCCCGGCGCCGACGACGGCGATCGCGCGCAGCATGCGTTACTCGCTGCCGACATCAAGCGCTTCCTGGAGCGCCCCGCGGCCGCCGCCACGACAATCACGGCCGCGCCCCAGCCGCCCGGCGCGCCCATCGGCGATACCGGCATGGACTTCCTCGCCGGCTCGTCATGGTGCCGGTGGAGCGAGGGGCATCCTGACTGGTGGTGAATGGTGAAGACCCGTGGTTCAGGGTTCCCGGGTTCGGGGTTCGGGGTCGGGGCGCCAACCTCGATCGCAATTGTCGGCCTCGATAATCTGCTGCAGGCGTTCGTGAAGAATAATCACGACAAAATCCTGGAGACCTCTCGTCAGAAGACGAGCGGCGGCCGGTGACGAGCGGCGGAATTGCGACGCTGCTGAGTCTCATCTTTCCCGGCGGCGTCGTGTGGTCGAGCGTCATCTACGCCCCGACGACCTGGCCGCCGACCCTAAAGGAAGGCGAGCACATGGTCGCGCGGATCGCGATCGACGACTCGACGGGTCGTCGCAGCTTCGAGTGGATCCACCACCCCAAGCCGTCACCGACGGCCATCACGCCAGGTCAGGCGATCGGGGATGGAGTGGGATGCGGCAGCCGCACGCGTGAGGTAACGGTGGACCCGGAACCCGAACCCAACCCGGAACCCCCGAACCCCGAACCCTGAACGACACCGCGCGGTGTCCCGCTCGCGCGCCCGCGTTATAATGGAGGGCTGTTCCATCAACGAGTGAACCAGGAGTCGTCGCCCTCTCATGATCTCGGTCACCGGTGTCTCGATGCGGTATGGGTCTCGGATTCTGTTCGAGGACGTCACGACGACGTTCTCGAGCGGGCGCAGGTACGGCCTGACGGGTCCGAATGGCGCGGGCAAGTCCACCTTCATGAAACTGCTGACCGGGGAACTGCCGCCGCAGCAGGGCACGGTGGCGCGCCCGGCGAAGATCGGCGTCTTGCGCCAGGATCAGTTCGCCTTCGACCGCTTCCGCGTGATCGACACCGTCATCATGGGCAACGCGCGGCTGTGGAGCGCGCTCGAGGAGCGCGAACGCCTCTACGCCCTCGCCAACCTGACCGATGCCGACGGGATGCGCCTGGCCGAGCTCGAGGGGATCGTGGGCGAGGAGGACGGCTACACGGCTGAAAGCGACGCCGCCGTGCTGCTCGACGGCCTCGACATCCCGCTCGCGTTGCACGAACGGACGATGGCGGAGCTGCAGGGGGGCCAGAAAGTGCGCGTGCTGCTCGCACAGGCGCTGTTCGGCCATCCGGCGGCGCTGCTCCTGGACGAGCCGACCAACCACCTCGACCTCGACTCGATCCACTGGCTCCGCGAGTTCCTCATCCGCTACGACGGCACGCTGATCGTCATCTCGCACGACCGTCACTTCCTGAACGCCGTCTGCACGCACGTCGCCGACATCGACTATCAGACGATCATCACCTACACCGGCGGCTACGACGACATGGTGCTGGCCAAGACGCAGATCCGCTCGCGCGTCGAGGCGGACAACGCGCAGCGCGAGAAGAAGATCGCGCAGCTCAACGAGTTCATCGCCCGCTTCGCGGCCGGCACCCGCGCCAGCCAGGTGACCTCGCGGCGCAAGGAGGTCGAGCGGCTCCAGACGACCGAGCTCGCGCGCTCGAACATTCAGCGCCCCTACATCAGGTTCACCATGACCCGCCCGTCGGGACGCACGGCGATCGAAATCAAGGGCATCGCCAAAACCTTCGGGCCCCTGACGGTGATTCCGCCGTTCAGCGCGATCGTCAACCGCGGCGAGAAGATCGTCCTCGTCGGCCGCAACGGCGCCGGCAAGACCACGATGCTCAGGGCGCTCCTGGCGGATGCGCCCGGGTTTCCCCCCTCGCCGTCGGATCTCGACGCGGGCACGCTGCGCTGGGGACATGAAGCGTCCATCGGCTATTTTCCGCAGGACCAGACCGGCGCGATCGAGAAGGGCCTCACGGTGGTCGAGTGGCTGCACCGCTTCGACCCCGACGCGGCGCGGCAGGACATTCACGGTCTGCTCGGCCAGATGCTGTTCAGCGGCGAAGAGAGCCTGAAGCCGACCGACGCGCTCTCGGGCGGAGAAACGGCGCGCCTGCTCTTCTGCCGCATCATGCTGCAGAAGCCGAACGTGCTGCTCCTGGACGAGCCGACGAACCACCTCGATCTCGAATCGATCAATGCGCTGAACGTCGCGCTGCAGCGGTTCGAGGGCACCGTGCTGCTCGTCACCCACGACCAGGATCTGATCGAGGAAGTCGGCACGCGCGTCTGGCACTTCCAGGACCACACGATCAACGACTTCAAGGGCACGTACGAGGAATACGCCGGCTCGATGGCCTGACGCGGTGTCCGACGGCGGTGTGCGGATGGCGACGCATGACGCGTCGGCCACCCGCGGCGCTGATCCGTTCGCGCCTGATTCGTATCCGGCCTGGCCTGCTGCGTTGCCTGCGCGTGGGCGTCCGCTCCAGCCTGCACGGCGGCCTGCGCCGGCACGAGGGCCAGCACGAGGACCGCTGCCCCGGCAGCCGTCGACCATCCTGAAAAATACTGCATCGTTGCACTCCTTTCGTGTTCGTCACCACGCGAAAGGGGTGCACATCGATGCCGGCGACTGGTCTTCTGATTGCTGTGTACGGTAGAGGAGATGTCCATGCCAGACGTGCCGAACGCCGACCCGAAGTATTCCGATCCGCGCCTCATTCCCGGCGGTTTGCGCTGGGGTGGCGCCGAGCGGACACCTGTCGGCATCAACGCGTTCGATCCGGTCGACCTCCCCGGGGGCGCTCGGCGCCCGCCGGGGACCGACTTCAAGGATTCGCCGAATCTGCCGCGCTGACGCGCTCGCCCCGCCGCGTCACTGTTGAATGATGTGGAGGCCGGTCGGCGGCGGCGGCGCCACACGACCCGCTTGCGTGACGGTGAAGCTGTGCCCGGCGACGCTCGCGGTCGTGCTTCGCCCGGTCACGGCCGTATTCGGCGCGACCGTGTAGCTCACGGATGCGGTTCCGGTGCCGGAGGCTTTCAGCGACAGCCACGACGCGCTCGTGCTTGCCGACCACCCGCATCCTGCCGAGGTCGTCACCTTCACGCTCCCCGTCGCGCCGCTGGCCGGGGCCTGGATCGACGACGGGCTGATGGCGTAGCTGCACGCGGCGCCGTCCTGAACGACAGTGAACACCATCCCGGCAATTTTCATGTGCCCGGTGCGGCTGGACCCCGTGTTCGCGGACACGCTGTAGCGCACGGTGCCGCTGCCGGAGCCTGACGTGCCGCGCGTGATGGTGAGCCACGATGCGTCGCTCGACGCGGTCCAGGCGCAGCCGTCGTCGGTCGTGACCCGTACGCTGCCGGTGCCCCCTCCCGCCGCTGGGTCGTCGGAGGTCGAGTCGAGCGCGAAGCTGCACGACGTCGTCGCGGCCGCCTGCGTGACCGAGAACACCTGTCCCGCGATCGTGGCGGTGCCGGTGCGCTGCGTCGCGCCGCCGTTCGAGTCGATCGAGTAGCCGACGCTTCCGCCGCCGCTGCCGGTCGCGCCGCTCGTGATGTTGATCCAGCCGGTGCCGCTCGTGGCCGTCCAGGTGCAGCCGCTGGCAGCGGTCACCGTGACGCTGCCGGACGCGCCGGCGGCGGCGACCGATTGCGACGACGGAGAGATCGACGGGTTGCAGACCAGCGTGAACGTGAACGTATTCGACGGATCGCTCGCCGTGCTGCCGCCGGGGCCCACCGCCCGCACGCGCGCCTCGTACGTCGTCCCGCCGTCGGGCAACGACGAGAGCAGCGACACGAAGGGCACCTGAATGAGCCCATTCGCCCCCGGCGAGGGCTTCCCGAGATCGACGCTGTCGAACGGCGTCTCCGCGCCGGCGACGTACAAGTCCAGCGCGTACCCGGTCAGGACCGGCGATCCGTTCGAATCGACGGCGTCCTGATCCGCTGACGGCGTGAACTGGACCGACGTGGGATCGGTGATCGTCTGTGCCGAGGCGGCAAACGGGATCGCCAGCAGCGTCGCGAGCAACAGCATCGACGTGACCACCCAGGTGGTGGCGCGGTGCGTTCGGAACATCATCAGCCCTCGAGACAGAGCCCGAGTGCCGGGGAGCGTGCCCGCACGCACTGCACGAACCGCGCCCGTGCGCCACGTCGCCGTAACCTGCTGAATGCGCGAGGGCCCGCGCGCCGCTAACAATGCTGCAATGACCGGCCGCACACAGCTTTGTGTCGCGGCGGCACGGTTCGTCGCTGCTGCCTACCAGCCCTGGCGGACGACCAACCAGAGGGCCGCCCCCACGAGCAGGCCCACAACCAGCATCGACCAGACGTTGGGTGTGAAGAAGGGATAGACGAAATACGTGAGGCCGGCCACCAGATGGGGGACGCGTTCCTGCTTGCGGCCGTACGTGAACAGGACGAAACCGGCGCCGCTGACGATCAGCGACAGGAACAGCCAGCCTGGATCGAGGGTCACGCGCCCACTATACCGCCGGCCGGCGGTCAGAAGACCCAGCGACGCTGCCGGAGGATCGGCAAGGAAGGCCTCCTGGCCCGCGAAGTGGAAGATCTTCCCGACCCGGATATCCATCGTCCGGATCCAGGGCGGCACGTCGGGGCAACGCTCATGCCGTCAGCCTGCGTTTGCGGAAGGCTGTGCGTGGATCAGACCCTTATGGACTGACTCACTCCGCCCGCAGGGTCTGGGCCGGATCGAGACGGAGCACGCGAAGGGCCGGCACCAGGCTGGCGACGGCCGCAATGGCGATCAGGATCGCCACGACCGCGCCGAAGGTGCCCGCGTCGGTCGGCGTCACTCCCCAGACGAACGATCGCAGCAGCCGGGCGACCGCCAGCGCGGCGGCCGAGCCCAGCGCGACGCCAATGAGCGCGAGCACGAGGCCCGGAATGACCACGGCGCGGATCGCCTGCCCCGCCGTCGCGCCGAGCGCGAGCCGGATGCCCAGCTCCCGCGCCCGCTCGCTCACGCTGCTCGCGATCAATCCGTGGATGCCGACGGCCGCCAGCACGAGGGCGATGAATCCCAGACCGGCGACCAGCCACATCATGAAGCGCTGCGACGAGAGCCTGTCGCCCCGAAGATCGTCGATCGTCGCGACGCGAGCCACCGGGAGCTGCGGATCGACGCTCGCGATCGCGCGCCGCAGTTCGGGCACGAGGGTCGCCTCCGGCAGCGTGCTGCGGACCGCCCAGGACGGCTCGAACCAGGTGTGCACGAGCGTCAGGAACGCCGGCGTCGTTTGCGCGGCGGGGATGTAGATCGTCGGCAGCGGCGAGATCGGGCCGAAGTCTCCCCACCCGGCGGACCCCTGCTGCGTGTTGCCGACCACGCCGACGATTTCGCGCGGCGTGTCCCCGCTGGCGATACGGCGCCCGACGACGGCCGGATCGTCCTTGTAATAGCGCTCGACGAAGGCCTCATTCACGACGGCCACGCCTGTCGACGCGGCCGTGTCCTGCGGGCTGACGGTTCGCCCCGCCCGGACCGGCACCTTCAAGGTCTCGAGAAACCTGGGCGTCGCGTACACCAGGTTCGTGATGTGTCCCCCCTTCGGGTCGGTGTCCGGGTGCAGGCCGTCGAGTCTCCTGAACCCCAAGTTCAGGAGCCGCGTGTACGGCATCCCCAGGGCGACGCCGGCGTCCTGCACGCCTGGCACCGCGCGCAGGCGTCGAAGCGTCTCCTCGAACAGTTGATTGACGCTGGCCGGCTCGCCGTACCGCGCATCCTGGAGCGACACGCTGGCGGTCACGAGATGGGTCTCGTCGAAGCCCGGGTTCAGATCGCGCAGGTGGATGAACGTCCGGATCAGCAAGCCCGCGCTGACCAGGAGGACGACCCCCAGCGCCACCTCGATCACGACCAGTACGCGCCGCGGCCACTGGCTCGAGCCCCCCGCGACACCGCGCGCGCCTGTTTCGGCGAGTGCCGCCTGCACGTCCAGACGCGACGTCTGCCAGGCGGGTACGAGCGCGAAGACGATGCTGGTGCCCAGCGCGATGCCCAGCGTGGCGACGAGGCCGCGCATGTTCAAGCCGATCGGCTGCCACAAGCCGTACACTTCCGCGCCGAGCGAGCCCAGGATCGACAGCACGCCCCAGCCAACCGCCAGGCCGAGCGCGCCTCCCGCCAGCGCGAGCACGACGCTTTCCACCAGGAGCTGCCGCACCACGGCCCCCCGGCCGCTTCCGAGCGCCATACGGGTGGCAATCTCGCGCGTCCGGGTCGTGCCGCGCGCGAGGAGCAGCCCGGCGATGTTCACGCAGGCGATCAACAGGACGATGGCGACGGCGCCCCAGAGCATCAGCAGCGGACGCCGGATCCCGCCGGTCATCCCCTCCTGCATGGGCACGAGATCCAGCTCCGCGAGGTAGCCCGCCGGCACGTTCTGAAACGCGAAGGACGAGACGCCGCGGATGTCGTTGCGCGCTTCCGGCCAGCTCACGCCGTCGTGCAGCCGCGCCACCACGTCGTAATTGGTGCCGCCGCCCTCGCCGGTCATCGACGGCTGGAGCGGCGTCCAGAGATCGACCCCTTCGCCGCCGGTGAAGCTCTCGCGCTCGGTGATGGGAAAATCCGCCGGCATCACCCCGACAATGGTGAAGGCCTGTCCTTTGAGCCGGATCGCCCGCCCGACGACGGAGGGATCGCTCTTGAACACCCGCTGCCACAGGCCGTACGCAAGGATCACGACCGGCTCGCCGCCCGGCCGGTCCTCCTCGGCGGAGAATTCGCGGCCGATGAACGGCGGAATGCCCATGACGTGAAAGTACCCGGCGCTGACCCGCTGTTGCTGGACGTACGCCGCGGCGTCGCCTGCCAGGAGGTTCACGCCAGATGTCCCCCCGACGACCGCCGCGTCGACGGCGGTCGCATGGTCGTGCACGGCGAACCACATCCGCCCGTTCGCACCGATCTCCCGGTCGTCCCCTTCCTGCGGCGATCGGACGTGGCGCTGGAGCAGCGCGAGGCGGTCGGCGTGCGGGAATGGCAGCGGCTCGAACAGCAGCGCGTTCACGACGCTGAACACGGCGGTATTGGCGCCGATCCCGAGCGCCAGCGTGACGACCGCCGCGAGGGTGAAGCCCGGCGTCTTGCGCAGCATGCGAACGCCGTAACGCAGGTCGCGGACGAGCGAGTCGATCGTCGGGAAGGGGGTCATGACAGCAGTAGACGAGGAGGAGGGGCGGATGGTTTACCGGGGGGCGGGGGGCGGTAGCTGGAAGCTGGAAGCTGGAGGCCGTCTTATGACGCGATCGGCGTCTCGTCGCGCGGTTCCGCGCGGTCGTCGCTGCGCTGGTCCCAGACGTCCGACGCGGCAATCGCGCGGATGGCCGGCTGATTGCGGGCCTGTCGAATCAGGCCGCCGCGCGGGTCGCAAAAGCCCCACTCGCGCACGTCGATGGCGAAGCTGAACCGCGAAATCAGCGGCCCGCGGGTGACGTCCGCCTCTTCTTCGTCGTGCCCGATATCCGCCCGCGCCTGCTCGATCAGCCGCTCCATCACCCACGCCGGCACGTTGCTCCGGTAGCCCGGATACACGTAGCTGAACATCTGGAGCTGGGCGAGCAGCAGCGGCCAGTGCTCCCCCACCCGCGTGATCAATCGCTCCCAGTCGAGCGCGTCCCCCAGGCACAACAGCAGGTGGACGATGTCGGACATGTCGTGGCGATGCCGTTCGCTGATGAACAGCCGGTGCCAGATCAGCTCCTCGGCGGGCGCGATCCGGACGGGGGTCGCGGCCAGCACGCCAGGACGGCTGTGCTCCAGCCATCCATGATCGATCAGCGCGACACCGTTGCCCATCCCGTAGATGAGGTCGACGAAGCGCTCGCCGACCATGGCCTTGGCGAGCCAGTGCAGATCCTCCAGACGCGTGACGAACCCGGCGGCCCCGAGCGCGCGCGCGGCGGGCACGACCGCCTCGGGCTCGAAGAACAAGTCGAGATCTTTCGTCTGCCGGTAGATGCCCGTATGTTCGTAAATCGCATACGCGCCAGCCACGACAAACGGCACCGATGCCTCGTCGAGCGCCTGCAGCGCGCGGCGATAGACTTCGCGCTCCTCTTCAGGGATCCAGAAGTCTCCGTGGGTGACCGACTTCCGCTCCTCCGACGACAGACGCCGCGGACGACGTCCTTTGACGCTGGGCACCGTTACTCCTGGCAGCGGTCGCCGGTCGGCTGGATCGTGTTCACGCGAAGATGACGGATCCGGACGTCGGTCTTCGTCTCGACGGTGGGGGTCCCGGTCGTGGCCTTGGGCTTGCCGACCGCCTCGGGCGCGGAACGGCTGGCGAGCTGCTGCTCGCTCGTCATCGTGCCATTCACCTTGACCTGCTGGTTCACCTCGCCGCGCAGCGTCGCGTTGTCGGTGGTGTCGAGCTGATAGGTCGCCGTCTGCTGCGTCCCCACGGCTTGCGTAGCGACGAGTACATAGGTGCCGGCCGCATCGCCCGCTCGCAGGCAGCCGGTCACGGTCATCAACTCGGACGTGGCGTGTGGCGGCGTGATCTCCTTCGACTCCGCCGCCGCCGCGGCCCGCCCGCTGTCGCGGGTGCATCCGGCCGCCGCCGCCAGCATGACGGCCACAGCGCCTCCAACGATCGTTCGAGTGACCTGCACGGCATCCTCCTCGCGTCTGGTCGTGTTGCAGGATGCACGCCAGCGTGACGTCCACCTCATCAGATGCGGGTCGTTCAAGGTGCGGGGTTCCGGGTTCCAAGTCGGGTTCCAGGTTCCGGGTCGGGTTCCGGGTTCCGGGTTGCGTTCGGGGTTCCAGGGCGGGTTCGGAGTCGCGGAACCCCGAACCAACGCCGAACCCTGAACCCTGAACCCAACCCCTGAACCCGGAACCCCGAACCCGGTTGTTACCCGCCCTCGCGTCGTAGAATCGGCGGGTGCAGTACCGTCCGCAGCTCGCGCAACTCGTCAAGAAGGCGCCCGACGGCCCCGAGTGGGTGCACGAGCTGAAGTACGACGGCTACCGGATCGGCTGCCGGATCGAGCGTGGGCGCGTCGCCCTGATCAGCCGCAACGGCCGCGACTGGACCGCGGCGTTTCCCGAAATCGTGACCGCGGCGGCGCGCCTGCGCACGCCTCGCGCGCTCCTCGACGGCGAACTCTGCGCCGTCTTGCCGGACGGCCGCACCAGCTTCCAGGCGCTCCAGAACGCGGCGTCGGGGACGCCGCACCGGAGCCTCGTCTACTTCGTCTTCGACCTGCTGCTCCTCGGCGAGCGCGATCTGACGCGCGAGCCGCTGGAGCGGCGCAAGACGGCGTTGGCCGCGCTGGTGGGCACGCGGCAGACCGGACGTATCCGCTACGCCGAACACATCGAGGGCCGAGGGCCCGACGCGTTCGCGCAGGCCTGCCGGCTGGGTCTCGAGGGCATCGTCTCGAAGCGCCGCGAGCAGCCCTATCTGCTCGGGAAGCGCGGCGGCTGGCTCAAAACGAAGTGCGTCCGGCGCCAGGAATTCGTCGTCGGCGGCTTCACGGATCCCGAAGGGGCCCGCGCCGGCATCGGCGCGCTGCTCGTGGGGTTCTACGACCACGACCGTCTCGTGTTCGCGGGCAAGGTGGGCACCGGGTTCACGCACGCGGGCGCCCGCGATCTCCGTTCGCAGCTCGAACGACTCGAGACGGCCGTGTGTCCGTACGCGACGCCGCCCGCCGGCTGGCTCGGGCGCCATGCCCACTGGGTGCGGCCGCGCCTCGTGGCGGAAGTGGCCTTCACCGAGTGGACGAGCGGCGGCCACATCCGGCATCCGTCCTTTCAGGGGCTTCGCGCCGACAAGGCCGCGCGCGACGTCGTCCGAGAGGATGCGGCCCCCGCGCCCGTCGCGCGAGACACACCCGACCCGGAGCCCGTCGTCTGCGGCGTGCGCATCAGCCATCCGGACCGCGTCATGTACCCGGAGCCGCGGCTGACGAAGCTCGACGTCGCCCGGTACTACGAACGCGTAGCCGCCTGGATGCTGCCGCACGTGCTCGGACGGCCGCTGACGCTCGTCCGCTGCGGACAGGGGATCGATGGCGGCTGCGTGTTCATGAAGCACTCGAAGGTGTGGGCACCGGCCGCGCTTCGGCGCGTACGCATCCAGGAAAAGACGAAGGTCGGGGACTATCTGGTGATCGAGTCCCCCGAAGCGCTCCTCTCGCTGATTCAGATGGACGTGCTCGAAATTCACACGTGGAACACGCGCGCCGATCGCGTGGACATGCCGGATCGCCTCGTCTTCGATCTGGATCCCGGGGAACGCATCGCGTGGCGCACCGTGATCGAGTCCGCCCGTCTCGTCCGCGAGGTGCTGCGCGCGATCGATCTCGAAAGCTTCGTGAAGACGACCGGCGGGCGCGGGCTGCACGTCGTCGTTCCGATCGAGCGGCGGCACGACTGGCGCGTCTGCCTCGCGTTCGCGCGCACGCTCGCGTCCACCCTTGTGCGCCGCGATCCGAGCCTGTTCACGACGGAGTTCGCAAAGCGCGGGCGCGAGGCGCGGATCCTGATCGATTACCTGCGCAACAACCGGACGAACACGTCCATCGCCGCCTTTTCCACCCGCGCCCGGCCCGGTGCGCCCGTCTCGATTCCGATCCGGTGGACCGACCTCACGGCGGCGATGACGCCGGACCGCTGGACTGTCGAGTCCGTTCCGGGCCGTTTCGCCAAACGCGCCGACCCGTGGGCCGCGTACTGGAAGACTCGGCAGCGCCTCTCGGCATCCGCCATCGCGAGCGTGCGCCAACTGGCATGAGCGGACGGACTCCGCCCCGGCTACATCCGCGATTGCCAGATGGCGCGACCGATGAAGAACGGACCGAGCCGGTCGAGATAGAGCGCGGTCTGCTGGGTCTTGCGCATCGCCTGCACGACCGCCGACAGCGGGAACAGATCCTTGCCGACGAGCCCGATGACGAAGTCGTTGTCGTCGCGATCCAGTCCATGGCAGGCCAGGCGAATGTCGTGGGCATGGTCGGCGGCGCCGAACGTCATGCCGATGGCGCCGTGCTCGGCGAGGATCGTCCGCTGCTCCGGTTCGGGCAACTGGGCAAAGCGCCCGCTCCGGCGGAGCGGGTACCACACCGCCCATGGCCATGCCGGATTCAGCACCGTCCGGCGCGGGCGACCGATCAACGCGTCCTGCAGGTCGGGCTCGTAGCCGAGCGAATACGTGCGCCCGAACATGGTGAAGGAGGGTTTCTGCTGGAGTACTCGGGCTGCCTCGCCGTTGAGCACCGGGCGCAGCCGATCGATGAACTCGGCGGGTGACTGCGCGAGCGTCAGGATGGCCACGCCGCGCGGATCGTTGAGGTCCTCGTAGAGCACGCCGGTGATGTCGCCGCGTTCGAGCGCCGAGGCAATCGGGCGCGCATCGGGACAGCCGCCGAAGGCCAGCAACTGCATGAACAGCCGCTCGTTCGACCGCTGCGGCTGGCCTCCCTTCAGGCCGCCCTTTTCGCTCAAATCCGGCGGCTCGAGCCGGGCGCGCTTGCTCTCGTCCATGGCGTCCACTCTATCAACTTCGCGCGGCACGCGGCTTGGATCGCCACCTCTCGTGCTCGTCTATCGCGAGGACGGCCGGCCGGCGGAGACCGAAGCGATCTGGCGGCAGCTCCGGCGCGTCGCCGCGCACCTCGGCGCGGCGTCAGCGGTGGATGCCACGCAGTCGCTGCTGATCGACGCGGGAGAGTTCGAAGCGGCCGCCGTGGATGGGCTGTCGCCCGGCCGCGACGAGTGGGGCCGCGCGGCGGAAGCGCTGCGCCGCGTGACGGAGGCGGCCGCCGACGCGTGGCTCGACGCCGCGTCGGCCGTGAGCGGAGGCGTCTCCGCCAAACCGTTGTTGCACGCGCTCGATGCGGTGCCTCTCGACGCGCTGCCGTCGCGCCTGTCGCTGCGTGTGCCGGAAGGCTACGCGTACTACGGCCTGTTCCCGTGGACCTACAGTCTGAGCGCGCGCGCGTGGCTCGACGCCGCTCGCCCCCGCACGGCTGTCTGCATTGGCCTGCGCAGCATCGGGACGAGCCTGTCGGCCGCCGTCGCGACGACGCTTCGACGCGAAGGGTGCGACGTGTGGACCTGCACCGTGCGTCCGCGCGGGCATCCGTTCGACAGGCGGCTCTCCCTTGGCGAGGGGCTGCGCGCGATCTGGCGCGAGCGCGCCGCGGCGGGCGCGCGGTTCGCGATCGTCGACGAAGGGCCGGGCATCAGCGGCTCGTCGTTCGCGGCGGCGATTGAGGCGGTCGCGGACGTCGGCGTGCCTGCCGATCGCATCGTGCTGTTTCCGGCATGGGATCCGGATCCGTCGCAGCTCTCCTGCGATCGGGCCCGCAGGCTGTGGCGATCGCATCGCCGCTACTGGACGGATGCGGCGCGCGCCGGCGTCACGCCGGAGCGGATCTTCGGTGTGAACGCGGCAGTGGACTGGTCGGCCGGCCGGTGGCGGGCACACAGCCTCGGCGACGAGCGGCAGTGGCCGGCCGCCCACCCGCGCCACGAGCGATGGAAAGTGTTCGCGCCGGACGTCCGCGCGGTCATCAAGTTCGTGGGCCTCGGTCGCTACGGCGAACGCGCGCAGGAGCGCGCGGCGCACCTTCATGCGTGCGGTCTCGGGCCCGCGCCGGACGCGCTGCGTTCAGGGTTTCTCGCGACGGCCTGGGTCGACGGGCATCCGCTCGAACGCGGCAGCCTCGACGCCGGCCGCGCCGCCATCATCGGCCGCTACATCGGACGTGTCGCGGCAATGTTTCCCGCCGAGCGCCAGGCGGGCATCTCCACGCTGCGGCACATGATCGACGTGAACGCGCGCGAGGCATTCGGCGGCGAGGCGGCGGCGACGCTCGCACACCGCCACACCTCGCCGGCGTTTCTGGAGGATGCACCGGCCGCCGCACTCGACGCCCGGATGCTGCCGCACGAATGGCTCGCGACGGACGGCGGCCTCATGAAAGTCGACGCGCTCGAGCACCACGCCGATCATTTCTTTCCCGGCGTGCAGGACGCCGCCTGGGACCTGGCCGCCTGTCTGGAGGAATTCGATGCCCCGGGCACGGTCTTCGAGGCGATGATCGACGCCTGCGTGCGCGCCTCGGGAGACGCTGGCATCCGCGCGCGATTGCCGTTCTTTCGCGCGGCCTACACGGCGTTTCGCCTGGGCTACGCGACCCAGGCGCTCGCGGACCTCGCCGGAACCGCGGAGGCGCGGCGGTTCACCCACGTACGCACCCGGGCACGCGCCGGGCTCGCCGCGGCTCTCCACCTCACGTCTCCCAGTGTGCCTTGAAGCCGTCGATCGATCGCAGCGTGTCGTCGAAGTCGCCGCGAAAGCACACCGCACGATCGTCGACGAACACGTGCGCGGGCGGCTTGCGGCTGGTGACCGCGCATACCAGATCGTCCAGCCCATGCTCGCGCAGCCATCGACGAACGCCGGACGGATGCCGCGTGGTGAACACGACGACGTCGAAGCCGCGCGTGTGGAGGGCGTCGAGGAACCGCCGGGCGCCGTCGCGCGGAGGATCCCAGTGATCGGAATGCTCCCAGCCGGTGTAGCGGTCGAGCACGCCATTCAGGTCCACGCAGACCAGCGGGCGTGCAGGATTGTTCAGGTCGACGCGAGGCCGGCGCCCCATGCCCTGACGTTACCACGGGCGTGACCGCGGCCGTTCTTGACGGCCGGCGTCCCGCCTCGCTACTCTGAGGCGGTGCGCCACGTTCGCGCACGCCCCTTGCCCATGTCCATCGATCATCGCCAGGCGGCCAGCGGCCGCACGACGGATCTCGTCAACCTGCTTCGGGCGCAGCCCTCGGACCCGGCGCTCGCACGGCTCGTCGAGGAAGCCGAAGCGCTCGGACGCGCGATCGCGGCGTTCCATCTCGAAGGCATCCGCTTCCGGATGTACAACGTCGATCGACTGCTCTCCCCGATGGCTGGATCGCTGCCGGCCGAGTCGGGGCAGATGTTCGACGACATCCGTCATCATCTCGAAGCCGCGGGTTTCCACACGCGCTCGCATCAGGCTCCGGGCTGAATGGTAAAATAGGGGGATCCATGGAGCCGACGGACCCGACCCACCTTTCCGAACTGCACGAGCTGGACGCCGCGATTTCGGAGTCGCGCGAGCGGCCGGTGCTCGTCTTCAAGCACAGCCGCTCCTGCGGCGTGAGCTGCGAAGCGCTCGACGAGCTTCGCGCCCACATGCGCCGCGGCGCGTCCGCGGCGTACAAGATCATCACGGTCCAGACCCATCGCCCGCTCTCGGATGCCGTCGCCCGCCGCCTCGGCATCCGGCACGAGACGCCGCAGGCGATTCTGCTGCGCGACGGGAAGGCCGTCTGGAACGCCTCGCATTTTCAGATTCGCGTCGACGAGCTGGACCGGATCCTGTCCGCGTAGACGCGCTCACCCGCTCTCGTCTGTACTCCACAGCCACGCCGCGCCGCGGACGCCGCTGGCATCGCCGTGCGCCGCGCGCTTCAGCGCGGTCGTGACGCGATCGGAGAAGGTCCACCGGTCCCATCGCGCGGGGACCTCCGTGTACAGCCGATCGATGTTCGAGAGGCCGCCGCCGAGCACGATCACGTCCGGATCGAGCACGTTGATGATGCTGGCGAACGCGCGCGCCATCCGATCGCAATAGCGCTCCATCACCAGCGCCGCCCACGGTTCGCCCGCGTCCGCGGCCGCCGCCACCTGCGGCGCCTCGACGGCGTGGCCGTCCCCGGCCGCCTCCCTCGCCAGCGCCGGCCCGCTCAGGAAGGTTTCGATGCAGCCGGTGTGGCCGCAGTAGCAGGCCGGCCCGGGCCATTCGCCGGCGCGCGGCCAGGGCAGCGGGTTGTGCCCCCATTCACCGGCAATCGCATTCGGCCCGACGAGCACGCGACCGTCGACCACGACCCCGGCGCCGGTGCCGGTGCCGATGATCGCGCCGAACACGGTCCGACCGCCCGCGCCCGCGCCGTCGGACGCTTCCGACAACGCGAAGCAGTTCGCGTCGTTGGCGAGCCGCACGGGGCGTTCGAGCAGGCGCGACAGGTCGTCGGCGAGGGAACGGCCGTTCAGCCAGACGGAATTCGCGTTCTTCACGAGGCCGGTCGCCGGCGAGATGGCGCCGGGGATGCCGATGCCGACGCGGGCCGCCCCCGTCACCTCTTCGGCGGCGGCGACGAGCGCCGCAATCGCGCGCAGCGTGGCGTCGTAGTCGCCGCGCGGCGTGGCGATGCGCCGCCGGAATCGCGGACGACCCTCGCGGTCGATCGCCACCGCCTCGATTTTCGTCCCGCCCAGATCAATCCCGATGCGCATGGAGCGGTCGATGGAGCGCGGCGAGAATCCGCGCGGCCGTGTCCCCGGCGGGTACCAGCGCGTGCAATTGCTCGACCTCCCGCGCGCCGGGCGGAGGCGGACGCCGGCCCGGATTGAACCAGATCGCCCTGAGCCCCGCCGCGCGCGCGCCCTCGATGTCGGCGGCCCAGGAATCGCCAATCATGATCGCGTCGCTCACGGCGACGCCGAGCCGGGCCAGCGCCGTCTCGAACATTGCCGCCGCCGGCTTGGGAGCGCCCACCTCCTCGGAGACGACGAGCGCGTCCACGAAGGGGGCGAATCCGCAGAGCGCGATCTTCTCCTGCTGCTCGTCGAGCAGGTTGTTCGACACGACGGCGACGCGGGTGCGGGCATGCAGGAGGGCGAGCAGCTCGCGCGCGCCGTCGATCCCCCGGCGCGCGTCGCGATAACCGTCGCGATACGCGGCGGCGGCGCCGGCCGCCTGCCCCGCCGTCACCGTCAGCCCCAGCGCCGCGAACACCCGCCGGAAGCGCTCGATGCGCGCGGCGTCGAGGCTCAGGCGTCCGGCGAGCACTTCGACGTGCAGCTCCTCGAGGAAGTGCGCATGGTGCCGTTCGAACGCCTCGAACGCCGCAGAGGAGGCGATCGAGGCGGCGTGTACGCGGGCGAGCGCCGCGCGAGACGAACCGTGGTGATCGAACAGCGTG
The DNA here is from genome assembly GCA_036278735.1 of Vicinamibacterales bacterium. GTDB lineage: Bacteria > Acidobacteriota > Vicinamibacteria > Vicinamibacterales > 2-12-FULL-66-21 > DASUKM01. Next base: position 83,812 of record DASUKM010000001.1, read on the forward strand.
TCGTCGAGATCGAACAGGACGGCGGCGTGGGTCACCGGTGCCGGCGATCCTGCCCGGCGCGGCGCTCCCGGCTGCGGCGCTCGGGCCCGGGCGGCCCCAGATCGACGGCCCGTCGATCCTGCCCCTTGCGTCGGTCGCGCTGGCGCCGCTCGGTCTTGATGGGCGCCGCCTGCCGGGCGGCCTCCGCGAGCTCGCGCTGCCGGCGCGCGAGCACCCGCGACGGATCCAGCAGATCCAGCAGGCCTTCGTACGCGGCGCGCAGCCGCGCGTCGTCGGGGGCGCGCGCGAGGTGTTCGCGGAGACAGTTGGCGGCGGCCACCACGTTGGTGCGCTGCCATCCCTGCAGCGGCGGCGTGCGAAACATGCCGGACTCGGCCATGGACCTCGAATTATATCGACGAATGAAACGGATGGCACTGGAGGCGCGTCGAATCGCAAAAGCTCGGGCCCGATCGCCCGCCGCCACGCGCGCGCGGGCGCGCCGGCGTCCATTTTCGTCCTCATGCTAGACTGACCCGATGCCCGCGGCCGCACTGATCATCGCCGCCGACAACCTGATGCCGCCGCTGCGCGATCGGGTCGACGCGGAAGGGGACGTCCTCACCTTCTCCGATACCCAGCCGATCGAGGCGCTGCAGGCCATCCTCGAACAGCGGCCGCGGCTCGTCGTGCTCGAACGCCTGTTCGCGGCCACGCCGCGCGGCGCGGCGCTCATCAACCGCATCAAGAGCGATCCGCATCTGGCCGCCTCGGAGGTGCGCGTGATGTCGCACACCGGGGACTATACGCGGCAGGTCGTCAAGCCGACGGCCGTCGCGGCGCCGGTGGCCGCCGTCGCGGGCTCCGCCTCGAACAGCGCCGCGAGCGAGCGGGCGCCGGAGGACGGTGCCCCTGCCCGTCCGCTCGACTGGCACGGCACGCGCCGCGCGCCGCGCTATCGCGTACGCAGCGGCGTCGAGATCCAGTTGGACGGCAATCCGGCCACGGTCATCGATCTGTCCACCGTCGGCGCGCAAGTCATTTCCGCGACCGTCCTGCGGCCGAACCAGAAAGTCCGCGTCACCGTCCCGAACGACGACTTCATGATGCGCTTCAGGGGAGCGATCGCGTGGGCGAAGTTCGAACTGCAGCCCTCCGGCGCCGCCGGGGCGCAGTATCGCGCCGGGGTGGAGTTCACCGACGCCGACAGCGCGGCGCTCGACGCCTTCTGCGAACGCAATCGGCCGTAGGAATCAGGCTGTGGGCTTTGGGCGTTGGGCTTGGGGAAACCACGCGGCGGCGACCGATTCGTCGCGCAGGATCGTGTCTTCGCGGTCCGATCCGGTCGACACGATGGCCGCGGGGACGCCCGACAATTCCTCGAGGCGGCCGATGTACCGACGCGCCGGCTCCGGGAGATCCTCGTAGCGGCGGATGCCGCGTGAGGGCGCGCGCCAGCCGGGCAGCGTTTCGTAGATCGGTTCGCAGCGGCTCACCTGTGCGATCTCGCTCGGGAACTCCGTCAGCGTCGTCCCCTGGCAGCGATAGGCGGTGCACACCTGCAGTTCCGGCAGGCCGTCGAGCACGTCGAGCTTCGTCAGCGCGAGCGCGTCGAGTCCGTTGACGCGCACCGCGTACCGCACCGCGACCGCGTCGTACCAGCCGCACCGCCGCGGGCGTCCCGTCACGGCGCCGAATTCCTGTCCGCTCTCGCGCAGCCGGTTCCCCATGTCGCCGGGCAGTTCGGTCGGGAGCGGCCCCTCGCCCACGCGCGTGGTGTAGGCCTTGACGACCCCGAGCACGCCGTCGATCGCGCGCGGCGGGATGCCGAGGCCGGTGCACACGCCGCCGATCGTCGCGTTCGATGACGTGACGTACGGGTACGTGCCGTGGTCGATGTCGAGCAGCGTGCCCTGCGCCCCTTCGAACATGATCGATCGCCCGGCGGCGCGGGCGCGCGCGAGGAACAGCGAGACGTCGGTGACCCACGGCGCCATCCGCTGCCAGGCCTGCCGCAGTTCCTCGAGCACCTGGTCCGCATCCATCGTCGACTCGGGAATGAGGCGATTGCGCGCGTCCACGTTGTGCCGGACGGCCTCGGCGAGCGTGTCTGGATTCGCGAGGTCGCCGACGCGGATCCCGCGGCGCGCGATCTTGTCTTCGTAGGCGGGCCCGATGCCGCGCGACGTCGTGCCGATCTTCCGCTCGCCGCGCCGCGCTTCGCTCAGCAGATCGAGCTCGCGATGATACGGGAGGATGAGATGCGCCTTGTCGCTGATCACGAGCCGGTCGTCGACGTGGATGCCCGCACGTCCCAGCTCGCCGATCTCGGCGAACAGCGCCTGCGGATCGACGACGACGCCGTTGCCGATGACGCAGGTGATGCCCGGATGCAGAATCCCGGAGGGGAGCAGGCGCAGCACGAACTTCCGGCCGCTGGCGTACACCGTGTGCCCCGCGTTGTGCCCTCCCTGGTATCGCGCGACGATCGAGAACTGCGGCGTCAGCAGGTCGACGATCTTGCCCTTGCCTTCATCGCCCCACTGCGCGCCCAACACGGCTATGTTCATCGGCTCCGGTCCCGCAGTATTCTACCTTCAATCCATGGTCACGCTCGACGGCGATTCCCTTTCACCCGACGCCCTTCTCGCGATTGCCGATGGCGCGCCGGTCGCGCTGGCGCCCGAGGCGCGACGGCGCGTCGACGCGTCGCGCGCGGTCGTCGATCGCACGGCGGCGGGAGACGCGGCGGTCTACGGCATCAACACCGGTTTCGGTTCGCTCGCCGAAGTCCGGATCGACAGGGCGGATCTCGGCACCTTGCAGCTCAACCTGCTGCGGAGCCACGCGGCGGGCGTCGGCGAACCGCTCGCGGTGCGCGAGGTGCGCGCGATGATGGCGCTGCGCGCGAACGTGCTCGCGAAGGGCTACTCCGGGATCGCGCCCCCCACGCTCGACCGTCTCGTCGATCTGCTGAATCGCCGCGTGCACCCCGTCGTGCCGAGCCGCGGGTCGGTCGGCGCGAGCGGCGATCTGGCGCCGCTCGCGCATCTCGCGCTGGTGCTCGTCGGCGAGGGCTGGGCGACGCTCGACGGCGACGCCACGCGCCTGACCGGCGCCGCCGCGCTCACGCGCGCCGGCCTGTCGCCCGTCGTGCTCGGCCCGAAGGAGGGGCTGGCGCTGATCAACGGCACGCAGGCGTCGACCGCGGTGGCGGCGCTCACGCTGGTCGCCGCCGAGCGGCTGGCCCGCGCGGCCGACATCGCGGCCGCGCTGTCGATCGACGCGCTCCGCGGGTCGTACCATCCGTTCGAAGCCCGGATCCACGACGCCCGGCCGTACCCCGGGCAGCGCGCGTCGGCGGCCAACCTGCTCCGCCTGCTCGGCGGCAGCGCCATCAACGCGTCGCACGCGAACTGCGGCCGCGTCCAGGACGCCTACTCGCTGCGCTGCGCGCCGCAGGTGCACGGCGCCGCGCGGGAAGCGATGCGCTTCGTCCGCGGCGTGCTGCAGATCGAAGCGAATGCCGCGACCGACAACCCGATGGTCTTCACCGAAGACGAGGCGATCGTCTCGGGCGGCAACTTCCATGGCGCGCCGGTCGGCGTCGCGGCCGACACGCTGGTCCTCGGGCTCGCGCAGCTCGCGACGATTTCGGAGCGCCGCTCCGATCGGCTCGTCGACGCGAGCCGCAGCGGGCTGCCGGCGTTCCTCACTCCCTCGAGCGGGCTGCAGTCCGGCTACATGCTCGCGCAGGTGACGGCGGCGGCGCTCGCCTCGGAGATCAAGACCCTCGCGCATCCGGCCAGCGTGGACACGATTCCGACGTCGGCCAACCGCGAGGATCACGTCAGCATGAGCATGGCGGCGGCGCTCAAGGCCGCGCGCGCGCTCGACCTCGCCACCCGCGTGCTCGCCGTCGAGATCCTGCTGGCCTGCCAGGCGATCGATCTGCTCGCGCCGCTGACGACGTCGCCCCCCCTCGGCGGCGTGCACGCGCACGTGCGATCGCGCGTCGCCCGCCTGACCGCCGATCGCCCGCCGTCCCCCGACATAGAATGGATCGCGGGATCGATCGCCGACGGATCGCTGGAACGCGCGTGCGCCGAGGAAGTCAAGTAAGAAATTTTTCAATTTCAATTTGACAACGTCACGCGTACGTTTTTAGATTGCAACCTTCGCGACGCAGCCGACTGCGACGGCGCGCGTGGCGCGGCCCACATCCCCCAGTACGCTATGAGCACCGCCAGTCGTCAGATCAGCGCACCTCGCGGCACGACGCTCTCGTGCAAGGGGTGGCCGCAGGAAGCCGCGCTGCGCATGCTGATGAACAACCTCGATCCCGAGGTCGCCGAGCGGCCCGACGATCTGATCGTGTACGGCGGCTCCGGCCGCGCGGCCCGCTCGTGGCCCGCCTTCGACGCCATCGTCGACACCCTGCGGCGGCTCGACGACGACGAAACGCTCCTCGTGCAGTCCGGCAAGCCCGTCGGCGTCTTCCGCACGCACCCCTGGTCGCCGCGCGTGCTCATCGCCAACGCGCTCCTCGTGCCCGCCTGGGCGACGTGGGACGTGTTCCGCGATCTCGAGGACCGCGGCCTCACGATGTACGGCCAGATGACGGCCGGCAGCTGGATCTACATCGGCACCCAGGGCATCCTGCAGGGCACGTACGAAACGCTCGCGGAGCTGGCGCGGCGTCACTTCGATGGGTCGCTCCGCGGTCGCCTCGTCGTGACCGCCGGCCTCGGCGGCATGGGGGGCGCGCAGCCGCTCGCCGTCACCATGAACGGCGGGATCGCCCTCGTCGTCGAAGTCGACCCGCGGCGGATTCAGCGGCGGCTCGCGACCCGGTACGTCGACGAGCAGGCACGCTCGCTCGACGACGCCCTCGCGCGCGTCGACGCCTGCCGGCGCGAGGGAGTGGCGCGATCGATCGCCCTCGAGGGGAACGCCGCCGACGTCATCCCCGACCTCGCGCGGCGCGGCCTCGTCCCCGACGTCGTCACCGATCAGACGTCCGCGCACGACGCGTTGAACGGCTACGTGCCGGCCGGCGTCACGTTGTCCGAGGCCGAGGCGCTGCGCCGCAGCGATCCGCAGGCGTACGTCGCGCGGGCGATCGCCTCGATGGCCACGCACGTGCGCGGGATGCTGGCGCTCCAGGCGCGCGGCGCGGTCACGTTCGACTACGGCAACAACCTGCGGGCGCAGGCCGAAAAGGGAGGGGTCGCCGACGCGTTCACGATCCCGGGCTTCGTCCCCGAATACATCCGGCCGCTGTTCTGCCGCGGCAAGGGGCCGTTCCGCTGGGCCACGTTGTCGGGCGATCCCGCCGACATCGCCCGTACCGACCGTCTGGCGCTCGACATGTTCGCCGCCGACGAGGCGCTGTGCCGCTGGATCCGCCTGGCCAGCGAGCGCGTCGCCTTCCAGGGACTGCCCGCGCGGATCTTCTGGCTCGGCTACGGCGAGCGCGCGCGCTTCGGCCTGGCCATCAACGACCTCGTCCGCCGCGGCGAAGTCCGGGCGCCGATCGTGATCGGGCGCGATCATCTCGACGCGGGCTCGGTGGCCTCCCCCAACCGCGAGACGGAGGCGATGCGCGACGGCAGCGACGCGATTGCCGACTGGCCCGTGCTCAACGCGCTGCTCAACACGTCCTCGGGCGCCACGTGGGTGTCGGTGCACCACGGCGGCGGCGTCGGCATCGGCTATTCGCTGCACGCCGGCATGGTGATCGTCGCCGACGGCACGCGCGAAGCCGACGAGAAGCTCCAGCGCGTCCTCACCTGCGACCCAGGCATCGGCGTCGTCCGGCATGCCGACGCCGGGTATCCCGAGGCGATCGAGACCGCCCGTGAGGCGGGGATCGACATGCCGATGCTCTCGCGCCCGGCGGGAGGGGCCTCGCGATGATGGTGCCCGAGCGCCCCTCGCTCGAACGCCGCGTGCTCGCGGCGCTCGACGGCTCCGCCGGCGGCGGACCGCGGATTGCCGTCGTGCTCGGCGGCTGCGGGTCGGGCCGGACCTCGCTGCTCCTGCGGCTCCGCGACCTCGTCGGCCGCGCGCAGGCGCAATACATCGACGTCGAGCGCATCGCGACGACGCCGGAGCGCTTTCTGTCGGCGCTGCGTCTCGATTCCCCGTTTCCCGCGCACGCGTACGCGCCGGCCGAGCCGGGCAGCGCCGGCGCGCGCGACGCCTTCGACGCGGCGCTCGCGTTTCTCGATACGGCGCGCGCCTCGGGGCTCGCGCCCGCGACGTTCCTGCTCGACGAGTTCCTCGAGCTGCGGACCTTCGAGAGCTTCCCCGGCTTGCGGAGCGTGCTGCGCGACCTGGTCGGCGCGCTCGCCTCGAGCGGCAACCGGTTCGTGCTGACCTCGCGCTACGTCGCCCGCGCGCACCGGCTGCTCCGCGACGCTCCCGCGCAGTTCGAGCTGATTCACGTCGCGCCGCTCACCGCCGCCGAAGTCCGCGCGACGCTGTCGGACTCCCCCGGCGATCGGCACGGCGTGGCGCTCGAAGAGGACGACGATCGCCAGCGCGACGAGCTCGCGCGGCTCGTGCAGGCGCTCGCCGACGGCCGCCCGCTCTACGCCCGCCTGATCGCGGAAACGGCCGCCAGCCTCGGCCCGCGCGACGGCGCCGACGCCGTGAGCGCGCTGGTCGCGCTGCTCGCGCCGGGGGCGCCGCTCACCGCCGCGTGCCGGTTCTCGTACGAACTCCGGCTGCACCGCGCCCGGGGCTACGGCGCGCTCAAGGCGATCCTGGAAGTGCTCGCCGACGAAGAGCCGCTGACGCTCACCGAGATCGCCCAGCGCCTGCACCGCACGCCCGGCTCGACGAAGGACTATCTGTCGTGGCTGGAGGACGTCGATCTGATCGTGTCGCGGCAGAAGCGGTATACCTTCACCGATCCCGTGCTGCGGCTGTGGGTGCGCCTGCACTGCCGGCCGGCGCCGCCGTCTGAGGACGAGGTCGCGCGCGAGGTGCACGCCTACGTGATGGCCCGGCTGCCGCACGCCGAGCCCGCCCTCGCGCTCGCCGGCGACGAACACGTCGAGCGCGAGAAGAGCTGGGGCATCATCGAAATCGACTGAACCCGGGCGTCACGGATGTCCGGTCAGCGTCCGAAGCGCCTCGCGGGCGGCCGCCTGTGCCGCCTCCTTCTTGCTGTGCCCCTCCCCGCGCGCGAGTGCGTCCCCCGCGACGTGCACCTCCACGACGAACGTGCGCCGATGCGGCGGGCCGATCTCGTCGACGAGGCGGTACACCGGCAGCGCGCGCCCGGCGGCCTGCAGATGCTCCTGGAGCGCCGACTTCCAGTCTTCGGTGAAGGCCGCCACCGCCCCCGTGCGCCGCGCGTCGGCCACGAGCGAGGCGACCTGCTGTTCGACGAACGCCCGCGCCGGCTCGAGCCCGCCATCGAGGTAGATCGCCGCAATCAGCGCCTCGTAGCAGTCGGCGATGAGCGCGTGCTTGCGCCGGCCGCCGGTCTTTTCCTCGCCGCGCCCCAGGATCAGGAACCGGCCGAGGTCGATCTCTTCGGCCAGGCGCGCGAGCGACGTGGCCGAGACCATCGACGCCTTCAGCTTCGACTTCTGCCCTTCGTTGTGCTGCGGGAACTCGCGGAACAGCAGGTCGGCGACGATGAAGCCCAGCACCGAGTCGCCGAGGAACTCCAGCGACTCGTTGTCGAAGACGCCGCCGCTGGCGTCTTCGTGGACGCGGGAGCGATGCGTGAGCGCGTGCTCCAGCAGCCCGCGGTCGCGGAAGCGGTAGCCGATGCGGCGCTCGAGCGGCTCCAGCTCGGAGCCGAACGGCACGACCCGGCCTCCCTGGGTGTCGTCGCGATGGCTGTCGATGATCCGCCGCGCGTCCTCGGCGTCCTCCGCGTGCACCGACACGCGCAGCTCCCACACCTGGTGGTTGAGGGAGATCGGAAACGCGGTCCGGGCCATGTCGCTCGTGATCAGCGCGTCGATGCCGTGGGTTTCGAGCAGCCCCCGAATCACGTTGGCTTCGATTTCCGACGGCGTGTGAAAGATGACCGTCAGCTCGTGCACGAAGCTCCTCTGTGGCGTGACGACATCAGACCGCCACCGCCTGGCGGGCCGCGAGCGCCTCCTCGACCTTCAGGATAATCATCGTCATGTCGTCGTGCTGATCGGCCGAGCCGACGAAGGCTTCGATCTCGCGCAGGATGCGCTCGCGCAGCTCGCTCGAATCCAGATGGCCGTGCTCCTCGACCAGCCGGCTCAGGCGCGACTCGCCGAACAGGTCGCTCGCCTGGTTCATCGCCTCCGTGATGCCGTCGGTGTAGAGCACGATGACGTCCCCTTCGTGGAGCGGGACGCGATGCTCCTCGAGCAGTTCCGCGAACTTGTCGCCCGCCCCCGGCAGCCGCAGTCCGACGACCATGCCGCTGGGCACGAGGACGCGGACCGCCGGTTCGCGGGCGGAGGGGCCGGCGAGATAAATCAGCGGCGTGTGGCCCGCGCGCGCGAACGTCATCACGCCTGCCTCGAGGTCGATCACCGCGTACGTCATCGTGATGAAGCTGCGCGTGTCGAGGTTCTCGGCGATGATGCGGTTGACGTCGAGCAGCAGCTGCCGCGGCGATTGCGAGATCTGGCTCAGCGAGAGCACGAGCCCCTTCAGCTCGGCCATGTAGAGCGCCGCGGACGTCCCCTTGCCCGACACGTCAGCAATCAGCACGCCGAGTCGGCGCCCCCCCAGCGGGAAAAAGTCGTAGTAATCGCCGCCGACCTCCCGCGCGGGGACGCACAGCGCCGTCACGGCGAGGCCGGCGAACTCGAGCGGCCCGCGGGGGAGCAGCGACATCTGGATCTGCCGCGCGATGCGCAGCTCTTCCTCGAGGCGCTTCTTCTCGGCCGCCGTCTGCAGGAGGTTCTCGATGCTGCCCGTCATCTCGTTGAACGAACCGGCGAGCTCGCCGAGCTGGTCGCGCGCGCGCACGTGGATGCGGTGCGTGAAGTCTCCCTGGCGGACGCGTTCGGTGCCCATGAACAACTCGTGCACCGCACTGGTGATCGAGCGCGCGAGCGCCAGTCCCATCACCAGGGCGGCCGCCTCGATAATGAGGAACAGAATGGCGACGGCCACGAGGAGCAGCAGGAACGCGTCGCCGAGCCGCATGCCGCCCACCAGAAACCCCTGCGCGCTCGACACCTGACGATACAGCTCCCCCACGCGATACGTGAGCGACAGCGTGGCGCGCCTGGCGGCCCCCGTCGTCCACTGCGTGTAGTCGAGCTGCGTGACGCTGTGCCCGAGCAGCAGCGACACGCCGCCTCCGTCGCGCGCGGCCCGATCGGCAGCGCCGCCGCCCAGCAGCCGTTCCGGACGGTTGGGGTCGAGCGTCATCGCGCCGACACGCACGCCGGTGGTGTCGTGGATGCGCTGGATCAGCTGATCGTCCACCGGAATGTCGGCGACGACGAGTCCGCCGGTCCCGCCGGGTCCGACCATCGCGGCGGCGCGTACGACGAGCTGCGGCTCCCCCGCCGCATCGGCCGGGGCAAGGGCAATCGTGCCCGCAAAGATCTCGGTTTTCAACCAGCCGGGCTGCAGCCTGGGAGGGGCCATGTGCTCCCAGGGGCCGGCGGTGGGCTCGGATCCGTCCGGTGCGATGTAGGCGATCGAGAGATTGGGATAGCCGCCGGGGGGACGCGAGCGGATGCGATACACGCGGTTGACGGTCTGGGACGCGGTGTCCGGATTGCGCGCGATCTCGGTCGCGGCCGCGACCGCCACGACGCGCGCATCCTCCACGACCTTGTCGTACCCTCCCTTGAACAGGTACGCGCAGACGTTCATGAAGATCAGGCTGCCGCTGAACAGAAAGAAGACGAGAATCAGCAGCGACGGAATGACGCCGATGAAGATGTACGAGAGGATCAGCTTGCGCCGGACGCGCCACAGGAGCCGGCGCTTGATCAGCACGAACAGCCGGACGACGAAGTAGCCGAGCGCGACGAGGATGCCGATCGTCGCGACGGTGCCGAGCACCTCGCCCGCGGCCGGGAGCGGCATCGCGAGGCGCCAGAGCGCGACGAGAACTTTCAGCGCCGCCGAGAGGAGGAACAGCCGGCCCGGCCACGACCGCAGCAGGGCGTCGCGTGCGGTTTCGCCGGTGTCGATCGCCACGGGCGCTGGCGGCAGCCCCGGCGTGGCGCCGCGGCGCCTGGGTCCTCTGTCTGAGCCGGCCATCGCGGATATACTACCCCCGACGCATGAAACTGCCGCCGCACGCCAGGTTTTCGACCGTCTGCATCCACGCCGGTCAGGCGCCGGATCCCGCGACGGGCGCCATCATCACGCCGATTTACCAGACCTCGACCTACGTGCAGGACGAGCTGGGACACCACAAGGGCTACGAGTACGCGCGCACGCAGAACCCCACGCGCGCGGCGCTCGAAGCGAACGTCGCGGCCATCGAAGGCGGAAAGGCCGCGTTCGCCTACGCGTCCGGCATGGCGGCCATCGGCGCCATCGCCAGCCTGCTGAGCGCCGGCGATCACGTGGTCGTGACCGACAACACGTACGGCGGGACGTTCCGGCTGTTCGACAAGGTGCTGACCCGCTACGGCCTGACGTTCAGCTACGTCGACACCTCGGACCCCGCGTCGATCGAGCCGGCGATCCGGCCCGAGACGAAGCTGCTCTTCGTCGAAACACCGACCAACCCCGTGCTCCGGCTGACCGACATCGCGCGCGCCGCCGCAAGCGCGCGGGCGCACGGCATACGATTCGCCGTCGACAATACGTTTGCGAGCCCCGTCGTGCAGCAACCCCTCGCGCTCGGCGCCGACCTCGTGGTGCACAGCACGACCAAGTACCTCAACGGCCACAGCGACAGCGTGGGGGGCATCGTGGTCGCCAACCGCGACGACGACATCGAAGCGCTGAAGTTCATCCAGAACGCGGCGGGTGCGATCCTCAGCCCGTTCGATTCGTGGCTCGTGCTGCGCGGCACCAAGACGCTGGCGGTCCGGATGGCGCAGCACAACGCCAACGGCCTCGCGCTCGCGGAGTTCCTCGCGGGGCACCCGAAGGTCGAGCAGGTGATCTACCCCGGACTGCCGTCGCACCCGCAGCACGACCTCGCGCGGCGGCAGATGCGCGGCTTCGGCGGCATGCTGTCGTTCGACCCGGGCTCGTTCGAGGCGGCACGCCGCGTGTGCAACCGCGTCCGGCTGATGTCGCTCGCGGAAAGCCTCGGAGGGGTCGAAACGCTGATCTGCCATCCGGCGTCGATGACGCACGCCTCGGTCCCCCCGGACCGCCGCCGCGCCATCGGGCTCACCGACAGCCTGGTCCGCATCTCCGCCGGCATCGAAGACCCCGCCGATCTGATCGACGACCTGCGCCACGCCCTCGACTGAGGCCGCGCGCAGACGCGCGGCGAGATCAGGAGATCAGGAGATCAGGAGCAAGAGATCACGCGCGGCGCGCGCCGCGGTGGCGCAGGTATTCCACGGCCATCGGCAGGAGCGACACGATCACGATCCCGATCGTGACGAGCGAGAAATTCTGCTTCACGATCGGGACATTGCCGAACAGCCACCCTGCCCCGACGCAGAGCCCGACCCACCCCACGGCGCCGGCCAGGTTGTAGAAGCCGAACGCGGGGGCGGACATCTGCGCGATGCCGGCGACGAACGGCACGAACGTGCGGACGATCGGCACGAACCGGCTGAGCACGACGGCCTTCCCGCCGTACCGTTCGAAAAAGGCGTGCGCCCGCTGCAGGTGCTCGCGGTTCAACAGGCGGTGGCGCAGCCCCGACCGATCGCTGGCGGCGAAGGCCCGGGGGCCGACGAGCCGGCCGATCGTGTAATTGACGGCGTTACCCGCGAAGGCGGCCGCCATCAGGAGCGCGATGGCCACGGGGGTGCTCAGGACGCCGGCGGCGCACAGCGCGCCGGTCGCGAACAGGAGCGAGTCGCCCGGCAGAAACGGCGTCACCACGAACCCCGTTTCCGCGAACACGATCCCGAACAGCAGCGCATAGACCCACGCGCCGTACGTGCGGACGAAGTCGAGCAGGTGCCGATCGCTGTGGAGCAGGAAATCCAGCAGCACCGGTCAGGCTTCTTCGGTCGATTCGGCGACCCACCGCAGATAGGCGTCGTTGCCGTCGACGATCGGCAGGACGATGAATTCGGGCACCTCGAACGGGTGCAGCTCGCGGACGCGCTCCCATAACGCGACGGTGCGCTCGCGCGTCGTCTTGATGACGACCTGGCGCTCCGATTCCTGCTGCACCTGTCCTTCCCAGCGGTAGATGGAGTCCATGATGGGCAGCAGGTTGACGCACGCCGCCAGGCGCTCGTCCACGAGCGCCCGCGCAAAGCTGAGCGCGTCGGCGTCTCCGGGCAGCGTCGTCATCACGAGCACATAGTCTGCGGTCATGCGGGTCCTGCGAAGCGGGTGGCTAATTCGTTGGCTGCAAACGGACGAAACTATTGTACAAAGGAACGCGCGCGCGCATGTCCACGGTAGCCCCCGCCAGATCCCGTTCGCAATCCGACGAGCGTCCCGAACCGCTCCGGCGGCGTTCGACGCCCCGTCCCGCGGCGATCCCCGCGGCGCTGGGCCGGCGGCTGCTCAATTATGTGCTGGTTCTCGTGACGATCGTGCTCGTCCTCGATGCCCTCGTCGGCGACAAGGGGCTCACCGAAACGCTGCGCGCCCGCCGCCAGTACGCGCAGGTGGCCGCCTCGCTCGCCGACCTGCGGCAGCAGAACGCGAAGCTGCGCGATCAGATCCACCGCCTCGAGGAGGACCCGGCGACCATCGAGTCGATCGCCCGGGAGGAACTGGGCTTGATGCGTCCTGGCGAACTCCTCGTGATCGTCCACGACGACAGCAAGTGAGCCCGCCCGCCCGGCGAGCGGGTCCTTGGCCGGCGACTCAGATGTCCCGGCCGTGCGGTCCCCACCAGCCGTCCGCCTTCAGCGTGCTCTGCAGCTCCTGCCACCGCTGATAGACCCCGTCGGCGTCGGCGAATTTTTCCACCGTCTCCGAGCCGTCGGGGTGCACGAGACTCAGCTCGAACCCCTCCTGGTTCGCGGCCGCGTGAATATCGCACCGCAAGTACTTCCCGCCACGCTCGAAAAAAAAGATCACGCCGACACTCCTCCGCTTCGTGTATCGGAACGGTCACGGTGACGGATTACGGGCCGGAACACGATCGGCGGCCGCGCCTGGGAATCGTGGGCTCACGGGTGCGAACAGGGCTGCGCGAGTCTAACACGCGCACCGCTGGGCACGCGCCGCTGCAGAACGGGTGCCTGGAGCGGCTCACTCGTACCGCAACGCCTCGATGGGGTCGAGCCGCGAGGCCTTCCGCGCCGGATAATAGCCAAAGAAGACGCCGACGGCGGCCGAGAACAGGAACCCGCCAATCACGGCGACCGCCGCGACCTGCGTCGGCCATCCGGCGACGGCCGAAATGATCCGCGCGGCGACCACCCCGACGACGATCCCGACGATGCCGCCGGTCGTGCTCAGAAAGACCGCTTCGGCGAGGAACTGCATCAGCACGTCGACGCGGCGCGCCCCGATCGCCATGCGCAAGCCAATCTCCCGCGTACGTTCGGTCACCGAGACGAGCAGGATGTTCATGATGCCGATGCCGCCGACGATCAGGGAAATCGACGCGACCGTCGCGAGCAGCAGCGCCATCACGCGGCTGCTCCCTTCGGCGGCATTGGCAATCTGGCTGAGATTCCTGACGGTGAAGTCGTTCGGTTCTCCCGGCTGGATGTGGTGCCGCTCGGCCAGCGTGCGGCTGGCCTGATCGAGCGCCGCGTCGACCGAGGCCGGCGAGGCCGCCTGGATATAGATCGAGTGGACGAAGCCCGTCAGCCGCGGCTGAACGCCGAAGGGGTTCGGCGGCGGCGGGTACGGCGACGTGGTGGCCGCGGCGGCCGCCTGCGAGGGTGCGCTCACGCCGAGCACCTTGCGCTCGGCGGTCGTGAACGGGATCATGACCAGATCGTCCTGGTCCTGTCCCCACGACGTCTGCCCCTTGGCCCCGAGCAGGCCCACTACGCGCATCGGCGATCCTTTCACGAGCACGGTCGCGCCGAGCGGATTGCCGGACGCCCCGAACAACTGGCGCGATACGGTCTGGCCGATCAGCATCACGAGCGCGGCGGCCGAGTTGTCCTGATCGCTGATGCCCCGCCCGGCGGCGATGCTCCAGTTGGTAATCGACGGATAGGACGGCGAGACCCCCTGGATGCTCGTCGTCCAGTTCTGATCCCCGTATTGCACCTGACCGGTCTGGCGCGTCAGATATCCGACGGCGCCCACGGCGGAATCGTGACCGAGCGCCTCGGCGTCGGCGACGGTGAGCGAGGGGGCGCTGCCGGATCCGCCGCGGACGCCGCCGCTGGTGGTCGCGCCGGGCACGACGACGAGCAGGTTCGTGCCCAGGCTCTCGATCTGCGCGCGCACCGCCGCGTTCGCCCCCTGCCCGACCGCCACCATCGCGATCAGCGCCGCCACCCCGATGAACACCCCCAGCATCGTCAGGGCCGACCGCATCTTGTTGCGGCCGATCGCCTGGACGGCCGCAGACGCAATCATCAGTCCGAACGCCCACGCCCGGGCCGGCTCCGCCTCCGGTGCCGGGACCGCGGCGGTACCCGCCCAGCGCAGCGCCGGCGCCGCGGAGTCGGCGGCCTCGGCCGCTTCCGCCGGCGGGCTCACCTTCTGCTCGTCCGACACGAGTTCGCCGTCGCGCATCGTCAGCACGCGATCGGCGTAGGCGGCAATGTCCGGTTCGTGGGTGACGAGGACGATCGTGACGTGCTGCTCGCGGTTGAGGCCCGTGAACAGGTTCATGATGTCGTGCGACGTGCGGGTGTCGAGATTGCCGGTC
>DASUKM010000002.1:0-102130 GCA_036278735.1 Vicinamibacterales bacterium
CGCAGGCTCCGCCCCTCGCTTACGCTCACGTCGCTCGCTCGCGCTCCGCCGGCTCGCTCCGTTCCGTTCGCCCTGTTTGGCGCTCGCAGGCTCCGCCCCTCGCTTACGCTCACGTCGCTCGCTCGCGCTCCGCCGGCTCGCTCCGTTCCGTTCGCCCTGTTTGGCGCTCGCAGGCTCCGCCCCTCGCTCAAGCTCACGTCACTCGTTCGCCTGGCGAACCTACTCCTCATATTGTTTCATCAAGAGCGTTCCGTTGGTGCCGCCGAACCCGAACGAGTTCGAGAGCGCATACCGGATGGTCATCGGGCGGGCCGTGTGGGGCACGTAATCGAGGTCGCAGGCGGGGTCGGGGACGTCGAGGTTGATCGTCGGGGGGGCCACCTGGTGCCGCACCGCGAGCGCCGTGATGCCGGCCTCGAGGCCGCCCGCGGCCCCCAGCAGGTGCCCCGTCATCGATTTGGTGGACGAGATCGCGAGCCGGTAGGCGTGCTGGCCGAAGGCGCGCTTGACGCCGAGCGTCTCGGTCGGATCGTTGATGGGCGTCGACGTGCCGTGCGCGTTGATGTAGTCGATCTGCTCGGGCGCCAGGCCGGCCTTGCCGAGCGCCATGGTCATCGCGCGCACGGCGCCGTGCGCCTCCTCGGGCTGGCCGGTCAGATGGTAGGCGTCGGAGGTCAGCCCGTAGCCGACGATCTCCGCGTACACCGACGCGCCCCGCCGCCGCGCGGCCTCGAGCTCCTCCAGGATCAGGATGCCGGAGCCTTCGCCCATGACGAAGCCGTCGCGGTCGCGATCGAAGGGACGGCTGGCGCGCTGGGGTTCGTCGTTGCGCGTGGAGAGCGCCCGCATCGCGGCGAAGCCGCCGACCCCCAACGGAGTGATCGCCGCTTCCGATCCCCCGGCGATCATCACGTCGGCGTCGCCCCGGCGGATGATCTCGTACGCCTCCCCGATGGCATGGGCCGACGCCGTGCAGGCGGTGCAGGTCGCGAGGTTGGGGCCGCGCGCGTTGAACCGGATCGAGACCTGTCCGGCCGCCAGATTGATGATCGAGGCCGGAATGAAGAAGGGGGAAATCCGCCGCGGTCCGCCCTTCAGGAGCTCGAGGTGCTCGCGCTCGATCGTGGAAAACCCGCCGATCCCCGAAGCGATGAAGACGCCGACGCCGTCGGCCATCTCCGGCGTGACCACGAGCCGCGCATCGTCGACGGCAAACTGCGCCGCCGCGAGCGCAAACTGGATGAAGACGTCCATCTTCTTGACGTCTTTCCTGTCGACGAACTGGAGCGGATCGAAGTCCTTGACCTCACCCGCGATCCGCGCCGAAAACCGCGACGCGTCGAAGCGGGTGATCGGTCCGATGCCGCTGGTGCCGGCGCAGAGCGCATCCCAGTTTGCCTGCGTTCCGATGCCCAGCGGGGAAATCAGTCCCACGCCCGTGACGACGACTCGCCTGCTCAATCCGCCTCCGTCCTCATGCTTTGCCGGGTGTGAACACCCGGCCTCCCTTCGCCGGATCCGAAGACCCGGCCTTTCTGCCGGGTCTGAAGACCCGGCCTACTTCTTGGTCTTGGCGTGCGAGTCGATGTACTCGATCGCTTCCTTGACGCGGGTAATCTTCTCGGCGTCCTCGTCGGGGATTTCGATCCCGAACTCCTCCTCGAACGCCATGACGAGCTCGACCGTGTCGAGCGAGTCGGCCCCGAGGTCGTCCACGAACGAGGCGTCCGGCGTCACTTCTTCCTCGTCGACGCCGAGCTGCTCCACGATGATGCTCTTGACCTTGTCTGCGACGGCCATTCAGCCCTCCATTCAGGCGGCCGGGTCTCGAGACCCGGCCTACATGTACATGCCGCCGTTGACGGCGACGACCTGCCCCGTAATATACGATGCCTCGTCAGAGGCGAGAAAGCAGACCGCCGCGGCGACGTCGGCCGGCGTGCCGAGACGCTGCAGCGGGATCCGTGACGCCCACTCCTCGCGCGCGCTGTCGGTCAGCGCGCGCGTCATGTCGGTCTCGATCATCCCGGGCGCCACGACGTTGACCGTGATGTGCCGCGACGCGACTTCGAGCGCCACGGCCTTGGCGAACCCGATCACGCCGGCCTTTGAAGCGGCGTAATTCGCCTGCCCGGCGTTGCCCGCCTGCCCGACCACCGAACTGATGCAGATGATGCGCCCGCTCTTCTGACGGATCATCGGCTTGAGCACCGCCTGCGTCAGCGCGAAGGCCGCCGACAGATTCGTGGCGATCACCGCGTCCCAGTCGTCGCGCTTCATCCGCAGCATCAGTTGGTCCCGCGCGATGCCGGCGTTGTTGACCAGCACGTCGATCCGGCCGTGCCGGTCGAGCGTTCCGGCCACGAGCGGCCCGATGGCCGCCGCGTCGGTCACGTCGGCCGCGACCATTTCCGCCGTCCCGCCGCTCGCGCGGATCTCGTCGACGGTGGCCGCCGCATGGTCGCCGCGCGCCGCGGCCACCACACGCGCCCCCTGGGCGGCGAGCTGGCGGGCCACGGCCCGGCCGATGCCTCGCGAGGCGCCGGTCACGATCGCCACGCGTCCGCTGAGATCGATCATCATCGGTTCGATCCGGCGCTCACCGGCCCCGGACCGTGGAGCGCAGGGCGTCCAGGCCGTCGGGGCCCTCCAGGTTGATCGCGGTGACGGTGCGGTCGATTTTCCTGATCAACCCCGTCAGCACGGCACCCGGCCCCAGCTCGATGAACGTCCGCACCCCTTCCGACACGAGACGCCGCACCACCTCTTCCCAGCGCACCGGGCACGAGACCTGGCGCACCAGCGCCTCGATCGATGGGGCCGCCTCGCGCTTCGGCTCCGCGTCGACGTTGGCCACGACCGGCACACGCGGGTCGCTCGCGCCGAGCGCGCGCAGCTCCGGAGCCAGCCGCGCCTCCGCCGGCTTCATCAACGCGCAGTGGAACGGGGCGCTCACCGCCAGCGGCACGACCCGCCGCGCCCCGAGCGCGCGAGCCCGCTCGCCGGCGCGCTGGACCGCCGCGGCATGCCCGGCAATCACCACCTGCCCCGGCGCATTCAGGTTGGCCGGCGTCACGACCTGCCCTTCCGCCGCCTCGGCGCACGCGCGCGCCACGGCGTCGGCGTCGAGGCCGAGAATCGCGGCCATCGCGCCCTCGCCGACGGGCACGGCCGCCTGCATGTACGCTCCGCGATGCCGCACCGTCCTCAAGGCATCCGCAAAGGATAGCGTACCGGCCGCCACATGGGCCGAATACTCGCCGAGGCTGTGCCCGGCGAGAAACGCGGCGTCGATCCCCTCCGACCGCACGAGCCGGTACACGGCCGTACTCACGGCGAGAATCGCCGGCTGCGCATGCTCCGTCAACCGCAACTGCTCGTCGGGTCCGTCGAAGCACAGACGCGCGAGCGGCTCGCCGAGCGCGGCATCCGCTTCGGCGAACGTCTCCCGTACCACGGGAAACTGCTCGGCGAGCGCGCGCCCCATGCCGGTTTTCTGAGACCCCTGTCCGGGAAACACGAACGCGATCATCGGTGGAATCAGCTCTCCGGGCCAAGCGCCGCCAGATCGCGCGACAGCCGGCCGACGAGGTCCTCGCGGACCCCGCGAACGGCCATCGTGACGGCGTTGGCCACCGCTTTCGACGACGACCGGCCGTGGCCGACGATGCAGAGCGCGTTGAGTCCGACGAGCGGCGCGCCGCCGTACTCCGAATAGTCCACGCGCCGGCGGAAGCGCCGGAACGCCTGATGCGCGAGCACGAACCCCATGCGGCCGCTGAAGGTGGCCGACAGCTCGTCGCGCAGCAGCCCCTCGACGGATTCGACGAGCCCCTCACTCACCTTGAGCGTCACGTTCCCGGTGAAGCCGTCGCACACGATGACATCCGCTTCCCCCGCGTAGACGTCCTGCCCCTCGATGTTGCCGATGAAATGCACCGGCGCGTTCTTGAGCCGCCGATGCGCTTCGCGTGTCAACTCGTTCCCCTTGCTCTCTTCCTCGCCGACCGACAGCAGGGCCACGCGGGGCGCCTCCCGGCCGAGCGCGACGCGCGCGTAGGCGGCCCCCATCACGGCGAACTGCACGAGGTGCTGCGGCCGGCAGCCCACGGTGGCGCCGGAATCGAGCAGGATCGCCGGGTCGTGTCTCGTGGGAATGATGGTGGCCAGGGCCGGACGATCGACACCGGGCAGGAGGCCGAACGCCGCATGCGCCGCCAGCACCGAGGCGCCCGTATGACCGGCGCTGAACAGCGCGTCCGCCTGCCCTTCGCGGACGGCGTCGGCGGCGAGCCGGATCGAGGCCCGCGGCTTGTGCCGCAGCGCGGAGGATGCCGACTCCGCCACGTCGACGCGCTCACTGGTCTCGACGATCCGCACATCGAGACCGCCCGCGGCGGGGTGACGCGCCAGCTCCAGCTCGATCGCCTCGCGCGCACCGACCAGCAGGAGGCCGACCTGCAGGTGCCGCGCGGCCACGAGCGCGCCATCGACAATGGTCGCCGGCGCCTCGTCGCCTCCCATCGCATCGATGGCGATCCGCATTACTTACCCGGAGCTTCGCGTCGACACGGCTCGGGGCGAGGGCTACACCTCTTCAACCGGCTTGACCTGACGCGCTTTGTAATACCCGCAGTTCGGGCACACCTGGTGGGGCGGCTTCGGCTCGTGGCACTGCGGACACTCGCCGCGCGGGACGGCGGCCAGGGCGTCGTGCGTCCGGCGCTTCGCCGTGCGGGTCTTCGAGTGCCGGCGCTTGGGATTCGGCATGCGATCAACTCTCCTTGTCGCGGTGCAGCAGCCCTTCGAGCGCCGCCAGCCGCGGATCGTGCCACCGCGGCACGCAGCTACAGGTTTCCCGGTTCAGGTTCGTCCCGCACTGCGGACACAGGCCCTGGCAGTCGGGACGGCACAACGGCTTCATCGGCAGCGCCAGCTCGAACTGCTCGTGCAGCAGCTCGGCGATGTCGAGCGTCTCGTCGCGATAATACGCCGTCATCAGATCGTCGTCGGCGACCTCGTGTTCCCCGTCGGCCGCGTGCGCCGGCTGGGGCAGGTATCGCAGGTCGAACGGGCTGTCCACCTCGACCTCGTACGGCTCGAGACACCGGCCGCACTCGAGGCCCAGCCGCGTCTGCACGCGGCCGCGCACCCGGATGGCGTCGCGCTCCCTGTGCAGATCCAGGACGAGATCCACGGGCGCCGTCACGCGATAGTCGTCGTCGACCGCCAGCCCCGACGGCTCGAACGTGCGTTCGACGTGTTCGTCGGCGCGCCCCCGGCGGCCGAGCTGACTGAGATCGAGTTGCATGACACGAACGCCCGCCGCGCGGGCATGAACCCCTGATTATACCGGATCCTTGTCGGTTCAGGGTTTCCGGTTCAGGCCCCGAACCCGGACGATCACGGCTCGAGCGACACCCACGGCTTTGGAATGAAGAGCTGGGCGTACAGATTGACCGCGTAGCGATCCGTCATGCCCGCGATGAAGTCGCGCGCCGCCGCATCGAGCCCTTCCGCGTCGATCGTCCGGCGGTCGAGGAACTCGTCGGGATTCTCGCGGACGCGCTCCCAGAGACCGCCGAGAATGCCGGCCGCCTTCTTGAACTCGGCCGTCGCGAGGTCGTTCTCGTACACGGCCTCGAACAGAAAACCGCGCAGCCCGACCGTCGCGTCGAGGATCTCGTCGCTCATCCGGACCTCGCTCAATCCGCCGGCCATCGTCTGCAGGACGACGTCGGTGACCATGCGGCCGATGCGCTCCGAGGAGCTGCCGCCCAGCACGTCGACGTGCTGGCGGGGCAGGTCGCCGGGCCGCAGCAGGCCGGCTCGCCCCGCATCGTCGATGTCGTGGTTCACGTACGCGATGATGTCGGCCACCCGCGCGATCTGCCCTTCGAGCGTGCTGGCGCGATGCTCCGGATCCGCCCCGACCGGAACCCCGTGCTTCCCCTTCGAGTGACGCGCGATGCCGTCGCGCACTTCCCATGTCAGATTCAACCCCTGGCCGTCGTGCTCGAGCACGTCGACGATCCGCAGACTCTGCTCGTAGTGCTCGAAACCGCCCGGCACCAGATTCTGGAGCACGCGTTCCCCTGCGTGCCCGAACGGCGTGTGTCCGAGGTCGTGTCCGAGGGCGATGGCTTCGGTCAGCTCCTCGTTCAGGCGGAGCACTTTCGCGATGCTGCGGGCGATCTGCGAGACTTCGAGCGTGTGGGTCAGCCGCGTGCGATAGTGATCGCCCGTCGGCGCGAAGAACACCTGCGTCTTGTGCTTCAGGCGGCGGAACGCCTTGCAATGGATGATGCGATCGCGGTCGCGCTGGAAGGCCGGACGAATCGGATCTTCCGGTTCCGGGTGCAGGCGTCCGCGCGTGGCGGCGCTCCGGGCGGCCTGCGGCGCGAGGGCCTGCTGCTCGCGCGCTTCGAGATCTTCGCGGATGTGCATCGGGCGTCAGCAGAACCCTGAACAGCGTGATGTGGCAAGGCCCAGGGCCCAACTCCTGCGCTCTTTCGTCATCCTGCTAGAGCATAGCTGCAAACGGTCAGGACAGACCAGTGCGGCTACAGCAGTTGCGGCAGAAAGCTGCGGCCGTGCGCGAGCGGGCCGACCGCGAACAGATCCGCGAGCGTCTGGCCCAGATCCGCAAACGTCTCGCGGACGCCCAGATCGACGCCGGGGCGCACGGCCGCGCCGGCGACCAGCAGCGGCACGTACTCGCGCGAATGGTCGGTGCTCGGCGTCGTCGGGTCGTTGCCGTGATCGGCGGTGACGATCAGCAGATCGCTCGGGCGCAGGCGCGGCAGGAGGGCGGCGAGCCGCGCGTCGAAGCGCTCGAGATTCTCTGCGTATCCAGCCGGATTGTTCCGATGGCCGTACACCGTATCGAAGTCGACGAGGTTCGCGAAGATCAGACCCTCGGGCGTCGACCGCATGGCGGCATCGACTTCGTCCATGCCCTGATCGTCGCTGGCGGTGTGCACGGCCCGCGTAATGCCGCGTCCGGCAAAGAGATCCTCGATCTTGCCGATGGCCACCACGGAACGCTCCGCCGCCGTCAGCAGGTCGAGCAGCGTGGTGCCGGCCGGAGGGCGCGCGAAATCGCGCCGGTTCGCCGTCCGGCGGAACGATCCGGGCTCTCCGACGAACGGCCTCGCGATCACGCGTCCGAGTCCCATCCCCTGCACGGCGAGTTCGTAGGCGACGCGGCACATGCCATAGAGGTCGGCAACGGGGATCACCGCTTCGTGCGCGGCGATCTGGAACACGCTGTCGGCCGACGTGTACACAATCGGCCGCCCGGTTCGCAGGTGCTCGGGTCCGAGTTCGTCGATGATGACGGTGCCCGACGCCGCCTCGTTGCCGAGCGTACGGCGCCCGATCCGCTGCTCGAACGCATGGATCAGATCCGCGGGGAATCCGTCCGGGAAGGTGGGAAACGCGTGCGGCAGGACGATGCCCGTCAGCTCCCAGTGGCCGGTGACGGAGTCCTTGCCCGCCGATCGCTCGGCCATGCGACCGCAGGCGCCGCGCGGTTCGGGAGCCGATCCGCCGATGGCGGCCACGCGGGGCAGCCCGAGCGAGCGCAGCGTCGGCACGTTCAGGGGAATGCGACGGGCGATGTTGCCGAGGGTATCGCTGCCGCGATCGCCGTATGCGTCCGCGTCGGGCAGCTCGCCGGCGCCCACGCTGTCGAGGACGATCAGAACGACGCGAGTGGGGGTCATCGTCACGGGTCCCGGGAAGCGCCCCGCGTCAACCGTTCGGCTGCTCGATCGCGCGCGACACCTCGTCGCACGCGGGATCGCCCTCGCCCGAGGCGAAAATCCACCGTAGATTAGGCTCTTTCCGGAACCAGATCAACTGACGCCGCGCGTACCGGCGGTTCTCGCGCACGATGAGCGCCCGCGTTGCCGCTTCGTCGCGGACGCCGTGCAGATGCTCGAGCACCTGCCGGTAGACGAGGCCGCTGAAGGGGTGCGCCGTCTCCGGCACGCCGCGCGCCAGCAGGCCGCGCACTTCGTCGATCACGCCGCGGGCGAACTGCGCCTCGACGCGCCGGGCCACACGCGCCGCCGTCTGTTCGGCGGGGATCCGCAGCCCGAACGCCACGACGTCGTACTCGGGCAACGGCGCCACCGTCGCCTCGAAGTGCGCCGTCAGCGGACGCCCAGTCAGGAGCCACACCTCGAGCGCACGCACGAGCCGCTTGCGATCGCGCGGCTGAATCCGCAGGGCCGAATCCGGATCGACGCGCCGCAGCCAGCGGTGGAGCGCTTCAGGCCCTTTGCGCCCGGCCACGCGATCCAGCCGCGCCCGCAGCGCCGCGTCGCGCCCCGGCCCCTCGAAGAGCCCACGCGTCAGCGCGCGATAGTAGAAGCCGGTGCCTCCGACCAGGATCGGCAGACGCCCCCGCGCCGTCGCGTCGCGGATCACCGCGGCGGCTTCGCGCGCATACCGGGCGGCCGAATAGTCTTCGGTCGGATCGGCGACGTCGACGAGACGATGCGGAACACCCTGCTGCTCGGCGATCGGCACCTTGTCGGTCCCGATGTCGAACCCGCGGTACACGGCGGTCGAATCGCAGGCGATCGCTTCGCCGCCGAACCGGCGCGCCAGACGGATGGCGAGATGGCTCTTGCCGGTCGCGGTGGGGCCGACGATCGCGATCAGCCTGGGACGTCCGCTCACGCCGGCCGGAACAGCCGCACGATCGCGTAAACGACGAGCGCCGTGAGGACGATCAGGAGCCCCACCTGCTGCGCGCGCGTCGGCGGCGTCATTGCGGCGGATTTTCGTTGAAGTAGAACGTGACCGTGAAGAACGCCTGGTTGTCCGGGTACTCGGCCGGCAGCGGCATCGTCGGGTTCGTCAGCTTGAGCGCGTTGAACGCCGAGTTCGTGAAGGCGTCGACGTTCGACGGCCGGAGCACCTGCAGTGCCGTGATGCTGCCGTCCTTGTGCACGTAGAACGTGAGGACGACGTGGCCGTGGAGCGACATCGCCGCGTACGGGATGAACCAGTTCCGGCGGATCTGCGCGATGAAGCGGCGCAGCCACGGCCCGAACTCCACGCCCTTCGTGTCGAATTGAATCGAAGGCGCCGGGGAATCGCTGCCCCCCTGCAGATTCTGGAACGTCTCGCCTCCCGTGTACTTCTGGACGTTCTTGATCGCATCCTGCAGCACATTGCTGGACGGACCGTGCGACGTCGAGGGATCGGTGCGTGGGAGGGTCGCGATCGGATTTTCGGGGAGCGTCAGCGGCGTCGGCTGAGGAGCCGCTCGCGGCGGCTGGGACGGCGGCTCCTCCGGCTGCGGCGTCGGACGCGGCGACGGCCTCGCTTCGACGCGCTCGGACGTATTCCCGCGCGCGAACGGCAGCGGGTTCGTGGGATGCGGCGCGCGCTCGACTGTCCGGGCCATGCGGTTCTTGTCCGACAAGGACGCGAGCGCCTTCGGCTTCCTCGTCTGGATGTCGACACGCGGCGCCACGAAGACGAATTCGCGATTCTGCTGCTGGAGCGCGGCGACCCGCTGCGCCTCGAGGGCCTGGCGGCGCTGGGCCTCCATCGCTTTGACGAACGGCAGATGCGGCCAGACGATCACGAGAATGGTGATCATCAGGTACACGACGAGCGTGAGCAGGGCGACTTCGAGTCGTGTAAAAGCCCGCGGAAGCACGGGCGTATCGGGCCGGAGATCCTCGAAATCGAAGTACATCAGTGAATTACAAGATTATACGCCGCCGCTCTCGACATCGCTTCAGGCCACGGACTACACGGACCAACACGGACCAACACGGACTACACGGACTACACGGACTACACGGACCAACACGGACTACACGGACTACACGGAATACACGGAATACACGGAAGGGGACACCACGCGACCAAGCCGGCTCTTCAGACGCGGCGGGCGCTGTACAGATAGACGATGCCGAAGCTCAACGGGACGGCGCGGACGTCAGAAAAACCGTGATGCGCCACGAGCGCGGCGAACTCAGCCGGAGGTGGAAAGGCGCCCACCGATGCGGGCAGGTAGGAGTAGGCGCTCTGGTGATGCGAGACGAGCCGCCCCAGCCGCGGAAGTACTTCGCGAAAATACCAGCCGTACAGCGGACGGAGTCCGCGAGCGGTCGGCTCGCCGAATTCGAGGATCGCCAGACGGGCGCCGGGCTTGAGCGCGCGCGCGATTTCCCGCAGCGCGCGTTCTGGCTCGGCCACGTTGCGAATGCCGAAGCCGATCGTGGCGCCATCCGCCCAGGCGTCGCCGATCGGGAGCGACGTTGCGTCGCCGCGAATCAGCGCCACGACGCCAGGCGTGCGCCCTGTCTTCTCGCGGGCGATCGCCAGCATCGCCGTGGAAAAGTCCACGCCGATCACGCACGCCCCCGCCTGTGCCGCCGCGAGCGCGAGGTCGGCGGTTCCCGTGCAGACGTCCAGGACGCGTGCGCCTGGCTTCAACGCGAGCGCGGCCACGGCGCGCCGCCGCCAGCGGCGATCGAGGCCGGCGCTGAGTACGTGGTTCAGCAGGTCGTACCGGGCCGCGATCGCGTCGAACATCGAGGCGATGCGGGCCGGCGACTTGTCGGGCGCTCCGCTCACCCGTTCCACTTCGGATAGAGATCGTGCGGGAGGCCCAGGGCCGACAGAATCTTGCCGGCCATGAAGTCGGCGAGGTCGTCGAGCGTCTTCGGCATCTGATAAAAGGCGGGCATGGCTGGAAGCACGATCGCGCCTGCCTCGGCGCAGAGCACCATGTTCCTGAGCTGCGGGAGGCTCATCGGGGTTTCGCGCGGCACGACGACGAGCGGCCGCCGCTCCTTCAGCATGACGTCGGCCGCGCGCTCGATGAGCGTGCGCGACAGCCCGTGCGCGACGCCCGCAAGCGTCTTCATGGAGCACGGGACGATCACCATGCCCGTGCAATCGTAGCTGCCGCTGGCAATCGTCGCGCCGAGATCGCGGTTGCCGAGCAGCGTGAAGCTGCCGGCCCGGACGCGGTCGCCGTACGTCTCGACCAGGTAGTCGCGCAGCCGATCGACCGCCGCTCCGGCGCCCAGTTCGTCGCGGAGCAGCCGCCGTCCGTAATCGGACACGACCAGCTCGAGATGGTATCCGCGCGCCAGCAGCGCCGCGATCGTGCGGGTCGCGTACACGGCGCCGCTCGCGCCCGTGACGCCCACCGCAATCGTCGGGCGCCGCTCCTCAGCGCACATACACGGCGATGGCGGTCGTCGCGAAATAGAGGATTCCGACGTAGCCGTTCAGGTCGAACGCCCGCTTCACCTGCGACAGATCGCGCTCGGTGACGAGCGACTGCTCGTAGGCGAGCAGCACGGCGACGCCGGCGACGCCGGCCAGATAGACGGGCCCGAGCCGCGCGACCGAACCCAGCGCCGCGAGGCACCCCACCGCGATCACGTGCATCCCCCGCGAGATCCACAGCGAAGCCCCGACCCCGAACGTCGCGGGGATCGATCGCAGTCCATGCGCGCGGTCGAAGTCGAGATCCTGACAGGCGTAGAGGATGTCGAAGCCGCCGACCCAGGTGCCGATGGCCGCCGCGAGCAGCCACGGTTCGGCAACCGTCAGGCGTCCGCCCGCGGCCAGCCAGCCGCCGACGGGGGCGACCGCCATGGCCAGCCCGAGGAACAACTGCGTGTACGTCGTGACGCGCTTGGCGAGCGAATACCAGAAGACAATCGCGAGCGCGAGCGGCGACAGCCGGAAGCACACGGGGCCGAGCGCCCAGGCGGCGGCGACGAAGACGGCCGAGGCGGCGGCGACGAAGACGGCGGCCTCGGCGGTCGTCATCGCGCCGCGCGGCAGCTCGCGCATCGCGGTGCGCGGATTGAGCGCGTCGTGACGCGCGTCGACGAGCCGGTTGAATCCCATGGCCGCGCTGCGCGCCGCCACCATGGCGACGACGACCCAGAGGAGACGCGTGGCGACGAAGTGCGTGTCCCAGACGCCGGTCCGGTACAGGGCGAGCAGCGCTCCGGTGAACGCAAACGGCAGCGCGAACACGGAGTGGCTGAAACGGACGAAGGACAGATATGTCGTCAGTCGGTTCACGGTTCCGGGTTCAGGGTTCCAAGTTGGTTCCGGGTTCTTCGATCCAGTCAATGGCGTCGGGATCGATACCGTTCACCAGATATTCTTCCACATCCGTGACGCCCGCCGGGATCCGGATCGCCAGGAGGGCGGCGCGGGCGCCGGGGGTCAGGGTGGCGATCTCGCCGCCGAAACCGAGCGCCTCGGCGCCGGCCTGCGTGGCGCTGTCGAGGAGGCGGCGGGCTGGGACGGATGGCGCGAGCCGCCGCACTTCAGCGAGTTCGGCGAAGAGATTCAGGTCCTCGACGCTCGCCAGGCTGTCGGTGCCAATCGCGACCCGCACGCCAGAGGCGTAGAAGCGGGCGATCGGCGGAACGCCGGCACCGGTCCAGCGGTTGCTGCGCGGGCACGTCACGAGCGTGGCGCCCGATTCCGCCAGACGCGTCAGCTCGGCGTCGGTGAGCTGCACGCCGTGCACCGCGACGAGGCGGTCCGAGAGCAGCCCCATCCGGTCGAGGTACTCGACGGGCCCGCAGCGCGGCGGGATCCACGACCCGTCCCACACGCCGAGCCGCTCGAGCAGCGCACGCCAGGCACCGGTCCCCTCGCGCAGGAACTCGATTTCGCCGGCAGACTCGCCCAGGTGCACGCTGATCGGCCCGCGGCCGTGGCGCGCGATGGCGCGCAGCAACCCCGGGGAGACGGAATACGGCGCGTGCGGAACGATCGACGTGCGCAGCCATTCACCGTCCGGGAGGCGCTCGAGGGCCGCCGCCGCGCGCGAGACGAGCGCGTCCGGGTCCGCCGCGCTGAACCCGAGCAGCTCCCGGAACACACGGGCACGCATGGCGCCATCGAGCAACGGCCCGCACGCGGCCAGCGTGTTGGTGATGTCCCCCACCAGACACGTGCCCGACGCGCGCGCCTGCGCGATCGCCTCGACCATCGGTGCGGCCGGTTCGGCGTCGACGGTACGGCGAAGCGCCATCAAGGCATCGGCCCACGCCGGCATCGATTCTGCCGGCGGCACGCGGCCGCGCATCCACGAGAGTTCCAGATGGACGTGCGCGTTGACGAGGCCGGGCAGCAGGGCGACGCGGCCGAGGTCCTCACACGGCCCGGCGGGCTCGGCTTCGACCGCGACGGTGCGGCCGCGATCGACGGCGACGGCCCCCGCTTCCATCGGCGGCCGGCGCGGCGGCAGCACCCAGGCGGCCCGGTACCGAATCACCGGCCGTCGAGCCGCGCCTTCTTTTCGGCGGCGCTCCGGGCCGCGTAGCGGCCGATCTCGGCGGGACGCGTCGTGTCGCCGTCGGCACGCGCCACCGCCAGCTCCAACATGCGAGGCACCGCACGCTCGCGGAAGATCGGATCGCCAAGCACGTCGTAATGCATGTTGCGCCGCTTGGGCACGAAGCCGGCGTTCTCGATGTTGCGGACGATCTCTTCCTCGTCCATGCAGTAGCTCGCGCCCGCCGCGCGGACCACGTTCTCCTCGATCATCACGCTGCCCATGTCGTTGGCGCCGAAGGCGAGGCTCAACTGCCCGACCTTGCCGCCTTGCGTCACCCACGAGGCCTGCAGGCTCGGAAAGTTGTCGAGCACGATTCGCGCGAGCGCGAGCATCCGCAGGTACTCGAGCCCCGTCGCCTCACCGCCGCCGAGCGCCGTGTGTTCCGGCTGATAACTCCACGCGATGAAGGCGGTAAAGCCGCCGGTCTCGTCCTGCACGTCGCGCAGCCGCAGCAGATGCTCGAGGCGCTCCTCGACGGTCTCGACGTGCCCGTACATCATCGTCGCCGTCGTGCGCAGGCCGGCGCGGTGCGCGTGGCGCATCACGTCCAGCCATTCGTCCGCCGTCGCCTTGCCGTAACAGTTCAGCAGGCGCCGGACGCGATCCACCAGGATCTCCGCGCCGCCCCCCGGGATGCTGTCGAGGCCGGCCGCGATCAGGCGCGCGATGACGTCCGGCACCGGCAGCCGCGACAGGCGCGACAGGTGAATGACCTCGGGCGGAGACAGCGCGTGCAGCCGGAACGCCGGATAGCGCTGCTTCACCGCGCGAAACAAATCTTCGTACCACTCCAGCGGCAGGTCCGGATTGTGGCCCCCCTGCAGGAGCAACTGCACGCCGCCGACGGCGATCGTCTCGTCGATCTTGCGGAAGATCTCGTCGAAGCCGAGTACGTATCCTTCGGACGAGCCAACGGGCCTGTAGAACGCGCAGAAGTGGCAGCGGGCGACGCAGACGTTCGTGTAGTTGACGTTGCGGTCGATGATGTAGGTGACGATCCGGCCCGGATGCTTGCGCGCGCGAATGGCGTCGGCCAGCGAGCCGAGCAACGGGAGCGGCGCCCGACCGTACAGCGCGAGCGCATCGGACACGTCGACGCGCCCCCCCTCGTTCACCTTCGCCGCGATCTCCTCAATGCGCGCGTCAGTCGCCATGAGCCATGTTCGTTCCGGCCTGCATCTGCATCCACGGCGTCAGCCCGTCACGGGCTGACCCTCAATCTTCTGCGTGGGTCAGGCCTTCATGGCCTGACGAACCCCTGCCTGGCCGACCCCGGTCCTTCAATAGAACTCGACCGCATGCGGACGCTCGATGAGGCCGTGCTTCGCCGCCAATTCGTAGTAACGCTCCAGGCCGGCGCGCTCGCGGGTGCCGAGTCCGTACTTGATATTTTCCCTCAAATACCGCGCACCGGCGTCGGCCCGCTCAGGGCCACACCAATCAGCGGCGAGCCTGGCGGCGGCCGCGACGCCCCGCGCGGGCGCCGCCTGCAGCACGCGCACCCCCTCCGCCGACAACACGTCCGGACGCCCCGCCCAGACGGCCCAGACGAACGGCAGGCCGGTGAAGCCCGTCCAGGCTTCGCCCAGGTCGATCTTCGTGAGGCCCCGCGCGGCCGCATCGAGGAACAGCGCCGGGTCGCCGATGATCAGCGCGGCCTCACACCTGTCGAACATCGCGTCCGGATCGGGAGGCAACGCTTCGAACGCGGGATCGATGCCCCAGGCCTCCCGACACAACACCTGCGTCAACCCGGCGGAGGTGCGCGACGAAGTGTCGAGCGCCAGACGCCGCACGCGATCGAGCGGCACGCGCGCGAACACCGCGACCGACGCGACCGGACCGTCGGAGACGATCCCGACCCCGGGCACAATCCTGTAGGGCACGGGGCCGCGCTGGTATTCGATGGAGGGAATCATCCCGACGTCGATCTCGTTCGCGTGCAGCAGCGTCGCGCACGTCGAGGGTACGTCGAGCCGGACGTCGAAGAGATCGCGGCGGCGCTCGAGGCCGAACACGAGCGGGCGGGCATTCAGATAGCCCACGGCGCCGAGACGGACGAGGCTCATCGCCGCGGCTCGAAGCGCGCAGTGCGTTCGACCGGCTCGAGTCCCGCCGCCACGATGTTGCCGCGGATCTCCTCGATCGGACTGCGGCGGCGGCCCAGATCGCCCGCGGTCGCCGACACGCCGTCGACGTCGTCGGCTCCCATCGTGAGGGCCACCTGCGCGAGCTTCGGACCGTAGAGCGCCCAGTCGACCTGGATGTGCGGAATGTTGTCGGCCACCAGGCGCGCCAGCGCGACCTGCCGCACGTCGTCGTAGCCGGTCGTCGGCGCCGAGGCCGACGACTCCCGTGCGAGAGGGGCGAACGCCTCGATCCCGCCGACCGAGGCCTGCAGATCGCGCGCGAGTTGCAGGACGGCGAGGCGCCGGCCGGGCTCGAGCCGATGCACCGTTACCCGCGGCGCGCGCAAACCGGCCTCGCGGACCGCGGCGAGCGCCGCCGCCGGATCCTGCAAACGGTCCAGCGGGACGTCCGCAATCGTCTCCAGGCCCGCCTCGACGAGCGCTTGCAACGCGGCCCGCGGGCCGCGCTCGCCCAGAGCCATCACGTCCGCCAGCGAGAACGCCGTGACGGGACGATCGCCTGCTGCCGCACGGGCCGCACGCACGGCGGCGGCGGCCGCCGCGATCGAGCCCGGCGCCCCGACGATCCTCACCTCTCCGGCGCTGATCCCCTCCGCCATCGAAGCGGGGACGGCGTCCACGTGCACCTCGAAGACGCGCACGAACGACGTCCGGCCGCCGTGGCGCGCCCGGCGCGCTTCGTCCGCGCGCGCACCGGCCGCGATCAGGTCGTGACTGTCGAGCAGCGCCCTGGCCGCGTCCTCCGTCAATGCCGTCATGCCTGCCACCCCTGCCGGATCCGCTCCCACACGTCCTGCGCGCGCGCGGCGGCCGCCTCCGTCGTGCGGATTCGCGCCGGCCATGTGCGCGCGAAACCCTCCGACGCCCATTTGCGCGTCGCGTCGATCCCCATCTTGCTGCCGTACGCCGGCAGGTCCGTCGCATCCTCGAGATCGTCCATCGGCCCGCGCGTGAACTGGATGTCGCGCTCGGGGTCGATGTGCGTGCCGACGATCCAGGCCACTTGCGCCTCGTCCTGCACATCGACGTCGCGGTCGACCACGACAATGGTCTTCGAGAACATCAACTGGCCGAGCCCCCAGAACGCGTTCATGATCTTGCGCGCATGCCCCGGGTACCGCTTGTCGATCGACACGATCACCAGATTATGGAAGATGCCGGCCGCCGGAAAGTGCATGTCGACGATTTCCGGAAGCGTCTTCCTGATGAGCGGCAGGAACACGCGTTCGCTCGCCTTTCCGAGGTAATAGTCTTCCATCGGCGGCACCCCCACGACGGTCGTGTGATAGATGGGACGCTTGCGCCGCGTGAGGCAGGTCAGATGGAAGACGGGAAAGTCCGCGGCGTGCGAGTAGAAGCCTGTGTGATCGCCAAACGGTCCTTCGCGCCGCCGCTCGCCGGGCGCCACGTAGCCCTCGAGGACGTATTGGGCGTTGGCGGGCACCTCCATGTCGATCGTGACGCACTTGACGAGATCCACCCGCTCGCGTCGAAGAAAGCCGGCCAGCATCAACTCGTCGAGCCCTTCCGGCATCGGGGCGGTCGCCGCATACGTCAGTGCGGGATCGGGACCAATGGCCACCGCCACGTCGAGGCGGCGGCCGAGCCGTTCGGCTACGCGATGGTGCTGCGCGCCTCCCTTGTGGCGCTGCCAGTGCATGCCGGTCGTGCGCCCGTCGAACACCTGCATCCGGTACGTGCCGATGTTGCGGACGCCGGTCTCCGGGTCTTTCGTGAACACGAGCGGCAGCGTGATGTAGCGGCCGCCGTCTTCCGGCCAGCAGCGCAGGATTGGGATCTCGTCGAGCGTCCCCTGCTTCTGCACGACCTCCTGGCTCGGCGCGTCCCTGACCGTCCGTGGCATCAGGTCGCGCAGCCGGTTCACCGCGGGCAGCATCTTGAGGGCGTCGAGCATGCCCGACGGTATCTTGGGCGTGGCCAGTTCGTCGATCTCGCGCGCGAGATCGTCGAGCGTCTCGACGCCGAGCGCCATGCACATCCGTCGAAGCGAGCCGAACAGGTTGGTCGCGACGGGCACGTCGAAGCCGGTGGGGCGCTCGAACAGCAGCGCGGGGCCACCGCCGGACGATTTCGACACGCGGTCGGTGACCGCGCAGATCTCCAGGTCCGGATTGGCGGGCTCGCCCACACGCGCCAGCTCCCGGGCGCGGTCGAGCGCCGCGATGAACGCGTTGAGATCCGTCACACGCTCTCCATCCGGTCCGCAATCGCCTGCGCGAGGGCCAGGGCGCGCCGCCCGTCGGCCCCCGTGACGAGCGGCGGTCTTCGGTCGCGGATCGCCGTCACGAAGTCCTCCAGCTCGCACGCGAGCGGCTCGCGGTGCGCGATCGGCAGCGGCCCGCCTTCGATCGCCGGACGCGCGCCGTCGCGCCGCAGCCGCCATCCCTCGACTTCCTGCTCGGCATAGTCGATCGACAGATAGGCGTCGGGCTGGAAGAACCGGATTTTCCGGACGCGCTCCCGGCTGATCCGGCTCGCCGTGACGTTGGCGATGCACCCGGTCGCGAAGCGCAGCCGCGCGTTCGCAATGTCGTAGCGCCCGGTCAGCACGGCCACCCCGACCGCTTCGATGGCCGTGACGTCTGAACGTACCAGCGCCAGAATGACGTCCAGGTCGTGAATCATCAGGTCGAACACCACGTCGATATCGAGGCTGCGGTCGGGGAAGGCGCCGAGACGGTGCACCTCGATGAACCGGGGAGCGGTCACCAGCGGCAGCACCGCCGCCACCGCCGGATTGTACCGCTCGGTGTGCCCAACGGCGAGCACGGCGCCGGAGGCAGCCGCGGCGGCCAGCAGGCCATCGGCTTCGGCGACCGATCGCGCCAGGGGCTTCTCGACGAGCACCGCCGTGCCCCGTTCCAGAAACGGACGGGCGACCTCCGCGTGCTGTTCGGTCGGGACGGCAATGGTCACCGCGTCCACCTGCCCCAGCAAGTCCCGGTAATCGGCCATCGCGCGGGCGCCGGTCGCCTCCGCCGACGCTGCCGCGCGGTCGGGTACCGTATCGACGACGGCCACGAGCTCGGCGAGCGGCGAGGCCGCCAGCAGCCGTGCGTGATGGCGTCCGAGGTGCCCGACGCCAATCACCGCGATCCGGACGCGACCGTCAGCGGTCATGCCGCTCCGCTCCGCTTCGCATGATCTCCTTCCTCATGACCTCTCCTGCCCACGACGGCGATGCCCGCCGCGTCGGCCGCCTCGACGAACGCGGCGCCGTCGACGACCAGGGTGCGTCCGGCGTCGATCGACAGCGCGGTCGCCCCGGCGCGACGCATCGCCTCGATCGTCGCGACGCCGACGACCGGCACGTCGAATCGCATGTCCTGATTCGGCTTCGCCACCTTGACGACGCAGGCGCCGGGGCCGGCGAGGTCGCCGGCGCGCGCGATCATCGCGTCGGTCCCCTCCATCGCCTCGACGGCCACGATGGCGCGCTGCTTCACGACGACCGCCTGGCCGATGTCGAGGCCGGCGACCGCATCCGCGATGCGGTATCCGAAGCTGAAGTCCTCGGCCTCGGCCGCCGACGGCGGCCGGCGCGTGAGCGTCCCTTCGCGCGCGAGCAGCGGCGCGAGGAACGCCGTCGAATCGAGCAGCTCGATCCCTTCGCCGCGCAGCACCTCGGCAACGGCCGAGATCAACGCATCGGTGTTGCGCGCCTTGAGCTTCGTGAGGACCGAGAGCAGCGTCAGGTCGGGGATGATGCCGGAGAAGATCCTGGCGTGCTTCACCTGGCCGGCCATGATGGCCTGGGCGATGCCGGCCGCCCGGAAAAGCTTGATACACTTGCCGAGCTGCCCGAGCGACACCCAGTGCAGATCCGCCCCGGCGTCGCGCGCCGCCTCTTCCAGCTCCGGAAAGGCCTCTTCCCTGACCGCCACGACCGTGACGTCGTGCCCGATGCGGCGTGCGCCCTGGAGCGCGAGAAAGGGGAACCGGCCATTGCCGGCGATGATGCCTATGCGGGACACCGGTGAACCGTCATGCGATGCGCGCGCGGAGCGTTTAGTCTATCCTAAGGAGTACACATGCGTCGATTCCTCGCCCGCGGGGCGGTTCTGGCCACCGTGCTCGTCTTCGCGGCCGGGTGCGGGAGCAGCATCCTGTCTCAGATTCCCACCGCGCC
This sequence comes from Vicinamibacterales bacterium, assembly GCA_036278735.1. Classification (GTDB taxonomy): domain Bacteria; phylum Acidobacteriota; class Vicinamibacteria; order Vicinamibacterales; family 2-12-FULL-66-21; genus DASUKM01. The sequence goes on from DASUKM010000002.1 coordinate 19,655, forward strand.
CGTCCAGACGATCACCCAGACCTTCACCGGCACGCTGACGCCGAGCGGCGGCGAGACACACCCGTTCACCGCAACCAACGCCGGAGCGATCACCGCCACGCTCAGCGCCGTCGGCAGCGGAACCGCGGTCACGATGGGATTGAGTATCGGCACCTGGGACGGCGCCGCGTGCCACATCGTGGTCGCCAACGACCAGGCGGTCGCCGGATCCAGCCTCGGGGGCAATGCGTCATCGGCGGGAAACTACTGCGTGCGGCTGTACGACGTGGGAACCTTGACGGGCCCGACGGCCTACACGGTCGTCGTCGTCCATCCGTAGGCTTTAGGCTTTAGGCTTTGGGCTTTGGGCTTTGGGCTTTGGGAAAGCCCAAGCCTAACGTCTAAAGCCTACTCTTCTACCATTTCCTCGAGACGGCGGCTCGGGCGGCGAAGGCCGACGCCGCGTTTCGATGTCCGGATGAACTCGACCAGATACCGGACCTCCTCGCACTGCAGCGAACGGTCGCGCTCGATCTGCGCGAGGGCGCGGCTGGTGTTCGAGTGCAGGAGATGGCGGAAGGCGCGGTGCAGCCGGGCGATGATGTCCTGGGGAAAGCCGCGGCGCCGCAGCCCGATGGTATTGATGCCGTAGATCCGCGCGCGGTTGCCAACCGACTTGACGAAGGGCAGCGCGTCCTTGGTGACGACGGAGTACCCGCCGATGAAGGCATGGCGCCCGACGCGGCAGAACTGGTGCACGCCGGAGAACGCGCCGACGTTGGCATAGTCGTCGACCGACACGTGGCCGGCCAGCGTCGCGCCGTTGCCGAAGATCGTCTCGTGGCCCACGTGGCAGTCGTGAGCGATGTGCGTGTAGGCCATCAGCAGATTGTGATCGCCGATGCGCGTCACGCCGCCGCCGCCCGCCGTGCCGCGATGGATCGTGACGAATTCGCGAATCACGTTGCGGTCGCCGATCACCACACGGGTCGCCTCGCCGCCGAACTTCAGGTCCTGCGGGATCAGCCCGATCGAGACCATCGGGAAGATCTCGTTGCCGTCGCCGATCTCGGTCCAGCCGTCGAGCACGGTGGACGCGCCGATCTGGCAGTCGCGGCCAATCCGCACGTGTTCCCCGATGCTGACGTACGGCCCGATCACGGTGCCCGGGCCGAGCTGGGCGGCGTCGTGCACCAGGGCCGTCGGATGCACCTGCACCCCCGCGCGCCGGCTCGCCGGAGCGGTCGTCACGCCCAGGACGAGGTCCGCTTCGGCAACGATGGCGTCGCCGTTGTAGGCCACGGCGTGCACGCGGGCCAGATTGCGGCGGCGCGACCCGAGCGTGACCTCGAGCCGCAGCCGGTCGCCCGGGACCACCTGACGCCGGAACTTCGCATCATCGACGCCGCGAAGCCAGACCCGCTCGGCCGCGCCGTCTCCCTGCGAGAGGAGGATGGTCGCGACCTGAGCGAGGGTTTCGATCATCAGGACGCCTGGCATCAGCGGCGCCCCGGGAAAGTGCCCCTGGAAGAAATCCTCGTTCACCGTCACGTTCTTCACCGCGACGAGACGGCGGCCCGACTCGTGTTCGGTGACCGCGTCGACCAGCGGCGACGGGTAGCGGTAACACAACCGCTCGAGCGCGTCAGAAACGTTGATGGACACAGGGGTGTCGAGTCTATCAGGGTTGCGCCGGCGGTCTACTGCTTGGGGGTCCCCGGCGCCGCGCCGTCGAGCCGCTTGATCACGTCCTGGGAGATGTCGAGGCCGGGTTCGGCCCACGCGATGCCGGCATCCCGAATGCTGAAGACGGCGAGCAGTCCCTTCTCGGTGGCGACCTGCTCGATGATGGGCATCAGCTTCTTCTGGAAGTCGGCCTGCAGCTCGTTCTGCATGTCGTTCAATTCCGCCTGCGCGCTCTGCTGCGAGAACTGGATGTCGCGCTGCAGCTTGTCGATGTCCTTCGTCAGTTGATCGCGCGCCGCGTCGCTGAGCACGGTCCCGCCCGTGTTCAACTTGCTCTGCAACGTCGTGAGCTGCTTGTTCTTCTCGCCGATCTCCCCCACTTTCTTGTCGTTCAGGTCCTTCAGCTTCTTCGACGCTTCCTTCCCGGCCGCCGACGAGCTGGCGATTTCCTGCAGATCCACGTAGGCGATCTTGGCGCCCTGCGGGAACGGCCGAGGCGGTTGGGGCGCGGCCTGCGGAGGGGTCGCCGGCGCCTGCGGGGCGGGTTTCGCGGGCGTCTGCGCCGGAGGCGTTTGTGGGGCCGGCGTCGTCTGTGCGAACCCGGGTATGGCCGCCATGGTGAACGCCGCGGCGGCCGTCACGATCATCAGTTTCAACGGTCTCATGAACACAATGCCCTTTCGTCAATCCACGTTCGACCGACTGCGGTTCTCCGTCGCTGTCCCCGTCTATACGCCGGCGGGGCGCCGTGCGCTACTGCCCGGTGCCGGCGCCTGTCGCCCGATCCAGCCGCGCCGTCACTTCTTTGGTGAGGTCGAGGCCCGGATCGGCCCAGAGCAGGCCGGCGTCCCTCACGCTGAAGACCATCAGGAGTCCCTTCTCGGTGCCCACCTGCTCGACGATCGGCATCAGCTTCTTCTGAAACGTCGCCTGCACCTCGTTCTGCAGATCGGTCAGCTCCGCCTGCGCGTTCTGCTGCGCGAACTGCAGCTCGCGCTGCCCCTGCTCAATCTGGTGCTGGAGGTCGCGGCGTGCCGTGGCGCTCAGGACCGACCCGCCGGTGTTCAGCTTCGTCTGGAGCGCCTGAAGCGCCTTGTTCTTCTCGGTGATGGCGGCGGTTTCCTTCTCGCGCAGCGCGTTGACCTTCGCGAGCGCCGCCTTCCCGGCTTCCGACGTGCTGAATACCGTCTGGACGTCGACGTAGGCGTACTTGGCGCCCACAGGGAACGGCTTTGGCTGCGCGGCCGGCGCCGGTGCGACCGGCGGCTTGGCCGCGGGCTTCGGCGCGGCCGGCTGCTGCCCGGCCGGCGTCTGCGCGGGCCGCTGCCCGGCAGGCGTCTGGGCCATGACCGGCATCCCGAGCCCCACCATCGCCGCGAGCGCGGCCGCACACGTCAATTCAGATCCTGCCAACATGCTCTTCAGTCCTCCACTACTTCCCTTCGCGCCTGATGGCGCGAACCCCGCCGAAGCGCCTGTGGCGAAGGCGGGCGCACGCCGCCTCCCGCGCCGCTAGAATGTCGTGCCCACCGCAAAGCGGAACTTGAAGAGCTTTTCCGGCTGCAGATTGTTGTCGAGCACCCCCGCCCGCTGCGGATTGAACGCCATGATCAGGCGGAACGGCACGTTGAGCACCGGCATGAAGAACCGGATCTCCGCCCCCGTCGAGGTCTTGAACGCGCTCGCCTGGCCGATCACGTTCGTCTCGTAATCGAGCGCGCCCGAGGTGATGGGATTCAGCACCGTATAGGGGTCCCCAGGATTCGGCGACAGCACGTTCTTGACGATCGTTCGGGTGACCGGCTCCTTCCACGAGAAGCCGTGCCCGATGTCCTGCACCTGGCCGGCGTCGTAGAAGAGGACGAGACGCACCGGTCCCGCGATGTTGATCAGGTACTCGGCGTTGAACAGCAGGCTCTTGTTGCCGCCGGTCACCAGCTCGGAAATCGGGTCGCGCGGACCGATGCTGCGCAAATCGTACCCTCGAATGCTGTACTCGCCGCCGAGGAACAGCTTCTCGAAGATCGGCAGGTCGACCGTGCTGCCGTACGGCCGAATGTACTGGAGCTGGCCGTGCAGTCCGAGCGACGTGCGGTTGTTCAACTTGAAGTACCACACGCCGTCGGCGGTCGGCTCGATGAACTTCGTATTGCCGCCGATGCCGGCGACGTCGAAGCCGAGCGAGTACTTGCGGCCGGTCGTCGGCGAGATCGGGTTGTCGACCGTGTTGTAGACGAAGCTCGGGCCGATCTTGCCGATGCGCCGCGCGCCCCCCTTGATGCTCTGCCCGTTCGCGTCGACGAGCAGCGAGTCGCGCAGGAACGGGTTCTGCTGCAGCACGAGCGGGTTCAGGTACGCCGGGTTGATGTTCTTGATCTTGACGTTCTGATAGCTGTAGTTCGCGTACAGCCGCGCGAACGGCGCCACCGGGAAGCCCCAGACGATGTTGCCGCCCGAGGTCGCCTGCGTGAACTGCCCGAGGTACTGGATGTCCTGGACGTAGAGGTCGATCCCGGCCGTGATCGGCCGCTCGAACAGGAACGGCTCGGTGAACCCCACCTGGTAGTTCTTCGCCAGATCTCCCTGCTGCGCGTTGACGCTGAACGTCTCGCCGCGTCCCATGAAGTTCGACGTCTGGAAGCCGAGCTGCCCGAAGAACCCGTCGTACTGGGACACGCCGGCCCCGAACGTGATCTGGTTCCGGTTCTGCTCCTCGACCTTCAGCTTGACGTCGACCTTGTTGTCGGCGCCCGGCGTCTTCTGGACGTCGATCGCGTCCCCTTCGATGTTCTTGAAGTAACCGAGCTGGTTGATCCGGCGGACGCTGTATTTCAGCGCCTCGGTGTTGAACACGCCTCCTTCGTACAGGCGGATCTCGCGGCGAATCACGTTGTCGTGCGTCGTCGTGTTCCCGGTGAAGGTGATCCGGTTCACGAAGTACTGTTTCCCTTCCTCCATCCGCATCGTCACGTTGACGATGGGCGCGCCGGTCTTGCCGACCGTCGTCGCGGCGGTCACGGGAGGAGCCCCGTCGGCCGGGGCTTCGGGCGTTTTCGGCTGATTCGGGAAATCGAGATCCGGATACCCGGTGAACTCGAAATAGCCGCCGGTGCCGTACAGCTCGCGCGCCTTGTCGAGCCCTTTCCGGATTTTCTTCTCGTCGTAATAGTCGCCCGCCTTCAGCTTGAACAGCGGCTTCAGCACGTCGGTCTTGACGACCTTGTTGCCGGCGAAGGTGAACTCCCCGACCTTGTACCGCTCCCCCTCGGTGACCGGCACCTGCAGCTCGATCCAGCGGGTCTTCTTGTCCTTCGAGTCTTCGAGCACCTTCATCTGCGGCTGCCCGACGCGGGCTTGCACGTAGCCGCGCTCGCGGTAGTACTCGACGACCTTCTCGGCGTCGTCAGCCCACTTGTCCTCTTTGTACGTGCCCGCGCCGGTGATCCACCCGAAGAAGCCGCGGGCCTTGTTGTCCTTCATCTTGCTCGCGAGCTTGCCGTCGCTGATCGCCTTGTTCCCGAGGAAGTCGATCTTGCGGATTTTGACCTTCGGGCCCTCGGTGATGTTGAACGTCAGGTGCACCAGCTTCGGGCCCCCCTCGACTGGCTTGATCTCCGGCTTCACTTCAGCGAACTCGTAGCCCTTCTCGGCGTACAGATCGCGCACGATGCCCGAGACGCGGCGCACGAGGCCTGGGTCGATGAAGGAATCCAGGCGGATCTGGATCCCTTTCTTCTTCAGCTCGTCTTCGATCTTCGTCTGGTCGACCTTGTCGGACCCGACGTAATCGACAATCTTGATCCGCTGGCGCTCCTCCATGTTGTAGACGATCACCTTCCCGACGACGCCGTTCGAGAACGTGTAGTCGTGCGACTCGATCTCGAGGTCGTCGAGGAAGTTGGTCGCCCACAGGCGCTTGAAGTCCTGCAGGATCACCTGCTCGGTGGTCTCGTTGTAGGGAACCCACTGGTCCTGGGAGGGCAGGCTCGGTTTGAGCTGGATGTAGTAGAGGTAGGTGTTGGGGTCGATGACGGAGCGCCCCCCCTGTTTGGCGAAGCAGAGGGCGTACTGATAGACGATCGGACCCGAGCCCGCCGGCGGCAGCTTGGCGGGCGGGCCAATCTGGTACTGGCCGGCGCAAATCGACATCGTCCCCGACGGCTGCAACGGGGGCACGGGAGCCTGCGCAGGCGCCGACGGCGTCTGCGGGGCCACGGCCGACGGGGGCGTCTGCGGCGCCGCGGGCGCCTGCGCGACGACCGGCGCGGCACCCCCGGCAGACAACGCCACAGCGAGAAGCAAGGAACGAACGTGCATCGAGTGTTGGGATCGCGGCGTCCCGCGCCGGCAGGCTGCGGGGACGCCAAGCGATGATTTTACAGGTTTTTAGACGTGCATGACCAGCCGGCGGCCGGCGCGTGCGGCACTGGGCGATCGATCGGCACCGGGGGAGGTCACGCGCGCGTCGGCCGTTCGTCCGCCGAGGCGGTGGGCCAGAGTGGCGCCTCTGCCCCACCATTCCGGGGGATCACGCGAGCTTGCGGCCTTCCTGCGGCTGGCCCGCCGGGCGGTAGGCCAGCGATCCGCCGTCGAGATACACCTCGATGTCTCCTCCGGCGAGGTGCCCGCGGATGAGCTCCTCGGAGAGCGGATCCTCGATGTACCGCTGAATCGCGCGGCGCAGCGGCCGGGCGCCGTACGACCGGTCCTTGCACGTCTGCTCGATGATCCAGTCCACGACCTCCGTGGCCAGCTCGAGCCGAATCTTCCGATCGACGAGGTTGTCGTTGAGCTGCTTGACGAGCAGCCGCGTGATCGTGCGCAGGTCGTCGTCGGAGAGCGCCTCGAACACGATGATCTCGTCGATCCGGTTGATGAACTCCGGATTGAACGTCTTGCGCACTTCGCCGAGCACCATGTCGTTGACGCTGCGGCTGATGGCCCCCGAGTCGCTCGACTGGAAGCCCAGCGACGCCTTCTTCTGGATGAAGCGGGCGCCGATGTTCGACGTCATGATGATGATCGTGTTCTTGAAGTTCACCCGGTTGCCCAGGCCATCCGTCAGGTGCCCGTCCTCGAAGACCTGCAGCAGGATGTTGAACAGATCCGGGTGCGCTTTCTCGATCTCGTCGAGCAGCACGACCGAATAGGGATTCCGCTTCACCTTCTCGGTGAGCTGTCCGCCCTCTTCGTGGCCGACGTAACCCGGGGGCGATCCGATCAGCTTCGAGACCGAGTGCTTCTCCATGTACTCCGACATGTCGAAGCGAATCAGCGCGTGATCGCTGCCGAACAGGAAATTCGCCAGCGCGCGCGCCAGCTCGGTCTTGCCGACGCCGGTCGGGCCGAGGAACACGAAGCTGCCGACCGGGCGGTTGGGATTCTTCAGCCCCGCGCGCGAGCGCCGAATGGCCCGCGACAGCGCCGAAATCGCCCGCTCCTGCGAGACGACCCGCTTGTGCAGCTCCTCTTCCATCCGGAGCAGCTTGTCCCCTTCGTCCTGGTTGATGGAGGTCAGCGGGACCCCCGTCCACTTCGACACGACCTCGTCGATGTCGCTCTTGCCGACGACGACGCGGCGCGTGTTCGACTTGACGTCGAACTTCTCGCGCACGAACTGCAGGTTCTCGCGCGCCTGCACTTCCTGCTCGCGATAGAACTGCGCCTTCTCGAAGTTCTTCTCCGAGACGGCGTTCTCCATCTGCTCGACGGCCATCCGGATGCTGCGGTTGATCTCGCCGAACTCCTCGCTGTTGTAGCCGGCTTCCCGCAGCTTGGCCCGGGCGCCCGCCTCGTCGACGAGATCGATTGCCTTGTCGGGCAGGAAGCGGTCCGTGATGTAGCGGTTCGACTGGTACACCGCCGCCTCGATCGCCTCGGGCGTGTACTCGACGTGGTGGAACTGCTCGTACCGATCCTTGACGCCCATCAGGACTTCGATGGTCTCCCGCTCCGACGGCGGGTCCACCTTGATCGCCTGGAAGCGCCGCTCGAGCGAGCGGTCCTTCTCGATGTACTTGCGATACTCGGAAGGGGTCGTCGCGCCGATGCAGCGGATCTCGCCGCGCGAGAGCGCCGGCTTCAGGATATTGGCGGCGTCGAGCGAGCCTTCGGCCGACCCGGCGCCCACGAGCGTGTGCAGCTCGTCGATGAAGACGATGATGTTGGGGTTCTCGGTCAGCTCCTTCATGATCGCCTTGAGGCGCTCTTCGAACTGCCCGCGGTATTTCGTGCCCGCCACGATCAGCGAGATGTCGAGCGCCAGCACGCGCTTGTCGCCCAGGAAGTGCGGCACGTCGCCGTACACGATCTTCTGCGCCAGCCCTTCCACGATGGCGGTCTTGCCGACGCCCGGCTCGCCGATGAGCACCGCGTTGTTCTTCGTGCGGCGGCACAGCACCTGCTGGACGCGCTCGATCTCGACGTGGCGTCCCACGAGCGGATCGAGCTGGTTCTTCATCGCCGCTTCCGTGAGATCCCGCGAGAACTCGGCCAGCAGCGGCGTTTCCTTGACGCGCGTCAGCGTGGTCTTCTCGTTGAGCAGGGCGACGATGTCCTCGCGGACCGTCGCGAGCCGCATCCCCTTCTCCATCAGGATGGTGGCCGCGACGGAGCGCTCCTCACGCAGGATCCCGAGCAGCAGGTGCTCGGTCCCGATGTAGTTGTGCAGCAGCCGGTCCGCCTCTTCCGCGGCGAACTGGAGCACGCGCTTGGTTTCGGCGCTGAAGGGAATCTCGACCGAGGTCGACACCTTCTCGCGGAAGACCGTCCGGCCTTCGATTTCCTTGCGGATGCTTTCCAGCGACAGGTGGGACCGAGCGAAGATCCGGCTCGTCAGGCCTTTCCCCTCGCGGATGAGCCCCAGGAGCAGGTGCTCGGTCTCGATCGAGATGCTGCCGAGCTGTGACGCCTCGTAGCGCGCGAAAAAGAGCACGCGCCGCGCTCGTTCCGTGTAGCGTTCGAACATCCGGGATTCCTATGTGTGAGGCCGTTGGCCTGAGGGCATCGCCAACTCTGCCCGCATTATACGGCAAAGGTGCGGTCCAGCCAACGGCTTTCTCGTGTGTAAGTTCGTCAGTAAGCGGTACTTATCGCTCGATAAGGTACGACGCAGGAAAAGCGAAAGGCGATTCACCCAGCGACCGCGTCCGCCTCGATTTCCACCAGCATGTCGGGGTCGATCAGATGGCTGACCTCGACCATCGTCGTCGCCGGCCGGATGGTCCCGAACACCTCGCCGTGCGCCCGGCCGATCGCTTCCCAGTCGCGGACGATATTGGTGACGAAGATCCGCGTGCGCACGACCTGGTCGAGCGTCGCCCCCGCCTGCTCGAGCGCCCACCGGATGTTCTGGAGCGTCTGAATCGTCTGCGCCCGCGCATCCCCCCGGCCGACGAGCTGGCCGTCCGGGCCTGTCGCGGTCGTGCCGCTCACATGGACGGCCGCCCCGACTCGTACGGCCCGCGAATAGCCGACAATAGGCTCCCATTTCGTGCCGCTGGAGATGTTCTGGCGCATGCGCCCATTGTAGCGGGAGCGCGCCGGCGCGGCGCGGGTCTTCGATCCTCAGGAGCGGCTGGCGCGCCACGAACGGGGCGCGTGCAGAAGATGTGCCTGCGAGCGAGAGGGGGACCGATGACGACGCGACCGACGCGTCGTCATCAGGGTTGGGGGAGTCTTGCGGCTATTTCGATGCCTTCCGGGTGACGGTCACGGACGTCGCATGGTTCTGGCCGTCCATCGACCCGTACCGGACCGACACCGTATCCCCGACGTTGACGAAATCGGTGATTTCCGTCGGCTTCTTCTCGCTCTTCATGGCGTTCGACTTCGTCCCCATGCCCTTGCCGACCACGCGCGTCTTCGCGTCGACGGCAAACGTCATGTCTCCGGACTTGGCGGTCGTGATGGTGAGCGAGTCGGCGGTGACCGTCGACACGGTGCCGCGGACGGTGGCGGCCTTGGTGGGCGCCTTGGCCGGGGTCGCCTGCGCGGCGGATGCGACAGCGGGAACGACGACCAAAAGAAGAGCCCCGGCGAGCGCTGCAACGAGACGTTTCATACGAACCTCCTGGCCCGATGCCACTGTCCCCTGTTACGCGCCGGCGGCTTCGCCGGTTCCTGTTCGGGATTACAGCCGGGCCGCAATGGGGCACCATTGTGCTCCCGGACGACCCCGTGGGCCAAGCGATTTCGCGAGGCGCTCCCCTGGCGCTTCAGCGGACGGGCAGCCTCGCAGGCCAGATACCTGGTCGCGATCCGAAAGAAGAACTAATTCAACCTGGAGCGCGACTTATTCTGCCTGGTGGCGGCTTTTCCGGTTGAATCCGCAGAATTCCTGCTGGCGGAGGTCTTGCCTCTAGAGAGGCCAATACGGGCGGGCGAAGAAGACTTCGAGCGCTGAGCCCCCGCGATCGTGCCGTTGCGCATTGCGCACCACGAACCCGTTGAACACGGGTCCGCCGGGCAGCCGGTAAGTCTTCTTCGTGCCGCAGTATCTATCCGAGGGCCACGAGGCGCACTGATCCACGAGCCTCCCTGCACGGCGCCCTCACTTCCGGCCGGCTGACGCGAGGGTCAGCCGGTACTCCTTCCCCCCGCGCGCGTCCATCCCACAATCGCCAGGCACGGCCGGTCAGGACAGGACGTGGATGGGCGGAGCGAGACCGTCAGGCAATCGCGGCGGTGGCGCGCCGGGCTCCGGCGTACCGGAACTGGATCCAGGGCACGTGGCACTGGTGTTTGCGGAGCACGTTCAGGAAGCGCTTGTAGTCGGCGGGCGGCATGTTGAACAACTGGACGACGGCGCGATAGGAGCCCTGCGTCTGGCGCAGCCCGTCGCTGATGATCATCCGCAGTTCCTCGCGCGTGAGGTCGCGGGCGACGAACAACGGGTACACGGCCGACCAGAACGATTCGCCGTTGACGGTCATGCGCTCGATCAGCTCTCCGACGATCGGACGGACCGTGGGGGCGCCGGAGGCGGCCACGGGCCCCGCCGCGCGCCGGGCCCGCCCCAGGACTTCAGCCGGCAGGTCGGCCAGATCCAGCGGGCCCACGGTGTTGGCGAGCGCGAGGCGCTCGACGACATTCTTCAATTCCCGCACGTTGCCTGGCCAGTTGTACGCCACGAGCGCGTCGAGCGCCGGGGCGGAGAGTTCCACCGGCGCGAGACGATGACGGAACGCGTACAGGCGGCAGAAGTGTTTCAGGAAGAGCGGCACGTCCTCGCGCCGCTCGCGCAGCGACGGCACGTGCACGTGCAGCACGTCGAGCCGGTAGTAGAGATCGTTGCGGAACTGCCCGCGCTCGATGAGGTCCGGGAGATCGCGGTTGGTCGCGGAGATGACGCGAACGTCGGTGCGCGCCTGGGGCCGATCGGATCCGACGCGCGAAATCTCGCCGTTTTCGAGGAACCGCAGCAGCAACGCCTGCATCCGCAGGGTCGTTTCGCCGATTTCGTCCATGAAGACGGTGCCGCCGTTGGCGGATTCGAGCAGGCCGGCCTTGTCGCGCACGGCGCCGGTAAAGCTGCCGCGGACGTGGCCGAACAATTCGGATTCGAGCAGAGAGTCGGGCACGGCCGCGCAGTTCATCGCGACGAAGCGCGCGCCGCTGCGGCGGCTGTCGCGATGAATCAGATGCGCGATCACTTCCTTGCCCGCGCCGCTCTCGCCCGTGATGAGGACTTTGGCGTCGGAGCGCGCGGCGCGCACCACTTCATCGCGTAACTGCTGAACGATCGTGCTGGTCCCGATCAGTCCTTCACTGATGTCGTCGAACATCCCGGAGGTCCCCCGTTTTGCCTGTGGCTCGGCCCCACCCGTCCGCCGACACGCGTGGCGTACAGGGGGCTTCGCATCATCAACAGGCGCATTCAGGGCCGGAGTGCGCGTCGAAGCTGCCGTGCGGTGATATTTAGCCTGTTGAGCTTAAACGACCGCGCGTCGCGATTCAAGAGACTTTTCTCCTTTTCCAGGATTTGAAGGACTTCCCGGCCGTCCCAAACACCGCGACGCGGGCGACCAAAGTCGCGGCGTCTGCGGATTCCTTCTCGTGCCAAGCCTCCTAAGCTGTTGTCGGCGTGGAAGTACCGTGTTTCGGCGACTCGGAACGACGGTTGCACTGAGGCAGGCGCACCATCCAACTCGGATGCAGTTTCGACAACGTTGAGGATTCTTTGTCCATGAAGACCATCTCTGCGCGTGTCCATCAATTCCGCTCCGTCGTCCGGCTCGCGGCGGTGGCCGCCATCGCCGCGCTGGCGATCTTCTCCAGTTCGTCGGACTGGCGATCGCCCCTGCGCGCGCAGGCGCCGAATCCGTGCGCCGCGCCGGTGACCAACCCGGTCGCGTGCGAGAACACGCTGCCCGGCAACCCCGCCTCCGAGTGGGACGTGGACGGCGCGGGCAGTCCCTCGATCCAGGGATTTGCCACCGACATCAGCGTCAATCACGGCGGGACGGTCCATTTCAAGGTCGACACGGACGCGACCAGCTATCGCCTCGACATCTATCGGCTCGGCTACTACGGCGGCGACGGCGCCCGGCTGGTCGCGACGGTGAATCCCGCCGCGACGCTGCCGCAGGTGCAGCCCCCCTGCATGAACGACCCGACCACGGGTCTGGTCGATTGCGGCGTGTGGAACGAGTCCGCCTCGTGGGCCGTGCCGGCAACGGCGGTGTCCGGCGTCTACCTCGCCAAGCTGGTACGGACCGACGGCACCGACGGCGCGAGCCACATCGTCTTCGTGGTGCGCGACGACAGTGCGCATTCGCCGATGCTGTTCCAGACGTCGGACACGACGTGGCAGGCCTACAACCGCTACGGCGGCAACAGCCTGTACGTCGGGGGTCCCGGCACCAATCCCGGACGCGCGTTCAAGGTGAGTTACAACCGCCCGATCACGACCCGCGGCACCGGCCCCGAGGACTTCGTGTTCAACGCGGAGTACCCGATGATCCGCTGGCTCGAGGCCAACGGCTACAACGTGAGCTACGCCTCGGGCGTCGACTCGGACCGCCGCGGCGCGGCGCTCCTCGATCACCAGGTGATCCTGTCGGTCGGGCACGACGAGTACTGGTCCGGCACGCAGCGCGCCAACTTCGAGGCCGCGCGCGCAGCCGGCGTGAACCTCGCGTTCTTCAGCGGCAACGAAATGTTCTGGAAGACGCGGTGGGAACCGAGCATCGACGGCTCGAACACCGACCACCGCACCCTGGTCTGCTACAAGGAGACGCACGCGAACGCCAAGATCGACCCCGAGCCGACCATCTGGACCGGCACGTGGCGCGACCCGCGCTTCAGCCCGCCGGCCGATGGCGGCCGTCCGGAAAACGCGATGACCGGCACCATCTTCACGGTCAACGATCCGGGCACGTTCGCGATCCAGGTGCCCGCGGCCTACGGCCATCTCCGCTTCTGGCGCAACACGAGCATTGCCACGCTCGCGCCGGATCAGACTGCCACGCTCACCGACGGCACGCTGGGTTATGAGTGGGACGAGGCGCTGGCCAACGGCGCGCAGCCGGCCGGGCTGGTGCATCTGTCGCAAACCACCGAAAACGTCCCGTCGAAGCTCCTCGACTACGGCTCCACGTACGGGAGCGGCACCGCCACCCACAGCCTGACGCTCTATCGCGATCCGACCAGCAGCGCCCTCGTGTTCGGCGCCGGCACCGTCCAGTGGTCGTGGGGGCTCGACGCGAATCACGATCGCGGGAATGCCCCGGCGGACCTGCGCATGCAGCAGGCGACGCTCAACCTCTTCTCCGACATGGGCGTGGCGCCGTCCACGCCGCAGCCGGGTCTCGTCGTCAGCCCCGCCAGCACGGACACGGTGGCGCCGGCGGTGACGATCACGTCGCCCACGGGCGGGGCGACCGTGCTGGCCGGCGCCGACACGGCGATCAGCGGCACCGCCGCCGATACGGGAGGCATCATCGCGGGCGTCGAAGTCTCGACCGACGGCGGGGCGAGCTGGGCGCCGGCGAGCGGCGGCGCGGCGTGGACGTACACGTGGACACCGGCCGCGGCCGGCTCTGCCACCCTCATCGCGCGCGCGGTGGACGACAGCGGCAATGCGGGCGTCAGCGCGACCGTCCCGGTCACGGTGTCCGCCGCGCTGCCGCCGAGCTGCCCGTGCAGCCTCTGGCCGGATTCGGTCGTGCCGCCGCAGTTGGACGCGGGCGCCGACGATCCCGTGGAACTCGGCGTCAAGTTCACGTCGAACACCGACGGGTTCATCACGGCGCTGCGCTTCTACAAGGCCGCGACGAACACGGGCGCGCACGTCGGCAATCTGTGGCAGGCCGACGGCACCCTGCTCGCCTCGGCCGCGTTCACGAACGAGACCGCGTCGGGCTGGCAGGTCGCGCCGCTCACCACGGCGGTGCCGGTCACCGCGAATCAGACGTACGTCGTGTCGTACCACACGACCGTCGGACACTACAGTTTCGGGACGCAGTATTTCGTCGATCCGTACAGGGCCGGCCCCCTGACCGCGCCGGCCGACTCGACGACCCCCAACGGCGTGTTCAAGTACGGCTCGGCGAGCGCCATGCCCACCGAATCGTACCGGGCGGGCAACTACTACGTCGACGTCGTGTTCAACACGTCGTCGACCGATACGACGCCGCCAACCGTCATCGCGACGTCGCCTGGCGTCGGGGCCACGGGGGTCGACATCAACACGAACGTGTCGGCGACGTTCAGCGAGGCGATGAACGCGGGGACGATCAACAGCACGACCGTCAAGCTGCTGGACGGCTCCAGCAACGTGGTGCCCGGCCTCGTCTCCTATGACGCGGCCACCCACAGCGTCATCGTGGACCCGTCCGGGCCACTCGCCCTCGGGGCGACGTATACGGGGGTGATCCTCGGCGGGTCATCGGACCCGCGGGCGAAGGACACGGCCGGCAACGCGCTCGCGTCGACGTTCAGCTGGTCGTTCACGGTGGCGAGCGATACGACGCCGCCGACGGTCACGGCCGTTCTGCCGGGGGCCGGTGCCACCGGCGTGCCCTTCACGTCGGCCGTCAGCGCGACCTTCAGCGAAGCGATGGACGCGTCGACGGTCAATGGCAGCACGCTGACCCTGCGCGACGCGTCGAACAACGTGATTTCCGCGGCTGTCGCCTACGATACGGCGACGCACTCGGCCACGCTGACCCCGACGGCGCCGCTCGCCGCCTCCTCCGTCTATACCGCGACGGTGCGGGGAGGCGCGTTGGATCCGCGCGTCAAGGACGCGGCGGGCAACGCGCTGGCCGCCGACGTCAGCTGGTCGTTCACCACGACCGCCGCGCTGCCGTCGGGCTGCCCCTGCACGTTGTGGACTGACGCCACCACTCCGGCCGTCATCGACGGCGGTGATTCCGCCTCGGTCGAACTCGGCGTCAAGTTCCAGTCCGACGACGATGGCTTCATCACCGGGATCCGCTTCTACAAAGCGGCCACGAACACCGGCACGCACGTCGCCCACCTCTGGACGGCGACCGGCACGCTGCTCGCCTCGGCCACGTTCGGCGGGGAAACGGCCGCCGGATGGCAGACGGTCTCGTTCGCATCGCCGGTCCCGGTCACGGCGAACACGACGTACGTGGCCTCGTACTTCGCGCCGGCGGGACACTATTCGTTCAGCTCGTCGTACTTCAACACCGCGCACGACGCGGCGCCGCTGCACGCCCTGGCGACGACCACGAGCCCGAATGGCGTCTATCAGTACGCCAGTTCCGGCGCCTTCCCGAACCAGACGTTCCGTGCGGCCAACTACTGGGTCGATGTGATCTACAGCACGACGGCCTCGTCGGCCGACACGACGCCGCCGAGCGTCAGCTCGACCTCGCCCGTGACCGGCGCGTCCGGCGTACTCGTCCACACGACGGTTGCCGCCACGTTCAGCGAGGCGATCGATCCGGCGACGATCGACGCCAGCACGTTCTTCCTCCAGGACGCCTCGTCCACGCTGGTGCCGGCCACGATCTCGTGGAATGCGGCGAGCCGGACCGCCATCCTGCAGCCGTCGGCGCCGCTTGCGTTCGAGAGCTCGTTCACGGCCGTCATCAAGGGCGGCCCGACGGACCCGAGGATCAAGGACCTGGCCGGCAACGCCCTCGCGTCCGATTACACGTGGAGCTTCACGACCGGGACCTCGCTGTCGACGGATCCCACGCAGGGACCTGGCGGCCCGATCCTCGTCGTGACCGATCCCTCCAACCCGTTCGGGACCTACTACGCCGAAATCCTGCGGGCTGAGGGGCTGAACGAATTCGCGGTGGCGAATCTCTCGACCGTCGACGCAACCGCGCTGTCCGGATACGACGTCGTCGTGCTGAGCGAAGTCGCGCTCACCGACGCGCAGGCCTCGATGTTCGCCACCTGGGTGAACGCCGGCGGCAACCTGATCGCGATGCGGCCCGACAAGAAACTCGCGGGCCTGCTCGGCCTCACGGATGCGGGCGGGACGCTCTCGAACGGCTACCTCCTGATGAACACGTCCACCGGGCCGGCCGCCGGTCTGGTGAACACCACCATCCAGTTCCACGGGACGGCGGATCGCTACGCGCTGAACGGCGCGACCAGCCTGGCGACGCTGTATTCGGCCGCCACCGTGGCGACGCCGAATCCGGCGGTCACGCTGCGCACGCTCGGCGGCACCGCCGGCCACGCCGCCGCGTTCGCCTACGATCTGGCGCAATCGGTCGTCTACACGCGCCAGGGCAATCCCGCCTGGGCCGGCCAGGACCGCGATGGTCTCGCGCCAATCCGCAGCGACGATCTGTTCTTCGGGAACGCCGCCAGCGATCCGCAGCCAGACTGGGTCGACTTCAACAAGATCGCGATCCCGCAGGCCGACGAACAGCAGCGCCTGCTCGCGAATCTGATCGTGCAGATGAACATCGGCCGCAAGCCGCTCCCGCGGTTCTGGTTCCTGCCCTCCGGGTTCAAGGCGGCGGTCGTGATGACCGGCGACGACCATGGCAGCGGACACACCGTCGGACGGTTCGATGCCTACAAGGCCGCCAGCCCCGTCGGCTGCTCGGTCGCCGACTGGCAGTGCATCCGGAGCACGGCGTACATCTACAACAGCACGCCCATCACGGACGCGCAGGCCGCGGCCTACACGGCCGACGGATTCGAAATCGCGCTGCACGCGACGACGAACTGCTCGGACTTCACGCCCGCGTCGCTGGCAGAGAAATTCGATACGCAATACAGCACGTTCGACGCGACGTTCCCGAGCGCGACGCCGCCGCGGACGAACCGCACGCACTGCATCCCGTGGAGCGACTATGCGACGGAGCCGCAGGTGGAGCTCGCCCACGGCGTCCGCTTCGATGCGACGTATTACTACTGGCCCGGCACGTGGGTGCTCGACCGCCCGGGTCTGTTCACCGGCTCGGGGATGCCGATGCGGTTTGCGACCGCCGGCGGCACGATGATCGACGTCTATCAGGCGGCGACGCAGATGACCGACGAGTCCGAGCAGACGTATCCGCTGACGATCACGACGCTGCTGGACAACGCCGTCGGCCCGCTCGGCTACTACGGCGTGTTCACGGCGAACATGCACAACGACACGGTCGCCTCGCCGGGGTCGGACGCCATTCTGGCGGCGGCCCAGGCGCGCGGCGTGCCCATCGTCAGTTCGCGGCAGATGCTCGATTGGCTCGATGGCCGCAATGGATCGTCGTTCGGGTCCCTGGTGTGGACGGCGGGCGTCGAGGGCGGCCCGCAGGGAGGCAGCACGCTGGCCTTCACCGTGAAAGCCGCCGCGGGGGCCCACAACCTCCAGGGCATGCTGCCGCGCCGGCTCACGACCGGCGCCGGCGTCCTCACGGGCCTCACCTTCGGGGGCACCCCGGTCGCCTTCGATGTCGCGACGATCAAGGGCATCGAGTACGTCCGGTTCGCGGCTCAGACCGGCAGCTACGTGGCGACCTACGACACGACGCCGCCGAACACGTCGTTGACGGCGACGCCGCCGGCGCTGACGAACACCGCGACCGCGAACTTCGCGTTCGCCGCGACCGAAGCGAACAGCACGTTCGAATGCCGGCTCGACGCGGGCAGCTTCGCGTCCTGCGTCTCGCCGGTCACGTTCACCGGCCTGCCCACGGGCGTCCATGCGTTCCAGGTCCGGGCGACCGACCTGGCGGGCAACGTCGACCCGACGCCGGCCGCCTACTCCTGGACGATCGACGTGACGCCGCCTGCCATTACCGGCCGGACGCCGGGAATTGGTACCGTGGGCGTCTCCTCGTCGAGCGCCGTCACCGTCACCTTCGACGAGGTGATGAGCTCGTCGACGATCAACGTTGGCACGCTCCGAATCCGCCCGACGGGATCCGGCACGGACCTGCCGGCCACGGTGTCGCTCAGCGGCAGCGTCGCGACGCTGCAGCCGACTTCGCCGTTGCTCCTCGGCGGCCAGTACACCGTCACGGTCGCGGGAACCGTCGCGGACGGCGCCGGCAATCCGATGGGGGCTGACGCGGTCTGGTCGTTCACCGTCCAGAACACGCTCGTCGACACGACGGTGGCCGACTTCGGCGCCGGCTCACCGGATGCGTCCGGCATCGTCAGCGACGTGTCGGGCGGCGAAGTGATGCTCGCCCCGGCCAACGGCAGCGATTTCGGAGGCTCTGCCCTGCCGGCCGGATGGAGCACGACCAAGTGGTCCTCCACCGGCAGCGCCGCGGTCGGCGGCGGCTCCATCACCGTCGACGGCGCGAGGGTCAGCCCCGCGGCGACCTACGCCCCCGGCCGCGTCCTCGAGTTCCTGGGGACGTTCGGCACGCAGTCGTACCAGCACGTCGGCTTCGGCCTCACGTTCAACGAGACGCCGTGGGCGATGTTCAGCACCGGTTCGGGCAACGCGCTCTACGCCCGTACCCACAACGGATCGACGGCGATTGACACGTTGATTCCGGGCACCTGGGCCGGAACGCCGCACCGCTACCGCATCGTCTGGAACGCGACCAGCGTCGTGTTCTTCATCGATGGCACGCAGGTGGCGTCGCACGCGACGACCATCAGCACCGCGCTGCGGCCGATCATCAGCGACTTCACGCCTGGTGGTCAGCCGGTGAGCGTCAACTGGATGCGGCTGACGCCGTATGCCGCCGCGTCGACGTTCGTCTCGCGCGTCATGGACGGCAACGGCCTCGTGACGTGGGGGACGGCGAGCTGGACGACAGACCTGCCCGCGGGCACGTCGGTCGCCGTCAGCATCCGGACGGGCAACTCCGCCACGCCGGATGGCACCTGGAGCGCGTGGACGTCGATCGCGACGTCCGGCGGAGCCATCGGCCGCAGCTCGCGCTACCTGCAATATCGGGTCACCCTCTCGACGACGGATTCCGCGCAATCGCCCGCCCTGCGCGACATGACCATCTCGGGGTCGGTCCAGTAAGGCGGCGAGCAGGGAGGCGGGTCCTACGGGCCCGTCCTCCCGTCCATCGTGCGCCAGCAGCAATCCGCACAACCCGGCCGGAGGAGTCGTGACCCTGACGGTGCCCCTCACACCGCTCTCCGCCGAGCAACTCGAGTTGCTCTGGCGGTCGTGTGCCGAAGCGGCCGCCGAGCACAGCGTCGATGCGGCCTGCCGTCGACTGGCCGACGGGATGGCGCAGGTCATCAAGGCGCCGGTTGCCGTGTTCAGACGCGAGTACACGCCGTGGACGCTGGTGATTGACGCCGGCAGCCGGGGCGCTCACCCGGTCCCGGCGCCCGGCGCGATCGACGTGGGCGGGGGTCCGCAGTCCTCGCGTGCCCGCGTGCGACGCCTCGAGGGGCCGGAGGAATGCACCGCCATTCATCTCGCGACCGAAGGCACCACCGAATGGCTGATGACGCTGCCCGGCGACTGGCTGCAGCCGCAGTTCTCGTGGCTGCCGCGTTTGGTCGACACGGCGCTCCTGGCCTTGAAAGTGGTCCGGTCGCGAGAGCGGGTGCAGCGCAGCGAGAACCTCGCCACCGTCTCGTTCGCGATCGCCCGCAAGATCGGACAGATTAGCGACGAGCACGCCCTGCAGCAGTTCGTCGTGGATGCCGCCGCGCGCATCGCGCGCGCCGGGCGCGCCACCCTGGCGGCCTTCCGGACCAAAGACGGCAAGCTCGAGATGGTGGCGACGTACGGCTATCCGCGCGAGCAGGTCGAGCACGTGCGCGTCTCGCCGGGCAGCGGGGTGATCGGCGGCGTCTTCACGTCCCGCAAGCCCGTGCTCGTCCGCGACCTCACGCGCATGCCGTGGGTGCCGGCCCGCCGCAAGCGCTACAAGACGGATTCCTTCATCGCGGTGCCGTTGCTCGCCGGCAGCGACGTGCTCGGCGTCCTGACGCTCGCGGACCGCACCGATGGCGCGCCGTTCGATCGGGCGGACCTGCTGGCGGTCCGGATCATTGCCGCGCCGGCGGCACTCGCACTCAGCCGCCACCGGTTGGCCGAGCATTCCGAAGAACTCGCCCACCTGGCCGCCATCGACCCGCTCACGGGGCTGTTCAACCGGCGCTATCTCCAGACGCGGCTCACCGCCGAACTCGAACGCGCGCGCCGGAGCCGGAGCGACCTCGCGCTGATGATGGTCGACGTGGACCGCTTCAAGTCCATCAACGACCAGCACGGGCACGCGGCCGGCGATGCGGTCCTGCAGCAGGTCGCCGACATCATCCGGCGATCGGTGCGGCTCTCGGACGTCTGCACGCGCTACGGCGGCGACGAATTCGCCGTGCTCGTCCCCGAATCCGCGGGCACCGCCGTCCAGAGCGCCGAACGCATCCGCCAGCGCGTGCAGGAGTTCGGCTGGCCCTCCGTGGTCGCCGGCGCCGGCGTCCAGCCGACGGTCAGCATCGGCATTGCGATGGCGGAACCCACGGAAACCGCCAGCGATTTCAGCGCCAGAGCCGATCGCCTGCTCTATCGCGCGAAAGCGGACGGCCGCAACATCGTCCGCTCCTCCGAATGACGAGCCCGCCCACGGAAAGCCAGGAGTGCCCATGCACCGCTTCGCGCCGCTGTCACCGAGCTCCGACGATGGGTCGTCCGTGCCGCCGCCCCCCCCGCGCTTCGTGGCGATCGGCGGCGGTACGGGCCTGCCCGTGGTGCTCCAGGGACTGTCGAACCGGCTGCGCGCCTTTCCAGCCATCGCGGAGGGCGCCTGGGATCTCGCCGACTGCGTGAACGCGATCGTCACCGTGACCGACGACGGCGGCAGCTCGGGCTGGCTGCGCCGGGAGCTGGGCGTGCTGCCGCCGGGGGACGTGCGCAACTGTCTGTCGGCCCTGACGTCGCACGCCTCGCCGCTCTCGCGGCTGCTGCAATACCGCTTCACGCGCGCGAGCCACCTCACCGGCCACACGGTCGGCAACCTGCTGCTCGCCGCGTTGACGCAGATCACCGGCGATTTCGCGCTCGCCGTCGAACAGCTCGGCGCGATGTTGGGGATTACGGGACGGGTCTTCCCGTCGACGCGCGAGCACGTGATCCTGGCGGCCGAATTCGACAACGGCGTGGTCGTGCGCGGCGAGACGGCGATCGTCAAGTGCCGGCGCTCCATCCGGCGGGTGTGGCTCGAACGCCCGGCGCTGCCGCTGCCCGAGGCGCTGCGGGCCCTCGTCAACGCCGACGCGATCATCGTCGGGCCCGGCAGCCTCTACACGAGCGTGCTGCCCAACCTCCTGGTGGGCGGAGTCGCGCCGACGATCCGCGGCGCGAGCGCCGTACGGATTTATGTCGCGAACCTGATGACCCAGGCCGGCGAGACCACCGGCTTCACCCTCGAGGATCACCTCCGCGTCATCCGCGAGCACGCGGGCACCGGCCTGTTCGACTACGTGCTCGTGAACACGACGGCCCTCAATCCATGGACCCTGCGGCAGCAGAAGCGCCGCGGCGCCGAGCCGGTCACGGCGCCCGAGCCGCCGTCGTGCGCCGACCAGGAGTTCACCGAAGACGGCATTCGCGTGATGCGAGGCGCGTTTGCCGTGGAACTCTCCGGAGCGGAAGTGCGTCACTCGCCGGACCTCCTGTCGCAGGCCATTTTTGAAATCGCCGGGCAGTACCGGACCGCGATGGATCTCTCGCGCCGGCCGGAATCGTGGCCAAGGAAGACGAAAGGCGCCCAGGGGTCGACCAAGCCTCCCGCGCTGCAGGCCGCAGGCGACAGGATCGCGCCGAATCTGTGATCGACGCGATGCACACCGGTGGCGGTGGACTTGCTCTGAGTATCGGCACTGTCAGACGAATACCGTGTCGTTCCGGCAACCGCCCGAATGGAGGCCGATGACTTCGCGTCTTGCGCGGCTCGCGCGTCTGGCGAGCCGCTGGGTGAAACGTCAATTGTCGATCGTTGCCGCACTGCGAGACGTCGCCGCCCTGCGGCGGCGCGCGGCGGGCATGCGGGAGGATCCATGGGTGTGAAGCTGCTGATGTTGCTCGTGGCCGTGATGGTGACGAGCGTGGCCGCCATGAGCACGCGCATCGTGCCGATGCCCGGCATCGTCGTCCCGACGCAGGCCATGGCCGAGAGTGCATCGGCCGTCCTGATGGGAGCCGCCCTGATTATCGCCGGCGCCGCCGTCCGGGAGGGCTGGAAATAAGGCCTTCGGCCCCCGTGGCGAACCGCGGGACCCGCAATTCGAGAAATTAGTCTGCCTCTCGGCGGACAACGGGGGCCGGGATCGCCAGGAATGTCAGCGAATCGGCCACCCTTTGCTGGCCGCTCGCTTGCTCAATCGTCAACGACCATGTCAGGAGTATCGGGCAAATGACCACGGCGCTGGCCCCCGCGTGGGGCTGTGTTCGCGAAATCGTGCTGGAGCAGGTCGAATTCCGGGAGCTGTTGGTCCGGATGACGGTGCGCGACCTGCTGCTCCGCTACAAGCAAACGATGATGGGTTTCGGCTGGGCGGTGTTCATGCCGCTCATGAATACCATCATTTTCTCGGTGATTTTCACGCGGGTCGCCCCGATTCAGACCGGGATGCCTTACCCGCTCTTCGCCTACTGCGGCCTGCTCGCGTTCAACTTCACCGCCTCGGCGCTGCGCTTCTCGACGATCGCGCTCACGTCGAACTCGAACCTGGTGAGCAAAGTCCGGTTCCCGCGCGAGATCTTCTCGTTCTCCGCGGTGCTCGTCTCCATCGCGGATTCGGCGGTCGCCTGCCTGGTGCTGATCGGGATGATGGCGTACTACGGCGTGTGGCCTGGCTCCAGCATCGTGCTGCTCCCGCTCATCGTCTTCGTGCAGGTGTGCTTCACGGCCGCCCTGGGGCTGCTGCTGTCGATGGGCAACCTGTTCTATCGCGACGTCAAGTATCTGATCGAAGTCGCCCTGACCGTCTGGATGTTCGCGACCTCGACGGTGTATCCCCTCGATCACCTCGGCGGCGTCGCGGGACGGCTGGCGGCGCTCAATCCGATGACGCACATCATCATGGCCTACCGCGACGTCCTGCTCCGCGGGATTTGGCTGCAGCACCCGGCGGCGTTCGCCGCGACCGCGGTCGGATCGGTGGCACTGCTGGTCGCCAGCTGGATGCTGTTTCACACGGCCGAATACACCTTCGCGGAGAACATCTGACGATGTCGGATCCTCGAGTCATCCTGCGCGGCGTCAGCAAGAAGTTTCGTCGCGGCGAACGGCACGACAGCCTGCGGGACCTGGTCCCGGCCATCGCGCGGCGCGTGGCCGGACGCCGTGCGTCCACCGAATTGTCGCACCAGGAGTTCTGGGCGGTGCGAAACGTCTCCTTCGACGTCCGCCCGGGAGAAGCGGTCGGCATCATCGGGCCGAACGGGGCCGGGAAGTCGACACTCCTGAAGCTGCTGACCCGCATCCTGAAGCCGACCTCGGGGGAATGCGAGGTCCTCGGCCGGATTGGGGCGCTCATCGAGATCGCCGCCGGGTTCCATCAGGAACTCACCGGACGGGAGAACGTGTACCTGCAGGGCGCGATCATGGGGATGAAGCGCGCCGAAATCGCGCGGAAATTCGACGCGATCGTCGAGTTCTCCGGAATCGGCGAGTTCATCGACACGCCCATCAAGCGCTATTCGTCGGGCATGAATGCCCGGCTTGGCTTCTCGATCGCGGCGCATCTGGATCCGGATGTCCTGCTGATCGACGAAGTCCTCAGCGTCGGCGACGCCTCGTTCCAGGAACAGTGCGTCGCGCGGATGCGCGAGCTGATCGGCCGCGGCGTCCCCCTGGTCTTCATTTCGCACAACCTGCCGGCCGTGCTCGAACTGTGCACCCGCACGATCGTGCTGGATCGCGGACAGGTGCGATTCGATGGCGCGCCCGCCGAGGCGATCCGCGTGTACCGGCATCCCTCGCTGGACTCGCCCGCGAGCGAGCGCCCCGTGGGCGCGCCGGTGTGGATCACCGGGGTGGACCTGCTCGAGGCGCACGGCGAACCCACGGCCGTGTTTCGCAGCGGCGGGCCCCTGACGGTCAGGATCCGGTACGAGACCGACGGCGAGGTCGCGCGGCCGCACTTCGCGGTCGACGTGCATCGCGCCGACGGCGTGTACTGCGCGGGCGTGAACACGCAAATGGACGGCATCGGCGGCGGCACGATCGAGGGGAGCGGCGAGGTCACCCTCGCGATTCGCCACCTGCCGCTGCTCCCCGGCTGCTACACCGTGTCGGTCGGCATCCTGCATCCCGTGCTGATGCGGCCGATCGATCTCCACATGCACGGATACCCGTTCTCGGTCGCGTCGGAACGGCGCGACTTCGGGTTGATTTTTCTGGACCGCGACTGGCACCCCGATCCGCGTGTCGCCACCGCCGGTCTGGTCCGCAAAGGAGCGTCGGGATGATCGCCAAGACCGTGACCCTGGGGCAGGACGTCGTCATCCACCAGCCGGAGCTGGTGAACCTGTACGGATGCCGGGTGGGGGACGGCACCCGCATCGGGCCGTTCGTCGAAATTCAGCGCGGGGCCGACATCGGCCGGAACTGCAAGATTTCGAGCCACACCTTCATCTGCGAGGGGGTGGCGATCGAGGACGGCGTGTTCGTCGGGCACGGCGTGATGTTCATCAACGACCTGTACCCGCGGGCGGTGAACGCCGACGGCAGTCTGCAGACCGACAGCGACTGGACGCTCACGCCGACCCGCGTGGAAGCCGGCGCGTCGATCGGCAGCAACGCGACGATTCTCGCGGGCGTGACGATCGGCCGGGGCGCGCTCATCGGCGCCGGCGCGGTCGTGACCAAGGACGTGGCGCCGTTTGCGACGGTCGCGGGGGTGCCGGCGCGGCGCCTCCGGAGGACCGCCTCGAACGACGTGGAACTGGCCGTCGGCATCGACGTCGCGCCCGAGGCGCGCTGACAAGGGAGGATTCATGATCGGGGTAGGGATCATCGGGTACGGGTACTGGGGGCCGAACCTCGTCCGGAACTTCGCCGAAGTCGCCGGCTGCCGCGTCGCCGCGGTCAGCGACACGCGGGCGCCGCAGCTCGCGCGCGTGTCGGCGCGCTATCCGGCCGTCCAGGTCTACGGCGACGCCGTCGATCTCATCGCCGACCCGGCGGTGGATCTCGTCGTCGTGGCGACCCCCGTGTCGTCGCATTTCGACCTCGCCCTCGCGGCGTTGAAGGCGGGCAAGCACGTCCTGGTCGAAAAGCCGATGACCGCGACGACCGAACAGGCGCTGCGGCTGATCGACGAAGCCGACCGCCGGCGCCTGATGCTGGCCGTCGACCACACGTTCGTCTATACCGGCAGCGTTCGCAAGATCCGCGACCTCGTCGCCAGCGGCGACCTGGGCGACATCTACTACTACGACTCGGTGCGCGTGAACCTCGGGCTGTTCCAGCGCGACGTCAACGTGATCTGGGATCTCGCCGTCCACGACCTGGCGATCCTCGACCACGTGCTGCAGGCGACCCCGATCGGCGTGAGCGCCACCGGCATGGGGCACGTCGCCGGCGAGCCGGAGAACATCGCCTATCTCACGCTGATGTTCCCGAATCACCTGATCGGCCACGTGCACGTGAACTGGCTCGCGCCGGTGAAGGTGCGCCGCACGCTCATCGGCGGCAGTCACAAGATGGTCGTCTACGACGACCTCGAACCCAGCGAGAAGGTGAAGGTCTACGACAAGGGATTGACCTTGAACGGAGAGAACGGCAACGGAAACGGCCAGGCCAAGTACCGCCTCCTGGTCGGCTACCGCGCCGGCGACATGTGGGCGCCGCAGCTCGACATGTCCGAGGCGCTCGGCGTCGAAGCCAAGCACCTGATCGGGTGCATCGAGCGCGGCGAGACGCCCATCTCCGACGGACAGGCAGGACTCCGCGTCGTGCGGATCCTCGAGGCGGCCTCTGAATCCATCCGCAACCGCGGACAGCTCATCGAATTGGGGACACCGTCATGTCTAGCGTAGTGCCGTTTGTCGACTTGAAAGCGCAGTACCGATCGATCAAGCCGGAGGTGGACGCGGCGATCGCGCACGTGCTCGACACGACGCAGTTCATCCTCGGCGAGGAAGTCGGCCGGTTCGAGCACGAGTTCGCCGAGTACGTCGGCGCGAAGCACGCCGTCGCGCTCAACTCGGGCACGAGCGCGCTGCACCTCGCGCTGCTCGCCGCGGGCGTCGGCGCGGGCGACGAAGTCATCACGTCCCCCTTCACCTTCGTCGCGACGGTCGCGGCCATCCGCTACACCGGCGCGATTCCGGTCTTCGTCGACGTCGACCCCGAGTCGTACGCGATGGATCCCGCGCTGCTCGAAGGCGCCATCACGCCGCGCACGAAAGCGATCGTCCCGATCCACCTGTACGGGCAGGCCGCCGACCTCGATCCGATCCTCGCCGTCGCCGGTGCGCACGGCGTCCCGGTGATCGAAGACGCCTGCCAGGCGCACGGGACGGAATACAAGGGGCGCCGCGTCGGCGCGCTGGGCGATCTGGGCGCCTTCTCGTTCTATCCGGGCAAGAACCTCGGCGCCTACGGCGAAGGGGGCATGGCGGTCACCAACGACGACGGGCACGCCGCCACGATGCGGATGCTGCGCGACTGGGGTCAGAAGTCGAAGTATCACCACGAGCTGCGCGGCTACAACTACCGGATGGACGGCATCCAGGGGGCCATCCTGCGGGTCAAGCTGCGGTACCTGCCGGCGTGGACCGACGCGCGCCGCGAGCGCGCCGCCCGCTATACCGGCTTGCTCGCCGGCAGCAGCGTCGTTCCCCCCGCCGAGATGGCGTACGGGCGCCACGTGTATCACGTCTATGCCGTGCGGACGCGCGAGCGCGAGGCGCTCCAGCAGACGCTGCACGGGCGCGGCGTCCAGACCGGCATTCACTACCCGATTCCCGTGCACCTGCAGACGGCGCACGCGGACCTGGGCTACCAGCGCGGTGATTTCCCGGTGTCGGAGCGGCTGGCTGACGAAGTGCTCTCGCTGCCGATGTATCCGGAAATGCCGCTGACCGCGGTCGAAGAAGTCGTGGCGGCGATCCAGCAGGACGCCTATGTCATCTGAGGCCAGCACCCTGGGGGCGGAACGCGTCGTCACGGCCGTCCACGGGCGGCGGACCGTGGCGGCCGACCCGGTGTTCGAGACCGGACTCCGCGGGTACCTGCGGGAACGGTACACGTACGACGGACTCGTCGAGCTGTACGGCCGCTATCTCAACGGAGAAGGCGCGCTCGACGTGCTGATGCGCCGGGCGATTTTCGCGGCCGCGGCCGGACGCGCCGGCGCGGGGCTGCAGGTCGCCGGCGGCGTCAACTTCAAGCACCTCGACACGTTCGACATCGGCGACGGCGTGTTCATCGGCGCGCAGACGTATCTCCAGGGACGGTTCGACGGCCGCTGCGTCATCGGGCGCAATGTCTGGATCGGGCCGGGCAGCTACTTCGACGCGCGGGATCTGGTCATCGAAGACAGCGTCGGCTGGGGACCCGGCGCGAAGGTGCTCGGATCGGAGCACACCGGCGAGCCCGTCTCGGTGCCGATTATTCAGACGGACTTGCGCATCCGGCCGGTGCGAATCGGCGCCTGGGCCGACATCGGGGTCAATGCCGTGATCCTTCCCGGCGTCACCATCGGTCGCGGCGCGATTGTCGGCGCGGGCGCAATCGTGACGCACGACGTCGCCGACGGCGCCGTGGTGGCGGGCGTCCCCGCACGGTTCATCCGGTGGCGCACGGACGCCCATGACGAGGCCGCTCGCGTCGAGACGGCCGCGGGAGCTGAACGATGACGCGCGAACGGTTTCTCATTACGGGCGGGGCCGGCTTGATCGGGTCGCACATCGCCGAGCGGCTCGCGGAGGAGCAGCCGGCGGAAATCGTCGTCCTCGACAACTTCGTGCGCGGCCGGCGCGCGAACCTCGCGGCCGCCTGCGGTCGCAGCCGCGTCACCATCGTCGATGGCGACGTCCGCGACCGGCGGCTGCTCGCGGAGGTGATGTCGGGCATCGACGTGGTGTTCCACCAGGCGGCCATCCGCATCACGCAGTGCGCGGAGGAACCGCGGCTGGCGGTCGACGTGCTCGTCAACGGGACCTTCAACGTCGTGGAGGCGGCCGCCAACGCCGGCGTCCGGAAAGTCGTCGCGGCCTCCTCCGCGTCGATCTACGGCCTGGCCGACGCGTTCCCGACGAGCGAATCGCATCACCCCTACAACAACCGCACGATCTACGGCGCGGCGAAGACGTTCAACGAGGGGCTGCTGCGCAGCTTCGCCGAGATGTACAACCTGCAGTACGTCGCCCTGCGCTACTTCAATGTCTACGGCCCGCGCATGGACGTCCACGGCGCGTATACCGAAGTGTTCATCCGCTGGCTCGAACGCATCGCGGCCGGTCAGGCCCCCGTCATCTTCGGCGACGGCACCCAGACGATGGACTTCGTGCACGTGGCGGACATCGCCCGGGCCAACGTCCTGGCGGCGCGCGCCGACGTGTCCGACGAAGTCTTCAACGTGGCGAGCGGCACCGAGACGAGCCTGCGCGAGCTGGCGGAGGCCCTGCTGCGGATTACCGGCTCGTCGCTGCCGATCGAGTTCGCCCCCGCCCGGAAGGTCAATCCCGTCCCGCGGCGTCTGGCCGACACCGCGAAGGCCCGAACGCGGCTGGGCTTCGAGGCCAGCGTGCCGCTCGACGAGGGCCTGCGATCGCTCGTCGCGTGGTGGCAGAACGAGCGCCAGGCAGCCCAGGTGACGGCATGAGCGCAACCGAGACGCCACACACCATTCCCGTCGCGCGGCCGCAGCTCGGCGAGCGCGAGGTCGACGCCGTCCGCCGCGTGATCTTGTCGGGCTGGGTGACGCAGGGGCCGGAGGTCGCGGCGTTCGAACGGGAGTTCGCCGCGTACGTCGGCGCCCCGCACGCGTGCGCGGTCTCGAACTGCACCACGGCGCTGCACCTCGCGTTGCTCGCGGTGGGGGTGCAGCCGGGCGACGAGGTGATCACGGTCAGCCACTCGTTCATCGCGACGGCCAATGCGATCCGGTACTGCGGCGCGGACCCGGTGTTCGTCGATATCGATCCGGATACCTACAACATCGATCCCGCCCTGATCGAGCCGGCCATTACGTCGAAGACCCGGGCCATTCTCTGCGTGCACCAGCTCGGGATGCCGTGCGATCTGGCGGCGATCCTGGAGATCGGACGGCGCCACGGACTGCCGGTGGTCGAAGACGCGGCGTGCGCGATCGGCAGCGAGATCCTCTTCGACGGCCGCTGGGAGACCATCGGGAAACCACACGGCGACATTGCGTGCTTCTCGTTCCATCCGCGGAAGGTGATGACGACCGGAGACGGCGGCATGCTGACGACCGCCAACCCGGCATACGACGCGAAGTTCCGGCTCTGGCGGCAGCACAGCATGAGCGTGCCGGACACGGTTCGGCATGGCACACGCGAGGTGATCTTCGAGTCGTACCCCGAGCTGGGCTTCAACTACCGGCTGACCGACCTGCAGGCGGCGATCGGGCGCGAACAGCTGCGGCGCCTCCCCGAGCTGATCGCGACCCGGCGCCGCCTCGCGGATCGGTATCGCGCCCTGCTCGCGCACGTGCCTGGCCTCCGGCTGCCGCTCGAGCCGGTGTGGGCGCGCAGCAACTGGCAGAGCTACTGCGTGCGCCTCCCCGAGGGGGCGGATCAGCGCGCGGTCATGCAGGCCATGCTCGATGCGGGCGTCTCGACCCGCCGCGGCGTCATGTGCGCGCACCTGGAGCCGGCGTACGAGCGCCCGGCCGTGTTGCCCAGGAGCGAAGACGCGCAGGCGTCCGCCATCATCCTGCCGCTCTTCGCCGACATGACGCCAGACGACCAGGAGACGATCTGTCGGCGCCTCGAAGCGGTGCTCCTGCCCGTGGCGTCGCGGAGTTAAGAGGATGTCCGCTTTCGCCGCGGCTCGACTTCGGGAGGATCCCGTCGCCTCGGCGCCGGGCCGTCAGCCGGACGTCGAGACCCCGCACGCGGCGGAGGTCCGGCGCGCCTACGCCCGCTTCGATCGTCTGGTGTCGATCGCCGAGCGGCTTCTGGCGTCGCGCGCGTATCCGGAGGCGGCAGCCTGCGCGCAAATCGCCGCGCGCGAGGGATTCACGGCGCACCCCGGCATCTTCGCGAGCAATCGTCTCGAGGCCGTCCTGGAACGACTGGGGCTCGATGCCCTGCCTGCCCGAACCGACCCGCCGCGGGCGCGCCGCCACACCGTTCACGTCCTGACCTACGCTCGGCGCTCGGGAGGCGATACGCGATTCGTGTGGCGGTGGATCGCCGCCGACCCGGAGCGTCGCCACAGCGTCGTGGTGACCAAGCAGGAGAACACACCGCCGCCACCTGCGCTGGCCGAGGCGGTCGCGCGAGCGGGAGGACGCCTGCACTTTCTGCAGGCGCCCATTGCCGACGTGCTCGGACAGGCGGCCGAGTTACGGCACCTGACCGAAGGCGCTGACGTGGTCGCGCTGCACCTGTTTCCGGACGATATCGTGCCGAGCATCGCGCTGGTCGCCCCGCCGCCGGATCAACGCGTCGTGTTCGTCCACCATTCGGACCACACCTTCTGGGTCGGGCGGCGCGTCTCGCACCTGTTCGCCCAGCTCCGGGACACGCCGTCGTTCCCCCTCGAGAGGCGCCGCGGCATTTCGGGCGCCGACACCACGCTGCTGCCGATTCCGCTCGCGCGTCCGGCCCGCCCGGAATCGTCGAAAACCGCAGCCAAGCTCAGTCTCGGCCAGCCGCACGATGCCATCGTCCTGCTCAGCGTCGCCACGTCCTTCAAATTCGATCCCATCGACCCGCCGCATCTGCTCGACTTGATCGTCCCGGTGTTGCGCGAGCACCCCCGGGCCGTCTATCTGGCCATCGGGCCGCACCCCTCGCGTGCGTGGGCCGAGGCTGCCGCAGCCACGGGAGGTCGCGTCGTGGCGCTCGGACCTCGGCACGACACGGCTGCCTTCTACGCCGCGGCGGACGTCTATCTGGATCCGTACCCGTTCTCCTCCATTACGTCTCTCCTCGAAGCCGGCAGCCATGGGGTGCCGTTGCTCGGATATGTGCCCAACCGCCCATCGGCAGTGCTGATGTCGGCCGGAGCGCCTGGCCTGGAGCGATCGATGCTCCGTGCTCCGACGCCCGAGGCGTACGCGGCGGTTCTTCGCGAGCTGCTCGAAAGCGCCTCCAACCGGACGGCGCGAGGCGAGTGGACGCGCCACGCGATTGTGCACGACCACTGCGCTGGCGGCTGGACCGCGCATCTGAACCGTCTTTACCGCCGACTGGCGACGGTGCCGCCGCGGTGCGCCGACACGCGCGCGGTGGACGTCATGGAGAACGGCGAGCTCGATCAGCACATCCATGTGCTCGTTCACCGGCTGTGGCCGCAGGGCCTCGGACCGATGATTGACACGTACGTCGGGCCTCTGCCGTACCGCGCGCGTCTGCGATGTCTTCGTCGCCTGTGCATGGTCGACCGCGGCTTCTCCTGGACGCTCCTTCTTCCCCCCGCGCTCGAACGCCCCCTCTCCGGGCGCCTCCACGGCGTGCGGCGACTCCTCGAGGCGCTCGGCCGGCGAGTCGGCGCCCTCCGATGAGTCCCCGCGTACGCGTCGTCGTGCCCACCTACAATCGGGCTTCCCTGCTGGAGCGCGCACTCGAGAGTGTCTCGGCCCAGACCTATCGGGATTTCGAAGTCGTCGTCGCCGACGATGGGTCCGACGACGAGACCCAGCAGGTCGTGGGCGCTTTTGAAGGGCGCGGTTTCCCGATCCGCTGCCTGCGGTTGTCGCACGGAGGGGTGTCGCGCGCGCGGAACGCGGCGATCGCCGCGACGGGGCGGCCGGAATTCGTGGCGTTCCTGGATTCCGATGATGTCTGGCTGACGGGCCATCTCGCGGCGTCGATCGCCGCGCTCGACGACTGCCGGCACGCGGTCCTGTCCTTCGGCCCCATGAAGACCATCGACTACACCGGCCGCTGGACCCCCGAGCGATTCGCGGAGCGAGAGGAGCGCACCCGACGTCCGCTGGAGCAGAGCGCGGCGCGCTGGGGCGATCTTCACCTCCTGGACTGGAACAACACGCGGCGGGCCGTGCTTCGCGGAGAGTTTCATCCGCATCCCTCCACGGTGGTGGTCAGGGCGAACACCCTGCCCACGCCTCCGTTCGCACCCGACCTGCACATGCTCGAGGACGTGCAGTTGTTCATCCGGCTGCTCGACGTGGGGACGTTCGTCTTCCTCGACGAGTTGCAGGGCGTCGTGGAGTATCGCGGGGACAATCTGAGCGGGATGACCGACCTGACGTCGCCGCGGACGCTGCGACAGCAGCGGTGCGCGGCCGCCTTCGCGCGATGGAAGCTGGCGCGCTGCGCGTTCGCCTACGACCGGCGGGTCGTGCGCGTCGAACTCGCCGGCTACTCGTATCTCGTCGGGCAGTGCTGCACCGAGCAGGGGGACGCCGCGGCGGCACGGCGCGCGTACGTCGAGTCGCTCCGCGCGGCCCCTTCGACACGAGCGCTCCGCGGGATCGTGGCGTGCTCGGCCCCCGCAGGGCTGGTGCAGGTTCTCAGGCGCATGTTCGGGCGAGCGGGCCACCCACGGAGGCGGGCGGCGCTGTAGCGTTCACCCCGGCGGGCACGACGTCATCCGGAGTGCCCCTCGCGGCTCATGGCGCGGTACAGCTCGGCATACCGCTCGATGAACACCCGCGCGTCGAATGCTCGTTCCGCCAGCGCCCGCGCGCGTTGCCCGAAGCCCGCTGGCTCCCGTGCGATTTCGCGGATGGCCGCCGCAAGCGCGGCAGGCGTGCGATCCCGGATCACGACGCCCGCGCCGGCCGACGACACGACCGGCGCAAGGCCGCACTCCGGTGTGAGGATGGCGGGAGAACCACAGGCGAGCCCTTCGACGACGGAATTGGGGCACGACTTGCCCGCGCCGGCCGCCGGCAGGAAGACGGTCGCGTCGGCTGCCTGGTACACCGCAGCGATGTCGGGGACGATGCCCACCTTGACCTTCACGTTGGACGGAGGATTGAGTCGATCGAGGGCCCGCATCAGGCGTTCGGTCCGTCCCCACGGCCGCCACATCAGCACGACCTCCACGTCCGGACACAACCGCGCCGCCTCCACGAGCAGGGGGATTCCCCTGCGGCCGATGTCCTCGACAGAGGCTGGGGAACTCGCGAACACAATCCGGACTGCCTGGCTGGCGCGCGCCTGCGGCCGATACCGCGTGAGGTCCACCCCTGGGTACACGAGATGGATCCGGCGCGCTGAAATGCCCGCCCGGACGAGCACATCGGCGACAGCCGGCGTTTCGGCCGCGAAGCAGGCGACTTTGTCGTAGAGGTGCGGGAGCGGACGTCCGTGAATCGCCACCGTGAAGAGCACGGGTCTCCGGCCGAGCACCCGCAGCAAATGCCACGCGTCGACGGCGCCGAACACGTGGCCGAAGTCGGCCTGCCGCTCGAGCGCCGCCGCCAGCCCGTGCAATAGAACGTACCGTCGTCCGGAGAGACGGACCACACCGTCGATCGGCCAGAGCCGTGATCGCTGTCCGGCCGAGAACGAGACGATCCGGGCACGCGGCGCCAGCGCGGTGCGGAGCGCCGCGACTTCGTTCGACAGGCCTTCCCGTCCAGGATGCCAGATGCCGGTCCAGTAAACGACTCGGAGCGGCGCGGCGTTCACCGTCACTCTGCCGGACAGGGGCGTCGCGACGGGCGTGAGGCAGGCGTCCATCGAGGGCGGCCCGGCGGTCAGCGCGCCGCCTGCTGCGGCATCAGACCGCCGGGGGCCGCCTGCCGGGGCACCAGCGCCCACCGCGGCGTCGCCGGCGCGGCGGCGATCGCGAGACTCTGCAGCGCGATGCTGCAGCCGACGAGGTGCCAGAACAGCTCGTTGTATTGCGCGCCCAGAAACGTTCCGGCCACGACGAACGCGGCGAGGCTCGTCTCGATCGCGACGGCGTAGGGCGCCAGATCGGCGAGTCGCGGATCGAATCGCGCCCTCCGCCGAATTCGCTCACACGCGACGAAGGTCGAAAGCGTGATCAACAGGAACAACAGCAGCCCGGGGATGCCGAGATCGGCCAGGACGCCGAACCAGGTGCTGTGGACCGCCCGGGCCGTCCCGAACAATCCGCGGCTGTCGTCGTACGTGTCGTACGCGGTTTGGAATCCGTTCAAGCCCACGCCCGTGAGCGGACGCGCCGCCGCCATCAACAGCGCGGTCGCCCAGAAGTGGATGCGTCCGCGTTCCGATTGATCCTGCTCGCTCTGCGTCGCCGCGATGGTGCTCATGCGGGCCCAGAACGACGAGGGCAGCACCGACACGGTGAGGGCTCCCACGAGCACCACGACCACGAGCACGCGAAGACGCTGCTTCGCCCGGGCAATCTGCAGCACCGCGACAGCGCCGCCCGCGAGGAATCCTCCGCGCGAGTACGTCGTCAGTCCGCGCAGCAGGGCGCCGCCGAGCAGAAAGCGATGCATGTGTTTTTCCCACCGGCCGCGGGCGGTCTGGATCAGCACCGCGAAAATCGGCAGGAGCATCATCATGCCCATCGCGATGCCGTTGTTGTCGCCGAGCGCAGGGTGCGTATTGAGGTTCGGGACCCCCGGGTTCACGAACAGCTTGATCCACCCCTGCTTGGCCGCCTCGAATCCGAGCGACAGCGCGATCACCATCAGGACGGCGCGGAGGCGCCGGCCGTCGGTCACGAGGGTCGCAATCGCGTAGGTAATGAAGATCACCCGCGCGAATTCCTGGAAGTAGTGCCACGACCACGGCGGAGTGTTCGCGACGACGGTCGACAGGAGGGCGTCGAGGAAGAAGAGAACGAGCAGTCCCATCCTCGGCACGACGCGACGATACGTCGGCGACCAGAAGATGGCGACCGCGACGAGGCAGCCCATGACGAAGGACAGATCGAACGGAAGTCCGCCCCACATCCACTCGTCTGGCCGGAAGTACGCGGTCCAGAGATACAGGAGCAGCAGATAGAAGGGCGACCGGAAGCTGTAGGCCAGGCCGACCGCAATGACCGAGTAGACGAGCAGCTCGCGCAGCACAGGTCCTCGGGCCGGTTTGAGCAATAAGCTCGCCACGCGGCCGGGAACATTTCTCCGGACGGGCCCGGCCTCGTGCCCTGGGGCGGGCGCGAAAACCCCTCACGCGGCGACTAAAGTCCGCGTGTCAGCGGTCGACCCGACGGATACCGGCCGGCGGCTGCGCCCTCCCGTCGGCGCTGACGGCTCCCGCCCCTCGCAAA
This sequence comes from Vicinamibacterales bacterium, assembly GCA_036278735.1. Lineage (GTDB taxonomy): Bacteria > Acidobacteriota > Vicinamibacteria > Vicinamibacterales > 2-12-FULL-66-21 > DASUKM01. The sequence goes on from DASUKM010000002.1 coordinate 55,063, forward strand.
GCGCACGGCCGGAACGGCGAGGTCTCGATCGCGGCGGTCCAGGGGCCGGGCGTGGCCCAGGCCGGCCACTGGCGGCGTCTTTGCTATTTCCTGCCCCGGCCCGGCCAAACCATGACGCAGTCTGCGGCGACATCCCGACGTCCCGATCGGATCCGACGTGTCCCAACGGAGACGTGGATTCACGTGTGTCATGACGGAAACGGTGAATCGGCGGTCGCCGGTGCGGAGCCGCTGACAATCGGTGTGCCCTTCCCGCGGGGCGTCTGTCCGGAGGCCGCGGCGCTGCGCCTGTGGAGCGAGGGAGCGCCCATCCCTCTTCAGACAGCGGTGCTGGATCGCTGGCCGGACGGTTCAATCCGCTGGGCGCTCCTCGACTTTCAGGCTGCCGGCCGGACCCCGCTGGACGCGCTTCGGCTGACGTGGTCGGGCGGACCCGAGGCCGCCGGTCCCGCCGTGTCCGTCGACACGCTCGACGACGGTGCGATCCGCGTGAACACCGGCGTCGGACGGTTCACGGTGGCGTGCGGCCCGGCGTTTCCGTTTCGGTCCGCCGAGATCGGCGACGCAGCGGCGTTCGCGACGGGCTCGTCGCGCTTCTCCTTCCAGGACGCGCGGGGTCGAACGCACGCCTTCCGCGTGGACCACATCACCGTGGAGGAGGCCGGGCCGCTCCGCACCGTCGTGTGCGCTCGCGGCACGATCGCGCGCGGACGACGCGTCCTGCTCGAGGGGGACGCGCGGCTCCACTTCTTCGCCGGCTCTCCGGTGGTGCGCATCGCCCTGACCGTGCGCAACCCTCGCCCGGCACGGCATCGCGGCGGCTTCTGGGAACTCGGCGACCGCGGCTCCGTGTTGTTCGACGACGCGACGGTGTCGCTGCCGCTCGGTCCGCGAGCGCAGCCGGCCCGTCTCTTCTGCTCGCACGAATGCGGACTGCCGCTGACCGCGGTGCCCGGTCCGCTCGAGGTGTACCAGGATTCGAGCGGCGGCGCCAATTGGGCAAGCACGAACCACGTGAATCGAGCCGGGAAGGTCCCGCACCGCTTTCGCGGCTATCGATCCGTCGATGGCCTCGGCGCGACCACCGGACTCCGAGCGACGCCGCTGCTGGTCGCGCAGCACGACAACGGGTGGGCGGCGATCGCGATGCCGCAATTCTGGCAGAACTTCCCGAAAGCCATCGAGAGCGCCGACAACGTCCTGACGCTCCGCTTGTGGCCGCGGCAATACGCCGACCTGCACGAGTTGCAGGGCGGCGAGCAGAAGACGCACGTCTTCTATGTGGCGGCCGGGTCGGGCGAACTGGACTGGCGCACGCTCGAGTGGTGCCGCCGGCCTGCACGGGCGATGGCCACCCCGTCGTGGTATTGCGGAGCGGACGCCGTCCCCGGCTTGACGTTGCTCCCCGAGGCGGAAGATCCCGAGGTCGATCGCGCCCGGCTCGTGCGCGCCGGCATCGACGGGCCCGACAGCTTCGCGGCGAAACGCGAAATCATCGACGAATACGGGTGGCGGCATTTCGGCGATCTCTATGCCGACCACGAGGCGGCGCTGCGCCAGACGCCGCCGCCGCTCGTGTCGCACTACAACAATCAGTACGACGGGGTCGCGGGCTTCGCCATCCAATTCTTCCGCACCGGCGATACACGCTGGTGGACGGCCATGGACGAGCTCGCGTCGCACGTCAGCGACATCGACATCTATCACACGAACGGGGACAAGCCGGCGTACAACGGCGGGCTGTTCTGGCACACGTACCACTACTCGGACGCGGACCGCTCGACCCATCGCTCGTACGCGCGCTCCTCGCCGACCGACGGCGGTGGGCCGAGCAACGAACACGACTACGCGACCGGCCTGATGCTCCATTACCTTCTGACGGGCGATCTCCGCTCGCGCGAGGCGGTCATCGGCCTCGGCCGCTGGGTGCTCGCGATGGACGACGGACGGCGCACGCCGTTCCGCTGGCTCGATCGCGGCGACACCGGCCTGGCCTCGGCGACTGACAATCCGGGCTATCACGGCCCCGGGCGCGGGGCGGCCTATTCCGTCCAGACGCTGCTCGACGCGTTCCGGCTCACCGGAGAGGAGGCGTACCAGCGCAAGGCGGAGCAGTTGATCCGCCGGTGCATCCATCCCGCCGACGACATCGACGCGCGCCATTTATCCGACGTCGAAGAACACTGGAGCTATACCGTCTTCCTCCAGGCGCTCGGCCGGTATCTGGCGTTCAAAGAGGAACGCGGGGAACGGGATCGCATGCACGCGTACGCCCGGGAAAGTCTGCTGGCGTACGCCGGGTGGATGCTCGCGCACGAACACCCGTATCTCGATCGGCCCGAGATCCTCGAGTATCCAGACGAGACCTGGATGGCCCAGGACATGCGCAAGGCCGACGTGTTCCGGTATGCCGCGGCGTACGCCGCACCGACGATTCGCGCGCGCTTCCTCGAGCGCGCGCGCTTCTTCTTCGACTATGCGGTCACCGCGCTGCTCGCATCCGGGCGCGCCGACCGGACCAGGCCCCTGGTCCTGATGCTGGGGAATGGATACCCACAACAGACCTCAGAGTCAGTCACCCAGGACCGCCCTGCCGAAACCGCGGCGTACATCTTTGGGCAGCCAGAGGTCTTCGTGCCGCAGAAGGCAAGAGTCCGCGAACGTCTCGCGGCCGCCGCGCGCCTCGGCTGGCCCGTCTGGAAGCGGGCATTCACGCGGGCCGCAGGCCGCCGCGCCACCGGCGCGGGCGCGGGCGCCGCCACAATCCGACAGCGGCTCAAACTGGGGCTGCTGTGGGGATGCCGCGCGGCAGGGCTCTTCGCGCTGGCCCGCCGTTGCACGCGCAACGGACTGCGTATCCTCTGCTATCACGGTTTCAGCCTTCTCGACGAGCACGAGTTCCGGCCGGGCCTGTTCATGCGGGGCGAGACGTTCCGTCGGCGCATGGCGTATCTCGTCCGAAAAGGCTATCCCGTCCTCAGCCTCGAGGAAGGGGCCCGGCGCCTGGCCGCCGGCACGCTGCCCGACAACGCCGTGGTCATCACGATCGACGATGGGTTCTACAGCGTGGGACGAGTCGCCTGGCCGATTCTGAAGACACTGTCGCTGCCGGCCACGTTGTACGTCACCTCGTATTACGTCACGAAGCGCGCCCCGGTCTTCCGGCTGGCGATGCAGTACTTTTTCTGGAAAACGGACCGGACTCGGCTCGACCTGTCCGGCCTGGGCCCGGGCCTCGCCTGCCTGCCCGTGCTGTCGCTGGACGGGACGTCGGAAGCGGAGCCCGGCATGTGGGAGATCATCCGCTTCGGCGAGACGCAGCTCGATCAGCCGGAGCGCGAGCGTCTGGCGAAGGCGATCGCCGAGCGGCTCGGCGTCTCGTACGACGCCCTCGACACGCAGCGCAGCCTGAGCCTGCTCACGCCGGCGGAGCTCCGTGGCCTGGTCTCGGATGGCCTCGACGTGCAGTTGCACACGCATCGGCACGAGCTCCCCCAGGACGCGGCGCTCGTCCGGCGCGAAATCGACGACAACCGCGGCGTCCTCGAACCGCTCACGCGGCGCTCGCTCCACCACTTCTGCTACCCGAGCGGCGTGTGGACGGCCGCACACTGGTCCTCACTCGACGGATGCGGCATCGCGACCGCGACCACGTGCGACCCGGGCTTGAATGGGCCCGGCTCCCCTCGCCTCGCGCTGACGCGATACCTGGACAGCGAGGAGATGGCGCCGCTCGAATTCGAGGCCGAAGTCAGCGGGTTCTCGGAATGGATTCGGGTCGCGCAGCGGACCGCGCGACGCCTGCGCCGCCGCACCGGCGAGCGCCAGCGCGCGAACCGCGGCGCCACTCAGTTGTGCGGGAGGTAGGACGCCCACCCTCCCGTATCGCGGACGATCCGAACCGCTCGCCGAAGGGCCTCAATCAGACGTCGATAGTGCAAGGCGCTCGAGGCGCGCGAAAGGAGGGGGTTGTCTTGCCGGCGTCCAACCGTCACCACGGCCACCGAGAGATTCCGCAGGTGCGGCAGCCAGAACTCCGGTCCCTCCGGCTCGCGGCCGCCATACCCCTCCAGAAACGCGCCGACGGCGCGCGCATGGAAGCGCGGCATCGGGCCGAGCGAGGCCAGGCGGCAGAACTGTTCGAGCGCCAGCAGGACCTGCGAGACGTCCAGCCCAGGCATCGCGGTCCGCGAGTCGTCGAAGTCGATCAGCCCGACGCCGCGGCCGATGATGACGTTGCCGCTCGAGATGTCGCCGTGGCAGCGCGTCAGCGTCACCGGACGGTCGCCCAGCGTCCCGGCAAGCAGTCCCAGCGCGTGCTCGGCGTCGCGCGACAGATCCGCATGACGCGCATCGACGGTCGACCAGAGCCGCAGCCGCTCGCGGACGTACCCGGCGAGCGCCGCCGCGCGGTCCGCCGATTGTACCGCCGGGATCGTGCGCCAATGCAGGGTGTCCAGCCAGCGGCCGACCCCCCGCCACGCGTCGAGGCTCGCCCGCCTGGCGTCGCGGCTCCAGGGCAGGCGGCGCTGGAGCCGGCGAATCGGCCGGCCCTCGCTCTCGGCGGTGAGGATCAGGTGCCTGGCGGCATCGTAGGCGACGATGTCGAACGCGAGGAGCCCCTCGGCCCCGGCGAACGCGCGCCCGATGCGTTCGAGCGCTTCGCACCAGGCGGCGAAGGCGGAGGGGTCGAGCGCGGTGAACATCTTCAGATAGAAGTGGCGAACGCGGCCGTGCGACTCCCCCGTCAGCCGAACCAGACGGGCGGCCCGCGAGGGAACCGGCTGCACCCGCGTGATGTCGACAGGGACCCCTGCCCAGGCGGTGACGGCGCGCCGGCACCATTCGAGATACGCCGGCGGCAGCGGCGTATCGTCCGCGCGCGAATCCGTCACCAGGGATGTCACGATGTCGCACACTCTGGACGCGACGGGGCGCGGTGTCAAGCGCGCACGGGCGCACGCCGTGCCTGCGCCCGCCGCACACGGCACTCCCGGTACCCGCGCAGGCAAGAATGTAATCTTGGCGCGACGGGTGTAAGAACTGCCCGCCCATTCCTGGGACGGCCGCTGCACGGCGGCCGCGCGCCCCATCGGATGTTCCGGTGGTCGTTGGAGATATCGCCGGCCGCCGGACGCGCGTCATCAATCCGGACGTGGGCCAGTCGTGGCACCCTCCTTGCTGAATCGCCACGCGGCAGCAGGCTGTCTGCTGCGCCCAATCGATCTTTTCGGAAGGAACGCTCATGAAGGGGAAGGCTCGCCTCACGGCCCTGGCGTGCGCGATCGGGGTCGCCATGGTCATTGCGCAGGTCCATGCGCAGTCGACGCTGCCGCTCGTGCAGAAATCCAATCTGGTGCACCTCGGCTCATTCCATGTCCCGACCGGGCAGAAGTTCGGGGGGGCGGACGCGGAGTACCAGTACGGAGGCACCGCACTGGGCTTCGACCCGACTCGCAATGCGCTCTTCCTCGTGGGTCACGACTGGGACCAGCTCACTGGCGAGATCAGCATCCCGGCGCTTGGCGGCACGTCAACCTTGCTCCAGAGCCTGACCGATGCGGCCGAGGGCCGGTCGGTGGGCAGCAGCACGCAGAAGGTCGGCGGAAATCTCGTGTACGAGGGCAAACTGTATTTCACGAAATACCTCTACTACGACGCCTCCGGGTCGCAGGTCCTCTCGCACTTCGTGCGGCCGCTGAATCTGTCGACCAAGGGGCAGGTCCAGGGTCCGTATGCGGTTGGCCCGCTCGGCGCGGGCTTTTATTCGGGCTACATGGCCCTCGTGCCGCCGGAATGGCAGTCCGCACTCGGCGGACCTGCACTGACGGGGAACTCCGATCTCTCCATCATCAGCCGGACGTCGTACGGCCCGGCGGTGTTTGCCTTCGACCCGGCCAAGGTCGGAGTCAGCAAGACCGCAGTGCCGCTGGTCTACTACCCCGGCGACCATCCGCTCGCGCCGTACGGCGCCAAGGCGAATCCGTATTTCACGGGCGCCGACGCGATCCGCGGCGTCGTGCTCCCCGACGGTACGCGCAGCGTGCTCTTCTTCGGCCGCCACGGCACCGGAGATTCCTGCTACGGTGAGCCGTCGGATTGCGGCGATCCGACGTGTTCGAGCTGTAAGGGCGATCATTCCTATCCGTACGTGCCGTACGTCTGGGCATACGACGCGAACGACCTGGCGGCGGTGAAGTCAGGGAAGAAGCAGCCCTGGGACGTCAAGCCGTACGCGACCTGGGCGCTCGACCTGCCGGACACCGGTCAGAACTATCTCGGTGGCGCGGCGTTCGATCCCACGGCCAATCGGCTGTACGTCAGCCAGATGTCGGCCGACGGCGACAATCCGGTGATCCAGGTATTCACGATCACCAACAGTGTCGGGGCGGGGCCGGCGCCGACTCCGCCGAGCAACGTTCGGATCATCAAGTAGCGAGCCCTCGGCCGGACGCGGGTCGATCATCGGTCATCCGCCAGGGATGTCGTCGTGGCGCCTCGAGCTGAGGCACAATGGACGGCATCCCGAATGACCACGCCTCGCGGCCGCGGCGTTCTCCAGGTCGTCCTGAGTCTGTCCCCTGGCGGGACCGAACGTCTCGTCGTGGACGTCGTCAGCCGTCTGCGCGATCGCTACCGGATGGCCGTGTGCTGCCTCGACGAACCGGGTGCATGGGCGCCGGATCTCGAGCGGCAGGGGATCGAGGTGATCTCCATCGGCCGACGCCCAGGGTTTCATCCAGCGGTCGGACGACGGATTGCGACGATGGCGGCGCGGCTGCAGCTCAACGTGCTGCACTGCCATCAGTACACGCCGTTCGTCTACGGCGCCCTCGCGCGGGTGCGGCACCCGCATCTCCGCGTCCTCTTCACCGAACACGGCCGCACGGGTGACGACCCACCCTCCCGCAAGCGGCGCGTCGCCAATACTCTGCTCGCCCGGCTGCCAAGCCGCGTGTGCGCCGTGTCGGCCGATCTGGCGCGACACCTCACCCGGGAAGGATTTCCGCCGTCGCGCGTCCAGGTCGTGCCCAACGGCATCGATCCTGGCGCGCGTCCCGACCCGGAGACGGGTCAGCGCGCCAGGCTGGCGCTGGGCCTCGACGATCAGGCGTTCGTGATCGGCACCGTGGGCCGGCTCAATGCCGTCAAGGATCTGCCGACGCTGTTCGACGCCTTCGAGCGTCTGCTGCAGGGGCGCCCAGACGCGACGCTCGTCGTCGTGGGCGATGGTCCCGAGCGTGCGGCGCTCGAGCGCCGTGCAGCCGCCGCAGGCGATCGCATCCGGTTCACCGGTCATCGCGGGGACGTGCGCGCGCTCATGGCGGCCTTCGACGTGTACGTCAGCAGCTCGGTGTTCGAAGGGGTGTCGCTCACCATCCTCGAAGCGATGGCGGCCGGACGCCCTGTCGTGGCGACCCGCGTCGGCGGCACGCCTGAAGTCGTGGCCGACGGCCAGACGGGGCTGCTCGTGCCGCCGCGCGACCCGTTGCGGCTGGCCGAGGCGCTGCTCGATCTCTCCGCCTCGCCTCAGCGTGCGCGGGCGCTGGGCGCAGCTGGCCGATTGCGAGTGTGCGACAGGTTCACCTTCGATCGGATGGTCGACTGGTATGCGGCGGCGTACGGGGAACTGGGGGCGTCCTGACGAGCGTTCAGCCGAACCGCTGTCGGCCGCCCCTTCGTCTCATCCTGCGGCGAGCACCTGGCGGCGCGGAGCGGTTTGCCGCCGGGCCCACGCCTCGAGTACCCAGACCGCCCACAGTGCGAACGCGTGGTTCCGCTCGCCGCGACGGTGTTGCCGGAACAGCGCCCGCACGATCGACTGGTCGATCCATCCCGACGTCGAGGCGCCCGCACCGAGCACCTGATCCTCGAACCGCGCCGCGTACTCGCCCGCAATCCACTCGCCGATCGGCGCGCTGAATCCATGCTTGCGCATGCCGAGCACGGCGGGCGGCAACCGCCGCCGGGCCACCTGCCGCAGGAGGTGCTTGCCCGTACGGTCGGCGCGTTTCAGCCGTTGCGGCAGCCGGAACGCGAGTTCGACGAGCCGGTGATCGAGCAGCGGCGAGCGGACTTCCAGTCCGTGCTGCATGCTCATGCGATCCACTTTGACCAGCACGTCGTTGGGAAGATAAATCTTCAGGTCCGCGTACTGCGCCCGCTGCACCGGATGGGGCGATTGGCACGCGCGATACGCGGCCGTCACCGTCTCGTAGGCGGCGGACGTGCGCGGGTCCCGGTCGGGCGCGCGGCCCATCAGTTGCCGCGCGATCGCGGGCTCGAGAAAGCAGAGGTCTGAGAAGTAGGCGTCCTGCGCCTCCCAGCCGAGATTCTCCAGGAACGTGCCGAGCCGCAACAGCCGGGGCAACCGGCGCGAGCGGGGCCACCGGGCGCCCAGCGCGCGGAGGGCGCGACGCGCAGCCGGGCCGGGCAGCCGCCGCCGGATCCGATCTTCGACCGCGTGCGGGACGTAGCGGAAATCGTAGCCACCGAACGTTTCGTCGCCGCCATCCCCCGTCAGCGCCACGGTGACGTGGCGCCGCGCTTCGCGCGCGACGTAGAACGTCGGGATGCTCGACGAATCCGCAAACGGCTCGTCGTAGGCGCCGACGATCCGATCGAAGACGTCGTCGAGCTCCGGGCGGATCACGTGCGTGTGATGCGCGGTGGACCAGCACGCCGCGGTCAACGATGCCTCGCGGATTTCGTTGTGCGCCGCTTCGCCGAAGCCCACCGTCGTCGTGACGACCGGGCGGTCCATGGCTTCCGCCATGTAGGACACCACGAGTCCCGAGTCGATGCCGCCGGAGAGGAACGCGCCGAGCGGCACTTCGCTCTCGAGCCGCTCGCGAACACGCTCGGCGAGCTGTTCCTCGATGGCCGCGAGAGCGGCCGGCTCATCGCCGGCAAAATCGTCGAACCGTTCGACGTCCCAGTACTTCCGGGTCGTCACGGTCCCGCGCCGCAGAAGAAGCCAGTGCCCGGGCTCGAGCTTCTTCACGCCCCGGTACGGCGTGCCAGGCGCCAGAAAGTAGCCGAGGCTGAGATACGTCTCGATCTGCCCGAGGTCGACGTCGGGAGTCCACAGGGGGCTCTCGAAGAGCGCCTTGGTCTCGCTCGCAAAATGAAGCACGCCGTCGATGACCGTATAGAAGAGCGGTTTCTTGCCCAGGCGGTCCCGCGCGATGAACAGTTCGCCGGTCCGTTGATCGTAAATGGCGAACGCGAACATCCCGGCGAGCAGCTCCACGCACGCGGGGCCGAACTGCTCGTAGGCGTGGACGATCGTCTCGGTGTCCGCATGCGTGCGGAACGTGTGCCCAAGGCCGATCAGGCGCTCGCGCAGCGGACGGTGGTTGTAGATCTCGCCGTTGAAGACGATCCAACGGGTACCGTCCTCGTTGGACATCGGCTGTGCGCCGCGCGCGACGTCGATGATGGCGAGTCGCCGGTGGCCAAGCGCGGCGCCCGGCTTGAACACGAACCCATCCCCGTCGGGCCCCCGGTGGGCCAGGGCCGCGGTCATCGGGCGGATCGCGACGGCGACGTCTGGCGCGAGCACGCCGTCGAGCGCCACGAGGCCGGCAATACCGCACATGTCAGTCCACTCCCTGTTCGTCGGCTCGCCGCGGCGCGCGACCGAGCACCCCTTCGTGCACGGCGCGGATCCGCTCAGCCGTCTGGTCCCACGTGAACGCCTTCAGGACGCGCTCCCGCCCGGCGCGCCCCAGGCGCTGGGCCAGCGCGCGATCACACACGAGCCGCCGCACGACGCACGCCAGCTCGTCGACGTCGGTTCCCGAGACGAGCACTCCCGTGAGGCCGTCGGCGACCGCTTCGGGTACGCCGCCGGTGCGCCCGCCGATCACCGCGCGGCCCGCCGCGGCCGCTTCCAGGAACACGATGCCGAACCCTTCGATGTCGCGCTGCTCGATCCGGTTCGGCAACAGGAAGACATCGCACGCCGCGTAATAGCGCGGCAGGTCCTCGGGCGAGACCTCGCCGGCGAACCACACGCGATCCGTCACGCCGAGATCGGCGGCGAGGGTCTGCAGGTACGCGCGCTCGTCACCGGTCCCCACGATCACGTAGCGGATCGTCCGCTGTTCCCGTTTGAGCGCGGCGACCGCCCGGATGGCGAGGTCGTGCCCCTTGCGGCGCTGCAGCCGGCCGACCGACAACAGCACCGTCTCGGAACGAGGTGCGAGGGACTGCCGAATTGCCGTCCCGTCGACCGCGGGCGTGAAACGGCCCGGGTCGACGCCCGGATAGACGACGTGGATGCGGCTCGACGGCACCCCCAACTCCCGAAGCAGGCTGCGGGTATTGCGGCTGTTCGCGATCACCGCCGATGCGCCGCGATACACGCGCGTCATCAGAAAGGTGAGCTCGCGGGAGCTGAGGGCGCCCGTGACGTCCTCGCCGTGCGACCAGCACACGTACGGCGCACCGCCGGCCAGATGCGACAGCCAGGCGGCGACGCCTTCCGGGAGCGCGCGCGCGCAGTGCACGACGTCGCGCGACGATGCCAGCCGCCGCAGGCGCCGCGCGAGCCCCAGGTGCTGCGTCGCCGCGCGCCGATTGATCAGGCCCCAGCGAGTCATGGCGATCGGGGCCGGCACGATCCGCGCGCCAGCGGCGGTTCGTCCCTCGATGTGGGTCGCGGCATCGGTGACGACCGTCATGTCGCCGCCGAGACGGGAATAGCCCTCGTGCAGCAGGACGGCGCTGCCGCCCACATCCGGCGGGTACAGCTCCGAAACGAGCAGGAGGCGGGGTGATGCGGTCGCCGTCGAGGCGCGCGCAGTCTCCGCGGTTCGAAGCCCGGCGGCTCCGAAGAAGGGACGCGACAGGAGCTGCATCCCGGGCCTCACAGGGCCGATCCGGCGGGCACGAGCGGACGGTCGCCCCAGCAGAGGCCCTCGAACCGGCCGCTCGGCAGGACGCCGGGCCGCAATCCAATCACGTCCAGCACCCGCTGCTCCGGCGCGACCAGCGCCGCGACGGCGTCGAGCACCACCTGATTCGCCGTTGCCACAATCAGCATCTGCGCGCCGGTCACGACCGTTGGGAGATCCGGCTCGAGCAGGCCGCCGATGTGCGGCAGGTGCATTTCGATGAACCGCTTGTTGGCCCCCAGCAGCCGCGACAGATGCACGTCCGGGTCGTAAATGGATACGCGCACCCCTTTCCCGACGAGCTGCTCGGCCAGGGACACGAGCGGGCTCTCCCGAAGATCATCCGTGCCCGCCTTGAAGGACAACCCGATCAGGCCGACGCGGCGGCAGCCAGACTCGAGCACCCGCGCGACGGCGCGGTCGATGTGCTCGCGGTTGGACGCCAGGATGCCGGACAACATGGGCAACTCGACGTCGTGCATCTTCGCGAGGTAGGCGGTCGCGCGCAGATCCTTCGGCAGGCAGGAGCCGCCAAACGCGAAGCCGGGGCGCAGGTATGCGCGGGAGATGTTCAGGCTCGTATCCTGGCAGACCAGTTCCATCACTTCGAAGGGGTCGACCCCGAGCGCGTCGCACAGCCGCGCGACTTCGTTGGCGAAGGTGATCTTGAGCGCGTGGAAATTGTTGCAGCAGTACTTCATCATCTCGGCCGAGCGCACCGACGTCTCGACGAACCGGCACGCGAGGTGCCCAAACAGCTCGCGGAGCCGCCCCGCCGCATCCGGATGGTTGGCGCCCACCACCGTCAGGGGTGGATGGTCGTAGTCGCGAATCGAGGATCCCTCGCGCAGGAACTCCGGCTGGAAGCAGAGATGAAACGCCTCGCCGTCTTTCTTGCCCGACGCGCGCTCGATGATCGGGCGCAGGACGTCTTCCACGGTACCCGGCACGAGCGTCGAGCGGAACACGATCACGTGCGGCTCGTCCTTGCGGGCGAGTGCCGCGCCCAGGGCTTCGGCCAACCGGAGCACGGCGCGCTGATCCTGGCTGCCGTTGGCCGCCGACGGCGTCCCGACGCACACGAGCGAGATGTCGCTGTGCTGGATTGCGTCCGCAAGATCGGCCGTGACCTTCACGCGGCCGCTGGCGACGACCTGCGCCATCAGATCGATCATCCCTTCCTCGACGACGGGCGTGCGGCCTTGCCGGATCAGATCGATCTTCGTGACGTCGACGTCCACACCAATGACGTCGTGCCCGTCCCGCGCGAGGCACGCGAGCGACACGGCGCCGACATAGCCGAGACCAAAAATACTGATTCTCATGAGGGATTCCCCTGTCGCGCCCGGGCCTGGTCGAGGCACCGCTCGACGATGCCGTCGAGCCGCGCCATGGATGTCGTCCACGAATGATGACTGAGCATGCGGGCGCGGCCGGCGGCCGACAGGCGCGCGCGCTCGCCCGGATTCCCAAGGACCCTGAGGATGGCGGCCGCACAGGCCTCGGGCCCGTCGGCGACCAGGAAATGCCGGTCGGGCTCGGCGTCCACCCCTCCCGCCGACACCCGGCTGGTCACGACCGGTACGCCCATCGCCATCGCCTCGAGAATCTTGTTCTGCGTCCCGCGCGCAATGGCGAGCGGCGCCACCATGACGGCCGACCGCCGCACGTACGGCCGCACGTCGGCCACCGAACCGGTGACGGTCACGCCGGGCAGTTCCCCCAGCCGTCGTACGGCGGGCGACGGATCGGCGCCGACGATCAGGAGCTTCGCCGCCGGACGGCGCGCCCGCACGATCGGCCACGTCCCGTGGCAGAACCGGAACATGCACTCCTGGTTCGGGTAGTAGTCCATGCGGCCGATGAAGCTCAGCGTGTCGGCGTCATACGGCTCGGACCCGGGACTGAAATAGTCGGCGTCCACGCCGTTCGGAAACCAGTCGGTCGCCACGGCGGTGCCGTAGCTCTCGAGCGTCTGCCATTCGGCCCGCGTGGTGGCCGTGCAGAGATCGAACTTGCGCGCGAGACGTTTCTCGGCGGCCGCCAGCTTCGTCCCCTCGAGCCAGTATCCAAGCGAGCGGGGAAAGGCCTGGTGCTTCGCGTACTGCAGCCACTTCTGCGAATCCATGTCGCCGAAGTCCAGGATCGTGGGCACGCCGGTCACGTCCTCCACGTACGGCGCGACCGACGAGCAGTGAACGAAGATCAGATCCCAGGCCTGCCCGGCGAGCAGGCGTCGAATCCGCCGCGCGAGGTCGCGCGAGTAGAAGTAGCCCATGGACGCCGGGGTCGGCCCCGCCAGCCGCGCGACCGTCCTGAGCGCCTGCACCGGCGTGCTCACGAGCGGCATCTCGAACCCTGCGCAGTACGGCGCCAGGCCGCGCCCCTGCTCCGCTTCCTGCCGGGAACGCGTCAGCGAGCAGACCGTGACGCGGTGCCCACGCTCGCCGAAATGGCGAATCATGTTGAACGGTCGGATCTTGCCCCCCCGCGCGGGCGGAAACGGGAACCGGTGGCACACGTACAGGATCTCGAGCGGCCCCGAACCTCCATCGGTGCGCCGAGAGGCTCCACGCACGCGCGGGACGACCGACGCCGCGCGGCCGGAATGCGATCCAACGGAATCGAGTCGTAGAAAATCGTGCACGCCGTCACTCAGAGGAAGGTGGTGCCCAAGGCGCGCGCCGCAGCCGCCGGCGCGATCGGCCGCTCGACCCCCGGCGACGATCTTCGGACGGGCGCACTGTCGAACGCGTCGTGGATCGCGCGGGCCGCCGACGCGACCACCACCGGCCAGTCGTACAGGCGTCGCACGACGTCACGGGCCTCGGTCGCCATCTGCCGGCCCGCCGCGCGATCGCGCAGCAGCCGGACCACGGCGTCGGCGAAGGCGTCCCCTTCCGCGACGAGCAGGTGCCGTCCGGCCTCGCACAGAATGCCTTCCGCACCGACCGTGGTGCTCACGACGGGAAGGCCCGCCGCGAACGCTTCGAGAATCTTCAGACGCGTGCCCCCTCCCGTCTTGAGCGGCACCGCCAGCAGCGCCGCCTCGCGCAGGTGCGGTTTGACGTCCGGCACCCCGCCCAGCACCTCCACCCCCTCGCGGCCATGACGCGCACGCAGCGACGCAGGCGGGTGCTTGCCCACGATCCGAAGCCGGGCGCCCGGGATCCGCGCGCGCACAGACGGCAGCACGTGTTCGGCCAGGGCCGTCGCGGCCGACGCATTCGGGGCCCACGACATGGCGCCGACGTACAGAATGATCGGGGCCGCGTCGGGGCGGCCGGCCGGGAAGCCGGCAAAGGCCTCGCAATCCACGCCGTTCGGGACGAGCGCGACCTGCGCGGCGCCCAGATCCCGAAAGTACCGTCGCTCCTGCTCGGAGACCGAAAACAGCAGGTCGGCCCGCGGGGCGAGCCGGCGCTCGACGCCAGCCAGCAGCTCCGCCTCACGCCGCAAATACGTCCGAAGGGCCCACCGGCGATGCTCCTGGCTCGCCCGGCGCGCGATCAGCGAATACACGTTGTGGAGATCGACGACCGATCGCGCGGTGCCCACCTCCGGCGCGAAGAGCGCGGAATCCAGGTGGTCGAAATAGACGACGTCGGGCGCCCGATCGGCCACGGCCCGACGAATCGCCGCGCGCATTTCAGGCCGGTCGTGACGGCGGTAGAGGACATACGGCTCCCGGCGCTGCGCCGCACTGAGGACGCGGCCCCCTTCGCGCCAGGCGCTCCGCGGCGGCAGCGGCACGGGCAGCACCCGGATGCCGCGGTGCTCGAGCGCGCACGCCCCTGCCGGGTGAGCCTCGGCCGCCCCCGCCACGAGCCGCACGTCGAACGATCGCGCCAGCCCCGTCAGCAGATGAAACGTCCGCAGCCGACCGCCGGTGTCGAGCGGCCAGGGCAGCTCGCTCGTGATCGCAAGGATGGACAAGTCAGTCATCGTGTCTGGTGCGGCGAACGGTTCAGGCTCCGCCAGGCGGCATGATCGTGGACGCCCGCGCCGGGACGGCAGCGGAGCTGGCTTCCGCAATCCGGCGGCCAGCCTCAGCCGTCCACCGCAATCGCACGGGTCGCGGGATAGCGCTTTGGTTTGAGGGGGTTGCGGAGGCGTCGCGGATCGGGAGTCATCTCGACGCACATGGAAGACCTCCTCGAGGCAGACTAGAGTCAGCCCTCTGCCGCCTGGCCGCCTTTACACACCGTCTCCGGCCACCCGTGAAAACCTGACTCGGTCCGGCCTCCCGGATGGCCGTCGAGCTCGCCTGAGTACCGCGGCTAACTACCTGTTATCCAAGTATTTGAACGGATGGACCCGGACTTGCTCCGTCGGGGGCGCGGCAAGGGTCCGCCGACGCAGCGTGCAAGACCACTCGACATTTTTGTGATCGCACGCCACGCCCAGGCAGCGATCCGTCAACCTCTATTCTTTTGTGATTCAACAACTTAGCAGGATCGCGACGCCGTACGTCCACTGGCACCACGGTTGCGATCCCGGCTGTGGCTCACGGCGCTGAACGACCAGGAGAGTCGCTCGACCCATGCATCCGAGAACAAACTACCGTGTCGCCTTGCTCGGGCTCTCCGCGCTGCTCGCGGCGCCGATGACCTTTGCCGCGTCCGTCAATACGGTGCCTCCCCTGCCGCCCCCCTCGGGCACCGTGGTGAACGTCTCGACCGAGGCGCAGCTCAGGTCGGCGGTCAGCGCGCTGAAGTCGAACACCACCATCGTCCTGGCCGCCGGGACCTATAACCTGTCGGACGCGCTCTGGATCGACGGCAGCTACACGAACATCGGCATCCGCGGCGCCACGAACAACCGCGACGACGTCGTGCTCGCCGGAAAGGGCATGAGCAACGCGGCGGTCCCCTACGGCATCTGGACCGGCGGCGACGTCAACGGCATCACGATCGCCAACCTCACGATTCGTGACGTCTACTACCACTGCATCAATTTCAACGCCGGGACCCAGACCCCGCGGGTGTACAACGTGCACCTGATCAACGCGGGGGAGCAGTTCCTCAAGTCGAATCCCGACAACAACGGCGGCGGAGTCGACAACGGCCGGGTCGAGTACTCCATCATCGAGTACGCGTCCACGAGCCCCAGCACGTACACGAACGGCGTCGACGTGCATACGGGCGCGAACTGGGTGGTCGCCAACAATCTCTTCCGGAACATTCGCGCGACCGGCGGCCTCGCCGGGCCGGCCGTGCTGATGTGGAATCACTCCACGAATTCGACCGTCGAGGGCAACACCTTCATCAATTGCCAGCGCGAGATCTCGCTCGGGCTCGAGAACGTCTCGCCGTACGACCAGCAGGGGGGCGTCGCGCGCAACAATTTCATCTACCGGGCCGCGGGCACCAACGGCGACGCCGCCATCTTCCTGGGCGCCTCGCCGAATTCGCAGGTCCTGAACAATACGATCTACATTTCCGGCGATTATCCGTCGCCGATCGAGTATCGATTCAGCGCGAGCAAGGGGGAACTGCTCGAGAACAATCTCCTCGACGGGCAGGTGCTGGCGCGGGACGGGGCGAGCGGCACGGCCCGCAACAACGTCACCAACGCGACATCCGGCCTGTTCGCCGGTGCGGCATCGGGCGACCTGCATCTGGTGTCGAGCGCCTCGTCGGCGATCGACAAGGGCACGTCGACCGGCGCGCCGGCGACCGACTGGGATGGTCAGGCCCGGCCGTACGGCAGCGCCGTCGACGTCGGCGCCGACGAGTACGAACCCTCCACGACGGCCAAGCCGCCGGCGCCGCCAACGAACGTCCGCATCATCGGCTGACGTCGGCCGGCGGGGCCCCCGCCGTTCACGCCGTGGCACTCGCGTCGCCGAGGCGCGAACGCACCACCCGCGCGGGGCTTCCGACCGCGACGGCGTAATCGGGCAGCGGCCGCGTGACGATCGAGCCGGCGCCCACGACCGTGTGGCGCCCGACATCGGCCATCACCACGCAGCCGCTCGCAATCCAGCTGCCCTCGCCGATTCGCACGACCGACCGATGATGCGGCTGCGCGCGGATCGGAACGCGGACGTCGGAGAAGTCGTGCGTCGCGCCGCCGCTCGGCACGTGCACGCCGGCCGCGATGAGGACGTCGCGCTCGAGGTGCACGAGTCCCAGATGGCACCGTGGCCCGACATAGACATGGGCGTCGATGCGCGCCCCGGCCTGCGAGAAGATCGTCCCGAACTCGATCGTGGCTGTCGGATCGCAGTGCGCGAGGGCCACGCACAGGAATGCCCGCCGCAGATACTGCCCCGGCAGTCCCGGCACGAGCGCCAGCAGCTGGCTCGAACCGGCCAGTGCCCGGTTCCGGCCGATCAGGCGCGCTTTGATCGCAAACGACAGCAGGACTGGGGAGACGGCGCCCAGCGCCAGGGCCCGCAGGCCCGCTTTCAACAGCTCGCGCATGCGTGGTGTCCGGTCAGGGGGCGGAGTGACGCGGCCACGAGGGTCCGATAGACCGCCTCCACCCTGTCCATCCGTGCGGTGAACGAGAGATCGCGCTCGATCCGGCGCCTCGCCCGCTCCGCCCTTGCACGCGCCGCGCCGCGATTCTCGATCACGTCGGCGATCCCGCCGGCCAACAGCCCGGGATCGACGCGCGGCACGGCGAGGCCATCGATGTCGGGCCTCATCAGTTCGGTCGTCCCGCCGACGGCCGTCGCGACGACCGGCGTCTCGAGCGCCATCGCTTCCAGAATCACGTTCGGCGAGGCTTCGGTCGCCGAGGACTGCACGAACACATCGAGCGCGTGATGAAACTCCACGACGTCCCCTGTCTGCCCGACGAGGCGGCAGACGCCCGTCGCGCCGAGGGCCGCAATCTGCGCCTCCAGTGCCGCGCGAGCGCCGCCGTCGCCCGCGATCAGCAGCCGCAGCTCCGGATAGCGGCTGCGCAGCATGGCGACCGCCTCGACGAGCGCGTCGAAGCGCTTCAGCGGCTCGAGGCGGCCCACTCCGCCGACGACGATCTCGTCGGGACCAATCCCGAACCGCTCGCGCGCGGCCTGGCGGCGCGCCGGGTCGCGGCGGAACGTGCGCTCGTCGATGCCGTTCCACACGACTTCGATGCGGGATGGATCGACGCCGTGGTCGACGAGGCGCTGCCGAACTACGCCCGAGACCGCAATCACGCGCCGGAACCCCCGCAGCAGCTGCATGTCGAGCGGATAGTAGACGCACCGCTCCCGCCAGCGGTCGCCCGCCCAGCCGTGGACCGTCGACAACGCGACGGCCGATTCGGCCTTCCCGAGCAGGTACGCGAGCACGTCTGTCTTGTAATCGTGGCTGTGCACGATGTCGATGCGTCGCTCGCGCACGAGCCGCCGCAGCGCCGGCCAGACCGACGGGTCGAACGAATGCCGCTCGAGAATCTCGACGTAGTCCACGCCGGCTGCCGCCGCCCGGCGGTCGATCTCGAACACGCGATCGCGCCGGTCCCTTACGTAGCAGACCGTCACGGACAGCCGGCGGCGGTCGGCACGTGCCGCGCCGAGCAGGATTGTCTTCTCCGGTCCGCCGCCGGTCCCGCGGACGCTCCGCAGCTCGAGCACGCGGATCGGACGTGCGGGCGGGTTCGCCAGCGCGGGTTCCTCGACCGCGGGACGCATGTTTACGGCACCGCGCGCGCAAGGCGCGGACCGATGAGCGTGGCGATGCCGACGGGGAGCCGTTTCCACGCCTCGATCGACAGCCGGAACTTCGAATCGTGCCGATCGATCCCGGGCACCACGGCGCCGGCCGAGAGCACGTACTCCCACCAGAGCGGCTCGCAGCGCGCGCCCCACTGCTCCTTGAAGTGATACGTCCCGTCGTTCGGCGTCGAGCGCCCGAAGTCCAGGGTCGTGAGGCCGGCGGCGATAGCGGAGCGAATGACCTCCCAATACAGCAGGTGATTCGGACAGAACGCGCGATGCTCGCGCAGCGACGACGCGGAGGGCACTTCGATCGTCGTCCCATAGCGATAGCTGATCGCGCCGGCGATCGCCTCGTCGTTCCGCATGGCCAGATGCACGTGCGCAGCGTCCGGAAAGGCGCGCAGCATTTCCACGAAGAGCGCGCGCCCGTACACGGGGGTGCCGAGGTCGCGCATGTTGCGCGCGAACACCCGATAGAAATCGTCGAGCAGATCCGCACCGCCGGTCCGGATGGTGACGCCGCTCTTTTCGGCCTTGCGGACCTGGTTCCGAACCTTGCGATCGAGCGCGTTCCACATCGCCTCGGCCGTCGGCTCGAGCGGCAGCAGCATCGTCACTTTGTGATTCCGGGCCGGCAATCCGGCGAACTGCCGCGCGCGATGCCGTAAGACGAGGTAGTCGAGCCCTTCGGCCTGCAGCGTCCTCGAAATGGCGGACAGCAGCGCACGCCCGGCGTCGGTCGTGTCGGCCAGCACGCCGCCATAGTTCACGTAGGGGAGCGAACTGAGCGCCCGCCCGAACAGGACGCTGCGAATCCGCACGGTCGGCAGCACGCCGACAATGCGGCCGTTGCAGCGCGCCGCGTAATAGAGGCATTCGTGGCCGAGCGCATTCTGGAACACGTCGCGCCAGCGCCACAGGTGATAGCCCGTGGCGTCCGCGCGGGTGCTGACGTACCGATCCCATTCGGCAGGGGAGACGTCGGTGGTCACGGTCGGTTCCGATTCGAACGAGACCGGGAACTCGGGCGTCGCGGAGGGGCTGGATTCGTGTCGCATGTCGACCACTGTGGCTACGCGGAGGCCGCGACGACCGCGGCGACGGCGAGCGGACGCGGCGGCGCAGCCAGCACGTGGCCCAGCGACGCCGACAGCGGCGCCCAGCGGAAGTCGCCGAGCAGCCGGCGCAGCCGACCGGCCGTCTTGTCAAGGTTGTGATAATGGCGGAATCGGGCGACCAACCCGGCGGGCAGCCGCGGCTGCTCCGGATCGAACTCCCAGGGATGGAGATAGAAGACGGCCGGGCGCTCTTCGTGCTGGTTCAAGTACGCAATGCCCCAGCGGGTCCACTGGTATGGCAGCAGGCGGAAATAGCCGCCGCCGGCGACCGGCAGATTCGCGCCCAGCCAGCGGACCGTCGACGGGGGCACCTCCCAGATCCGGCCAGCCGGCCGATCGATGACGTAGGGATGGCGCGGCGCGTCCGGAATGCCGTAGCGGTCGTGCCGGATCGGAAACACGCTGGCGTCGTAGAGGAATCCCTCTTCGACGAGGACGTCGAGCGCCCACAGCGAGCGTTTCGTGATCGAGTAGCTGGGGGCCCGATACCCGACGACGGGGCCGCCGCCGGCCGCCTCGATCGCCCACCGCGCGCGCCGAAGGTCCTCGCGAAACGCCTCCGGCGTGAGCTCGTACACGAGCCGGTGTCCGAAGCCGTGCGACGCGATCTCGTGCCCGCCGGCGGCGATTCGCCGCACCAGCGCCGGATGCTGCTCGGCGACCCAGCCGAGGACGAAGAACGTCGCCTTCACCCGGACCTCGTCGAGCAGCGCCAGCAGCGCGTCCATGTTGTGCTCGACGCGCGCCTCGCATCCCTTCCAGCGGGACCGTGGCAGCACGCGATCGAACGCGCTCACCTGGAAGTAATCCTCGACGTCGAACGTGAGCGCGTTGACGACGGGCCGCTTCAGCGACTCCATCTACTGTGCCCCGCGCCGCAGCAGGACGATCTTGATCGTCTTCAGCGCGATGTAGAGATCGAGCGCAAGCGAGAGGTTCTTGATGTAGAACAGGTCGTACTGCAGCTTCTGCATCGCGTCTTCGACGCTCGCGCCGTACGTGTAGCGCACCTGCGCCCATCCAGTGAGTCCGGGCTTGACGACGTGACGCTGTCCGTAGAACGGAATCTGCTCGGTCAACTGGCTGACGAATTGAGGGCGCTCCGGCCGCGGGCCGACGAGGCTCATGTCGCCGGTCAGCACGTTGAAGAGCTGCGGCAGTTCGTCCAGGCGGGTCTTGCGCATCAGGCGCCCGAGCGGGAAGACGCGATCGTCGTTGGCGCGCGCCCAGACCGCGCCCGTGGCGCTCTCGGCGTCGGCCCGCATGGATCGGAACTTGTGAACGGTGAAGACACGCCCGTCCCGTCCCACGCGTTCCTGGTGATACAGCGCCGGTCCGCGCGAGGACAGCTTGACGAGGACCGCGACGACGGCCATGAGCGGCGCCAGCAGGATCAGACCCGCCGCCCCCGCGACGATGTCGATCGCGCGCTTGAGGGCCATCAGGAAGGAGCGGCGCCGGAAGCCGCTCGAAAAGATCAGCCAGCTCGGACGCAGATTCTCGACCGCGATCTTGCCCGTGTACTCCTCGTACACGGACGCGAGGTGATCGAAGGCCACCGAGCCGCGCAGTTTGACGTCGAGCAGACGCTGCATCGGCAGCTGGCCGCGCGCGTCCGCCAGGCTCACCACGACGCGGTGGATCCGGCGTTCGTGCACGATGCGGGGGATGTCGTCGATCGTGCCGATCACCCCCGGGTTGATGACCGGCATGCCCACCATCGCCGGGTCGGGGTGGACGAACCCGACCAGTTCGACGCCGAGCTCCTTCCGCTCGTACAATTCCCGCGCGAGGGTGACGGCCGCCGGACTCGTGCCGACGATCAACAGCCGTTCGCGCGGTCCGAGGTGACGCGAGACCCAGTCGAACACGAGGCGCCATCCGGTGACCGCCGTGATCACGAGCGCGACGGCGGTGGCAAACACGCCGGTCGCCAGCACCAGTCCCGGCGCGACCGCGTAGACCGTGCCCAGGACCAGCGCCGCCGCGCCCAGCGATTGGAGCAGGCGCGAGAAGAACTCGCGCCAGGTCGCGATGCGCCGCAGGTCGTAGAGATCCCCGTAATACAGGCTCAACTGACACACCGCCGCCACGAGCAGCGCCTTTCCAAGGAGCGGAGCCGTCTCGAGGCTACCCGGCCGCCACCAGTCGGCGCTGACGCCGACCGCGCCCGCAATCAGGCAGCTCTCGCACGCAATCAGCGTCGCCGTTCGCCACGTCACACGCTGGTTGAGCAATAACGCCATCGGCCTTGTCCTCAGGCGGTGTGCGGCGCCGCGTAGTACTCATAAGCGCCGTAGCCTGCCTCCATCGTGTCCGCCCTGTTCAACACCACGCCGAACACCCGTTCCCGCTTGATGACGTCGACCGCCCGCAAGACCGTCCGAAACGGCGTCGTGCCGGCGCGCACGACCAGCAGGACGGTGTCCACCATCGTGACGAGGACACGCGCGTCCGGCAGAATCAACACGGGCGGCGTGTCGATGATCACCCAGTCGAAGCGTTCGCTTGCCTCGGCGATGACGTGGCGCAGCCGGTCGGACGTCAAACCGCCCATCGGGTCGGAGGATGCCGACCCGGCGGTCAGGACCGCGAGATTGGGGTTCACGTTCTGGATCCGCAGCTTGCCGTCCTGGGTGGCCGTCAGGGCGTCGCGCAGGCCTGTCTCGTTGCCGAGGCCGAAGACGCCGTGAAGCTGCGGCCGCCGCAGGTCGCCGTCGATGAGCAGCACCCGCCGGTTGTAGGACGCGCTCAGCGTCAGCGCGAGATTGCAGGCGGTCACCGTTTTCCCTTCCTCGACGAGGGCGCTCGTGCACAGCACGGTGCGGATCCCATGCTCCTTCTGCCCCTCGTGGAGGGCCGCCGCGAGCTTCCGGTACTGTTCGATGGCGTCGAGCCGTGACGTGCGGGTGACGAGCACGTCGGCCCGGTCGGCATCGCTTGTCGCCGTACGTCCGTTGGACGTCCGGCCCGGCGCTCGATCGGGCGCCGGCGCGATCCCCGGGCGTGGAGCCGGCGGCACGGGCGGGATCGCCCGGGCGAAGGCATCGACCGCGACCACCTCACCAGCGGGAGGCACCACTTCGAACACCGGCGCGACGTCGTCGGTCTCGCCGAAGCTCCACGCGGCTTCGATGTCGCGCAAATCCTCGGGCGTCGTGGCCGGCACGAGCGCCTTCGCCGACGCCTGGTCAGGCGCCACACGGGCCGCATCGCGACTCGCCCGTTTCAGAACTTCATCAATCCGACTCACCTGTCGCCTCGTTTCCATCGGTCCGCGACCGCGGACCGTCGATGTCCGATGGGTTCCGCGTCTCAGAAGAAAGAGAAGCGACGGCGGCGCGAAAAGGACTCGAAGAGTCCCCGGTTCGCCGGTCTGGTCTCCCCGACGGCGACCGCTGCCGGCGGCCGCTCCGCGGCAGAGGTCGGAATGATGGCCGGCGCCGACGTCTGCAGCGTCGTGTCGCGCGCGGTGGGCCGCAGATCGAAGTCGCGGCACACCTCGAGCACGAGATCCCGGCCGACAGGCCGCTGGTCGGCGGCGAAGCCGTTCAACAGCGCGTTGTCGCAGATGACCGAGATCGTCCGAGGGATGCCGCCGGAGCGCTCGAACACCGTCGCCACCGCGTCGCGGGTGAACACGCGCGCGCACTCCCCGCCCGCGATCCGCAGCCGCGTCGCGATGTAGGCCGCCGTCTCGCGGAGGTCGAGCGGCGTCAGGACGCACCTGAGGGCGACCCGCTGCTTCAACTGTCGCAACTGCGGCTGATTCAGACGATCGGCCAGCTCCGGCTGCCCGATGAGCACGACGGGCAGGAGCTTTTCCGAGGGCGTTTCGATGTTGGCCAGCAGCCGAATCTCTTCGAGCAGTTCGTCCGACAGGCTCTGGCTCTCGTCGATCATCAGGGCCGTCACGACCCCCGCCTCGTGCTGATCCCGCACGAGCCTGGTCAGCTCGAACAGGAATCGGCTCTTGGAATTCGCCGCGTTCGGGCTCAGCTCGAAGCTGGCCGCGAGGAACTCGAAGAACTCCATGCGCGTCAGCGCCGGGTTGCTGACCGTGACGGTCTGGATCCTTCGCCCCTGCTGCTGTTCGAGGGCGGCGCGCAGCAGCGTCGTCTTGCCGGTCCCCGCTTCCCCGATCAGGACCGTGACCCCCTTCCGGCCTTCGACGCCGTACCGGATGTTGCTGAGCGCCTCGCGATGGCGTGGCGTCAGGTACAGGAATCGCGGATTCGGCGTGAGATCGAACGCCCGTTCGTTGAGCCCGAAAAACCGTTCGTACATGTTTGGCGTCCCGTTGTCTCTGTGACGCGGCGTCTACCGGCCGTTCGCCGCGACGCGCGCTGCCTCGGTTGGCCGGGGTCCGAGGAGCCGTTTGAGCCCTGGTGCGCGGCCCGCCGGATCGAACGGCACCATCATCGGAATCACCGCCACGACCGCCAGGCCCGTCGAGGCGGCGACCTCCTCTTCGTCCCGCAGTCCGAGATTGCGGTACTCGGCCAGCGCAATCAGCGCCAGCGCCAGCACGAGGCCGGCGCCCGCCCCCTCGGCCGTCAATCTGCGGCGATTGGGAGTGACCGGCCGATCCGGAACCCTCGCCGGATCGAGCACGCGGAACTGCTCGCCGATTTGTTTGCGCTCGAGGTTCGCCGCGATCGTGGAGTCTTCCTTCTTGGACAGCAGGCTCGTGTACAGGTGGCTGACGGTGTCGTAGTCGCGCGTCAGCGACGCGAGCTCCGATTCGCGCAGCGGCGTGGCGTCGACGCGCCGCCGCAATTCGTCCATCGAGTCGCGCAGGCGGCGCTCGTCGTTCTGTTTGGTCGCGATCTGGCGCTCCGTCAGGTCCAGCTGTTCCTTCAGATCCCGAATCCGGTTGGCCCGTGTGGTGGCGACCGTCGTCGAGGCCGTGGCATCCGCCGCCGCGTGCCCATCGTCGGCCGCGGCCGCTTCAGCCGCCTGCCGCTCGAGAGCACTCACGAGCTCCCGCGCGCGACGCACGTCCGGATGGGCGTCGGTGTAGCGCGCCGAAAGCTCCTGCAGCGAGGCCCGGGCCTGCTGGAGCTGCGTCTGGATGTCCGGACCCGACGGCGCCGCGGCGGCAGGGACCGGGGCATGCGCGCCCCCCGACGGGGCCGCGGCCGTCAATTCCGCCAGCTCGCCGTCGAGCGTCAGGCGCCGATCTCGATCACGGTTGAGCGAGTCCTGAAGCGCCTGCAGCTGCAACTGGGTGTTCTGCAGCATCTGCTGATTCGACGCCAGCTGCGACGGCAGCTCTCCGTTGTGCGCCCGGTTGTACTCGGCGAGCTTCCGCTCCTGGTCCTCGAGCCGCCGCCGCGCGCTGTCGAGCTGCGTGTCGAGGAACTGGCTGGTCGCGTCTGCGGCCACCTCGCGGTCCTTCAGGTTCTCTTCGATGAACAACGACGCGAGACGCGCGGTCACCTTCTGCGCCACGACCGCGTCGTCGGAGGTGTACGCCACCCGGAAGCTGTCGCTGCCCACCAGCCGGACGTCGATGTCCGTGCGCATGTGATCGATCACGTCGTCGAGCGGGAGCTTGGCGCGAAGCGCCGGATACAGGTTGAACTCGTGGACGATGCGCTCGAGACGGACGCGGCTCAGGATCTGCTCGTAAATGGTCTTGAGGCGATCCTCGATCCGGGTCGTCACGGTGGAGCGCACGTACGTCTCGGGGACGCGCTGCGGCACCACCATGATCATCGTCTCCGACTCGTAGCGATTCGGAAGCAGCCGGCCGACGGCAAGCCCGCTGGCGGCCCCCAGCACCACCGCGAAGACCAGCACCCACCTGCGCCGCCACACGAGCGCGAGGAGATCCTCGGGCGTGTACGTCTTGCCTGGAATCACCGCTCACCCCTTTCGCCCGCTTCCCGCTGCAGCGGAGCGTTGATCAATACGCCGACTCGAAGGCCGCGGCGATCGAGTCGCTGCGCCACGCCTGCCGGCAGACCCGTCCCGGCGTCGAACACGTGCCGGTACTGGGCCCATTCCGCGTACAGGCCGAAGTAGGAGGTGACGCGCGCGCGGAGCCGCGCCGAACCGGAATACAGCCGGAAGCCGGTGTCGGAGTCGGTGATGAGCCCGTGCGCGTAGCTCGCCCCCATCGTCAACTCGAGCCGCGGCGCAAGGGCGCCGCCCGCGCTCACCCCGACGGTGTCGTTGAGCACGGACCCCTGGAGTCCGTCCAGGTACGACACGGCGCGCTGTCCGGTCAGCACCGCCGTCCAGGTTCGCGACAGGTCGCGCTGCACCCGCGCCAGTCCGGTGAGGTACAGCCGGTGCCCGCCCGTGACTTCGACGATCGAACTGCCGGTCGAGAAATCCATGCTCGTGTAACGCGACAACCGCAGCATCTGCGCGCGATTGATGCCCAGGTCGATGTCCTGCACACGGGAGGGGCGCCCACCCTGCGCCGACAGCGCCACGCGGGTTTCATAACCCAACGCCAGCGCCGTGTTTCGGCCCACCTGACGGCTCAGTCGTACCGCGGCGCTGTGGATCTGGGTGTTGGCGACGGGCCCGGTGACCTCCGGCGTCCCCTCGCGCTCCAGCGGCGTGGCGGACGCGCCGAATCGATACATCTGAAGCCCGTACCTCGCCGACAGCGTGACCCGCCGCGTGAGTTGACGCGCCACATCGGCCGAGGTATTCAGCGTCGTGACATCCCGGCCCGAGGCGGCGCGCTCGGGCGACACGCCCGCCGGATCCTGATCGAAGAGGGCTTGACCGAACCCGAGGACCGACCGCGACACCGCGAGGAAGTCGTAATAGGGCGCGTAGCTGACCGTCTGCTGCAACCGGAGGCCCGTCCGGCTCCTCACGACCTGCACCACGGCGTTCGCGTTCAACCCCACCAGCGCCGATTCCCCGCTCGCGTCATAGCGGCGGAAGGAGGAGTCGCCCGACACGTGGGCCTGAGCCACCCGTCCGGGGTGCGTATAGGAAATCGATGGGGACACCCCCGTGAACGTGCCCCCAGCGAGCGTCTGCGACCCGAGCGCCTCGGTCGAACCCGAGATCGTGTCCGACCCCTCGAACACGGAGATCGAGGCACCGCCAGCCGCGGTCTTCGGCGCGAACAGCCGGTCGAACAACTTCGTCGGCGGCGCCTCCTGCGCGTGGACGGGCACGGCGAGGCCTCCGGCGAAGCCGCACACCCCGGCCGCGAGCGCCAGGCGGCGCGCCCGGCTCCAGACCCGGCTCATGGCACGACCACCGTGTCGCCCGGCCGCAGGACGATGTTCTGCTCGAAGCGCCGGTGCTTGATGACGTCGTCGTAGCTGAACGGGTACGAGACGGTTCGGCCCGCCTCGGTCCGCAGCACGATGATGTCCTTCGATTTCGCGAACTCCTGCAACCCGCCCGCGAGCGCGATGACCTGCATCACCGTCATGGGCGCGTTCAGCGCGTAGGCGCCGGGCTTCGCCACTTCTCCCGTGATGTAGACCTTGCGGCTGTTGATCTGCCGCACGATCACGCTGGCGTTCGGGTTCTCGACGTATCGCTTGGCTTCCCTGATGACGGCGTCGTGCAGCTCGGCGGGCGTGAGGCCGGCGGCCTGGATCTCCTTGAGCAGCGGCAGCGTGATCTTGCCGTCCGGCCGGACGGTGACGTCCGCCGACAGGTCCTTGTCGCGCCAGAACACGATCCCGAGCACGTCGTCGGGGCCGATGACGTAGTCGCCGGGCACGGTGACGCCCGGGTCCGACGCCGTCGACGCCTGCGCGGCGGCGGGCGCGAGGCTCTGGGGCACCGCCGGCGTGACGTGCTGGGCGGGCGCGGCCAGGAGCAGGGCGGACACGACGAACGCGAGAGGATGCTGGGTCATGCAGGACACTCCGATCGCACGCGTCAGCGGTATTCCTTGAACGGGAGCTGGCAGTCGTGCTTTCTCAGGAAATTCAGGAATCGCTTGTAGTCGCCGGGATCGATGTTGAACAGCCGCACGACCACCTTGTAGTTGCCGCGGGCCTCCTCGAGCCCCTTGCGGACCAGATCGCGGATGTTCGCGCGGGTGATTTCGCGCTGCATGTAGAGCGGATACACCGCCGTCCAGAACGACTCCCGCCCTTCGAGCAGGCGCTTGTAGAGGTCGTCGGCCACACTGCGGCGGCGCTCGTGTTTCGGGCGCAGCGCCAGGCTGCGCTGCGCGATCAGCTCCGGCGGCAGGTCCTGCGCGGTGATGACCTCGGAGGTGGAGGTCACCAGCAGCCGCTCGATGGCGTTCTCCAGCTCGCGCACGTTGCCGGGCCACGCGCACTCGGACATCAGCTTGATCGCGTCGGGCGCGAACGCGCGCGCGGCATGGCTGCGGTCGCGCATCCGGGCGACGAAGTGTTCGATCAGCTCCGGAATGTCGCCGCGGCGTTCGCGCAGCGGCGGCACCTCCACGTGAATCACGTTCAAGCGGTAGTACAGATCCTCGCGGAAGAGCCCCTGCTCGATCAGCCGCCGGAGGTCGCGGTTGGTCGCCGCAATCGTGCGGACGTTCACCTTGCCGCCGGAGCGGTCGGCGCCGACCTTCTGGAGTTCTCCCGTTTCGAGGAATCGCAGCAGCAGCCCCTGCATCCGCAGCGTCATCTCGCCGACTTCGTCGAGGAAGACCGTCCCCTGGTGCGCCATCTCGAGTTTGCCGGGCTTGTCGCGATACGCGCCGGTAAAGCTCCCTTTCACGTGTCCGAACAGCTCCGATTCGAGCAGCGTCTCGGGCAGGCCGGCGCAGTTGACGGCCACGAAGGGTCCGTGCACGCGCGGGCTGGAGCCATGAATCATCTGCGCGACGATCTCCTTGCCGACGCCGCTCTCGCCGGTAATCAGGACCTTCGCCTCCGACCGCGCGATGCGCTGCAGCTCCAGCTGGAGTTCCGTCATCTGTTTGCTGGAGCCGACGAGCACCGGCAAGTCCACGAGTGCATTCATGAACAGGACCTCACGCAGAAGGAGACTCGGTCAGGAACCGCTTCAGGATCTGGCCGCCATCACCGGTGAATTCGACGAAGACCGCGCCGATATCGAAGTCCTCGCGCGGGGCGGCGGTACGACCCCGACGCGGAGTGGACCAGCAGATCTGCACCAGCGCTTTGAAGGGGTGCTGCGCGAGCGTGCCGAACACGTGCACGCGGCGACCGAGCTCCAGGCGAAACGGCGAAATGAAGGCCAGGCCGCCGAGCCCGATGTCCTGCACCTGCACCGGCCAGGCGGTCGGCACCAGAAATTCCGACCGGGCCGCGACCGGCACGCGATGCGAACGGCGGCGTTCGTGCGATCCAAACGACATCGGATCAGTTCTCCACGCCAGAGGCGACAACGAGCTTGGTGATCAGTTCCAGCGCCGCCGGCGACAAGCGCACGAATTCCAGCGCCATCACGTACCGTGGCGGCAAGGGGGCGGCGGCGATCGGCGTGACCCGCCGGACCCGCACCGTGACGTCGCTCACGTCCTCTTCGTACACGATGCGCATCGTGTGCAGCGTTTCGAGCAGCAGCGGCACCGCGCCTTCCACCAGCGCGCCCACCGTTCCGAGATTCACGAGCCGCAGCGACTCCGTCGACAGCACCGACACCGCGAGTCGCCCGAGCACGTCGAAGCGCGTGCTCTGCCGTCGATCGCCAAACCCATGTCCCCGCACCATGCACAGCCCTCGTGTCGTCGCGCGTCAGCGGCGAGTCGTCGTTGCATCGCGCATCGGCCGCGGCGCGGGGTTGCGCCGCCAGGACGATCACCGCCCGCCATCGCTTGCGGTCGCGGGCGCCGATGCTCACTGATGATTGCGGCGTCCCCTTGTGCAAAGTCGCGACCATGGACGCCTTTCGCGCGCGACGACGGGAATACTCCGCGCCCGACGAGAATTTCCGGCGGCATCGGGCGAGAAATCCACGGGGATAAGTACCCGTCCGGCAGATTTAAGTCGGAGGATCGGCGCGTTCCGGCGAGTGCCGGCGGCGCGGGAAAAGACCACCACAATCCTGCAAGTCCGCGAACAAAAGTCTACGGATCCGAGGACTTCTGCCGCACACTGCCAAACTTCCGCCGATTCCACGCCTTTTGTCGGCGCATCGTTTGCTTTCTCGATCGGGAGATCTCTCAGAGGAGGACCGAATGGAGACGCCGGGAGCCGACCTGCTGCTCGCGCGGATCGAAGGGGAGTATCGCGAAATGCCCGGTCTCAAACTCACGGTCGCCCAGGCGCGGCGGCTGTGGGGCATCGAGCCGCGTCAGTGCCAGACGCTGCTGACCACGCTCGTCGACCGCCGCGTGCTCGCGGTCACGCGTGACGGCGCGTTCGTCCGGTGCGTGGCAGGGCCCGGGGTATCGGCCCGCGTCGCCTGACGCGCGCACCACGCCGGCATCATCCGTCAGGGCATGACGCCCTGACCCGCACGGGCGGCGCGCCGAGGGGTCAGCGCTCTTCCCGCAGCTGCCCTTGTTCGAGCCGGAGCACGCGATCGCACGCGGCCGCGAGCCGCGGGTTGTGCGTCGCGATGATCGACGTCAGCCCGCGCTCACGGTGCATCTCGTTGAGGAGTCCATGAAGCGTGTCGGCGGTCTGCTCGTCGAGATCGCCCGTGGGTTCATCGGCCAGGAGCACGGCCGGCCCCATCACCAGCGCCCGGGCGATCGCGACACGCTGCTGCTCGCCCCCCGACAGCATGCCCGGCCGGTGATACAACCGCTCGGCGAGCCCGACGCGGGCGAGCAGATCGCGCGCCCGGGCCTCGCGCGTCTCCGCCGGAAGCCGCGCGATGCGCATCGGCATCCCGGTGTTCTCGAGCGCGGTGAATTCCGGCAGCAGGTGATGGAACTGGAACACGAACCCGATCTGCCGGTTCCGGAACGCGACGACCGCCTCCGGACGCATGGTCGTCAGGTCGGCGTCGCCGATGCGGATCGTGCCGGTATCGATCGGGTCGAGGCCCCCAAGCACGTGCAGCAGCGTGCTCTTGCCGACGCCGGACGCCCCCACGATCGCCACCATCTCTCCGGCGGCGACCGACAGCGACAGGCCGCGCAGGACCGTCAGCCGCGTGGCGCCGACCGCGTACGTCTTGTCGAGACCGGCGACCTCGATGAACGCGCTCACTGGTACCTGAGCGCCTGTGCCGGATCCAGCCGGGCGGCCTGGCGCGACGGGTAGATGGTGGCGACGAAGCAGATCAAGATGGCCGTCCCGACCACGACGGCGAAGTCGAGCGGCAGCAGCGTGAACGGCACGTACGAAATCTGATAGACGTCGACCGGGACGTGAATCAGCCTGTACCGATCGAGCACCTCAATCAGGACGGTGCCGGCCACGGCGCCGGCCGCCGTGCCGGCCAGTCCGATGATGAGTCCCTGCAGCACGAAGATGCGGCGGATGCTCCCCGCCGACGCCCCCATCGTCTTGAGGATGGCGATGTCGCGGCTCTTCTCCATCACGAGCAGGACGAGCGACGCGATGATGTTGAGCGCCGCGACCATCACGATCAAGCCGATGGTGATCGAGATGGCCATTTTCTCGAGCCAGAGCGCCGAGAACAGCGACTTGTTCAGATCGGCCCAGTCCTGCGCGACGTAGTCGGATCCCAGACGCACCGGGATCGCATCGGCGACCCCCCGCGCCCTGAACAGGTCGTCGAGGCGGAGCTGGATGAAGTCGGGCTTGTCCTTGTCGAACAGCCGCTCGGCCACGTGGAGATCGACGAAGCCGTATTCGCTGTCGAATTCGTACAGCCCGAGCTGAAAGATCCCGGCCACCTCGAAGGTGCGGGTCCGGGGCATGAGCCCGAGCGGCGAGAGCGTGCCTTCGGGCGTGAGCAGCCGGGCGCTGTCCCCCACCTGCACGCCGAGCGAGGCGGCGAGATCCTTGCCGAGCACGATTCCATCCATCTGGTCCGGGCCGGCGCGCAGCCCGGCGAGACTGCCCGCGATCATCGCTTTCCGGATGTCGGTCACGCTCGGTTCGAGCCCCGGATCGATCCCCTTGACGGTGATGAAGGCGGGGGTCCCCTTCGCGCTCTCGGCGATCGCCTTGTCGAGGATGGCGGGCGCCGCGCCGACGACGTGCGGCACCGAGCGCAGCTTGCGAACCTCGGCGGGATAGTCCGTCAGGCCGTCGCCGGTCTTGAACACATACACGTGCGCGGTCGCGCCGACCAGCCGGTCGCGCAACTCGCCCTGCAGCCCCGTCATCAGCGCGAGCGCGATGAGGAGCGCCATCACCCCCACCATGACCCCCAGGCCGGAAATCAGCGAGATCAGCGAGATGAACGCCTGCTTGCGGCGCGCGAGCAGGTAGCGCGTGGCGACGAACAGTTCGAAAGGCACGGCCATCTTCAGGCGCGCGGACGCATCAGCGGAAAGAGGATCACGTCGCGAATCGAGGGGCTGTTGGTCAGCAGCATCACGAGGCGATCGATCCCGACCCCCTCCCCGCCGGTGGGGGGCAGGCCGTACTCGAGCGCCCGGAGATAGTCCTCGTCCATCGCGTGCGCCTCCTGGTCGCCCGCGGCCTTCGCGGCGAACTGGGCCTCGAACCGGCGCCGCTGCTCGACGGGATCGTTCAGCTCGCTGAAGGCGTTGGCGACCTCGAAGCCGCCGATGTACAGCTCGAAGCGCTCCACCGTCTCGGGATCGTCCGGCTTCTGCTTGGAGAGCGGCGAGACCTCCGTCGGAAAATCGTAGACGAACGTCGGCTGGATCAGGCTGTCCTCGTTGAGCCGCTCGAAGATCTCGGCGGCGATTTTGCCGGCGCCCCATGCGGGCTGGAGCTCGAGCCCGAGCCGCCGCGCGACGTCCGCCGCGCGATCGCGATCGCGCAGGTCGCCGTGGGCGACCGGCGCCCCGAGGCGGGCCGCGGCCGAAACCGCCGCCC
Organism: Vicinamibacterales bacterium; assembly: GCA_036278735.1. Lineage (GTDB taxonomy): Bacteria > Acidobacteriota > Vicinamibacteria > Vicinamibacterales > 2-12-FULL-66-21 > DASUKM01. The sequence goes on from DASUKM010000002.1 coordinate 87,611, forward strand.
CCTCGCGGAGCGAGACGCGGCGATACGGCGGCGCGAGGGAGATGTCGTGCGCGCCGAAGCGGATCCGATCCGTCCCCACGGCGGCCCGGGCCACCTCCGACAGCATCTCCTCGGTCATCGCCATCAGCTCGCCGTATTCGCTGTACGCCTGATAAAACTCGAGCATCGTGAACTCGGGATTGTGCTGGGTCGAGATCCCCTCGTTGCGGAAGTTCCGGTTGATCTCGTAGACCCGCTCGATCCCGCCGACGACCAGCCGCTTCAGATACAGCTCCGGCGCGATGCGCAGGAACAGCGTGAGGTCGAGCGCGTTGTGGTGCGTGACGAACGGCCGCGCGAGCGCCCCCCCGGCGATCGGCTGCATCATCGGCGTCTCGACCTCCAGATACCCGCGCGCGTCCAGAAAGCGCCTGAGCGCCGCGAGGACGCGGCTGCGCACCTCGAACACCCGCCGCGCGTCCGGATTGACGATGAGGTCGAGGTACCGCTGGCGATACCGGATCTCGATGTCCTGGAGGCCGTGCCACTTTTCGGGCAGCGGAACGAAGCACTTGGCCAGGAACTCCAGACGCGAGGCCCAGATCGTCAGCTCGTTCGTCTTCGTCCGGAACAGATGCCCCGCGACACCGACGAAGTCGCCGAAATCGAGCAGCTTCAGCACCGCGAAATCGCGTTCGCTGAGCGCGTCCTTCCGCAGATAGACCTGAATGGCGGCGACGCCGTCGGCCAGCACCAGGAAATTCGCTTTGCCGAAACTGCGGATCGCCACGATCCGGCCGGCCGTCGTCGTCTCGATGCGCTCCGCCTCGAGCGCCTCGGCATGTCGCGGGCTGTAGGCCTCGACGAGCGCCTGAATCGTGTGTGTGCGCGCGAACGCGTGCGGGTACGGATCGACGCCGAGGCGGATCAGCTCGTCGAAATTGGCGCGGCGCTGCCGCAGCAGGTCGGACTCGTGGTCGTCTGTCATGCGCGCTTCAGCGTCTTCCGAACGGCGTCGAGAACCCCGTTGATGAACGGCACCGGCTCCTCGCCGCTGAACGTGCGCGCGAGTTCCAGGGCTTCGTTGATGACCACGGTCGCGGGCGTCGCCGGGTCGGCCAGCAGCTCGGCAATCCCGAGCCGCAGCACCAGCCTGTCGATCACGGCCATCCGTTCCAGCCGCCAGTTGCGTGCGTGCGCCGCGATGAGGCCGTCGGCCTCGGCCACGTGCGCGATCGTCGCGCGCACGAGACCGTTCGCGAACGCGCGCGCCTCGCCGGGCACCGCGCCATCGGGATCGCGCGACGGCCAGTACGTGGCGAACGCTTCCTCGGCGCTGGCGCGGCCGACTTCCCACTGATACAGCATCTGCAGCGCCGCTTCGCGCGCCGCGTGCCGCGCGACGCCGTCGAGCGCGGTCATGCGCGGATCCCGGACGGACGGCCCATCGCGCGACACAGCGCGGCCATCTCGATGGCGGCCGCGGCCGCTTCGCGACCCTTGTTGTCCGGACCGTCGCCCGCGCGTTCGAGCGCCTGTTCGCGGGTGTCGGTCGTGAGGACGCCAAAGGCGCACGGGATGCCGGTGGCGGTCGCGACAGCGGTGATGCCGTGCGCGGCCGCCGATGCGATGTAATCGAAATGCGGGGTCGCGCCGCGGATGAGGCAGCCGAGACAGACGACCGCGTCGTACCGGCCGGTCGCCGCGGCGGCCCGGGCCGCCTGCGGAATTTCGAACGCCCCGGGCACCGCGAGCACGTCGACCGCGTCGGCGCGGGCGCCGGCCTCGCGCAGCGCCGCCACCGCGCCGTCGCGCAGTCGATCGGTCACGAACGCATTGAAGCGCGCGACGACGACCGCAAAGCGGAAGGAGGACGCGTCGCCGGGCGCCGCCGCCTCGCCTGCGTGCCGCATCGCTCAGCGACCCGTGAACGCGGGGGCGCGCTTTTCGAGAAACGCACGGGTGCCTTCGCGCATGTCGTCCGTGCTCGCGACGAGGCCGAACAGGGTCGCTTCGAACACCTGCGCCTGCCCAAGCGGCATGTCAGCCCCCTGGTTGACCGCCTCGAGGATGTAGCGCACCGCGATCGGCGCCTTCGCGGCGAGCGTCGCGGCCAGCTTCAACGCCTCGGTGCGCAACTCTGGCGCGGGCACGACCCGGTTGACGAGCCCGAGACGGTGCGCTTCCGGCGCGGGGACCGGATCGCCGGTCAACAGCAGTTCGAGGGCGCGCCCCTTGCCCACCAGCCGCGTGAGGCGCTGCGTCCCGGCAAAACCCGGAATGATCCCGAGATTGATTTCCGGCTGACCCAGCCGGGCCGTCTCCGACGCGACACGCAGCGTGCAGGCCATCGCCAGCTCGCACCCGCCGCCGAGCGCATAGCCGTTGATCGCCGCAATCACGGGCTTTCCCATATGCTCGATCAGATCGAGCACGTGCTGACCGCGGCGCGCGTGCTCGCGCCCCGCCGCCGGCGTCTGGACCGCCAGCTCGCCGATGTCCGCCCCGGCGACGAACGCCTTGTCGCCCGCCCCCGTCAGCACGACTGCTCTGACGCCCTCGTCGTGCGCGAGGGCGAGGATCGCCTGTCGCAGCTCGTCGAGCGTCTGGCTGTTCAGCGCGTTGAGAACCCTGGGCCGATTGATGGTGAGGATCGCGACGGCACCGTCGCGCTCGAGCAGAAGATTGTCAAACGTCATGATCGCGGTCTGCAGAGGGCCGCTTGCGCCCGGTGTCGAGTATACCCCACAGCCCCGCCGCACAGGCGGCGAGCGCGGCGCCGGTCGCGTCGGCGACCACGTCGTGCACGTCGGGGGTCCGGCCCGGCACGAACGCCTGGTGGAATTCGTCGGTGATCCCGTAGACCGTCGCGATCAGGATGGTCAACAGCACCGCGCGCCAGGTGACGCCGCGCCACCGCCCGCGCGCGAGCGCGCGGAGCACGAGGGCCCCGAGAATCGCATAACCAATCCCGTGGCCGGTCTTGTCGGACATGCCGCCGGGCAGCGCGCTCAGATTGGGAATCGAGGAGGCCATGAAGATGATCGCCATCTGGACGACGGCCGGCCCCCACAACCAGAGGCGCGTCACAGCGGGAACGGATACATGAGCCAGCCGAGCACGAGCGCCGTCACGATGAACGCGCCGAACATCACGCCGCCGGTCCGCGCCTGTTCGCGCGGCGTATCGCGCAGGAGCACGGCAAAGACGATCGACACGAGCAGCGCGAACAGGACCATCAGGAGGAAGTGGCTCGTCACTTCCGCCCCGCCGCGATGTCGAAGGCGTCGAGGATCACCAGAAAATTCAACAGACCCGCCACCATCAGGAACGTGTTGCCGTACTCGTAGCCGGCGGCGGTCACCGTACCGGCGCCCAGGTCCAGGAGATGCGCGAGCCCGAACGGCAGCCCGAGCCCACGATCCGCAAGCGCGCCGAGGAACACGAGCGGCTCCGAAAGCTGCAGCGGAAAGAGCCGCCCTTCCAGCCACAGCCCGACGACGAACATCGCCGAGAGGACGATCAGAAAGACGATGCCCTTGGAGCGACGCCCCAGCCAGAGATGGCCGGCCCCGGGAATCAACCATCCGGCGACGCACACGAGCGCGAGCGTGCCAGGCTCGGCGGCCACGCGGGGACGCTCGGCGGCGGTCGATTTTGGACTCATCAGCCTGTGATGATAGCAGAGGGGCAGCCTCCAGCCTCCAGCTGCCCGCTTCCAGGGATCAGATCCGGGTCCGGATCGGACGGGGCTCGACCATCAGGCCAATCACGACCCACGCCGCCGCACACCCGAGCGGAATCGCGGCGATCGCTCGCGCCAGATTCGACGGATACATCCATCCCGCCCGTTCGACCGCGACGGTGAACACGGTGGGGATCGCGGCCGCCGCCAACAGCAGTCGTGTCTGGCGGCTCGACGCCGCGTCGCGCGCAAACGCCAGCGCCAGCATGCCGCCGATCATCGCCGACGCATAGAGTCCGGCACAGCGCGCGCACACGGGCAGCGTCCGCCCCGCCAGCGCGAACGAGCGTTCCGGCCGCTGGTGGCACACGAAACCCGCCGCGGCGTACACCAACGCACCGGCCGTCGCGATTGCCTGATCGGAAGAGGCCACCGCCACGGGGGCCCACAACAGGGCCGCGAGCCACACGAACAGGGCGGCCACGAGCAGGCGCGCCAGACCAGACATCCTGTCATTCTGCCACCACCGGACGATGCACGGTGTGGTTTTGGGGTTCCGGGAAGCTGGCCGGAGACGTTATCGCGATCGTCCGCGCGACTCGGCGACCGTGGCCGGCGCGCTGCTCGCGACGTACCCCAACCGGGTCCTCGAGGTGACGCGCGGACGCGAGACCACCTGCACGACGACGCGACGGAAGCGGCCGTCGAGCTGGCTGTCCCCGGGGACGTACCCGATCGAGTATTGATTCGCGAGCTCGGAAGCGATCCTGGCGTAGATGGTTTTCAGGTCTCCGGCGTCGGCCGGAAAGAACGCTTCGGCGCCGGTCTCGCGCGCCAGCGTCTGCAGCGAGAACTGCGCTTCGTTCAAGTACCGGTGTCCGTGGTTCTTCAGGGCGGCCTCGAGGTCGTCGCTCGATTCGAGACCGATGGGGTAAATGCTCACGCCCGTCTGCCGGGCCAGCATGCGCACGTCGTCGAACCCGACGAGGCTGGCGGTGTCCTCGCCGTCGGACAGCACGGCGATCGCCTGCCGGCGTACCTGGCCGGCCTGCCGCGCGGTGCGGCCGAACTCTTTCAGCGCGATGTAGATCGCATCGTCGAGCGCGGTCGCGCCGTGCGCCTGGGTGCTGAGCACCGCCGTCTCGAGCGCCGCGCGATCGGTCGTGAGCGCCTGGAGCATCGCGACGTGATCGCTGAAGGCGACGACCGCGCCGCGATCGCCCGGCCGCAGCGTCCTCAGGAACCCGAGCGCCGCCTCGTGCACGGTGGCCATCTTGTCGGTCATGCTCGCGCTCGTGTCGAGCAGCACGATGAGGTCGATCGGAACGGCGCTCGATTCGAAGAACTCCACCTTCTGGGGCACGCCGTCTTCGTACACGGCGAAGTCAGACGCCTGGAGTCCGCTCACGTAGTGCGACGAGGCGTCGACGACCGACACGTTGAGGGCGACGAGATTCGCGCGGCTGTGAAACAGCGGGACCTGGGGCGCGCCGGTCTGGGCCGCGGCCGGAGCGGCCGCGAGGACGAGCATCGCCAGCACACGCGCGCAGCGCATCACGCATTCCTCCTCGACCGTGCCGGAGGAGGGTGCGCGCCGCTTGCCCCCGGCCGGCGTGGTCCGTCGCCGATAGACGCGGTGCAAGCGGTGTTCCGAACCGTGCGGGCGCCCGCCGCCCGGGAGGCGCGCGCGTTTCCACGCCGCGGCGTGCGGATCGGCGTCCGGCCGGCTCACCTCCCGCGGAGGCGGGCGGCCGCCGGGTCCCCTGATTGGGAAGGCGCGCGGCTACGGAAGGACCGTCGTGGCTCCAAAGTGCGCGGTGTAACGGTCGCGAAACTCTTCCCACGAGTAGGCGTGCCCCTGCCCCCCGAGATGCTCGAGCGCGTAGGTCGCCGCCACGCTGCCGAGTCGGCCGCACGTGACGAGGTCGAGCCCGAGCGCCAGGCCCTTCATGAAGCCGCCGCGAAAGGCGTCGCCGACGCCGGTCGGATCGACGATCCGGTGGGGGGGAACCGCGGGCACGTCCGTGCGCTCGTCGGTCAGAATCGTGCACCCGTGCTCGCCGCGCGTGATCACGACGGCGCCGCAGCGCGCGCGGATGCCCTGCTCGTCGAGGCCCGTCTTCTGCCGCATCAGCTCGAACTCGTAGTCGTTGCAGACGACCACGGCGGCCCCCTCGAGGCCGTCGCGCAGCTCGTCGCCGTTCATGCGCGCGCACTGCTGCCCCGGGTCCCAGATGAACGGGATCTCGAGCGCGCGGCATTCGTCGGCATACTGCAGCATGGCGCCGGGGTCGTTCGGCGACACGATGGCGAGATCGCACGCCCCCGCCGTGCGGAACGACAGCTCGCCGGCGTCGGCCATGGCCCCGGTGTAGAACGACGCGATTTGATTGCTCGCCTGGTCGGTACTGCAGAAGAAGGACGCCGTGAACTTGCCCGCCACCTCCTTGACGAGGGAGGTATCGACGCCCGCGGCATCGAGCCAGCGGCGGTACTCGTCGAAATCCTGCCCCGCCGTCGCCATCAGGCGGGGCCGCTCGCCGAGCAGCGCCAGCGTGTACGCGATATTCGGCGCACATCCGCCGCGCCGCTTGTCCATCGAGTCGACGAGGAAGCTGAGACTGATGCGCGAGAGGTGATCCGGCAGGAGGTGTTCCGTGAACCTGCCGGGAAACGACATGAGGTAGTCGAACGCGATCGAGCCGGTCACGATGATCATCTCGTCAGAATTCCTAAAGCCCAAAGCCTAAAGCCCAAAGCCTACTTCACGTATTTCCCGATAATCGGCGCCAGATCCCGCTTCACCGTGCCGGGAATCGCGTCCGGCCGCGTAATGATGGCGGTCGCGAGCGCGCGCGCGCATGCGCAGGTGCGCTCGAACGGCAGGCGCGACACGGCTTCGGCAATCACCTGCTGGGCGGTTCGCGCGTTCTGGGTGAGATTGGCGATCACCATGTCGACGGTGACCTCGTCGTGCCCTTCGTGCCAGCAATCGTAATCGGTCACGAGCGCCAGCGTCGCGTAGCAGATCTCCGCCTCGCGCGCGAGCTTCGCCTCCTGCAGGTTCGTCATGCCGATGACGTCCATGCCCCAGGAGCGGTAGAGCCGCGATTCGGCGAGCGTCGAAAACTGCGGCCCTTCCATGCACACGTAGGTGCCGCCGCGGTGGACCGTCGCACCGGTGTGCCGCGCCGAGTCGTACGCAATCGCGCTCAGCGGCGCGCAGAACGGATGCGCGAAGCCGACGTGCGCCGCGATGCCATGGCCGAAGAACGTCGAGGCGCGCCCTTTCGTCCGATCGAAGAATTGATCCGGCACGACGAGGTGCAGCGGCGCGTAGGCCTCTTTCAGGCTCCCGACCGCGCTCGCGGATACGAGGTATTCGACGCCGAGCGTCTTGAAGCCGAAGACGTTCGCGCGGAAGTTCAGCTCCGACGGCAGCAGCCGGTGGCCGGCGCCGTGGCGCGCGAGGAACGCCACGCGCTTGCCGCGGAGCGTCCCGATCACGAACGGGCCCGACGGCTCGCCGAAGGGCGTCGAGAGGTGGTGCTCCTCGCGCTCCGTCAGCTCCGCCATGTCGTACAGTCCGCTGCCGCCGATGATGCCGATCTGAATCGTCATGAACGAGTGCGTCCTTCGCGGTCAGGCCGGTTCGACGTACGGCCGGTGGTCCTTCTCGCGGATGTAGCCCGCCGCCACGGCGGGATCGTGTTCGAAGAAGATCAGGTACTCGCGGTCAATCGCCTCGCGCAGGAACGCCCGCTTGAACGCGAGGGTTTCCATCGGATAGAGGTCGTAACCCATGATCCACGGCAGGTCGACGTGCGCGGTGGTCGGGATGAGATCCGCCGCGAACACGGCGGTGCGGCCGCCGCTCTCGACGATCACGATCTGGTGGTGCTTCGTATGACCGCCGGTACGGCGGACGCGCACCCCCGGGATCACGACGTCGTCCTCGTCGAGGAAATCCACGACCCCCGCCGCCTCGAGCGGCACGTAATTGTCGGGCAGATAGCTGGCGCGGTTCCGTTCGTGCGGATGGGTCGCATCCTCCCATTCGCCGCGCCTGATCACGTACCGCGCCCGCGCAAACCGCGGCCGCACCGTACCGTCCGGATCCCGTTTCGTGAACCCTCCGGCATGGTCGAAGTGCAGGTGCGAGGCGAGCACGACGTCGATGTCGTCGGCCCGGCCGCCGGCGCGTGCGAGGCTCGCGTCGAGGCTGTCGGTGCGGTCCACGGCATAGATCGCGGCGCTCTTCGCGTCCGTCTTGTCGCCGATGCCGGCATCCACGATCAGCTGCGTCGACCCGGCGCGCACCAGCAGGGGACGCATCGCCATCCCGATGCGGTTGCGATCGTCGGCCGGCGCGCGGCGCTCCCACAGCGGTTTCGGCACCACGCCGAACATCGCGCCGCCGTCGAGGCGGAAGGTGCCATCGGTCAGCGGGACCAGCTCGAGGTCGCCCAGGCGCATCACACCCGCTCCGGGTCCGGCGGCGCCGGCTGCATCAGCTCCACGAGCACGCCGTGGGCACTTGCCGGATGGATGAAGGCGACGAGCGAGCCGTGCGCCCCCGGCCGCGGCGCGTCGTCGATGAGCCGCACGCCGCGCCCCTTCAGCCGCGCGAGCGCGGCGGCCAGGTCGTCGACCCGCAGCGTGAGGTGATGCAGGCCGGGTCCCCGCTTGGTCAGCGCCTTCGCGAGCGTCGACTCGGCGCCGGTCGGTTCCAGCAGCTCCAGCTTCGCGCCGCCGAGCTCCACGAACCGGACGCGCACGTGCTGCGAGGGCACCTCCTCCGGCGCCTCGATCTCGAGGCCGAGCGCGTCGCGGTAGAAGGCGAGCGCCTGCTCGAGATCCGCGACGGCGATGCCGATGTGGTCGAGTGAGGCCTTCATGCCTGCCCCTTCACCCGGACGGCCCGCCCGAAAATATCGTCGACGACCGTATACGGATCGATCTCGCGCGCCGCCACGCGATCCATGAGTCGATCGAACTCTCCAGGCCCGAGCAGCCGCTCCTGCACGTGGCTGACGAACCGGTGCGCCAGCAGCTCGCGCACTCTCCACTCGACGCGGGCGCGGCGCCGCTGCCCCTGCGTCGCGACCGTGTGCCGGCGAAAGGTGTCGATCGCCGCGAGCAGCTCCGGAATCCCGGCGCCGGTGGTGGCTTCCGTCTTCAGGATCGGCGGCCGCCACTCGCCTTCGGCGTAGGTCTGCAGCGACAGCATCGCCTCGATCGACGCGACCGTCCGGTTCGCGCCGTCGCGGTCCGCCTTGTTCACGACGAAGATGTCGCCAATCTCCATGATCCCCGCTTTGAGCGCCTGCACGTCGTCGCCGGCCCCGGGCACGAGCGTGACGATCGACACGTCCGCCGTGCGGACGATGTCGATTTCGTCCTGGCCGACGCCGACCGTTTCAATCACGACGATCTGCTTGCCCGCGGCGTCGAGCACGAGCGCGGCTTCGCCGGTGGCGCGCGCCAGCCCGCCAAGATGCCCGCGCGTCGCCATGCTGCGGATGAACACGCCGGCGTCCGCCGCGTGGGCCTGCATCCGGACCCGGTCGCCCAGGATCGCCCCCCCGCTGTACGGGCTGGTGGGGTCGACGGCGACGATCCCGACCGTGGTCCCCGCCCGCCGCATTTCGGTGGTCAGGCGGTCGACCAGCGTGCTCTTGCCCGCGCCGGGGGCGCCGGTCACGCCGACGAGATACGCGCGGCCGGTGTCGGGAAACACGCGGCGGATCAGGTCGGCCCCTTCCGGGGCCTCGTCCTCGACGAGGCTGATCGCCCGCGCGATGGCGCGCGGGTCTCCCTGTCGCACCCGATCGCTGAGCGTCACGATGCCAGCAGCTGCCGCGCAATCACCAGCCGCTGGATCTCGCTGGTGCCCTCGCCAATCGTGAGCAGCTTCACGTCGCGGAAATACTTCTCGGCCGGATAGTCCTTCACGAAGCCGTAGCCGCCGTGAATCTGGACGCCGTCCTCCGCAATCCTGACGGCCACCTCGCTCGCATACAGCTTGGCCATCGCCGATTCGCGCGTGGTCCGGCGCCCCTGCGCCTTGGCGTAGGCGGCGCGATACGTGAGCAGCCGGGCCGCCTGAATGCGCGTGGCCGCGTCTGCGAGCTTCCACTGAATCGCCTGGAACGTGGCAATCGCCTGCCCGAACTGGTGCCGCGCGCGCGCGTAATCACGGGCCGCTTCGTACGCCCCCTGCGCGAGCCCCACGGCCAGCGCCGCGATGCCGATCCGCCCCGCGTCGAGGACTTGAAGCGTGTTGATGAAGCCCTGCCCCTCTTCCCCGACCATCTGGGTGGCGGGCACGCGGCAGTCCTCGAAGACGACCTCGCTCGTGTCGCTCGCGCGCATCCCGAGCTTGTTCTCCTTCTTGCCGGCGGCCATGCCGGGGGTGCCGCGCTCGATGACGAACGCTGAAATGCCGCGGTGGCCGCGCGATCGATCCGTGACCGCCATCGCCACCATCACGCCGCCGATGCGGCCGTGCGTGATGAAGTTCTTCGAGCCATTGATGACCCAGTCGTCGCCCTGCCGGACGGCCGCGGTCCGCATCGCGGCCGCGTCGCTGCCCGCGCCCGCCTCCGTCAGCCCCCACGCGCCGAGGACCTGGCCGGTCACCAGCCGGGGCAGATACGTGCGTTGCTGATCCGCGCTGCCGAACATCGCCAGGTGCGCCGTGCAGAGTCCGTTGTGCGCCGCCACCGACAGCGCGATCGCCGGGCACACGCGCGCCAGTTCTTCGATGCAGATGCAGTAGTCGACCGGCGACATCGCCGCGCCGCCGAACTCCTCGGGAAACTGAATGCCGAGCAGCCCGAGGGCGCCGAGCTTCGGCAACAGCTCCATCGGGAAGTGCTGCGCTTCGTCCCACTCCATCACGTGCGGGCGCAATTCCGCCTCCGCGAACTCGCGGACGGTCCGGCGCAGCAGCGTCTGCTCCTCGGTGGGGCGGAAATCCATCGCAGCGAATGTATCAGGGCGCGCGGCCGGAAGGCAAAACGCGGCGGAACGGAGTACCATGCGGACATGCGCGTGCGTGGTGCCCTGATTGCCGCCGTCACCGTCGCGACGCTCCTCGGGTGTCCGTGGCGCGCCAGCGCCGACATCACCGGGTTCGTCGGCGTCAACACGTCTCCCGCCAACCGGCCCGTCAAGGGGTTCGCGATCGGGGCGGGCCTGCTGGTCGTCGGCTTCGAGTTCGAATACGCCGACACGAACGAAGACCTGACGCGCGGGGCCCCCGCGCTCCACACGTTCATGTTCAACGGCCTGCTCCAGACGCCGATCCCGATTGCCGGGATGCAGTTCTACGGCACGCTGGGCGGAGGCGCGTACCGCGAAACGCTGGACCTGGAGTCGGTGACGAACGTCGGCGTGAACGTGGGCGGGGGGGTGAAGATGTCGCTGGCCGGACCGCTGCGGCTGCGGCTGGACTATCGCGTGTTCACCCTGAAGGGGAACCCGCGCTACCCGCACCCGCAGCGGTTCTATGCCGGAATCAATCTGAAGTTCTGAGGCGGCGGGCTACTGGCCGCCCCCCGCGGGCGCCGTGGTCGCCATGTTGGCGATCAGTTGCAGGTTGATCATGTTCTGCCCGCCCGCGTAGCAGTCGACGAACTTCTTCCAGAGGTCTTGGACTTCGCTCGGAAACGCTTCGGCGAGGATTTTCGAAATCGTGTAATCCTCGTCCTGCACGGTCGGATCGATCACGAACAGATAGAGCACGTTGCCGTTGAAGGGCTCGGCGGCCTTGAACACTTTCCAGCCGGCGGCCTGCGCCTTGCGCTTCGGATCGGGGCTCTTGGCGAGCGCTTCTTTGACGCGCCCCATGACCATTTCGAAGTCCGCCGTGTGGTCCGGCTTGATCGGATTGAAGATGACGCCGGCTGGCCCCGTGAACATCCGCCCTGGCGCGGCAGCCTGCTGCGCCGGTTGTGCAGGCTGTGCCGGCGGATTCTGCGCCGCCGGGGTCTGGGGGTTCTGAGGCTGCTGGGCCGGCGGCGTCTGCTGCGCCGGCGGCTGCTGAGGGCTCGGGGGGTTCTGGGCCCATGCCCCGGCGGGCGCCAGCGCGAGCGCCAGCGCGAAACCTGCTGTGAGAAGAGAGCGCCGGCTCTTGGGGGCCGGCAGGCACGTCGACCGCATTCGCTTCCTCCTTGGGCGACCGGAAAACGCACACTCTATCACACGAACACACTCATGATCTCGTTCGCCAGCAGCATGCCCGGACGAGGCAGGCGCAGCCGCGATCCCTGCCGTTCGAGCAGCCCCTGCTCGATGAACGGCTGCAGCGCGTCGCCAAACCTGCCCCACACGTCACAGCCGTACCGCGCTCCGACCGCCTCGATGTCGACCCCGGCGGACAGACGCAGTCCGGTGAAGAGGGCCTCCTCCACTCGCTCGTCGGGGGTCAGAATCCGCCGTTCCCCTTCCGGATCGCCGCCGGCCGCCAGCCGTGCCACGTACTCTTCGGTCGAGGCGATGTTCTTCCAGCGCGCGCCGTGGCGCGTCGAATGGGCGCCACACCCGAACCCGAGCCACTCGCCGTCGCTCCAGTACTTCAGGTTGTGCCGCGACTGGCGGCCCGGGCGCGCGACGTTGGAGATTTCGTACTGTTCGTATCCCGCCGCGTCGAGCCGTTCGAACGCACGCAGGTACATCTCCGCCGCGTCGTCGTCGGGCGCGACCGACCACCGGGCGCGCGCCATCTCTTCACGCAAAGGCGCGTTGGGGTACAGCTCCAGCAGATACAGCGACGCGTGATCGGGGCCGGCGTCGATCAGCGCCTCGACGGTGTCGAGCCAGGCGGCGATCGTCTGCTCGGGGAGCCACATCATCAGATCGAGGCTGATGTCGTCGAATCCGGCCGCCCGTGCTTCGCGCACGACGCGGCGCGCCCGCTCGGCGGAATGCATCCGGCCGAGCCGCGCGAGCTCGGCGTCGGCGAACGACTGGACGCCGAAGCTGAGACGGTTCACGCCCACCGCGCGGAACCCGTCGAGCCGCGCCCGATCCACCGTTTCGGGATTGGTCTCGAGCGTGATTTCGACACAACCGCTCATCGCGAACTGCTGCCGGCACGCCTCGATCAGACGCCGCACGTCGGCGGGCTCGAGCAGCGACGGCGTGCCGCCGCCGAAAAACATCGTATCTGCCGCCGGGCGGCCGCCGATGCGCCGGATCTCGGTCTCGATCGCGTCGACGTAGCGCGTTTTCAGCGCGGCGTCGTACAGCCCGCGATTGAAGTTGCAGTAAGGGCAGATGGACGAACAGAACGGAATGTGGAGGTAGAGCCCGAGCATCGGCGCCAGATCAGTTCCCGGCTTTGCCGCCCGTCCAGCCCAGCTCGCGCGGCGGCTTGAGCTGCGCGCGGATCGGCCCCTTGGCGCGCGCCGGCAGCGTGCGGGCGGACCGGCTCGGCCGCAGCTTCCACATGGCGACCAGATCGTCGACGCCGCCATTGGGCGGCAGATGCCGGTAATCGGCGCCATCGTACTCGAGGAACTCGCACATCTCGTGCAGCCGCGAGTGAATCCGGAAGCCGATCCGCGCCTTCAGGCAGTCGGGATCGGCGTCGTCTGGCGTGTCCTCGAAGTTCGACGTGAAGATCGTATGGCGGCGCTCGTTGTAGCGCGTGTTGACGATCAGGTTCATCGTCTCCTCGACCCACTCGGAGGTCTTTTCGGACCCGAGGTCGTCGAGCACGAGCAGATCGGCCTCCATGACGGGCCGCAGGATGTCCATCTCGGCCGTCTTGACGGTGGGGTTGTAGGTGCTCCGGATGAGGCGCAGCAGATCGCGCGTGTCGTAGAACAGCCCGCGCGCGCCGCGGGTCAGGATGACGCGCCGCAGCACCGCCACGGCGAGATGCGTCTTGCCGATGCCGGGCGGTCCGATCAGGCACAGCCCCTTGGCGGCATTCGGGAACTCATCGACGAACCGTGTCGCGCGCCGGACGGCCGCGAGCAGGCGCTCGTTGGGATACCCGACGAACGTTTCGATTTCGCAGCGCCGGTAGCGCGGCGGGATGCGAGCGACGTCGAGCGCCCGCGCCGTCAGCCCTTCGCGCCAGCAGTCGCAGCGCACGACGCGCCGCACGCCGTCGAGGACGACGGGCTTCCAGCCGGTATCATCACAGAGCGTGCACATGGAGGCGTGGGATGTTCGCCTCAGGCGAGGCGACGAGAACCGCCGCCGATTGTAACACTGTCGCGACGCCGCGGCGCACTCACTTGCCTTGCTCGCGCGCATCTCCTTCGAGGGACGGCGGGGCAGGCACGAGGTCGGTCGGCATCGATTTGACGAGCGCCGTGCTGAGGCGCTGTTCCCAATCGCCGAGGCCGCGCGCGAGCTCGTGCTTGACGTACTCGATGAACTCGTTCACCTCGCGCTGCATCTGCTCCATCTTCGAACGCATGTTCAGGATGATCTCGACGCCGGCGAGGTTCACGCCGAGGTCGCGCGTGAGCGAGAGGATCGTCTCGAGCCGCTCGAGATCCTCCTCCGAATACAGGCGGGTGTTCCCTTCGGTGCGCGACGGCTTCAACAGCCCCTCGCGCTCGTACAGGCGCAGCGTCTGCGGGTGGATGCTGTACTTCTGCGCCACCGCGCTGATCATGTAGTACGCCTTGCCGCTGCGCTTGACCATTCTCAACCGAGGGGCTTCGCCCCTCGGACTCCCCTACACGCTCGCGCGCTCGCCGCGCCGCCGCCTCGCGCCCGCCGCGTGGCTCGCTCGCGGCGCTCGCTCGCCGGCCGATTCATGTCAGCCCCTCGGACTCCCCTACACGCTCGCGCGCTCGCCGCGCCGCCGCCTCGCGCCCGCCGCGTGGCTC
>DASUKM010000003.1:0-26134 GCA_036278735.1 Vicinamibacterales bacterium
AGGCCGACCTGGTGCACCGTCCGGCCGTCCACCTGGAGCGGCGGGATGCGCGACGTGACCAGCGCGCGCGCCTCGATCACGCCGCGCGGCGAGGCGATCGTCACCCAGTCGCCGGTGGTCACGCGCAGGTCCGCGGCGAGCTGCGGCGAGATCTCCGCGAACATCTCGGGCTGCAGCTCCGCCAGATGCGAGAGGTACCGGCTCATCCCTCCCGCCGTGTGATGCTCGGTCAGCCGGTACGTCGTCAGGACGTGGGGAAAGCGATGGTCGCCGGTCGCGGCGTACGGGTTGTCCGGACGCTCGAGGCGATGGGCCGGCGGGTTCGACTCGTGCGACGGATACAGCCGGTTGCGGAACGGGGATTCGAGCGGCTCGTAGTACGTCGGGATCGGGCCGTCGCGCAGGCCTGTCGGCACCCAGATCCACGACACGCCGTCGGCGTGCATGATGAACGGGCGATCGCCGGCGAGCGCCGCGTCCCCTTCGGCACCGTCGGGCGGACGGTAATCGGGGCGTTTGTTCGCGGTGAAGTCGGGCACGTCGTTGCCGGTCCACTTGCGCGCCCGGCCGTCCCACCAGACCAGCTTTTTCCGCTCGCTCCACGGCTTGCCATCCGGTCTGGCCGACGCGCGGTTGTACATGATGCGGCGGTCCGACGGCCACGCGTATCCCCAGCCGTGGCCGAGCTGATCGCGCGACGCGCGGTCGTGCGCGCGGTTCTGATCCGGCGCCGGGAACACGCCGGAATAAATCCAGCACCCGCACGCCGTCGATCCATCGGCCTTCAGCGCGAGATAGCCGTCGAGCAACGCCCCGTCGCGCACGGTGCGGCCGTTGATCTCCTGAAGCACCTCTTCGACGACCGGCTCGCCAATCGCCCCCTGGACGCGATAGGTCCACGTCAGCGCGCGCAGGCCGGCGTTGCGGGGACGATCGTCGTGCGCCGCCTTCTCCTTCAACCGGCGGCCGAGGTGATACATGAACCAGGTTTCGCTGCGCGCATCGCCCGGCGGATCGACAGCCTTCTCGTGCCACTGGAGCAGCCGCTGCGTGTTGGTGAACGACCCTTCCTTTTCCGCGTGGCCCGCCGCCGGCATCAGGAACACTTCGGTGCCGATCTCTTCGGGCCGCAGCTCGCCGCGGTCGACTTCGGGCGAGTCGTACCAGAAGCTCGCGGTCTCGGTTTCGACGAGATCCCGGACGACCAGCCACTGCAGTTCCGCGAGCGCCTTGCGCTCGAGACGGGCGTTCGGCGCGCCGACGGCGGGGTTCTGTCCCATGACGAACAGCCCCTCCATCTTGCCGTCCTTCATGTCGAGCCAGTAGCCCTGGTGCGAATGGTCGCCGCTGATCCGCGGCAGCCAGTTGTAGCCGTAGTCGTTCCCCTTCGTCGCCGCGTCGCCGTACCACGCCTTCAGCAGGCTGACGGTGTACTTGTCGACGTTGTGCCACCAGCCGGTGCGGGTGCCGTTCTGCGCGAGGTAGTCCTTCAGCGTGTGCGTGCCCGACTCGAAGTTCGGCATCGGCAGATAGCCGGGCATGATGTCGTAGAGGGTGGGGATGTCGGTCGATCCCTGAATGGACGCGTGGCCGCGGAGCGC
Source organism: Vicinamibacterales bacterium (assembly GCA_036278735.1). Taxonomy (GTDB): domain Bacteria; phylum Acidobacteriota; class Vicinamibacteria; order Vicinamibacterales; family 2-12-FULL-66-21; genus DASUKM01. The sequence goes on from DASUKM010000003.1 coordinate 1,602, forward strand.
CATGATGCCGCCGCCGGGACGTCCCATGTTGCCGAGCAGCTGCTGAAGAATCGCCGCGGCGCGAATGATCTGGACGCCCGTCGAATGCTGCGTCCAGCCGACCGCATAGCAGATGGCGGCGGTCTTGTCGGGCCCCGAGGCGGACACGTACGTGTCGGCCACCCGCAGGAACTCGTCGGCGGGGGTGCCGCACACGCGCTGCACGAACGCGGGCGTGTAGCGGGCGAAATGCCGCTTCAGGATCTGATACACGCATCGCGGATCCTGCAGCGTCTCGTCGCGCGGCGCGCCCAGCAGTTCCGTCGGTTGACCACCCTTGTTCTTGCCCCAGAGGCCGTGCGCGGCACTCGCGCTCTCCGCGCTGGCCTGGCCGCCCGCCTGCCGGTCCTTGTACAGCCACGAGTCGGTCACGTACTTCTGTTTCGCCGGATCCCACCCCGAGAACAGACCGTCGAGATCCTCCGTGTCCCGATAGTCGTCGTGGACGATGGTCGCGGCATTCGTATACGGGACGACGTAGTCGCGGAAGATGCGGTCGTGCTGCAGGACGTAGTTGATGAGGCCGCCGAGAAACGCGAGGTCGGTCCCGGCGCGCAGCGGCACCCACAGATCCGCCATCGCCGAGGTGCGCGTGAAGCGCGGATCGACGTGGACGATCTTCGCGCCGCGCTCGCGGGCCATCATGACGAACCGGAACCCGATGGGATGGTTTTCCGCCATCGACGATCCCATGATGAGGATCGCATCGGCGTTCTGCAGATCCTGCTGCGCCGTGGTGGCGCCGCCGCGGCCGAACGAGGTGCCCAGACCGGGCACCGTGGAGCTATGTCATATCCGGGCCTGATTGCTGATCGCGACGAGGCCGAGGCCGGCCGCGAACAGCTTCTTGATCAGATAGTTCTCTTCGTTGTCGAGCGTGGCGCCGCCGAGGTGCGCGACGGTGGCGCACTGCATCAGCGGCTTGCCGTCCCGCGTCTCGACGAAGCCGCGTTCGCGCGACGCCCACACCCGATCCGCGATCATGTCCATCGCGGTCTCGAGATCCATCGTCTCCCAGCGTCTGCCGTACGGGCGGCGGTAGCGCACCCTGGTCGCCCGCCGCGGATGCGTCAGCAGCTGATGGCTCGCGGCACCCTTGGGGCACAGGTGGCCGGCGGAAATGGGGGAGTCGGGGTCCCCTTCAATCGACACGATCCTGCCCGCCCGGTGAAACACGAGCTGACCGCACCCGACGCCGCAATACGGACAGACGGAACGGGCGACCTCGGTGCCGGCGTTGCGCGGCCGCAGCGCGCGCGTCCGCGCCGTCATCGCGTCCTGGCCTGTCGCGTCGCTCCCCGAGGCCAGTTGCCGGACCAGCGGCCATCGCCTCACGTAGCCGGATAAGACACTCTTCATGGGTCACCCTGGCGATTCGGACTGAAAGCGCGGGGGCACGAAGACCCTTTGCGCGCGCCGGCCAACCGTGCAAAGCCGGGGCCGGCAGGCCACGCACCTTGACCCGACCGCGGGCGCGGAGTAAGCTTAGCCCAACATTCGTGGCGATGGAGTTCGCCTGACCACCGTTACCCGACGGTTGATGACTCCTACCTTCCCCTTCCGGGGCCCCTTTTTGGGGATTGGACAGGAGTCTTCGATGCCCCCCCTTCAGTTCCCTCGCCTTCAGTCCACCGCGCGCACGCCACGTCCCGGGCTGGTCGTTCTACGGGGCCATGCTCTCGCGTCCCCGCCGACTCGTTGACGGGCGGGCTCGTCTTGTTCATGTGACTGTCCTCGAGGAGGCCCGTTGGATCGATACGCGATGATCGCGGTGGGGGGCGCCATGGGCGCGCTCGCGCGCTACCAGATCGGGGCGTTGGTGCAGGCGCGGGTACCGGCGGGATTCCCGTGGGGCACGTTCGTGGTCAACGTGAGCGGCTGTTTCCTCATGGGCGCCGTCATGACGATCCTCAGCGAGCGGCTGGTCGTGCACCCCAACTGGCGCTTCCTCGTGCCCATCGGGTTCATCGGCGCCTACACCACGTTCTCCACCTTCGAGTTCGAAACGTTCCGGGCCATCTCGGAACGCGCCTTTCTGGTCGGAGCCCTGAACGTGGCGGCCAGCGTCTTCGTGGGCTACGTCGCCCTCTGGACGGGCGTCGTGATTGCGCGCATGCTCTAAGCGGAGCCGTCGTGCTGACACAAGGTCCGGCAAAGAAGGTCGTCGTCTACGTCGGCGAGGACGTTCGCCACCGCGGCGAGCCGCTTTATTTCACGATCCTGAATTTCCTCTTCTATCACGGCGTTTCGGGCGCGACCGTGCTGAAGGGGATGGCGGGCTTCGGCGGCGACCATCGCCTGCACACGGCGCGCATCCTCGACGCGAGCGAGAACCTGCCGATCAAGATCGAATTCGTCGAGGCGCCCGCAAAGATCGACGAGCTGATGCCGAAGCTCGTGCAGATGGTCGGGACAGGCCTCATCGAAGTGCAGGAAACGACCATCGTGAAGGGGACCTCCACGAGCGCCGCGCCGGCACCCGAGCGGCCGACGATGGCCCTGCGCGGCAAGGCCAAGTTGATGCGCGTGTACATCGGGGAAGACGACCGCTGGCGCGGCAAGAAACTCTACGACGCCCTCGTCGAGAGTCTGCGCGCCAACGATCTGGCCGGCGTGACGGTGTACCGCGGCATCTGCGGCTACGGTGCGCACCGGCGCTATCACAAAGGCAAGCGGATGAGCCTCTCGAGCGATCTGCCCATCATGCTCTCCGTCGTCGACGAGGAGTCGAAGATTCGCGCGTACCTGCCGATCCTCGAAGAGATGGTCCAGGAAGGCCTGGTCGTGCTCTCCGACGTCGACGTGATCAAGTACACCCACCGGATCGACGCCGGGACGGACGGGCCCGCGTGAGCCTCACCGGGCCGGCCAGACTGATCCGCCTCCACTTCGGCGAAGACGACCGCTGGGACGGCAAGCCGCTGTACCAGGCCGTCATCGAGGAAGCGCGGCGCCAGGACCTCGCGGGGGCCACGGCGTACCGGGGGATCGAGGGCTACGGCGCGAGCAGCCGGATCCATCGCCGTCATCTCCTCACGTCGGCCGATCTCCCGATCGTCGTGACCATCGTCGACGAGGCGTCGAAGATCGACGCGTTCATGCCCACCCTCGAACGCATGCTGCGTGAAGGGCTGATCGCCCTTTCCGACGTCGAGGTCATCCGGTATACGCGTCGGCCGGAAGGGGAGGACGGCCAGTGATCTCTCTGATGGCGGCGTCCACGGCCCGATGGTATGATCCGCGCATTCTGTTGCCGATTCCCGACCTCGATGCTCGCGCCCGCGACGGGCGGCGTGTTCGTCGGGTGGACGCGGCAGGCCCCACCACCCCTGAGCGGCAAGAATGGTCGCCATCGCTTTCGCGTAAGGAGCATCCGTGGACATCGCCCACTTGTGTGTGACGATCGCCGTACTCACGGCTCCCCCCGGCCCCGCGTCGCTCACGCGGCCCGACGCCTCCCTGCCGCTGCTCTCCGCTCCAGCCGCGCAGCAGCAGCCCGTGCAGGCGCCGGAGCCGATCGGGTTCATCCCGGCCTTCGTCACGAACCTCGTCGACGATGTGAAACACATTCCACGCCGGAACACGATTTACTGGCTGGCCGGCGGTGCGGCGATGACGGCGGCGGTGCACCCCGCCGACAAGACCTTGAACAGGCATCTGGTCGGCTCCGACCTCGCCGACACGATTTCGAAGCCCGGCCACATCATCGGATCGACGCCGTTTCAGATGGGCGCATCCGCCGCGCTGTATATCGTGGGCGTGGCGCGCCATCACCCGCGCGTGCGACATCTCGCGATGGATCTCCTGGAAGCGCAGGTCCTGTCGGAAGGGATTACCGAAGGCCTCAAATACACGGTGCGGCGGGAGCGGCCCGATGGTACCGGCTACGGGTTCCCCTCGGGCCACGCGGCCATTACCTTTGCCACCGCGACGGTGCTCCAACAGCATCTCGGGTGGAAGGCGTCCGTGCCGACCTTCCTGATCGCGACCTACGTCTCGTTGACGCGACTGCACGACAATCGGCATTACGTCAGCGACGTCATGGCCGGGGCGACCGAAGGGATCATCATCGGCCGGGCGGTGACGTGGCACGGCCGCAATTCATGGCAGGTGGTGCCGTCGGGCGATAGTCACCAGTTCGCGGTGTACCTCGTGCACCACTGAACCATCGTCTATTTGTCGGTGCAGGTGGCGCTCTGCCACGTGCCCGCCATCTTCGTGTCCACCACCATCGTCCGCCCCCGCTCCTGCGCCGAGGTGTGAACCGCACCCGCGATGCGGGTCGTCAACTTGACATTCGCGCCCAGGCGTCCATAATCATCAGCTAGCAGATACAGCTCTCCTGTATGGCATTCTTGCGAAAGGAGCGCGGGTGCGCGGAATCGATGGGTGGGCGGCAGCGGCCCTGCTCGTGGCGGGCGTGTGGTGCGCCGGCGCGGTGCTGCGGGCCGACAGCGACCCGGTGCTGGCCGCGACGGAATCGTCGCAGCGGATCCAGAACGTCCACGCCGATGCCGACGACCTGTCGCGTCTGACCGATCGCGCGATGCTCGCGCGGTTCCGTCGCGCCAGGCTCCTCGTGCCCGTGGCCGCCGCGACGTCGACGTACTATCTCCACCGGATCGCGCCGCGGCGCCGCTACCTCCGGCCCTGGGCAAAACTGTTCCTGACGCGTCTGAGCCGCGAATTCCACACCCGCTTCGGCGGCCGCCTGCGCATCACCGCGTTGGTGCGGACGGCGGCCTACCAGCGGACGCTGTCGCGCAGCAATCCGAACGCCGCCCCGGCGACCGGCGCCGAAACGTCCTCGCACCTGACGGGCGCAACGCTCGACATCTCCAAGCGCTTCATGAAACCGAAGCACGCGGCGTGGGTACGACGGGTGCTGTATCAGTTGCGTGAACGGGGAGTGCTGTACGCGGTGGAAGAATTCCACCAGCCCTGCTTCCACGTGATGGTGTTCAAGCGGTATCGCACGTACGTGCGCGGCCTGACGTCCTGAGCCCCCGGCGGGGCAGCCAGTAGACAGCAGGTCCACGAACTCCGCCCGGCCAGCGCTGCGAGCTGGAAACGATGCCGGCCCGGAGGTGACCGGCGCCGCGACCTGGCGGCCTGCTGTCTACTGCCTGCCCCGGGAGCCCACCAATGAGGCACGCCCCGGCCGGGGCTCACCCCAGAAGAGCAAGGCGCGTGCCCCAGCCATTTCCGTCAATTTCTTGCGGAAATCATCGAGGCCGAGCGACAGGGACCGGCCAACCCATTGACCGCCAGCCAACGGATTGGCCGATCGGCAGGCGGGACATCGGTCAGAACGTAAAGGGCTGACCCACAGGCCGGCGCAGTGATCCGTCGGTCAGGGCCAGGAGTGCTGACCCGGTCGGCGCGCAGTGGGTCAGGGCTTTATGCCCTGACCGGCTGACCCCCAGGCTCAGACAGTGCGCCGCCCGCTCACCAGGCCGACGAGGAAGAGCACTATCGCGATCACCAGCAGGATGTAGATGAAGTTGCCAAGCGTGTAGCCGCTGACGAGCCCGAGCAACCACAAAATCAACAGAATTACCGCGATCGTAAACAGCATCGTTTCCTCCTGTGCGCTCTACAGCACAGTGCGTGCCGGCGCGGCGGCACCGGAAAACGCCCGCTCGGCAGATCTGGGCGGCCGTGGTCGTGAGGCAGTGTGAATCCGCTTACACACGACCCGGCACTCTGCGGATGGGTGTCGGCGGCGGGCCGCGCCAGCGACGGAGCGGGCTTGCTCGTCCGTGCGCTTCGCGCATAGCATGACGCGCATGCGCCATCTCGTCCCCCGTCATGCTTCCTTGGCCGTGGCCGCCCTGACGGCCGTGCTCGGCTTGACCGGCTTCGATGCGCCCGCCGCACGGCTGCAGGCGCAGGCTCAACCCGCCGGCCATGTCGTCGATCCCTCACTCTTCAAGGGTCTGCGCTGGCGGTCGATTGGACCGAATCGCGGCGGCCGCTCCACGGCGGTCGCCGGCAGCGCCGCGCGTCCGCTCGAGTATTACTTCGGCGCGACCGGCGGCGGCCTGTGGAAAACCACCGACGGCGGCGAGACCTGGCATCCCGTGACCGACAAGTTCTTCGCCATGTCGTCGGTCGGCGCGGTCGCCGTCGCGCCGTCGAATCCCGACGTCGTCTACGCCGGGATGGGGGAGACGGAACTGCGCGGCAACATCATGCAGGGCGACGGCGTGTACAAGTCGACCGACGCCGGCAAGACGTGGACGCACGTCGGCCTGGAGAAGACGCAGGCCATCGCGCGCATCAGGATCGACCCGACCAATCCCGACATCGTGTACGTCGCCGCGCTCGGCAACCCGTACGGCCCCAATCCCGATCGCGGCGTCTTCAAGTCGACCGACGGCGGCAAGGCGTGGCAGCGGGTGCTGTTCCGCGACGAGAGGACCGGCGCCGTCGATCTCGCGATGGATCCGAAAGACCCGCACGTGCTCTACGCCGGCCTGTGGGAGGTGTATCGCACGCCGTCCTCGCTCTCGAGCGGCGGCCCGGGCAGCGGCCTGTTCAAGAGCACCGACGGCGGCGCCACCTGGACGGAATTGACGAAGAACCCGGGCCTGCCGGCGCCGATCTGGGGCAAGGTGGGCGTGAGCGTGTCGGGCGCCGACTCCAATCGCGTCTACGCCATCGTCGAGGCGAAGGCGGGCGGCCTGTTTGCGTCCGACGATGGCGGCGCCACGTGGAGGCTTGCCAACGACAGCCGCGACATCCGGCAGCGCGCGTTCTATTACACGCGCGTCTACGCCGATCCGCAGGCGAAAGACACCGTGTACGTGCTCAACACGAGCATCTACCGCTCGACCGACGCCGGCAAGACGCTGAAGCGCGTCCGCGATCCGCACGGCGACAACCACGATCTCTGGATCGCGCCGAACGATCCCAGACGGATGATCAACAGCAACGACGGCGGCGCGAACGTCAGCGTCAACGCCGGCGAGAGCTGGACCCGGCAGGACTTCCCGACGGCCCAGCTGTACAACGCGTTCACGACCGCCAACGTTCCGTTCGACGTCTGCGGCGCGCAGCAGGACAACAGCACGGTCTGCGTGCCGGTGACCGGCAACGGCGACGATTTCTACGACGTCGGCGGCGGCGAGAGCGGCTACATCGCCCCCGATCCGCTCGACGTCGACGTCTACTACGCGGGGAGCTACGGCGGCCTGCTCACGCGCCTGAACCGCCGCACCGGCAACGTGCGCGCGATCAACGTCTGGCCCGACAACCCGATGGGGCACAACTCGGGCGACATGACCGAGCGCTTCCAGTGGACGTATCCCATCGTGATTGCCCCGACCGATCCGCACACGCTCTACGTGACGTCGCAGCACGTGTGGAAGACGACCAATGAAGGGCAGACGTGGGAACGCATCAGCCCCGACCTCACGCGCCACGACCCGAAGACGATGGGGGATTCGGGCGGGCCGATCACTCTCGATCAGTCGGGCGTCGAAACGTACGCGACGATCTTCGCGCTGGCGCCGTCGCCGGTGGACGGCAGCGTGATCTGGGCCGGCTCCGACGACGGCCTCGTGAACGTCACGCGCGACGGCGGGCAGCACTGGACGGCCGTCACGCCGCCCGACCTGCCGCCCTTCGCGCGCATCAGCCGCATCGACGCTTCGCCGCACGACGCGGGCGTCGCCTACGTCGCGGCGAACCGGTACGAGCAGTCCGATCGCGCACCCTACGTCTATCGCACGCACGACTTCGGACAGACGTGGACGAAGATCGTCAACGGCGTCGCCCCGGGCGATTTCGCGCGCGTCGTCTGCGAAGATCCGAAGCGCCAGGGGCTGCTGTGGCTCGGGACCGAGAACGGCATCTATATCTCGTTCGACGACGGCACCGACTGGCAGCCGTTCCGTCTCGACCTGCCCGCCACGCAGGTCCCCGGCATCGTCGTCGACGGCGACGAGCTGGTGATCGCCACGCATGGCCGGTCCTTCTACGTGCTCGACAACATCAGCATGCTCCGGCAAATCACGCCGGACACGACCACGAAGCCGGTCGTCCTGTTCGAGCCGGGCGACGCGATGCGGTCGGTCTCGCGCGGCGTCGCGATCGACTACTACCTCGCGCAGGCAGCCGACAAGGTGACGATCGACATCCTCGATGGCCAGGGACAGGTGGTCCGCTCCTTCACCGGCGTGCCGTCGAAAGAGCCGGAGAAGCCCGCGGCGCCGCCGTCGGAGGAGGACTTCTTCCGTCCGCCGGCGCCAAAGGTGCCGGTCGGGCAGGGCATGAACCGGTTCACGTGGGACGGCCGGTATGCCGGCGCGCACGACTTCAAAGGGCTGATCCTGTGGGCCGGCAGCACGCGCGGCCCGCAGGCACCGCCCGGACCGTACCAGGTGCGCCTGACGGCGTCGGGTCAGACGTTCACGCAGCGGTTCGCGATCGTGCGCGACCCGCTGATGAAGGCGACCGACGCGGATCTCCGGGAGCAGTTCACGCTCGCGCGGCAGATCAGCGACAAAGTGAGCGCCGCCAACGACGCGGTGGTCCGGGTTCGCGCGCTGAAGGATCAGATTGCCGATCGCCTGGGGAAGACGAAGGATGCGTCGATCGCGCGCGCCGGCGACGCATTGACCCAGAAGCTCACGGCAATCGAAGGGGAGATCTACCAGTACCGGAACCGGAGCGGAGAAGATCCGCTCAACTTCCCGATCAGGTTGAACAACGAGCTCGCGGCGCTCGAGAGCGTCGTCGAGGCGGGGGACAACGCGCCGACGGATCAGGACTACGCGGTGTTCAAGGATTTGTCGCAGAAGCTCGACACGCAGCTGGCGCGCATCGATGCGGTCGTGAAGGGGGACGTGGCCGCGTTCAACGCGCAGCTCAAGAAGAAGAAGCTGCCGCCGATCGCGTGACGGTCACCTCGACGACGCCGAGCGGCTCGTCGCGCGCGACGAACACTTCGTCCGGGTTCTCGAGACCTTCCTCGAAGAGATCCGCGGGACGGTAGGGACGCTCCTCGGCGGTCAGGGTGACCTCCGCGATCTCCTGATAGGTGGCGAGCAGGACGTCGGCGATCGCGTAAAGCGTGTGCTGGAGCGTGCGGGCGGCGTGGCGCGCGAACGTCTCGAGGATGGCGAGCCGCGCCCCTTCACGGTAGAGCGCGAAGGGGAGGTCCCCTTCCGCGTACCGCCATCGCGCCCCGAGTGTCACGACGAGCAGCGTCTGCAGGCCGTCGGCGGCCGCCTCGTCGGGCGCCCCTTTGCGCCGCGGCGGCGCGAACCCTGTCGTTCGCATCAGCACCAGCTGTTCGAGGCCGGCGACGACGGCCGCGCGCGTGCCGTTGCTCGTCACGGTCGCCAGGCGCCGTTCCGCGCCGCTGTCGGTGAACGTCTGGCCCTGTGCCTTCCCGCCGATCTGCACCCGCGTCCACGGCCGCTCGACGATTTCCACGCGGACGCGGCCGACGTGCGGATGGCGGTCGAGAATGCGGGCGCAGAGCGCGAGGCCGAGCGGCTCGAGATCGGCCGACGGCTGTTCGCGCGCCACGCGCTGCACGAGCCGCGTCAACGTTTCGGCCGGGATGATCCCCTCGGGGACCCCTTCGCGAAACGCGGTGGAGAAGTCCCCTTCGAATCGCACGCCCACGGCGAGGTCGCGCGGGTCGTCGCGGTCGCCGCGCCTGAAGAGACGCAGCAGGCGCACGCGGGACCCGCCGTAGCTGCTCGCGCTGATCTGCGCCATCCGGCGACTCTATCACCGGCCTCCGGCGCGGCGCGCGATCTATAATGCCCGGTTCATGCTGGTCGCGCGGCGATACCGCATCGAGGGACGCGTGCAGGGCGTCGGGTTCCGGTTCTTCGCCGAAGCGGCCGCCGCCCGCGAAGGGGTGCACGGCTGGGTCCGCAACCTGCCCGACGGCGGGGTCGAGGCGTTCGTCGAAGGGGACGCGGAGTCGGTGGATCGCGTCGAGGCCGCCCTGCGCCGCGGCCCCGCGCACGCGCAGATTGACCGCATCGACGTCCAGGAGGAGCGGCCTTCCGGACGTCCAACCGGATTCACGATCAGGAGCTGAATGGAATCGCTGAAGGAACGCATCCGCCACGTCCCGGACTTTCCCAAGCCGGGCATCCTTTTCTACGATGTGACGACGCTGCTCAAGGATCCGGAGGGTTTCCGGATCGCGATCGACAGCCTCGCGGGGCCCTATCGCGATCGCGGGATCCACACGGTGGTCGGGATCGAGAGCCGCGGGTTCATCCTGGGGGCCGCCGTCGCCGACCGGATTGGCGCGGGGTTCGTCCCCGTCCGCAAGGTCGGCAAGCTGCCGGCGAAGACGATTCGCGCGAGCTATCAGCTCGAATACGGCAGCGACAGCCTGGAAATGCACGACGACGCGATCGTGCGCGGCGAGAAGGTGCTGATCGTGGACGATCTGCTCGCCACCGGCGGGACCGCGAGCGCGACCGTCGATCTGGTCCGGCAGCTTGGCGGACAGGTGGAAGCGATCGCGTTCCTGATCGAGCTGGTCGCGCTCGGCGGCCGCGCACGGCTGAAAGGGGAGCAGGTCGAAGCGGTGTTGCAGTACTGAAGCTTGTCGTTCGGGGTTCAGGGTTCCGGGTTCCGGGCTGAGTTCGGGGTTCCGGGCTGGGTTCGGGGTTCCGGGCTGGGTTCGGGGTTCCGGGCCGGGTGCGGGGTTCCGGGCCGGGTGCGGGGTTCCAGGCCGGGTGCCCGGTTCGCGAGTGGTTACTGGTTACAATCAGTGAGTGCGCCCGTAGCTCAGTGGATAGAGCACCCGCCTCCTAAGCGGGGGGCCGCCAGTTCAACTCTGGCCGGGCGCGCCATCTCCACCTCCCGTCCTCCACCTCCCGTCCTCCACCTCCCGTCCTCCACCTTCCGTCCTCCACCTTCCATCCTCCACCTTCCGTCCTCCACCTTCCATCCTCCACCTTCCGTCCTCCACCTTCCGTCCTCCACCTTCCGTCCTCCACCTTCCGTCCTCCACCTTCCGTCCTCTGTCCTCCATCCTCCGTCTCGACTACACTTCAGCCGTGCACCGTCGAAGCTTTCTCGCGCGGCTCGCGCAGGGCGTGTTGCTGGCGCGGGCGGCGCCGCTGGCGGCGCGGGGGGGACAGGCCGCCCCCGACGTCGAGTCCGCGTACGCGAAGGCGATCGTCATCGACTCGCTGTGCGGCCCGTTCGTGTCGGCGGGTCCAGGCAGGATGCCCTCGGCGGAGGCTGTCGACGCGGTGGCCCGTTCGGGCATCACCGCGATCAATTTCACGATCTCCGACCGCGACTACGAAGGGACCGTCCGGACGCTCGCCTTCGTGCAGGCGCTCGCCGATCGCTGGCCGCAGGTGTTCACCATCGTCCGGCGGGCCGCCGACATCGACAGGGCCAAGCGCGACGGACGGCTCGGCATCATGGCCGGTTTTCAGTACACGTCGTTTCTCGAGGAGGATCCTGGCCGGATCGAGACGTTCCGCCGGCTCGGCGTGCGCATCATGCAGGTGACCTATAACAACCGCGGCCTCTTCGGTGACGGCTGCCTCGAGCCGGGCAACGCGGGCTTGAGCAAGGCCGGACACGACGCCGTCGGCCGGATGAACGCGCTCGGCGTCGCCGTCGATACGAGCCACAGCGGCTACCGGACGACGTCGGACGCGATCGAGGGGTCGGCGGCCCCCGTGTTGATCACGCATTCGGGGTGCGCGGCCGTGTACGCGCATCCGCGGAACAAGCCCGACACCGTGCTGCGCGCGCTCGCGAATCGCGGCGGCTATTTCGGCGTGTATCTGATGCCCTACCTCGTCGCGTCGCCAACCGTCCCGACGCACGAGCACGTGATGCAGCATCTGCTGCACGCGCTGAACGTCTGCGGAACCGACCACGTCGGCATCGGATCGGACGGATCGATCGAAGCGGTGCGGTTGAGCGCCGAAGAGAAGCGGGCGTTCGACGAAGACATCGCGCGGCGCAAGACGCTCGGCATCGGGGCGCCGGGCGAAGACCGGTATCCGTACGTGCCCGATCTGAACGGTCCGCGGCACATGGCGATCATCGCCGGCGAGCTCCGCAGGCGCGGGCAGCCGCTGTCGGTCGTCGAAAAAGTGCTCGGCGCGAATTTTCGGCGCGTGCTGGGGGACATCTGGGGCCGGAGCTGAGGACGCCCGGCCGTCACATCATCAGGAGAGCGCTGTGAAGAGACACCACCTGAACGTACTCGTTGCCGGTCTCGCCCTCGTCGCCGCACCGCCGCTCGCGGCGCGGGCCGCCGGCCAGGACGACGCGAAGAAGCCGCCCGCGCACGAAGCGCCGAAGGATCAGCAGGAGGTCACGCACGGAACCGTCACCGTCGAGGGCACGCGGATCGCGTACGACGCCACGGCGGGCCTCCTGATTCTGGACAACAAGAATCAGAAACCGATCGCCAGCATGTCGTACGTGGCGTACACGAAGAGCGGCGTCGACGATCCCGTCCAGCGGCCGATCACCTTCTTCTACAACGGCGGCCCCGGCTCCTCGACGGTCTGGCTGCACATGCTGGCCTTCGGGCCGAGGCGCGTGCTCGTCGGCAACGGCACGCTGACCCCTCCCGCCCCCTACAAACTGGTCAACAACGACTACAGCCTCCTCGACGCGACCGACATGGTCTTCGTGGATGCCCCGGGCACCGGGTTTGGCCGCGTGATCGGCAAAGCGGACGGCGGGGAGGGCACGCCGGCCGACGTCTACGGGGTCGACGAGGACGCGTCCGCCTTCGCGGACTTCATCGCGAAGTACCTGACGAAAGCCAACCGCTGGACCTCCCCGAAGTTCCTGTTCGGCGAAAGCTACGGCACGACGCGGTCCGCCGTGCTGTCGTACAAGCTCCTGTCCGACAACAGCATCGGCCTCAACGGCGTCGTGCTGCTGTCGTCCATCCTCAACTGGAACATCAGCGTCGATTTTCCGCAGGCCGACCCGGGCGTGAATATCGCGTACGAGCTGGGTCTGCCCAGCTATGCGGCGACCGCGTACTACCACCACAAGCTGCCGCAGCAGCCCGGCGACCTGAACGCGTTTCTGACGGAGGTGGAGCACTTCGCGCTCAACGAGTACGCCCGCGCCCTGGATCAGGGAGACCAGCTCGACGCCGCGACCCGACAGCAGATCGCCGGGAAGCTGCACGACTACACCGGGCTGCCCGTGCCGTATCTGCTCGAGGCGGACCTGAAGGTCGGCGGCGGCCAGTTCGCGCACGAGCTGCTGAACGATCAATCGCAGATCACCGGCCGCCTCGATTCGCGGTTCAGCGGGCCGACGCTCGATCCGCTGGGCGAAGAAGCGGGAGCCGACCCGCTCGATTCGGCGATCAATGCCCCGACCATCGCCGAGTTCAACCAATACGTGCGCCAGACGCTGAACTTCGGGAAGGACATGACTTACGAGCCCGAGATCAACGTGTTCATGAACTGGGACTTCGGCCATCAGGCGCCGGGCGCCCCCTTCAAGCTGCCGTTCACCCCCAACGTCATGCCCGACCTGGCCGCCGCGATGAAGTTCGCGCCGAACATGAAGGTGATGCTGGCCGGCGGCTACTTCGACCTCGGCACGCCGTTCTACGCCGCGGAGTTCGAGCTGCACCAGATGGGGATCCAGCCCGAGCTGCAGAAGAACATCACGTATCACTTCTTTCCGTCGGGGCACATGGTCTATCTGAATCCCGACGTGCTCCACGAACTGCACGACGTGGCGGCGAAGTTCATGGCCTCGAGCGTCAAGACGCCCTAGCGCGCGCCGCGGGGGCGGCCGGGCTGGCCCCCCATCGCGCCGCGTGCTTGAGTACGCGCGTCAAATACCGGACAATCGAGAGAGGCTGGGCGCGCCGCGGCTCAATTCCGGCCGCCGGCGCACGCCCATCCCGAACCCTCACCGTCACAGAGCACACGCATGAAGCGGATTGATCGGCACAAGCTGAAAGAGAACGATTTCGCCCGGACGATGGAGCGGGCCCGCGATCTCGTCGTCGAGCGGCAGCGGCAGATCACGGCCCTCACGGTCGCGATCGTCGCAATCGTGGTGATCGTCGGCGGGTACACCTGGTGGCGATCGTCGCAGAACACGCACGCCAACGGCGCGCTGGCGACGGCGCTCGCGGTCGCCGAAGCGCCGATCGTGGCCCCCCCGGCGCCGGCGCCCGGCAGCGCGCCGCCCGTCCAGCAGGCGGGCACGTACGCGACCGAGCGGGAACGGATCGACGCCGCCCTGCCCAGGCTGATGGACGTCGCCAATCAGTACCCGAATACGCCCGCCGGGCTCACGGCCCGCTACCGCGCGGCCGCCGCGCTCGCCCAGATGGGGCGCTACCCGGAAGCGGAGCAGGCGTATCAGACCGTGATCGACAAGGCCGGCCGGTCCAGCATCTATGGACGAACCGCCCGCCTGGGTCTCGGCGAGGTGCAGGTGGCCGAAGGCAAGAACGAGGCGGCCGCGACGACGTTCCGCGATCTCTCGACCGATCCGAATTCGCAGCTCCCCCTCGACGGCATCCTGATGCAGCTCGGACGCGCGTACGCCCACGCCGGCAAGAAGGCGGACGCCACCCGCGCGTTCACCCGCGTGGTCGACGAGTTCCCCCAGTCGCTCTACGCGAGCGAAGCGAAGCAGCAGATCGACGAGCTGAAGAAAGGGTAGACGTCAGCGGCGGCTGACGCCGTCGAGGCACCGGGCCGGCGCGGTGCCGACGACCTCCACGCGGCGGGGGACGCCGCGGGGCACGTAGACCAGGTCCCCTGCGTTGAGGACGGCGGACTCGTCGTCCAGGGTGACCTTCAGGAGCCCCGAGACGACCGCATCGATCCGGTCTTGCGCCTGCGCCTGCGCGGCGACGATCGCGCCGGCCGGCCAGTCGTCAATGGATACCAGGTATCCGCGCGCTTCCAATTTTTGCCGCAGTGCCCCCTCAGTGAGCGGTCCGTCCCGTCGCGAATCCCAGCGCTCGATACGCATCGCCACGCTCAGGCCGGCCCTGCGGGTCCGCCGTCACTTATGGCCACGGCGTGGCCGTCCCACGGGCGGCGGCCGCTTGGCTCACGCGGTTCGGGTGCACCCGGGCCGGGGCGCCCAGGCGGTCCGGGGGGCGGCATGCTCGGCGGTCCGGACGGGTTCGACGAGCAGGCGCAGCGCGTACTCGCTGGGGGCGCCGGTCACGGCGCTGAAGGGGCCGACACGGAACACGGCGGACAGCACGCTGGATTTGCGCAGCGCCGGCGGCACTTCCGGGCGGTGGCGCATGTCGCGGTCGACCTGGAAATAGACCAGCCGATACAGGGGAATGGCGGCGCCGTTGAGGCACTCGACCGAGACGCCGTGCTCGCTGACGTCGCGGGTGACGACCGAGGCGAGCCGCGTCGCGCCGCGCGCGTCCTTCCAGACAATCTGGCCGGGGACGGCGACGGAGAATCGCGGCGCCATCCGCTTCTCGCCGCGCGGCTGTCCGCCCTGCACCAAACGAAATCGCTGTTCCATGTGCGCCTCCGGGTGAATCCAGCCCGAAGATGTATCAAGTCGTGAGCCTGAACCGGGCGGCCGCGTCGATAACCCCGTAACAGGCTCAGCAACAGCTAGTTACCTGATATCGCCTTTGTTCGAGCGGCTCACCGAAGCGCTTACCAGGTATCCACACGCGCCCGGATCTGAATACCAGGTATCCGCGCAGATTGTGATTTCTACGATCGAACCGAGGCGATCCCCAACCGTCCCATTTTCAGGTACAGGCCGCGCCGGGTCAGGCCGAGCGTCCGGGCCGTTTCGGAAATATTGCCGGCCGTGCGGGTCAGGGCGGTCTCGATCATCTCGCGTTCGATGCGCTGGACCGCCTTGGCGAGCGTTTCGCGGCGCGTGCGCGGCGCGCGCGCCTCCCCCTCCACGGCTGGCTCCCGCGTGAACACCGGCGAGAGCATCTCGGGCGAAATCGTGTGGCCGTCGGGCGCCAGGGCGACGGCGCGCTGCACCTCGTTGCGGAGCTGCCGGACGTTGCCCGGCCACGCAAAGCCGTCGAAGAGGTCGAGCGTCTCGGGGCTGAGACGCACGCCGGGCTTGCCGAGCCGCTCGGAGGCTTCGCGGAGGAAGAACGTGCTCAGGTGCGGGATCTCTTCGCGCCGTTCGCGCAGCGGCGGCACGTGGATGCGGATCACGCTCAGGCGATAGAACAGGTCTTCGCGGAACAGCCCGCCCGACACGCGCTGTTCGAGATCCGCATTGGTGGCCGCGACCACGCGGACGTCGACGCGGAGCGGGCGCGTCTCGCCGACGGGCAGCACTTCACCCTGTTCGAGGAAGCGCAGCAGCTTCGGCTGCACGTCGAGCGGCAGGTCGCCGACTTCGTCGAGGAACAGCGTGCCGCCGACCGCCGTCCGCAGTACGCCGGGTTGATCCGCGACGGCGCCCGTGAAGCTGCCGCGGCGGTGGCCGAACAGCTGACTGTCGGCCAGCTCGCGGGTCGCGCTCGTGCAGTTGTAGGGGAGGAACATCGCGCGCCGCCGGGTCGATCCGGCATGAATCGCGCGGGCGACCAGATCCTTGCCGGTCCCGCTCTCGCCCGTGATCAGGACGGTCAGATCGTTCCCCTGCAGGCGCTGGATCTGATCGGTGACGCGCTGCATCAGTGCGCTCGCGCAGACGAAGCCGGGGATGAGCGGCTCGAGCGAGCGCTCCGGCGCGCCGGCCGCCGGCTCGAACGGCCGTTCGCGCGCCGAGCACAGTTCGAATCCCTGCCGGATGACCGCCACGAGCGTGCGGAACCGCTGCAGCGCGGTCGACGCGAACGGACGGACCGCGGAGACGGCGGCATAGCGCGCGCCTGCCGCCGCACGGCCGATCGGCGCCACGGCCAGCATCGCCGCCGGCGCGCGGGTCGGGGATCGCGTGGCGGCGACCGCCAGCGTGCGCGCCGCATCGGGCGGGCATCCGGCGCACGACACGACCCGGACGTCTCCCTGCGGCGAGACGAGAAAGATCACGGCCGCCTGCGCATCGCAGGATTCGAGCAGCGCCGTCGTCGCTTCCCTGGCGAGCAGCGCCGGCGTGACGGCTGCATCCACGATCCGCCGCACCAGCGCATCGTCGCCGTGCATCTGCACGCCGACGAACTCGCCCGTCGCGATGGCGGGGATCGACTCGAGCACGGCCTCGGTTGCGGCGAGGTCGGGCAGGGCGCCGAGCGAGCCGAAAATCGCGCGCGCGTCCGTCAGGTAGCGCGTGGCGCGCGAGCGCGCCCCCGCGGCGCCGGCCAGCCGGCCCAGCTCGAGATACCCGAGCGCCGCCTGATGACGCTCGCCGAGCAGATCGAACACGCTGACGCTCTGGCCGAAGTCGTGGTACGCCTCGGTCGTGCGTCCGGCGGCCGCCTGCACGCGCCCGCGGAGGCGCAGGAACTCTCCCCAGATACTCGTCACGCCGGCGGCCTGGAGCGCCGCGCCGACGCTGGCGAGCCGCTCCTCGGCCTCGTCGCGGTGGCCGGAGGCGAGCAGCGCTTCGACGCCGATGAGCTCGGCCTGCTGCGCGTACGCCGCCGGCACCCCTTCGGCGCGCGCGATGTCGGCGGCGATGGCGAGCGCTTGCGCCGGATCGCCGCGCCGCAGCGCCACCCGCGCTTCGAGCGCCCGGACGGACCACTGGTACCAGCGCGTCGACGGCGTTTCGCGATCGCCGTAGGCATCGCGCGAGCGCGTCAGGCAGCGGCTCGCCTCGGCGTCGTTGCCGCGGATCAGATAAATCTGCGCCAGCGTGTCGAACACCGCCCCCGTCGTCTCGCGCATGAACTCGAGCGGGCTGCGGACGTCGAGGGCGCGGTTGAGCACCTGTTCGGCGCGCTCGAGATTACCGAGCTGCACGCAGATCTGGCCGAGCGAGGCGAGCGCGACCCCGAGTCCGTGCGGCGTGCCCGCCTGCTCCTGCAGCTCGACGCTGCGTTCGGCCAGCGCGAGCGCCTGATCGTGCCGGTGCTGCATCATCGCCACGTTGGCCTGGTTGCCGCAGATGGTCGCGACGACGTCGCCGGCATGGACGGAGACGGCGAGGCGCTCGGCCTGCCGCAGCGCCGCCATCGCTTCGTCGAGCCGCCCTTCCTGGGCGAGGGTCACGCCCGAGAGCGAGTGCACCATCGCCAGGTGGCGCCGGTCGCCGGCCGCGTGCAGCGCGGAGGCGGCCTGCGCGATGTGCTCGCGGACGATGGCCGTGTCGCCGACGTGGCGGTAGCACAGCCCGAGCTCGTAATGCGCGAGGCCGATGGCGCGGGAGTCGTGCGCGCGCTCGGCCTGCCGCAGCGCGCGCGTGAGGAAGGCGATGCCGCGCGACGGCTCCCCGCGCGCGACCGCGAGCCGGCCGTGGAGTCGCCAGAGCTCGCACAGCCGCGCCGGGTCCAGCCGCTCCCCGTCGGCAGGCGGCCGTCCGAGCGCTTCGGTGGCGCGGCGCAGGTCGTCCTGCAGCAACCACGCTTCGGCCAGCGCGGCGCGCAGCTGCATCTGCTCGTCACGCCGAAGGCCGGGCTCCTTCAGGGCGCGGACCAGCAGGTTCGCCGCGTCGGCGCCGTGCCCGCGCTGCAGCGCATCGGCGGCCTGGGCCACGAGTTCGTCCCGCACGGGCGACAGTATACTCCGTATACAGTCGCCAGTTACCAGTCGCCAGTCGCCAGTCGCCAGTTGCCAGTCGCCAGTTGCCAGTCACCGGTTACCAGGCGCTGGAAACTGGAAACTGGAAACTGGAAACTGGAAACTGGAAACTGGCAACTGGCAACTGGTGGCTGTCTTAGCGCCTCGCCTTCGGGTCCGACGCGAAGCAGTAGGTGAGTAGCTTGTACACCAGCTTGGCGCAGAGGAAGTTCGGGGCGACCAGGCCAGGAATGGGACTCAACTCGACGATGTCGGCGGCGACGATGCGGCGGTGTTCGGCGGTGCGGCGCAGGACGGCGAGGATCTCGAACCACGAGAGACCGCCGGGCTCGGGCGTGCCTGTCGAGGGCATGATCGCCGGGTCGAGCGCGTCGACGTCGATCGTCACGTAGACGGGCTCGCCGAGCGAAGCGACGACCTGGTCCACCCAGTCCGAGTCGCGGCGCATGCTGACGTCGTAGAAGATCGTGGTGTCGAGCCGGCCGATCGCGTGCGCTTCCTCGGTCGAGAGGCTGCGAATGCCGACCTGCGTCACGCGCGCGTGGTCGAGCACGCGGCGCATCGCACAGGCATGGTTGTGGGGCGTGCCCATGTAGGCGTCGCGCAGATCCGCGTGCGCGTCGATCTGGAGCACCGTCAGCCCTGGATACTTCCGCGCGGCGGCCGACACCAGCGGCGGGGTGATCGAGTGTTCGCCGCCGAGCGTCATCAGGAACTTGTCGCGGGCGATGATCTCGTAGGCGACGCGCTCGATCTCGTCCATCAGCGGCTCCAGCTCGCCGAAGGGGAGCTCCATCTCGGGCAGCGTGTGGATGCCGATGCCGTGCACGTCGACGCCGAGCTCTTCGTCCCAGAGCTCCATGTGGGAGGAGGCCTGCAGGATCTCGTGCGGCCCCATGCGCGTGCCGCCGACATAGGAGGTCGTCCGATCGACGGGCACCGGCAGCACGACGACGCGCGCCTCGTCGAAGCCGCGGATCTCGGGCAGGGCCCCGCCGAACGCGAGCGGGACCGCGTGGTCGTACGTGAACGGGAGCGTCATGATCGTTACTGTGGCGCCTCGAAGCGGGCGCTGGGAAACGGACGGCCTTCGACCCCCATCACCGGACCGGACAGGTCGAAGCGCATCGGCACGCGGCGGGCGAGCGCGTCGCGCGCGCTGGTCGCCAGCGCGCTCACGAGCAACGGCAGGGCAATCGTGATGTCGGCGTGAACCGTCACGCGCTCGGCATCGGTGGCGAGCTTGCCCCAGCTCTTGGCTTCCTCGAGGCTCGAGCCGGACGCGCCGCCGTACTGCGGCACGTCGGTGACGACCTGCAAGGCGTACCGGTGTCCGCCGACGCGGTCGTCGTAGAACTCGGCCTGCACGCTGGCCTGGTTGATGAAGTTCTTCGGCGTGCCGCCGCCGAGCACGACCGACGCGGTCCGCGGCCGCCGGATCACGAGATTGGCCGACTCGATGATGTCGCCGATCACGTCGATCTGCCCGGCCGTCGGGTCGCGGTGGCGGGCCTGCGAGAGCCCCATGCCGATCGACGAATCGGAAATCGCCGGACAGAACACCGGCACGTCGGCGCGATAGGCCGCCGTCAGGATGCCGTCGCGCCCCGTCTCGCGCCACAGATACTCGCCGAGCTTGTACAGGAACTCGCGCGTCGTATACGGCCGGCGCTCGAGCGTCAGGACGAAGGCGGCAATCCATTCGTCGTTGTCGACGAACTCGTCCTCGCTCGCGTACGTGTCGTACACGCGATCGATGTGCTCGGCCTGCAGGTCTGCGTCGTTGGCGGTGGGGGAGCCGAGGTAATGATGGCGCCCGCGTGTTTCGTGCAGGTCGTGGTACAGGTTCGCGCCTGTCGAGACGAGGCAGTCGACGAACCGATGTGTCAGCACGTGCGCCAGGATGAGCCGCATGCCGCCGGCGCTGAGCGCGCCGGCGATCCCCAGGAAAATCGTACAGTCGTCCCCGAGCATCTTCTCCCAGATGCGGCGCGCGGTGGCCAGGTTTCGCCCCTGGAACGACACCCGCTCCATCCGCGCGAGCAGCGTGTCGGCCCCGATCCCTTCCTCGATCGTGAACGGATCGACAGGCACGCGCAGAAAACGCGATTTCGTCATGCCGCCGTCATTCTACTTTAGGCTTTGGGCTTTGGGCTTTAGGCTTTAGGGGGCTTTGGGCTTTGGGCTTTAGGGGGCTGGGGCGTTGGTCCCGGAAATTGTGCCTGATGCTCTTCCCAAAGCCTGAAGCCTAAAGCCCAAAGCCTACCTCCCCCCTGCGTCGCGCTTGAGATCGGCGAGGAGATTGAGCGCCTGGAGCGGCGTGAGCTGGTCCAGATCGAGCGATTGCAGCCGCTGGCGAACAGGGTCGTCTTCGGCGGCCGGCGCCTGGAACAGGCCCATCTGGTGCTGCGCGGCGGCGGCGCGCTCGCCGCTCAGCGACGGCCGGCCGCCGCGCGACAGCTCGTCGCGTTCGAGGCCGATCAGGATCTCCCGCGCCCGCGCCACGACGGGCGGCGGCAGCCCGGCCAGGCGCGCCACCTGGATGCCGTAGCTGCGATCGGATCGTCCCGGCACCACCTTGCGCAGGAACACGATGTCGTCCTGCCACTCGCGGACGACGACGTGGAAATTGGCGACCGAGGGGATCGCATCGGCGAGATCGGTCAGCTCGTGGTAATGCGTCGCGAAGATCGTCTTCGGCCGGGCGCGCGGGTTCGACGCGAGGTATTCGGCGATCGCCCACGCGAGGCTCAGGCCGTCGAAGGTCGCGGTGCCGCGGCCGATCTCGTCGAGGATCACGAGGCTGCGCGACGTCGCCGTGTGCAGGATGTTGGCGGTCTCCTGCATCTCCATCATGAACGTGGACTGCCCGCGCGCGATATTGTCGGAGGCCCCCACGCGCGCGAAGATGCGATCCACGATCGGCAGCTTCGCGCCCCGCGCCGGCACGAAGCTGCCGGCCTGGGCCATCAGGCAGAGCAGCGCCACCTGCCGGAGGTAGGTCGACTTGCCGCCCATGTTCGGCCCCGTCAGGATGATCACCTGATGCGACGCGCCGTCGAGCATCACGTCGTTGGGGACGAACGCCTCCTCGACGACGCGCCGTTCGACGACGGGGTGGCGCACGTCGGAGGCGATCAACTCGTCCCCCTCGTGCATCTGGGGCTTGGTGTAATCGTTCAACGCGGCGGTCTCGGCGAGCGCCGCGAGCACGTCGAGGGTCGCGAGCCCGCGGGCGGTCTCCTGAACCCGCGGCGCCTCGGCCGCCACGCGGGCGCGCAGCGCCTCGAACAGCTCGGTTTCCCTCCCCGCGATCCGCTCGTCGGCGTGGAGCACCTTCTCCTCGTACTCCTCCAGGGCCGGCGTGACGAAGCGCTCGCCGCCCGCGATCGTCTGCTTGCGCCGATAGTCGACGGGCACGAGCGCCAGATTCGATCGCGAGACCTCGATGTAGTAGCCGAACACGCGGTTGTAGCGGATCTTGAGCGACGCGATCCCGGTGCGCGCGCGCTCGGCGTCTTCCATCTCCGCGATCCGGCGCTTGCCGGAGCGGCTGATGTCGCGCAGCTCGTCCAGCTCCGGATCGACGCCGTCGCGGATCATCCCCCCGTCCCGCGCGAGGGCGGGCGGCTCGTCGATCAGCGTCCGCTCGAGATCGTCGCGGACGCCGGCGAGGTCGTCGAGCTCCGCGACCTGGCTGCGGACGAGCGGCGCGGCGAAGTCCGCGAGGATCAGCCGGACGCGCGGCACGGCCGCGATTGACTGCCGCAGCGAGACGAGATCGCGCGGCCCGGCCGTCCCGAGCGCGGCGCGCGCGACCAGCCGCTCGAGGTCGTGGACGGTCCCGAGCGTGTCGCGCAGCTTGGCGCGTTCGGTGCTGCGGAACCCGAAATCCTCGACCGCGTCGAGCCGATCGTGAATCCGTTCGAGCGCCACGAGCGGCCGGAGCAGCCACGCGCGCAGCAGGCGTCCCCCCATCGGCGTGATCGTGCGGTCCAGCTCCCCGAGCAGCGAGCCCGCGCGCCCGCCGGCCACCGCTTCGATCACTTCGAGGTGCTCGAGCGACGTCGGATCGACGAGCAGGCCGTCCGCCCCGGTGCGGAACGAGACGTCGCGCACGTGCGCGAGGTCCGCCTTCTGCGTGTCCTTGAGGTACTGCACGAGGGCGCCCGCGGCGCTGATCGCGGCCAGATGCCCGTCGAGGCCGTAGCCCTGGAGGTCCTGCGCCCTGAGCTGCGCGCGCAGCGCGCGCGCGGCCGCGTCCAGCTCGAACGTCCACGGCTCGGCCGCGGTGAGACGCGCGTCGACGCCCGCCTCGCGCAGCAGCGCCGCCGCCGCCTCGAACGCCGCCGGGGCGACCACTTCGCGCGGCCGCAGCACTGCCAGCTCGTCCCGCAGCGCCTGCCGTCCATCGGCGCCCAGGTATTCCGCCGTCGCGAACTCCCCCGTGGACACGTCGAGCAGCGCCACGCCGAAGCCGGGGCCCGGGTGCGCCGGGGCGAGCGCGACGAGAAATGCCGGCTCCCGCGCGTCGAGATAGGCCCCGTCCGTCAGCGTTCCGGGAGAGACCACGCGCACGATCTCGCGGCGGACGAGCCCCTTGGCCTTCCGGGGATCCTCGACCTGCTCGCAGACCGCGACGCGGAACCCCTTGCGGACGAGGCGCGCGATATAGCCATCGGCCGCGTGAAACGGCACGCCGCACATCGGAATCGCGCCGCCCGTCGCGTCCTTCGATCGCGAGGTGAGCGTCAGCTCGAGCGCGCGCGCGGCCGTCAGCGCGTCTTCGTAGAACATCTCGTAGAAGTCGCCCATCCGGAAGAACACGATCGCGTCCCGGTACTGCCGCTTGGCGTCGAAGTATTGCCGCATGGCCGGCGTCGCGCCGGCCGCGGGAACGGGCGAGGAGGACATTGGGGGGTAGGGGCGAGTATAACATTGCGATGCGGACCCGCTCGTGCTGATTCTGTCGCTCGACACCACCACGCCTGCCGGCAGCGCGGCCGTGCTGCGCGACGGGCAGCTGCTCGTCGAGCGTGCCGGCGACCCGGCGCGCACGCACGGCGCACGGCTGCCGCACGAGCTGATCGCCGTCCTCGAGGCGGCGGGCGCGCGGCTCGCCGATGTCGATCGGCTGGCGGTCGCGAGCGGCCCCGGCTCCTTCACGGGGCTGCGCGTCGGCATCGCGACGATGCAGGCGCTGGCGCTCGCGCGGGGGCGGCAGGTCGTGCCGGTTCCGGCGCTCGAAGCGCTCGCCTGGCCGCTGCGCCACGGCTCGAGCCTCGTCGCGCCATGGATGGATGCACGCCGCGGCGAAGTGTTTGCCGCGTTGTACGACCCCGAGACGCGCGCCCTGCTCCACGGCCCCAGCGCGCTCAGCCCGGAGCGGACGCTCGACGCGTGGCGCGACGAGCCGTCGATCCCGCACGCGGCACGGATCACCTTCGTCGGCGACGGCGCGCTGCGCTATCGCGGCCTCCTGGAACGCCGCCTCGGGGACGGCGCGGCGATCGTGCCGGAGGTGCCGCTGCTGGCTGGCGCGATCGCGGAGATCGCGTACGCGATGGCCGACCGCGCCGTCAACCCCCACGCGATCGTGCCGCTGTACGTCCGGCGTCCGGACGCCGAGCTCGCGCGCGAGCGGCGGCGCTGATGCGCGTCGAGCGCCTCACCCCCGACGACGACCTCGACGCCATCGTCGCGCTGGAGCGCGCCTCGTTCACGAACCCCTGGTCGCGCGACACGCTCCTCTGGGAGCTGCACCACTCCGACGTCACGCGCG
Organism: Vicinamibacterales bacterium; assembly: GCA_036278735.1. Taxonomy (GTDB): domain Bacteria; phylum Acidobacteriota; class Vicinamibacteria; order Vicinamibacterales; family 2-12-FULL-66-21; genus DASUKM01. The sequence continues at coordinate 26,070 of DASUKM010000003.1, forward strand.
TCTACGTCCTGCGCCTCGACGACGGCACGCTGGCGGCGTTCTGCGCCTGCTGGCTGGTCTTCGAC
>DASUKM010000004.1:0-62567 GCA_036278735.1 Vicinamibacterales bacterium
CGGCGGGTCTAAAGACCCGCCCTACATCCGCGGCGGGTCTAAAGACCCGCCCTACATCCCCGGCGGGTCTGAAGACCCGCCCTACATCCCCGGCGCGTCCGGAGACCCGCCTACCGCAATCGCTGCTGCGCCGCCGCCACGCGCGCGTCGACCGCCGACGACGCGCCGCTGACGGCGAGATGACGCACGCTCTCGAGCGCCTCGCGATACCACTTGCGCCACGCCGCCGCGACGGCGGCTTCCGTGGCCTGCGCCTTCGCGCGATCGTCCGCCATCGCGACCAGCAGCCGGCCCTGCCGCGCCTCGAGCGCCAGGCGCGCATCCGCTGACGCCGCGATGAAGTCCGCCACCGCCAGCGCATCGTGCTCGTCCGCCGACGCCAGGAACCACGACGTCGTCGCAACCGCCGTCCCGACGTTCACCATCTCGGGCACGCTCGTCTTGTCCGGACGATCCTGATTGGTGTGGTAGTAGCGATCGGTGAAGTGCCAGTTGAGCAGCGCGGGAATGCCGGCGGCGCCGAACGCGGTGTGATCGCTCCCCCCTTCGTACGGATTCGTCCGCACCACCCACCCGGTGTCCTTCGCGCGCCGCAGGCAGATCGCCAGGTGCAGGTCGTTCAACAGACTGCCCTTCAGCGACTCCGCCGACACGCGGCTCGCGCCCCACGCGGTGTGCGGATCCGAGGGCCGCGGCCAGACGGCCGTGGGGTCCGGCTGCTTCTCGATCAGGAACGTCCCCCCGGTTTTCGACGTGTCCTCCCCCGTCATGTCGAGCGCCATCATGTACTGGGTCTCACGCGCCTCGTCGGGATGCGCCTTCAGCCAGTGCTCCGAGCCGCGCACTTCGTCGGCCCACATGAACGTGAGCGTCCGACCCGGCGGCGGCAGCGCATGCGCCGCAATCGCACGTTTCAGCGCGACCGCCAGCGCATACAACGTCCCGCACCCGCTCCCATCGTCGTTGGCGCCAGGCTCCTGCACGTGCGCCACCATGACGATGCGCTCGGCGGGTCGCGAGGTGCCTGGAATCTCGGCGATGAGCGCTCGGCTGGGGCCGTCGTAGAAGTTTGACGCGATCGTCACGCGCAGCTTCACCGGCCCCTGCGTCAGGCGCGCCCGCATGCGCGCGGCGGCACGCCAGCTCGCCTTGAACCCGAACGCCCTTCGCGACGCGTCGTACGGGATGCTGCCCCATTGCAGGACGTCCTGCTGCGACGGCGAGGCGAACTGCGCGGGATTGTCGGGACGGATGTAGGGCGCGACGCTCGTCGAGATGACCCCCGCGGCGCCGCGCATGACGACCGCCTGCTGCCAGAGACGCCCGATGGCGGCATTCCCGAGCACGATCGCCCCTTTGACGTCGAGCTTCGCGTAGTCCCCCGACGCCGAACCGCTCCCGGCGTCGACGAGCCTGGCGACGAGTCCGCCGGCAGGCGTCGAAAACGAGTTGATGCACAGCGACACGCGATCCTGCTCGCGCGACAACAGCACTTCCCCGTCGTCGGCAAACGCCACGGTGCCGGTTCGATAGTCCCAGCCGCGCGCACCAGCCGGGAACTCCTCCACTCTGACCGACGACTCGGACGCGGATGGGCGATCGGCGAAACCTGCCGCCGCCAGCTTCGCGTGGATGTGATCGATGGACGCATCGAAGCCCGGATTGGCCGCGAGGCGCCAGTACTGGTCCATGAAGCGGACGATCTCGAACGCGGCCTGGCCGTCGACGCGATGTTCGACGGCTCTGTAGGCGCGCTCGGCCGAGGGGGGCAGCGGGGCCGGCGGCGGCTGATAAAAGGCGGCGCCGGCCACGGCCGGCGCTGCCGGACGTTGGGCGCAGGCAGCCCCCAACACCATGGCGGCCGCGACCACGGTGAACGAGCGGCACGCGCGCATCAGTCGGCGGGCGCGACCGCAAGCGCGCTGAAATCCAGGAGCAGCTCGACCCCCGTGTCTTCCCGTTCCGACACGGGCGCCCGGCGCGCCGGACACTCGACGGGCGCCCCTGCGGTCCTCACCGGCTCGAAGTAGTGCCGGGAGATTTCGGGCGGCAGATACCCGACCTTCTCGCCATTGGCGTGCACGGCAACGGCCGCGCGGCTGAAGCGGTTGTCCGGTTCGACCACGAGCGTGGCCGTGAAACGCGACGGCAGCCGCTGGATACGCTCGATGTAGGCAAGACCGACCGCGACGGGAACGTGTGTGAGGGGCGCTTCGGGCATCAACGGGTCCGCGTCAGATCTTCGGCAGCGTGACCTCGCGCTGCTTCAGGTACTTGCCCTGCTTGTCCCCGTACGACACGGCGCACGGCTCGTCGCTCTGGAAGAACAGGACCTGCGCGATCCCCTCGTTGGCGTAGATCTTCGCCGGCAGCGGCGTGGTGTTGGAAATCTCGAGCGTCGCGGTCCCTTCCCATTCGGGCTCGAACGGCGTCACGTTCACGATGATCCCGCAGCGGGCGTAGGTCGACTTGCCCAGGCAGACGGTGAGGACGTCGCGCGGGATCCGGAAGTACTCGATCGTGCGGGCGAGCGCGAACGAGTTGGGGGGCACGATGCACGTCTCCGCCTCGATGTCGACGAACGACCGCGGGTCGAAGTTCTTGGGATCGATCAGCGTGTTGTTGATGTTCGTGAACACCTTGAACTCGTCCGCCACGCGGATGTCGTAGCCGTACGACGACAGCCCGTAGGAGACGACCCCCGTGCGCACCTGACGGTCTTCGAACGGCTCGATCATCTTGTGCTCGAGCGCCATCCGCTTGATCCAGGTATCCGGCTTGATCGACATACGCCTCGCTATCGACGCAGCAGCGCGACCAGCAGCGTCAACACCACGCTGACGACGATGCAGGTCACCAGCGGAAAATAGAACGTGGCGTGCCCGCGGCGGATCACGATGTCGCCGGGCAGCCGGCCAATCGGCACCCCGAGCATCAGCAGGGCGCCAATCCCCGCGACGATCAGCCCGCCGGCAAACAGGAGCCTGCCCACGGCTACCCGGCGAGCTCCGCCCCCGTGAAGAAATAGCCCAGCTCGTACGCCGCCGTCTCGGCGGCATCGGAACCGTGCGTCGCGTTGTGCTCGATGGACGCGCCGAATTCCTTGCGCAGCGATCCGGCCTCGGCCTTGGACGGGTCCGTCGCCCCCATCAGCGTGCGCCACTTCCTGATCGCGTCGGGCCCTTCGAGCGCCATCACGATCGCCGGTCCGGACGACATGAACGTGGTCAGGCTCGCGAAGAACGGCCGCTCGCGGTGCACCGCATAAAAGCCCTCGGCCTCCGGTTTCGTCAGGCGCACGATCCGCATGGCACGAATCTGGAATCCCGCGTCCTCGATGCGCTGAATGATGCGGCCGGCATGATGCGCCGCGACGGCGTCCGGCTTGATGATGGCCAGGGTGCGTTCCATATCCGACGGATTATATATGAGGGTGGAGGACGGATGGCGGAGGACGGAGGGCGGAGGGCGGAGGACGGAGGACGGATTGGGGGCGATATGAAAGGCCAGCAGAAGGAAGAAGCGGATCAGCACGAAGGGGCCGTCGAGAGCGATCGGCCCGATCAAGTGCCTCAGCACGGCAACGCGAACGCGCCGGCGCTCAACGAGGAGGGGCTGCCGGCCGACGACGTGAAGATTGCCGAGGACGTGCTCGGCGCGAACCTCGACGAGACGCAGGGCTGACGCCGGTCAGCGGGTGGCCGGCGCGGGAATCGCCTTCAAGTGCTTCTCGTACCAGGCCACGTAGCGCTGCAGCCGATCCACCTTATAGCTCGGCGTCGTCAGGCCGTGGAACTGGCCGGGATAGATGACCAGTTCCGTGTCGAGGCCCAGGCTCCGGAGCGCCTGGTACATCTGCTCGTTGCCGATGATCGGGACGTTGAAGTCCTTGTCGCCGTTCAGGTAGAGCGTCGGCGTCTTGATCCGGTCGGCGTGGAAGAACGGGTACGACAGCTTGATCCAGGTATCCGGCGACTTCCACGGCAGCCCGACCTCCGTCTCCCATTGAATGATGTATTCGTCCACGCCGTACATCGCGAGCTGGTTGGCGCTTCCCGCGCCGCACGTGGCCGCCTTGAAGCGCTGGTCGCTCGCGATGGTGTAGTCGGTCAGGATGCAGCCGTAGCTCCAGCCGCCGATGCCGAGCCGATCGGGATCTGCGACGCCGCTCTTGATCGCCTGGTCGACGGCGCCCAGCAGGTCGATGACTTCCTTGTGGCCCCAGTCGGCATAGATGGCCTTCTGGTAGGTGCTGCCCCGGCCGTTGCTGCCGCGGTAGTTGACGGCCAGCACCGCGTAGCCGTTGGCCGCGAACAGCTCACGCTCCAACGAGAATTCGTGGCCATCCTGTCCGCTCGGTCCTCCGTGGATGCGCAGCAGCAACGGAAGGCGGCCGGCCGGCGCGTCGGCCGGCTTCGTCAGCACGCCGTGGACCTGGGTGCCATCCGAACTCGTCGAGCTGAAGTCTTCGGTCGTTCCGAACTGCACGCCCGCCGTCCACGCGTCGTTCCGGTGCGACAGCCGGCGCAGGGTGGGAGCGCCGGACGAGGCTTCGAGCGCGTACACTTCGCCAGGCTGGCCGTCGGTCGTCCACACCACGGCGAAGTTCCCGTCCTTGCCCTCCGACATCTGCGTGACCTGGCCCGGGCGGCCGGCCAGCTTCTCCACGGGGCCGCCCGCGGCGGGCACGCGGCCGACGTACTGGTTGCGATCGTCGGTGACGACGAACGCCAGCGAAGAGCCATCGGCCGACCAGGTGACGTCTTCGATCGGGCGGTCGAGGGAGTCGGCGAGCGGGCGCGCCGGGCCTCCGGCGACCGGACTCACCATCAGGCGCGGCTGCTCGTACGCATACCACTTCATCTCCTCGCCGAGGAGATACGCGATCGACTTGCCGTCGGGGCTCCACGCCGGGCGCCCCTTCTCGGCGACAGGCGTCGACGTGAAGGCGTGCGGTTCGGCGCCGGCCTTCGCGTCGATGAGCCAGATGTCGTCGTTCGTGGTTCGGTCCGGATCGCCGGGCCCGCGGCTGCTGATGAACGCCAACTGCCGATCGTCGGGGGACCACGCCGGATCCGTCTCGTTGTAGGTGCCGGTGGTGAGCGGCTCCACCTTCTTCGACGCGACGTCGAACAGCGACAGGTGCGTCCGCTCGCCACGCAGGTAGCCCTGGACGTCCTCTTTCCAGTGGTAGCGGTTGATCACGATGGGGGGCGCGGTCTTCTTCTTGTCCTTGTCCGAGTCCTTCTGCGCCTCTTCGGCCGCGGCTTCCGCCGGGTCCGGCACGTCCACGACGAGCGCGATGCGCTTCGAGTCGGGCGACCAGACGTAGTCGGAGATCCCCCCCTTCACGTCGGTGACCTTGATGGCCTCGCCGCCGAGGCGGTTCATGAGCCAGAGCTGCGCGTGCTTGGCGTCCTGCCGCGACGAGAGGAACGCGAGGTACTCGTTGTCGGGGCTCCAACGCGGCATCGACTCGCCGTCGGGCGACGAGGTCAACTGGATCTCCTGCGATCCGTCCCAGCTCGCCATCCAGATGTCGGAGTTGTTCTTGTCGGTGTCCTTGATCGCGCGCGACACGACGAAGGCGACCCACTTGCCGTCCGGCGAGCGCTGCGGATCCCGGACCTCCCTGACGTTGTAGAGGTCGTCCGCGGTCGGTGCGCGTTTCTGCGCGAGCGCGATGCCGGGAAGAGCGAGAGTACACGCCAGAGCGCCGAGAACCAGCCTGTCGTATCGCATGAGCGTCTACCTCAACGATTCCATCACTTCTTCGAGGACGTCCGGACCGGGACGGACCGCTTCGTCCGGCAGGAACGCCAGCGGCTCGTCGACGAGATTCAGGAGCGTGAGGAAGTCATCCTTGTCCGGTTCCAGGTACAACACGCCGGTCGCGAACTCGCCGCGCCGGGAGGTCTCGTGGATCAGCCGCATCGCCGCCAGACGGTCCGTCGGATCGTAGTTCTCGGCGACCTTGCGGAGGAACAGGTGCGACCCGTCGTGCAGCACGACCTCACGCGTGGTGCCGGGATCGTATTCGATCGAGATGTCTTCGAAGAACGGCACGAAGCTGACCTCGCCGAGCGCTTCGTCGTGCGCCTTCGCGTAGGCGTAGCTCTTGGTCGAGCCCTCGTGGTCGTTGAACGCGACGCACGGCGAGATGACGTCGATCATCGACGTGCCGCGGTGCGCCATGGCAGCCTTGAGGATCGTCAGGAGCTGCTTCTTGTCGCCCGAAAACGACCGCGCGACGAACGACGCGCCCAGCTCGATCGCGAGCGCGCAGGTATCGATCGGGACGAGGTCGTTCACCACCCCGTTCTTCAGGGTCGAGCCGATGTCGGCCGTCGGCGAGAACTGCCCCTTGGTGAGGCCGTAGCAGCCGTTGTCTTCGATGATGTAGACGATCGGCACGTTGCGGCGCATCAGGTGCACGAACTGGCCGATCCCGATCGCGCCGGTGTCGCCATCGCCGCTGATCCCGATCGCCATCGCCTGTCGATTCGCGAGCAGCGCGCCCGTCCCGACCGACGGCATGCGGCCGTGCACGGCGTTGAAGCCGTGCGCCTGGCCCAGAAAGTACGTCGGGCTCTTGCTCGAGCAGCCGATCCCCGACAGCTTGATGACCTGGGTGGGGGTGACCCCCATCTCGTAGAACGCCTCGATGATGCGTTCGGAAATCGCGTTGTGGCCGCAGCCGGCGCAGAGCGTCGTCTTGCCTCCGCGGTACGGCTGCACGTCGAGGCCAATCCGGTTCGTCTTCTTGTCCATGGTCGTACGTCTCCGCGCGCCCAACCCCGCTTTCGCTCTTCGAGCTCCGCCGGGGCAGGCGGCTATTCGCCGGCGGCGGCCGCGACGCTCGACACGGCGGGCGCCGGTTCACGGCGCTTCCGCCCCTCCTGCACGAGGATCTCGTCGGTCACCGAGCGCGCGTCGATCGGCAGGCCGTTGTAGTGCAGCACGCTGCGCAGGCGCGGGACGAGATCGGCCGGCAAATCCAGTTTCAGCAGCGCCCGCAGCTGCGCGTCGCGGTTCTGCTCCACGACGTACACCCGTTCGTGGCGGCGGACGAACTCCGCCACGGCGTCCGGGAAGGGATACGCGCGCACCCGGAGGTACGCGGTCTCGAGGCCCGCGTCGCGCGCGAGCTGATCGCGGCTCTCGTGGATGGCCCAGTGGCTCGTGCCGTAGCCGATGATCCCGACCTGTGCCGCGGAGGCCGCCTCTTCGACGATGGGCTGCGGCACGTGCGCCTTGGCCGTCTCGAACTTGCGGGCCAGCCGATCGACGTTGCCCTGATAGTCGTCCGGCCGCTCGCTGTACTGCCCTTTCGAGTTGTGGCCGGACCCGCGCGTGAAGTACGCCGGCAGGCCGTCGGTCGGCACCGTCCGGTACGGGATGCCATCGCCGTCGACGTCCGCGTAGCGCCCCCACGCGTCGCCGAGCCGTTTCAGCATCGCCTCGTCCAGGCGCTTGCCGCGATCGAGCGGCTTCTCCGGGTACGCGAACGGCGCCGACATCCACGTGTTCATCGCCAGGTCGAGGTCGCTCATCACGAAGACGAGCGTCTGGAACCGCTCCGCCAGATCGAAGGCCTGCATCGCCATCGTGTAGCACTCGTCGACCGAGGCGGGCAGCAGCAGCATCTGTTTCGTGTCGCCGTGCGACAGGAGCGCCGTCGTGAGGATGTCTCCCTGGGCCGTGCGCGTCGGCAGCCCGGTCGACGGCCCCACGCGCTGGATGTCGAACACGACGCCGGGCACCTCGGCGTAGTACGCGAGCCCCGCGAACTCGCTCATCAACGAGATGCCGGGCCCCGAGGTCGACGTCATCGCGCGGGCCCCCGCCCAGCCGGCCCCAATCACCATCCCGATCGCGGCAATCTCGTCTTCCGCCTGGACGATCGCGTACGTCGCCTTGCCGGACGCCCTGTCGACGCGGTACTTCTTCATGTACCGGATCAGCGTCTCGGGGAGCGACGAGGACGGCGTGATCGGATACCAGGCGACGACGGTGACCCCCGCCATCATGGTGCCGAGCGCGGCGGCCGCGTTGCCTTCGACGAGCAGCAGCCCCTCGGTGCCGTGCATGCGCTCGAGCACGTACGGGTCCTGCTTGACGAGGTGCTCGCGGGCGTACGCCGAGCCGGCCTCGAGCGCCCCCATGTTCAGGTCGGCCGCCTTCACCTTGCGCCCGAACTGCTTGCGCAGCGCGCGCTCCATGTCCGCCAGATCGATCCCGAGCAGGTGCGCGAGCACGCCGTCGTAGATCATGTTCTTGACCAGGCGGCGCAGCTTGGCGTCGGTGCAGACGCCCGCGACGATCTTGTCGAACGGCACCGGGTAGAACACCAGATCGGTCCGCAGCGCGTTCAGCCGCAGCGGCTCGTCGTAGAGCACCGCGGCCCCCGGCGCGAGCGACAGGACGTCTTCGCGCGCCGTCTCCGGATTCATCGCGACCAGGAAGTCGACTTCCTTCTTGCGCGCGACGTAGCCGTCCTTGTTGGCCCGGATGGTGTACCAGGTCGGCAGCCCCGCGATGTTCGACGGAAACATGTTCTTGCCGGAGACGGGAATGCCCATCCGGAAGAGCGATCGGAGCAGCACCAGGTTCGCCGTCTGGCTGCCGGAGCCGTTGACGGTGGCGACCTGGATGGAGAAGTCGTTGACGATCCGCCGCGTTGCGCGCTGCGCCGCGGCGTCCTGGGCCGCGACGTCGCTGGAAGCCATAGTCCCTCGGGTCAGAGTGCTGGGTGGACGGCGAACGAGCCGCGTCTACCGGGCAGTATATCAGCTACGCGATCAGCCGCTGGATCGCCGACCCGATGTCGGCCGGGCTCTGCACGACCGTGACCGCCGCCTGCTGCAGCGCGGCCATTTTCTCGGCCGCCGTGCCGCTGCCGCCGGAAACGATCGCCCCCGCGTGCCCCATCCGCCGCCCCGGCGGAGCCGTCTGGCCGGCGATGAATCCCACCACCGGCTTCTTGAAGTTCGCCCGGATCCAGGCGGCCGCCTCCTGCTCGGCGCTCCCGCCAATCTCCCCGATCATCACCACCGCCTCGGTCTGCGGGTCGGCCGCGAAGAGCCCCAGCGCGTCGATGAAGCTCGTGCCGATCAGCGGATCGCCCCCAATCCCGATGCAGGTCGTCTGCCCCAGGCCCAGCCGTGTGAGCTGGTGAATCGCCTCGTACGTCAGCGTGCCGCTCTTCGAGACGATGCCGACGCGCCCCGGCGTGCAGATGTGGCCGGGGATGATGCCGGCCTTCGCCTGCCCCGCCGTAATCAGCCCCGGACAGTTTGGACCGATCACCCGGGTGCGGCCGCCGCGGATGGCGGCGAACACGCGCATCATGTCGAGCGTCGGAATGCCTTCGGTGATGCAGACGACGAGCGGCAGGCCGGCGTCGGCCGCTTCGAGAATCGCGTCGGCCGCGGCGGGTGGCGGCACGAAGATGACCGACGCGTTGGCGCCGGTCGCGGCGACCGCATCGGCTACGGTGTCGAACACCGGCCATCCCTCGTGCGACGTCCCCCCCTTGCCCGGGGTCACCCCGCCCACGACCGTCGTGCCGTAGGCGGCCGCCTGCTTCGCGTGAAACGTGCCCTCGCGCCCCGTCAGCCCCTGCACGAGCAGGCGCGTGTGCTTGTCGATCAGTACGGCCATAGGTTCGTTCTGGTCAGCCCGTCAAGGGCTGGCCCACGGGTCCTCTCTGTTCCCGTCAGCCCTCTATGGGCTGACCCTGCCCCAGGGCGACCACCTTCTGCGCCGCTTCGCTCATCGTGTCGGCGGTGGTGAAGTTCAGGCCGCTCTGCTGCAGCATTTCCTTGCCCTTTTCGACGTTCGTGCCTTCCATCCTGATGACGATCGGGACGGGCACGCCGAGGTCGCGGACGGCGGAGATGACGCCGTCGGCCAGCACGTCACACCGAAGAATGCCGCCGAAAATGTTGATGAGCACCGCCCGGACGCTCGTGTCCGACATCAGAATCCGGAACGCGTTGCGGATCTGCTCGGCGTTGGCGCCGCCGCCGACGTCGAGGAAGTTCGCCGGCTCCCCTCCCGCCAGCTTGATGATGTCCATCGTCGCCATGGCGAGGCCCGCGCCGTTGACCATGCAGCCGATGGTGCCATCGAGCTTGATGTAGTTGAGCGAGAACTTCGACGCTTCGATCTCGAGCGGATCCTCTTCCGCGAGGTCGCGCAGCGCCTTGATGTCGGGATGCCGGTAGAGGGCGTTGTCGTCGAAGTTCATCTTCGCGTCGAGGGCGAGCAGGCTGCCGTCGGCGGTCACGATGAGCGGATTGATTTCGACGAGCGAGGCATCGGTGGCCATGAACGCGGTGTATACCGCGCGCATGAACTGCCCCGCCTGGCCGACCTGCGCGCCGCGCAGCCCGAGGGCAAAGGCGAGCGCGCGCGTCTGATAGGCGCTGAGGCCGATGCCGGGATGGACGAATGCCTTGAAAATCCGGTCGGGGGTTTCGGCGGCGACCTTCTCGATTTCGACGCCCCCCTCGGGGCTGACCATCAGGACCGGCCGCTCGGTCGAGCGATCGATGACGAGCCCGAGGTACAGCTCGCGTGCAATCTGCACCCCCTGCTCGACGAGCACGCGCTGCACGCGCTGCCCCTGCGGGCCGGTCTGGTGCGTCACGAGCGTCATTCCGATCATCGCGCGCGCGGTCCGCTCGGCCTCCTCGGGGCTCTTGACGACCTTGACGCCGCCCCCCTTGCCGCGGCCGCCGGCGTGAATCTGCGCTTTGACGACGACGGGGGCGCCCAGCCGCCGCGCCACCGCCGCGGCGGCCGCCGGATCGACGACGACCTCGCCCTGCGGCACCGGCACGCCGTACTGCGCGAGGATGGCTTTGGCCTGGAATTCGTGGATTTTCATCGTGTGGCAGCACCGGCGCGGCCGGCGGCGACGGCGTGCGCGGCGTGCGCGCGACCGTCCGTTCATCATGTGCCGGGGATGCCGCGGCGATCAAGGGGCTTCGCGCGGACGCGTGACGCCGCGGCGCGGCAGGTTGCGTGTTTCCGAACGCCGCAAGTACAATTCACCGGATCGGAGCCGTCGCATGTCCACTTTTCGTCGTGTGTTCTCTTCGTCGGTCGGCACCAAGCTGCTGATCGGGGTCACCGGACTGCTCCTGTTCGTGTACGTGCTGCTTCATCTCGCCGGCAACCTCCTCGTCTTCGCCGGTCCGGACACCTTCAACGCCTACTCGCACCGCCTCATCTCGAATCCGCTGATTGTCCCGGTCGAAATCGGCCTCGCGCTCATTTTCCTGATTCACATCTACAAGACCGTGCGGATGTGGTTCCACAACCAGGGGGCGCGTCCGGTCCGGTACGACAAGAAGAAATGGGTCGGGCACACGGGCCGCAAGAGTGTCGGCTCGACGACGATGATCTACACGGGGCTGATTACGCTCCTGTTCGTCCTGGTCCACCTGAAGCAGTTCAAGTTCGGCACCTGGTACGTGATCGGCAGCCCGCCGATCCGCGATCTCTATCGCACCGAGTTCGAAGTGTTCGCCTCGCCGGTGTGGGTCGTCGTCTACGTCGTCTGCGTCCTGCTCGTCGCGCTGCACCTGCGGCACGGCATTTCGAGCGCGTTCCAGTCGCTCGGGGCGAGCCATCCGCGGTACACGAGGAGCATCGTCCTGTGGGGAACGATCGTGGCGGTGCTGATCGGGGTCGGCTTCGCCATCATCCCCATCTGGGTACATTTCGCGAGATAGCCATATGACCCTCGATTCCAGGCTGCCCGGCGGTCCGCTCGCGGAGAAGTGGGACCGCTACAAGTTCGACGCGAAGCTCGTGAATCCGGCCAACCGGCGGAAGCACACGGTGATCATCGTGGGCACCGGCCTCGCCGGCGCGTCGGCCGCCTCCTCGCTCGGCGAGCTGGGCTATCACGTCAAGAGCTTCTGCATTCACGACAGCCCGCGCCGCGCCCACAGCATTGCGGCGCAGGGGGGGATCAACGCCGCCAAGAATTACCAGAACGACGGCGACAGCGTGTACCGCCTCTTCTACGACACGATCAAGGGAGGCGACTACCGGTCGCGCGAGGCGAACACGTACCGGCTCGCGCAGTGCAGCGTCAACATCATCGATCAGTGCGTCGCGCAGGGGGTGCCGTTCGCCCGCGAATACGGCGGCCTGCTCGACAACCGGTCCTTCGGCGGCGCGCTGGTCTCGCGCACCTTCTACGCGCGCGGCCAGACCGGCCAGCAGCTGCTGCTCGGCGCGTACCAGTCGATGATGCGCCAGGTCGAGCGCGGCACCGTGACCCCCTTCACGCAGCGCGAGATGCTCGACGTCGTCGTCGTCAACGGCCAGGCGCGCGGGATCATCTGCCGCAACCTGCTCACGGGGGAGCTCGAGCGGCACGCCGGCGATGCCGTGCTGCTGTGCACCGGCGGCTACGGCACGGCCTATTACCTGTCGACCAACGCCGTGAACTCGAACGTCACCGCCGCGTGGCGCGCGCACAAGCGGGGGGCGTTTTTCGCCAACCCGTGCTACACCCAGATTCACCCGACGTGCATTCCCGTCTCCGGGCACCATCAGTCGAAGCTGACGCTGATGTCGGAGAGCCTCCGCAACGACGGCCGCGTCTGGGTCCCGAAGAGCCCCGGCGACAAGCGGCCGCCGAAGCAGATTCCGGACGCGGAGCGCGACTATTACCTGGAGCGCAAGTACCCGAGCTTCGGCAACCTGGTGCCGCGCGACGTCGCGTCGCGCAGCGCCAAGTTCGTCTGCGACGAAGGACGCGGCGTCGGCGAGAGCGGCCTCGCCGTGTACCTCGATTTCAGCGACGCCATCAACCGGCTCGGCCGCGACGTGATCCGGATGCGCTACGGGAATCTCTTCGACATGTACCGGAAGATCACCGACGAGGACCCCTACGAGGTTCCGATGCGGATCTTCCCCGCGACCCACTACACGATGGGTGGGCTCTGGGTCGACTACAACCTGATGAGCAACCTGCCCGGGCTCCACGTGCTCGGCGAGGCGAACTTCTCGGACCATGGCGCGAACCGCCTCGGGGCCAGCGCCCTGATGCAGGGGCTCTGCGACGGGTACTTCGTGATCCCGTACACGCTCGCCAACTACCTCGCCGGCACGGCGCTGCCGCGTGTCTCGACCGACCACGACGCATTCGGCGAAGCGCAAGACGCGGTGCAGGCGCGCATCGACACGCTGCTCGCCGTCAAGGGCACCGAGACGCCCCGTCAGCTCCACCGCCGGCTGGGCCAGCTGCTGTGGGACGACGTCGGCATGTCGCGGAACGACGCCGGCCTCCGCCAGGCGCTCGCCGAGATTCCGAAGCTGCGCGACGAGTTCTGGCAGAACGTGTCGGTGCCGGGCCCTCAGAACAACCTGAACAAGAACCTCGAATACGCCGGGCGCGTCGCCGATTACCTGGAGTTCGCCGAGGTCCTCACGCTCGACGCGCTGCAGCGCACCGAATCGTGCGGCGGCCACTTCCGCGAGGAGAGCCAGACCGCCGAGGGGGAAGCGCTGCGCGACGACGAGCACTTCTCGTACGTGGCCGCCTGGGAGTTCAAAGGGGTGGGCCGGTCCCCCGAACTGCACAAGGAACCGCTCGACTTCGAATACGTCCACCCGACGCAGCGGAGCTACAAGTAACAGTTGCCAGTTACCAGTTGCCAGTTACCAGTTGCCAGTTGCCAGTATGCGCATTCATTTGAAAGTGTGGCGACAGGCGGGACCCGACTCGGCGGGAAAATTCGTCGACTACACGGCCGACGACGTGCTGCCGGACATGTCCTTCCTCGAAATGCTCGACGTCGTCAACGAGGGGCTGATCGCGAAGCGGCAGGATCCGATCGCGTTCGATTCCGACTGCCGGGAAGGGATCTGCGGCACGTGCGGATTCCTCGTCAACGGCGTGCCCCACGGGCCGCAGCGGGGTTCGACGATCTGCCAGCTCCACATGCGCGCGTACAAGGACGGCGACACCGTCGTGCTCGAACCCTGGCGCGCGCGCGCCTTCCCGCTCATCAAGGACCTCGTCGTCGATCGCAGCGCGTTCGACCGGATCATCCAGGCGGGGGGCTACACGTCGGTGAACGTCGGCGGCGCGCAGGACGCCAACAGCATCCTGATCGGCAAACCGACCGTCGAGCATGCGATGGACTCGGCCGCCTGCATCGGCTGCGGCGCGTGCGTCGCGGTCTGCAAGAACGCCTCGGCCGTCCTCTTCACGTCCGCGAAGATTACCCACCTGTCGCTGTTGCCCCAGGGGCAGATCGAACGCGCGGCGCGCGTGGTCGCGATGGTCGACCGGCACGACGAGGAGGGCTTCGGGAGCTGCTCGAACGAGGGGGAATGCGAGGCGGTCTGCCCCAAGGAGATTCCCATCACGAACATCGCCCGGATGTACCGCGAGTACTTCCGGGCGACGTTCGCGAAAGGACGCTGACCGGGGTCAGCGCGTGAAGGAGACGGGCGCGCTGCGGCCGATGCCGCCGGTGCCCACGGCGCTGACGGTGGCGATGTACGTGCCCGGCGCCAGCGCGCTGAAGAACGACGACTCGGTGACCGTAATGGTGCCGGTCGAATCGGCCGCCGGCTTGCCCAGGCTGACCGACGCCACCGCTGTGGCGGTGCTCGGGTCCGCGCCGCTCGCGAACACGTCCAACCGATAGCTCGTCACCAGCTTCGCATCGTCGGGCGACTTGGTGAACGACACGGCCGTCGGGGGCGGCGGGAGGCCGGACTTCACCGCGACGCTCAGCGTGGCCGTGGCGCTTGCCCCGTTGGCGTCGTACGCGATGGCCTTGATCTGATACGTGCCCACCGTCGACGTCGACCACGTCGTGCTGTAGCCGACCGTCGTATCGCTCTTGATCCGCGTCGATCCGACGTAGAAGTCCACACGCGCGATGCTGCCACCCGTTTCGGCGGCCGTGGCCTTGATTGGGATGCTCGCGCCGGGCGCGTAGGTGGCGCCGTTGGCCGGCGAGGTCAACGCCACGGTCGGCGTGTTGCTGCTCGCCCCGACCGTCACGCTCACCGTCGAGGTCGCGGTCGAGCCGTCGTTGTCGAAGGCAATCGCCTTGATCTGATAGGTGCCGGCCGTCGACGTGGACCACGTCGTGCTGTAGCCGAGCGTCGTATCCCTCTTGATCCGCGTCGATCCGACGTACAGGTCCACGTGCGCGATGGTGCCGTCGCTGTCGGACGCGGTCGCCTTGATCCGAATGCTCGCGCCGGGCGCGTACGTCGCGCCGTCCGCCGGGGAGGTCAGCGTCACGCTGGGCGGCCGGTTCTGCGTGGTGCTCGCCTGCGTCATCGCGTAGCTGTCGACCACCGCCCTCGTCGAGGCGTCGGAGTGGCTCGTGACGGCGATCCCGACGTAGACCGTGTCGGCCATGCTGATCGCGTCGGTACCCATCGACGTCCAGTTCTTGCCGTCGGCCGAGCGGAAGGCCTGGAGCTGCGCGCCGCTGCGCACGAGGCGCACCCACCCGGGCGCGCCGCCGTCCCCCCCGTCCGTGCTCTCGGACGTCCCATTCGTGTCGACGCGGCGCTGAAACGCGTAGCCCCTCCCGGCCGAGACCAGGGCGAAGGCGTGGCGGGAGCCCGCGGACAGCGATTCGCGAATCATCACCCCGGCCTTCGACCACCGATCCGCGGCGCTCACCGAGGCGACGCGCGCGACGACGTCGAGATCGCCGCTCACCTTCTGGTACACGTAGTGGAATTGATCGGCCGTGCCCCAGATGTCGTCTCCCTGCGCGGTAATCGAGAAGGTGCCCTGCGAGTACCCGGCGGCGCCGGCAACGGCCGGCGACCCGATATCCGCCTGCTGCATGCCCGAGGGCAGCGAGAGCGGCGTGACCTGGACGTGCGAGAGCTCAGCCGTCGTCACGGCCGAGTCGTTGTGGCTCGTGACCGCGAGGCCGACGTAGACCGTGCTGCCGAGGGCGATGGTGTCGCGATCGATTTGCTGCCAGCTCGTGCCGTCGGTCGACGTGTAGGCCGTCACGGTGGTGCCGCTGCGCACCAGCCGGACCCACCCCGGCGGCCGCGTCAGCGGGCCCGCGGTGTTGGTGCTGATGTCGCCGGTCGCGGTGCGCCGCTGGAACGCGGTGCCTCTGGCCGCCGAGACGAGCGCAAACCCCTGCGCCGCGCTGGCCGTCAGGGCACTCCGGATCATGACGCCGGCCTTCGACCAGTTGCTCACATCGGCCACGCTGTCGACCCGCGCGACCACGTCGACGTCACCGGACACCTTCTGGTACACGAACGTGAAGTGATCGGCGGTGCCCCAGATGTCGGAGCCCGAGGCCATCACGGTGAAGGTGGACGACCCGTACGTCGCGCTCCCCGCAACGGCGGGCGACCCGATGTCGGCGACGGTCCAGGGACTCGGAACATTCGACTGCGCGTGCGCCGCGCCGGCGATGGTGCACACGAACAAAGCGGACAGCACCGACACCTGCGCCCGGCGCCAGGATGGGCGAACATGCATGCGTCTTTTTCTCCTGCGTGTCTGTCGAGGGACGCGATCGAATCGACTCGATCGCGCGCCGTCGGTTTCAGCAAGGACGCTGCCGGAATCGTCGGACGTGGCGCGCCGCGGGAGAAACGCAGAGAGGCGGATTTGCGGGAGAAACAGCCGTCCCGCGCGGGAGAGCGCCGCGCGGGATCAGCGTCGACACAGGCGGGATCGTGTAATCGTGTAAATCCGACTTCCGAAGGACCTGATACTGTCGAGGTGTATCAGACCTTGATCACGTCGACGAGTTCCTTGACGGCGGCCGCCGATTTCTCGAGCGCCGCACGTTCGTCCGCGGTCAGTGCGATCTCGATGATCCGCTCGACGCCGCGCGCACCGAGCACCACGGGCACGCCGACGAACAGATCGCGGATGCCGTACTCTCCCTGCAGGAAAACGGAGCAGGGCAGGATCTTCTTCTTGTCCTTCAAGATCGTCTCGACCATCTCCGCCGCGGCCGATCCCGGCGCGTACCAAGCGCTCGTGCCCACCAGCTTCGTGATCTCGGCGCCGCCCGAGGCCGTACGCTTGCTGATCGCCTCGATCGCCGCCGCGCTGACGCCCGGGAAGTCCGGCAGCGGGATCCCCGCGATCGTCGAGTAGCGCGCCAGCGGCACCATGGTGTCGCCGTGCCCGCCGAGCACGAACGCGTGGATGCTTTCCACCGACACGCCGGTTTCCATCGCGATGAACGTCCGCATGCGCGCCGAATCCAGCACGCCGGCCATCCCGATCACGCGCTCGCGCGGAAAGCCGCTCAGCCGGTACACCGCCTGGCACATCGCGTCGAGCGGATTGGCGACCGGGACGATGATCGTCTTCGGCGAATACTTGACGACCTGCTCGGTCACCGACTGCATGATCTTGAAGTTCACGTTGAGCAGATCGTCGCGGCTCATCCCCGGCTTGCGCGGCACGCCCGACGTGATCACGACGACGTCCGAGCCGGCCGTCTGGCGCCATCCGTCCTCGGTCGCCCCGCAGCCGACCACGCGCGCGTCCGACTGCTCCACCGGGCACGCCTCGAGCATGTCGAGCGCCAGACCCGCCGCCTTCTGCTCCGCCAGATCGACGATGACGACGTCGGCGAGTTCCTTGTTCGCGATCGCCCGCGCGACCGTCGCGCCGACGTTGCCGGCGCCTCCCACGACTGTGACTTTGCGATTCATCGGCTATGACTCCCGCTACAGATTCGATATGACCGCGTCGGCGAACGCCGACGTCTTCAACTCGGTCGCCCCCTCCATCTGGCGCGCCAGATCGTAGGTGACCTTCTTCTGCCGGATCGTCTCCTCGAGCGCCGCTTCGATCCGCCCGGCCGCTTCCGGCCAGCCCAGGTACCGGAACATCATGACGCCCGACAGCAGCACCGAACTCGGATTGATCACGTCCTTGCCCGCGTACTTCGGCGCCGTGCCGTGCGTCGCCTCGAAAAACCCGATCTCGTCGCCGATGTTCGCCCCGGGAGCCATCCCGAGGCCGCCGACCTGCGCGGCGCACGCGTCCGACAGGTAGTCGCCGTTGAGATTCGGCGTGGCGAACACGTCGTATTCCGAGGTGCGCGTGAGGATCTGCTGGAACACGCTGTCGGCGATCCGATCGTTGACGAGCACCTTCCCCTCGCGCGGCGCCCCCTGGCCGGCCTCCTCTTCGGTGACGATGCGGTCCCGGAACTCTTCCTTCGCGACCTCGTAGCCCCAGTCGCGGAACGCCCCCTCCGTGAACTTCATGATGTTCCCTTTGTGCACGAGGGTCACCGTCTTGCGGCCGTTGTCGATCGCGTACTGGATGGCCATGCGCACCAGACGCTTCGAGCCGCTCTCCGACATCGGCTTGATCCCGATGCCCGAGTCGGGCCGGATCCGCTTGCCCATCTCGGTCGCCAGGAACGCGATCACCCGTTCCGCCTCCGGCGTCCCGCGGGCCCATTCGATCCCCGCGTAGACGTCCTCGGTGTTCTCCCGGAAGATGACGACGTTCATCCGCTCCGGGTGCGTGACCGGCGCCGGCGTGCCGGCGAAGTACCGCACGGGGCGCACGCACGCATACAGGTCGAGCACCTGCCGCAGCGTCACGTTGAGGCTGCGGATGCCTCCCCCCACGGGCGTCGTCAACGGGCCCTTGATCGCCACCTTGTACGCCTTGACGGCTTCGAGCGTGTCGGCCGGGAGCCACTCGCCGTAACGGTCCCTGGCTTTCTCGCCCGCCGCGACCTCGAACCAGGCGATGCGGCGGCGGCCGTCGAAGGCGCGCGCGACGGCGGCGTCGAACACCCGCACGCTCGCGTGCCAGATGTCGGGGCCGGTGCCGTCTCCTTCGATGTAGGGAATGATCGGGTCGTCGGGTACGATGAGGCGACCCGCCTTCCGGGTGATCGCCGTTCCCTCGGCGGGCGGTGTGATGGTCGTAAAGCTCGGCATTAGGTCACGTCCCCGTTGCGGCGCGTCGCGATCTTCACAGAACCTGTGGAAAAGCTTGTGGAAAACAGGCGGCCGTGAGCGGTTGCCCCGCATCAAATCGGCGGCTCCGTGCGGTTTGCACCACGATGGTGCGCCGGCGCGCGCCAGCCAAACGGGCCATTATACTTTGGCGATTCCCACGGAGGATCCATGCACATCGTCGTGGCTGATGCGTTGCCTGCTGCCGCCCTCGATCTGCTCCGCGTGCCGGGTTGGAACGTCGACGCGCGCGCCGGCCGTCCCGCCGCCGATCTCGCCGATGCCTTGTCGAGCGCCGACGCCCTCGTCGTCCGGAGCGCGACGATGGTGACCTCGGCGCTGCTCGACGGCGCGCCGCGGCTGCGCGTCGTCGCGCGGGCCGGGACCGGCGTCGACAACATCGATCTGCCCGCGGCGACCGGCCGCGGCATCGTGGTGATGAACGCGCCCGGCGGCAACAGCGTCAGCGTTGCCGAGCACGCGCTCGCGCTGATGCTCGCGATGGCACGATCGATTCCCGCCGCCGATGCGGGGATGAAGCGCGGCGCCTGGGAGAAGAAACGGCTCACCGGAAGCGAGCTGCGCGGGAAGTGCCTCGGGATCCTGGGCTTCGGGCGCGTCGGCCGCGAAGTGGCGGCGCGCGCGCGCGCGTTTGGCATGGAGTTGATCGCCTACGACCCGTTCATCGCACCGCGCGCCGCGTCGGACCTCGCGGTGCCGCTCGTCAGCCTCGAGGAGCTGCTGCGCGCCGCCCACTACCTCACGCTGCACGTGCCGGCGACCCCGGACACGCAACATCTGCTGAACGCCCGGACGCTGGCGATGTGCCGGCCGGGGGTCCGCATCGTCAACACGGCGCGCGGCGATCTCGTCGACGAGTCCGCGCTCGCCGATGCGTTGGAGTCGGGCCTGGTCGCCGGAGCCGCCCTGGACGTCTTCGCGGTCGAGCCGCCGGGCGACAGCCGCTTGACGCGCCTGCCCCAGGTGATCGCCACACCACACATCGCCGGCTCGACGCAGGAGGCGCAGGAACAGGTCGGCCTGGAGATCGCCGGCTGCGTGCGCGATTTCCTGCGCGACGGCGTCATCCGCAACACCGTGAACCTGCCGCCCGTCCCCGTGGAAGACTTCCGGACGCTGTCGCCGCTGCTCGTCCTCGCCGAGCGATTGGGGGGAATGACCGCACAGCTCTCGTCTGGCGCCGTCGAGGGCGTCGAGGTGCGGTATTACGGCACGATGAGCGAGCGGCACGCGGATCTGCTCGGCAGCGGCGCCCTCGCCGGCGTGCTGCGCACGTTTCTTTCGGGGGGGATCAGCGTCGTAAACGCCCGCGCGGTGGCGGCCGACCGCCGGATCGAGCTCGTCGAGGCCCGGAGCAATCGGGCACGCGAGTTCTCGAACGTGCTCTCCGTCGCCCTGCGGACGGCGGCCGGCGAGTGGAGAGTCGAAGGCGCCGCGGTCGAGAGTGGACAGCCGCGCGTCTGCTCTCTCGACGGCATCGACCTCGAGGCGCCGCTCGAAGGGGTGCTCGTCGCGATCGCCAACGAGGACCAGCCAGGGATCATCGGCGAGATCGGCACGCTGCTCGGCCGCCGCGGCCTGAACATCGCCCGGTTCGCGCTCGGGCGGCGCGATGGGCGCGCCGTCGGGCTGCTCAACGTCGACGTCGATGCGGGGGAGAAGCCTGCGCTCGATGCGGCGCTCGACGAGATCCGGGCGGTGCGCGGGATCACCCTGGCGCGCGCCGTTCTCGTTTGAGTACGGTTCGTCAGCTCATCAAGCGCTGACCCACAGGGGATTGCTGTGGTCGGGCTGTCGTGCGGCGGTGTGGGTCAGCCCTTGACGGGCTGACAGATGGTCAGAGAGATCGAGCGTCAGCGCAGGGCCAGGCGGCGGATTGCGCCGGTGGTCAGGTCGTGGAGCTCGACCGCATCGGTGCCGATGGCGGCGACGCGGTAGCGTCCCGCGAACGCCTGCCCTTCGACGAGCATATATAAGGTGTCGTCGGGGCCGGCAATCATGGCGGTCCGGTGCAGCCCTTCGGGCGACACGTCTTCGGCGACGCCAATCAGGTCGAGCGGAAGCTGGAGGGAGCCGATGGGCGTCCCGGGGGCGGCCTCCGCGCCGGCCGGCGGCCGCGTCCGCAGCGACGGCGGCGTCTGCACCGGACGCCGCGGCGCGAACATGAACGGGTTTCGCGCGTGCGCGTGCGGCGCCGGGGCGCGGGCGAGGCGTTCGCGCAGCAGCGCCGCCTGCGCCTGCACGCCGTCGGCCAAGGCGCGCAGATCGACGCTGCCGGTCGTCGGCGCGATGGCCGCGGGTACGATCGCCGCCTGGTCCGGACGCCCGGCCGCGGTCGTCAACCACGCCATCAGCAGCACGCCGGCGCCGATGTACGCCGCTGTCCGCCTCGCACTCATGATTCCCGTCGACGCGTCATCCTACCATGCGGCGCGCCCCGCGTCCTGTTGCCGTGCGGGGCCCTTGTGTTAAGATTGTTCGTGCCCCCTGTTCCAAACTCTGGGCCTTCCGATCGTCACGCTCCCCGCACCGCCGTCGCCATCATTCCCGCCCGATTTCACTCGACGCGTCTGCCAGGCAAAGCGCTGGCGGATATCGGCGGCCGTCCGATGATCGAGCACGTGTACCGGCGCGCGGCGGACGCGGCGACGATCGCGCAGGTGATCGTCGCGACCGACGACGAGCGGATCGCCGATGCCGTGCGGCGCTTCGGCGGCGAGGTACGGCTGACGTCTCCCGATCACGCGAGCGGAACCGATCGGCTGGCGGAGGTCGCCGCCTCCCTCTCCTGCGACGTCGTCGTCAACGTGCAGGGGGACGAGCCGCTCATCGAGCCGGCGATGATCGACGAAGTGGTGACCCCCTTCGCGGCAGACGCGGCGCTGCAGATGACCACGCTGCGCCGCCGCATCGACGATCCGGCGGATCGCCGCAACCCGAACGTCACGAAAGTGGTCGTGGACGGCCGCGGGTTCGCGCTGTATTTTTCGCGTGCCGACATCCCGTTCACGCGTGCCGGGCAGCCGGCCCCCGACGCCTGGCGTCATGTCGGCCTGTACGGCTATCGTCGCCGGTGCCTGCTCGAACTCGCCGCGCTCCCGCAGACCGCGCTGGAGCGGACCGAGGCGCTCGAGCAACTGCGCGCGCTCGAGCACGGCATCCGGATTCGAGCGCTGGAAACCGTGTACGACACCGTCGGGGTCGATACCCCGGAGGACCTGGCGCGCGTGAGGCGGCTGATGGCGGTCCCCGTGCGCGCCTGATCTCCTGATGAGGTCCCAACATCCGTGAACCGGCGAGAGAGCCCGATGCCCCAGTCCGATCCCCAGCCCACGTCCGTCTCCGCCCCCGCGCCGGCTCGCCCGGTGAAATACATCTTCGTCACCGGCGGCGTCGTCTCGTCGCTCGGCAAGGGGCTCGCCGCCGCGTCGATCGGCGCGCTGCTCGAAGGACACGGCTACACGGTCGCGCTGCAGAAGTTCGATCCCTACATCAACGTCGATCCGGGCACGATGAGCCCCTTCCAGCACGGCGAGGTGTACGTCACCGACGACGGCGCGGAAACCGACCTCGACCTCGGCCATTACGAGCGCTTCACCAGCCAGACGACCACGCGCAACAACAACTGGACGACGGGCAAGATTTACCTGTCGGTGATCCAGAAGGAGCGGCGCGGCGATTATCTCGGCCGGACGGTGCAGGTGATTCCGCACATCACCAACGAGATCAAGGACAGCATCCGGGCCGTGTCTCACGGGGTCGACATCGTGCTCGTCGAAATCGGAGGCACGGTCGGGGACATCGAGAGCCAGCCGTTTCTCGAAGCGATCCGCCAGATGCGCCAGGACGTCGGGCGCGAGAACACGCTCTACGTCCACCTCACGCTCGTCCCGTTCATCGGCGCGGCCGGCGAGCTGAAGACGAAGCCGACCCAGCACAGCGTCCGCGACCTGCGCGCGATCGGCATCCAGCCCGACATCCTGCTCTGCCGGACCGATCGCTTTCTCGACGAGGATCTGAAGCGCAAGATTGCCCTCTTCTGCGACGTCGACGAGGAGGCGGTGATCACGGCGAAGGACGTGTCGAGCATTTACGAAGTTCCGCTCGTGCTCGCCGCCGAGGGGCTCGACCGCATCGTGCTGGACCGGCTGCATCTGCCGCAGACCGAGGCCCGGATGGACGCGTGGGCCGATCTCGTCGATCGGATCAACAACCCCACCGGCGAGGTCACGATTCACGTCGTCGGCAAGTACGTGGGGTACGAGGACTCGTACAAGTCGCTCAACGAGGCGCTCTATCACGGCGGCTTCCAGCACCGGCTGCGCGTGAACATCCGATGGGTGGAAGCCGAAGCGCTCGAACAGGCCGGCGGCGAGCGGCTGCTCGACGGCGCCGACGGCATCCTGGTGCCCGGGGGGTTTGGCGACCGCGGCACGCGCGGCATGATGCGGGCCGCCGAGATCGCCCGCGCCCGCCGCATCCCCTATTTCGGCATCTGCTATGGCTTCCAGTGGGCGGCGGTCGAGTATGCGCGGCACGTCTGCGGCCTTGCCGACGCCGACTCGACCGAATGTGCGCCGGACACGTCGCAGAACGTGATCTACAAACTGCGCGACCTGCTCGGGGTCGACGACCTCGGCGGGACGATGCGGCTCGGGTCCTACGCGTGCCGCCTCGAGGCCAGCTCGCGCGCGCGCGCGCTCTACGGCACCGACATCATCCACGAGCGGCATCGGCACCGGTACGAGTTCAACTGCCTCTTCGAAAAGACGCTGACGGATCGCGGACTCGCGATCGTCGGACGATCGCTCGACGGCAAGTTCGTCGAGATCATCGAGCTGCCGTCGCATCCGTGGTACGTCGCGGTGCAATTCCATCCGGAGTTCAAGTCGAAGCCGCTCCAGCCGCATCCGCTGTTCGCCGCGTTCGTCGACGCGAGCCGTCGCCACAAGACCGAGCCCGCGAAGACGGAAGCGGCCGCGTCGGTGGCGGGGTAAGCGGGTGCTCGAATTCGCAGGCCTGCGACTCGGTGGAGGTCCGCTCGTTCTGATTGCCGGCCCGTGCGTGATCGAGAGCGAAGCGCACGCTCTGGAGGTGGCGCTCGCCCTCAAGGCGATCGCCCAGCGTGCCGGCGTGCCCTGGATCTTCAAGGCGTCGTACGACAAGGCCAACCGCACCTCGGCGCGATCGTTCCGCGGCCCCGGACTCGCCGAGGGGGTGCGCGTGCTCGCGCGCGTGCGCGAAGCGGCCGGCGTGCCGGTCCTGACCGACATCCACGAGCCGGCGCACGCGGCCGTGGCGGCCGAAGCCGTCGACGTGCTGCAGATTCCGGCGTTTCTGTCGCGCCAGACCGATCTGCTCGTCGCCGCCGCGCGCACGGGACGCGCCGTCAATATCAAGAAGGGACAGTTCCTGGCGCCGCTCGACATGCGGCACGCGATCGAGAAGGTGACGTCGGCCGGGAACCGGAACGTGTTCGTGACGGAGCGCGGCGTCAGCTTCGGGTACCACGACCTCGTCGTCGACATGCGCGCGTTCCCGATCCTCCGCTCGCTCGGAGTGCCGGTCGTGTACGACGTCACGCATTCGCTGCAACTGCCGGGCGCGGGGGACGGCGTCACGGCCGGGCAGGCGGAATTCATCGAGCCGATGGCGTCGGCGGGGGTCGCCGCCGGCGTCGACGCCGTGTTCATGGAAGTGCACGAACGGCCTGAGCGCGCGAAAAGCGATGCCCAGAACGCGCTGCGCCTGGACCTGCTGCCCGCGCTGCTCGAGCGGCTCGTCCGGATTCACGCCGTCGTCCAGCCGCAGCCGGCGCCGTCCGGCGCGGTGCCGGGGGATCGCGCGTGACCAACGATGCGACGACCGCCCTCGAGCTGGCGCGCAAGGTGCTGCGGACCGAGGCGGCGGCGATTCTCGGCCTCGTCGACCGCATCGACGAGACGTTCGAGCGCGCGGTCCAGCTGCTGTTCGAGTGTCGCGGGCGCGTCATCGTCACCGGCATGGGCAAGTCGGGCATCATCTGCCGGAAGATTGCCGCGACGCTGTCGAGCACCGGCACCTCCGCCTGGTTCCTGCACCCGGCCGAAGCGATCCACGGCGATCTGGGCGCCATCCGCGAAGAAGACGTCGTCGTCGCCTTGTCGCACAGCGGCGAGACGGAGGAGCTGGTGCGGCTGCTCGAGTCCATCCGCCGCCTCGGGGCCAGACTGATCGCGCTCACGGGCGACCCGTCGTCGACGCTGGCGCGCGCCGCCGACGTCGCGCTCGACTGCGGGATCGCGGAGGAAGCCTGCCCCATGAACCTCGTGCCCACGGCCAGCACGACGGCCGCGCTCGCGATGGGGGACGCGCTCGCGATGACGCTCCTGGTGCGCAAGGGATTCCGCCAGGAGCAGTTCGCCTCGCTGCACCCCGGCGGCAAGCTCGGGCGCCGGCTGATGCGCGTCGAGCACGTGATGCACGGCGGCGACGCCGCGCCGCGCGTCGGCCGCGCCACGCGCATGCCGGAGACGATCCACGAGATGTCGAGCAAGCGGCTCGGCATGACCTGCGTGGTCGACGAACAGGGCCGCCTCGAAGGGGTGTTCACCGACGGCGACCTGCGGCGGCTGTTCATGACGCGGCCGGAGGAAGTGATGGCGCTCACGGCCGGCGAGGTGATGACGGCGAGCCCCTTGACCGTGCAGCGCGACGTGCTGGCGGTCGAAGCGCTGCGGATCATGGAAGCCCACAAGATCACCTCCGTCGTCGTCGTCGATGGTGCGCGCGCCGTAGAAGGCGTCGTCCACCTGCACGACCTCTGGGTCTGATGACGACCGATCCCAGGCTCGCGGCCGTCGAGCTGCTGCTCTTCGACGTCGACGGCGTGCTCACCGACGGGACCATCCTCCTGCACGCCGACGGCACCGAATCCAAGCGGTTCCACATCCGCGACGGCTCCGGCATCGTACTGGCGCAGCGCGCGGGCCTCCGCGTGGGGCTGCTCTCGGGCCGCTCCTCCGACGCGACGACGCGGCGGGCGGCGCAGCTCGCGATCCCGATCGTCGTCCAGGGGGCGGACGACAAGCTCGCCGCCTACGAGCAGATCCTGCGGCAGACCGGATGCGAGGACCGTCAGGTCGCCTACATGGGAGACGACGTGCTGGACCTGCCCGTCCTGGAGCGCGCCGGCTTTTCCGCGGCCCCGGCCGACGCGCCGGCGGAGATCCGCGAACGGGTCGACTGGATCAGCGCGCAGCGCGGCGGCGGCGGGGCGGCGCGCGAGCTGATCGAGCTGGTGCTCAAGGGCCAGGACCGATGGAGCGCGGCGACCCGCGCGTACCTGAAGGGGTCATGAGCGCCGCCGCATTTCTCGGCGTGCTGCTGGCGCTGCTCGCGGGCCTCGCGATCGGCAAGGCGTGGGAGCGGTACAAGCTGCGCGACGGCGTGTGGATCGACCGCCGGCGCGCGCGCGAGTCGCCGCACTACATGCTGGGGCTGAACTTCCTCGTCGCCAACCAGGTCGACGCCGCGATCGACGAGCTGACCAAGGCGGCCCCGACGGCGGGCAACCCGCTCGAGATCCATCTGATCCTCGGGAACCTGTATCGCGAAAAGGGGCAGGTCGGCCGCGCGATTCAGGAGCATCAGGCGCTGCTCCAGCGCCCGAACCTCCGCAAGCTCGAACACGCCAACGTGCTGCTCTGCCTCGGCCTGGACTACAAGCACGGCGGCTTCGTGGATCGCGCGCTCGAAGCGTTCTCGGAAGTGCTGCGCCTCGATCCGCAGAATCACTACGCGCTCGTCAATCTCGAGAAGCTGCACGAAGAGCAGCACCAATGGGCGGACGCGCACGCAATGCGCGAGAAGCTCGCCGCGCTGCCCCCGGCCGGCGACGAGCCGCCGCGGCACCACGAGATCCTCGCGTTCCTGGAGAACGAGATCGGCCAGGAGGCGCTCAAGCGGATGGATTACGCCGAGGCGGCGCGACGGTTCGCCGCCGCCATCGAGCTGGACGCACGCAACGCGCCGGCGTACCTGAACCTCGGCGACGTGCGCTTCTACGAGGGAGACCCCGCGGCGGCGGCCGCGGCCTGGGAGCAACTGATCGACACGTCGCCCGAGCGCGCGTATCTCGCCTTTTCACGGCTCGAATCCGTGTATCCGAAGATGGGGGCCCCCGGGCGGTTCCCCTCGCTGTGCGAGCGCCTGATTGCCGCCAACCCGCAGGACTGGCGCGCGCGCCTGGCGCTCGCGCGGCACCTCTCGGGCAACGGCCAGGCCGCCGAGGCGCTCGAGCTGCTGTTCGAAGCGCTCGTCCAGAACCCGCACGCGCTCGCGCTGCACCAGGCCATCTGGCACACGCTGTCCGGCCTTGGGCTTCCCCCGGCCCTCGTGGATCGCTACGTCGACCTGACGCGCGATGCGATCTTCTATCTCGATCCGCACATCTGCGTGCGCTGCCGGTATCGGAGCACCGAGCTGCTCTGGCATTGTCCCCACTGCCACGAATGGAACACGTTCGTGGAAGAGCGCATTGCGCCGGCCAAGGAGGTGGAAGCCTGACGCCGGACCGGCCGCCGGTGGCTCGGCCTCAGGATTCCGCCAGCAGGACGGCGTAGAGTTCCCGCACCTGCGCGTCGGTCTCGGCGTTCCCGCGATCGGTCCAGATCGCGTAGCTCGCGCGCTTCACCTTTTCCTCGATCGGCCACTGCGCCGCAATCCGGGCGCGGGCCTCTTCGTCCCCGAGGCCGTCGCGGGCGATGACCCGCCGCACCTGTTCGGCGCGCTCGCAGGCGGCGACGACGACCCGGTCGAAGTCGTGGTTGTGGCCGGTCTCGAAGACGAGCGGAATGTCGGCGATGGCGAGGCGGACGCCGGACGGCTGGTTGGCGATCCATTCACGGATTCGCCGGTAGACGTCCGGATGGATGATCGCCTCGAGCGCGGCGCGCGCGTGCGCGTCGGCGAACACGAGCCGGCCGAGCGCGGCGCGGTCGAGCGACCCGTCGGGAGCAAGGACACCGGAGCCAAATTGCGCCGACACGGCCGCGAGGCCGGGCGTCCCGGGCTCGACCGCCTCGCGCGCGAGACGATCGGCGTCGATCACGGGCGCGCCGAGTTCGGCGAACCGGCGCAGGCAGTACGACTTGCCCGTCGCAATCCCGCCGGTCAGTGCCACGCGCAGCATCTTTAGTCGGGGCTCCGCCCCGAACCCCGGCTCGGTCGCTCGCGGGGGCCCCTGGCCCCGCTCCGCTCCCTGCGCGGGCGCGCCGTGCGCGCCGCCGGCCGGCGGATGATTGCCGCGCCGGCCGGCCGATCGTCTCTTCGCCGCTCGATCAGCGCACCTGAGCGCATCGTCCGCTTCACGCGCTCCGTAGCGCGCGCGCCTCCGCCGCGGTGAGCGTGTTCACGAGCAGCATCGCGATCGTCAACGGTCCGACGCCGCCGGGCACGGGGGTGAGCGCTCCGGCGATCTCGGCGACCGCGGGATGCACGTCGCCCACCAGCACGGAGCCGCGGCGCGCGAACGCGTCGAGCCGCGGCGAGCCTGGCGGAAACAGCTGCTCCGCTTCGGCGCGATCCGTCACCGTGTTCATGCCGACGTCGACGACTGTCGCGCCCGGTTTGACGAAGGCGGGCGTCACGAAGCCGGCGCGTCCGATGGCCGCGACGAGGAGGTCGGCGCGCGCGGCGACCGCCGGCAGATCCACGGTCTTCGAGTGGCAGATCGTGACGGTCGCGTCGCGCTGGAGCAGCAGCAGCGCCATCGGCTTGCCGACGATCTCGCTGCGCCCGATCACGACCGCGTGCCGCCCCGCGATCCGCACCTCCGCCCGGTCGAGCATTTCGATGATGCCCGAGGGGGTGCAGGGTTGCAGCGCCGCGCGGCCCTGGACGAGCCGCCCGACGTTGACGGGATTGAAGCCGTCCACGTCCTTGTCCGGCGCGATGACGTCGAACACCTCGCGCGAGGCGTCGCGTCCCATGCCGGACGGCAGCGGCGCCTGCACGAGGATGCCGTCGTGCCGCTCGCTCGCGTTGAGCGAGCCGACGAGCGCGATCAGATCGCCGAGCGACGCCGCGGCCGGCAGCCGCTGCAGATCGACCCACAAGCCCGCCTCGCTCCCCGCCTTGATCTTGTTGCGGACGTAGACTTCCGACGCCGGGTTGTCGCCGACCAGCACGATGCCGAGACCCGGCGGCCGCCCCGCGCGCGCCGTGAACGCGCGGACCCGCGGCAGCGCCGCCGCCCGGATCGCGGCCGCAATCGCCTGCCCGTCGAGCCGCCGCGCCGTCATCGCCGCCTCCCGTTCACGAGGGCTGCTCCGCCAGCGCGGCGCGCTCCAGATCGCGCAGGCTTTCCGCGCGTCCGAGCACGACGAGATCGTCGCCGGCCTGCATCTGCATCTCCGGCTCGGGATTGAACTCCATCCGGCCGTTCGTCCGGCGGATCCCGATGACGATCACGCCGAAGCGCTGCCGCAAGCCGGCGGCAAGGAGGCTGCGGCCGGCCAGCGGCGAACCGGCCCGGATCCGCACCTGCTCCATGTTGAGATCGAGGTTCTGCGAGTTGGTCGCCAGCTCCACGAAGTCGACGACGGCCGGGCGCAGGGCGGTCTGCGCGAACTGCTGGCCCCCGATGTGGTACGGCGAGATGACGCGGTCCGCCCCGGCGCGCCGCAGCTTCGCGCGGGCATCGTCGGTCTCCGCGCGGCCGATGATGAACAGATCCGGCCGGAGCAGACGCGCGCTCAACACCGCGTACACGTTCTCCGCGTCGGTGCTGACGGCGGCGATGAAGCCGCGCGCGCGCCCGATGTTGACGCGCCGCAGGACGTCTTCGTTGCTCGCGTCCGCTTCGACCGCCAGGTAGCCCTCCTCCATCGCCGCCTGCATGCGCTCGGGATCCCGCTCGATGAGCACGAACGGCACCTGCTGCCGCGCGAACTCGCGCGCGATAATCTGCCCCATGCGCCCGAAGCCGCAGATGATGAAGTGGTCGGACAGCTCGTCGAGCATGCGCGTGTAGCGGCGCCTGTCGAAGCGCTCGGCGAGGGTCCCCTCGGCGAGCAGCGCCATGAACAGGGCGATTCCGTAAAAAAAGGTGCCCACCCCCGTCAACATGACGGCGACGGTGAAGACCTCGCCGGCGCGCGAGAGCGGGTGGACCTCCGCGTAGCCGACCGTCGTAATCGTGATGACGGTCATGTAGAAGGCGTCCCACCAGCTCCAGCCCTCGATGAGGACGTAGCCGATGGTGCCCCCCGCCATCACCGTCACGATGACCATCGCGGCGAGCCGCCAGCCGGCCCACCACGGCAGCCGACGTCCGCGCGTCCCGGCCCCCTGGACGCGCTGTGCCGTCAACCTCGGCATTCGAGCCGGTTCAGCGCCGCGCGATCACCGGCTCGTCGCGGTGTCGAACGATGCTGTGCTTGTAGCCGTACAGGAAGTACACCACGATCCCGATGACCATCCACACGATCAATCGTTCCCAGGTGGGCCGCGGCAGACTCAACATCAGCGCCAGCGACACGAGCGCCGCCAGCGCCGGGACGACCGGGACCCAGGGCGTCTTGAACGGCCGTTCGAGGTCCGGCCGCTTGCGCCGCAGCACGATGACGCCGAGCGAGACGATCACGAAAGCGAGCAGCGTCCCGATGCTGACGAGCTCGCCGAGAATGCTGATGGGCGTGAACCCCGCGGCCAGCGAGACGACGACGCCCGTGAGGATCGTCGTGATGTACGGCGTCCGGAAACGGGGGTGAATCCTGCCGGCCCAGGGGGGCAACAGCCCGTCCTGCGCCATCGACATGAAGATGCGCGGCTGCCCGAGCATCATGACGACCATGACCGAACTCAAGCCGAGGATCGCGCCGAGCTTCACGATTTCCGGCATCACGCTCATGATGCCCGCCCAGCCGGTGCCCATGGCCTGCACGCGCGCGGCGTCGATCGCGTCGGCCATCGGGGCCGGGACGCCGAGTTGCGTGTACGGCACGAGCCCGACCATGACGCCGGAAACCAGGATATAGAGGATCGTGCAGATGACGAGCGAGCCCAGAATCCCAATCGGCATGTCGCGCTGCGGGTTCCTGGCCTCCTGCGCCGCCGTCGACACGGCGTCGAATCCGATGTAGGCGAAGAAGATCACCCCCGCGCCGCGCATGACGCCGCTCCACCCGTATTTGCCGAACTCGCCGGCGTTGGGCGGAATGAACGGATGCCAGTTCGCGGTGTTGACGAAGAGGGCGCCGGCGGCGATGACGGCGAGCACGACCGCGACCTTCACGATCACGATCGCGGAGTTGACCGAGGCGGATTCCTGGATCCCCACCACCAGCAGGATCGTGACGAGCACCGTGATGAGCACGGCCGGGAGGTTGAACACCGCCGTGACGGTCGCGGCGCCCGCCATCGCCACCTGGGTGCCGGGGGCGGCGCTCACCGCGGCGGGAATGTGGATCCCGAAATCCGACAGCAGGCTGATGACGTACCCCGACCAGCCCACGGCGACGGTGGCCGCCCCGAGCGCATATTCGAGAATCAGGTCCCAGCCGATGATCCAGGCGACGAACTCGCCGAGCGTCGCATACCCGTAGGTGTACGCGGAGCCGGCAATCGGCACCGTGGACGCGAATTCCGCGTAACACAGGCCGGCCAACCCGCTGGCGATCCCGGCAAACACCATCGAGAGCACGATGGCCGGCCCGGCGTAGGCCTCGGCCGCCTGCCCGGTCAGCACGAAAATCCCGGTCCCGATGACCGCTCCAATGCCCAGCGAAATCAGGTGGATCGGACCCAGCACTCGCTTGAGGCCGCCTTCGTTCTCGATGGCTTCCTCTTTGATCCGAGCCATCGACTTGACCGCGAAGATCGACATGGACCAGGTTCCTCTCTCGACGCGTGACGCGCCGTTTCCGGGAGTGAGGCGGCGCTATCGCCGTCCGGCCCCGACGGCCGGCCGCGACGTCGCCTTGCGCAGGAGTAGCCCGACCAACAGCACCGCGATGCCGATCCCGAGACACATCAGTCCGAAGCGGTCCGCGATCGCCGCCGAGATGTGGAGACCCAACGGCCTGATCAGTGTGTCGAGTTCGTGCCACTTCGCCAGCGACTCGGTCGTCACGCCGGACGTCGTCAGGAAGCCAAGCACCGCAATCGACAGACCGTTGAACGTCGCCAGCGCCCCCATGATCGTGACGAAATTCGCGATCCCCTGTCCGGTCGTGCGCGCCGCCGTTTCCGCCGGGTCCACCAGCGTGCTGTGCGTCCGGCCATAGAACCAGTAGATCAACATCCCGATATCGAGCCAGCCGAGAAACCGCACCCACGTCATCACCGACAGGCTCAACATCAGATAGACGCAGGACAGTACGCCGAGCACCGGGAGCACGGGACCGCCGGGGACGCGAAACGGCCGATGCACGTCCGGCCGTCTGGCGCGCAGGATGGGCACCGCCAGCGAGACCACGACGAAGGCGAACAGCGTCCCGATGCTCGTCATCTCGCTCAACGTCTGGATCGGGACGAACCCCGCGACGCCCGCGACCACGACGCAGGTAATCGCCGTCGTGATGTACGGCGTGCGAAACCGCGGGTGCACCTTGCTGACGCCGGCGGGCAGCAACTGGTCGCGGCTCATCGAGAAGAAGATGCGAGGCTGGCTCATCAGCATGACGAGCAGCACGCTGGTGATCCCGGCAACCGCACCGGCCGACACGATTCCAGCGGCCCAGTTCTTCCCCACCACCTGCATCGCATAGCCGACGGGGGCGTTGAGGAACTGCGCGTTGGTCTTGTACTCCAGCACCGGAATGATGCCGCTGAGGATGGCGGCCACCACCAGGTACAGCACGGTGCAGACGATCAGCGACGTGATGATGCCGATCGGCATGTCGCGCGCCGGGTTCTTCGCCTCCTCAGCCGTCGTCGACACGGCATCGAAGCCGATGTACGCGAAGAACACGACAGCGGCGCCGCTCATGATGCCCGCCCACCCGTAAGGGGCGAACGGCGACCAGTTGGCCGGCTTGACGTAGCCGACCCCTACCACGATGAAGAAGACGACCACCGCGAGTTTGATCAGCACGATGATCGTGTTCGCGCGGGCGCTCTCGCGGATGCCGACGATCAGGACGCACATGATCGCCAGCACGATGAGGATCGCCGGCAGGTTGAACACCGCCGTTTCGACGGCTCCGCCCGGCATGACGATCTGTGTGCCGGGCGCGGCGCTCATCCACGCGGGCAGGTGCACCCCGAAGCCGAGGAGGATCTGCTGGAAATAGCCGCTCCAGCCGACCGCCACCGTCATGGAGCCGACCGCGTACTCCAGAATCAGGTCCCAGCCGATCATCCAGGCAAAGATCTCGCCGAGCGTGGCGTACGAGTAGGTGTAGGCGCTGCCCGCAATCGGGATCATCGCCGCAAACTCGGCGTAGCACAGCGCGGCGAATCCGCAGGCGGTCCCCGCGAGCACGTACGAGAGCACGATGCCGGGACCCGCCTGGTTCGCGGCCGCCGTGCCCGTCAGCACGAAGATGCCCGTCCCGATGATCGCGCCGATGCCGAGCAGCGTGAGGTCGAGCGCCGACAGGGTCCGCCGCAGCGACTTGCCCCCGTGTTCGACGTCGCCGACGAGCTGCTCGACGCTCTTGGTCTTGAGTAGATTCGAGTCCATCGTCCTCCAGGGCCGTGGCGCCCCACGCGAGGAGAGGGCACCGGCACACCCGCCCCTTCACGAATCGGCAGGCACCGTATGGATGCGGCGCATTATACACGTTCGGATTCGTCGCTCCGGCCCCGCCGCGCCGCCGCCATGAACGTCCGGACCCGCTGCTCGGGCTCGCCGGTCATCAGGTCCGTGATGATCGCGACCGCGTCGGCCCCGGCCGCCAGCACCTCCGGGGCGCGCGCCAGCGTGATCCCGCCGATCGCAACGACGGGACGCCCGCGGCCGGCCGCGCAGCGCACGAGATCGAGTCCGCGCGCGCTGTAGCCGGTCGCCTTGGTCGTCGTCTCGTAGATCGGCCCGACCGCGAGGTAGTCGGCCGAGGTCAGGATCGCGGCCTCGACTTGACGCGGGTCGTGCGTCGAAATCCCGATCGTCATGTCGGGACCCGCGATGGCGCGCACGTCCTCGACGGCGAGGTCGTCCTGTCCCACGTGGACGCCATCGGCCGCCGCCAGGCACGCGAGATCCGCGCGGTCGTTGACGATGAGCCGGGCGCCGTGCAGGTGCGCCATGGCGACCAGATCGTCGGCGAGCACGAGCGCCTGACCGCTGCCCATCGTCTTGGCGCGGAGTTGCAGCACCGGCGCGCCGCCTCGCAGGCAGGCCTCGGCCAGCGCGCGCGGGTCGAGGCGGCGCGCGGCGCAGAGGTCCGCGTCGATGATGGGATAGAGGCCGTGGAACCGCGGCGCGTGGCGTGAGGCGATCAGACCGCCTCCGCGAGCCCTTCGCTGCCCGCCTTCTTCTCCGGCATGTAACGTTCCATGAACGCGGTGCTCAGGCGGCCCGCGACGAAGTCGGGGTCGTCGAGAATCTTCAGATGGAGCGGGATCGACGTCCGGATCCCGTCGATCACCGTCATCTCGAGCGTGCGCCGCATCCGCGCGATCGCCTCCTGGCGATCGCGGCCGTGCACGATGACCTTTGCGATCAGCGAGTCGTAGTACGGCGACACGGTGCACTCGGAATGCGCGAAGGTATCGACCCGCACCCCCGGGCCGCCCGGCACGCTGAAGGCGTGGATCACGCCGGGCGAGGGGGCGAAGGTGACGGGATCCTCGGCGTTGATCCGGCACTCGATGGCGTGGCCGTTGAACGTCACGTCTCCCTGCTTGAACGACAGCCGTTCCCCCGCGGCAATCCGGATCTGCTCCTTGACGATGTCGACGCCGGTGATGAACTCGGTGACGGGATGCTCGACCTGGACGCGCGTGTTGACCTCGAGGAAGAAGAAATTGCCCTTCTCGTCCAGGATGAACTCGAACGTGCCGGCGTTGGTGTACTGGACCGCGCGCGCGGCATCCACGACGACGGCGCCGAGCTTGCGGCGCATCTTCTCGGTGACCGCCACCGACGGTCCCTCTTCGAGCAGCTTCTGATGGCGCCGCTGGATCGAGCACTCGCGCTCCCCCAGGTGCACCACGGCGCCGTGATGATCGCCGAGCACCTGGAACTCGATGTGCCGCGGACGCTCGACGTACTTCTCGAGATAGACGTCGCCGACGCCGAAGGCCGCCTCCGCCTCGCGCTGCGCCGTCTTGAGCGCCTTGCCCATCTCCGCCGCCGAGCGGATCACGCGCATGCCCCGCCCGCCGCCCCCCGCCACCGCCTTGATGATGATCGGAAAGCCGAGCCCCAGGGCGACCTTCTGGGCCTTCTCCTCGCTCTCGACGGGACCGTCGCTGCCCGGCAGGATCGGCACCCCCGCCTTCTTCATCGCGCGCCGCGCGCGCGCCTTGTCGCCGAGCAGCCGGATGACGTTCGGCGAGGGCCCGATGAATCGGATGTGGCACGCCTCGCAGACTTCCGCGAGATACGCGCTCTCCGACAGGAAGCCGTAGCCCGGGTGGATCGCGTCGGCCCCGGTGATCTCGGCGGCGCTGATGATCGCCGGGACGCTCAGGTAGCTCTCCGCGCTCCGCGCCGGGCCGATGCACACGTCCTCGTCGGCGAAGCGCACGTGCAGCGAGTTCTCGTCCGCCTCCGAGTACACCGCGACCGTCCGGATCCCGAGTTCACGGCACGCGCAGATGACGCGGAGGGCGATTTCGCCGCGGTTGGCGATGAGGATCTTCTTGAACATTCAGTCCGTTTTGATCGCGAACAGCCGTTCGCCGTACTGGACCGGTTTGCCGTTTTCCACGTAGGCGCTGACGATTTCCCCTTCGTACTCGGACGTGATCTCGTTCATCAGCTTCATCGCTTCGATGATGCAGAGCACCTCGTCCTTGCGCACGCGCTGGCCGATTTCGACGAAGGACGGCGCGCCGGGTTCGGGCGATCGATAGAACGTCCCGACGATGGGCGACTTGACGACCGCGAGCTGGACCGACGCCGGATCGGACTCGTCGGCTGGCGCCGACGCCACGGGCGGAAGCGCCCGCGCCGGGGATTCGGACGCGCCGCCGGCCGGCGCCTGTGGCACGGACCCGGCGTGCGCGACCGCGGGGGCCGCGCCCGGCCCTTTGCGGATCCGGAGCTTCAGCCCCTCGCGTTCCAGCTCGAACTCCGCCAGCTCGTGCTGCCGGACCAGCTCCAGAATCCGCTCGATGTCCTCGAACTCCATTTTCCTCTTTAACCGGGGCTCCGCCCCGGACCCCGGCTCGTCGCTCGCGGGGCCCCCGTACCCCGCTCCGCTCCTCGCGGGCCGCGCCGTGCGCGGCCTCGTCTCGCACGCCCCCGACCCCGGCTCGTCGCTCGCGGGGACGCCGTACCCCGCTCCGCTCCTCGCGGGCCGCGCCGTGCGCGGCCTGCTGCGAACCTTGTGGGTCAGGGCTTTATGCCCTGACCTCGATCAGCACCGGCGCGCTCGTGAGCGGCTCGCAGCCGTCCTCGGTGACGAGGAAGTCGTCTTCGATCCGGACCCCGCCGAGCCCCGGCACGTATGCGCCTGGCTCGATCGTGAACACCATGCCGGGCGCGATCTCGTCGTCTCGCAGGCCGGGGACGGCGTGCGAGATCCGCGGCTCCTCGTGTACTTCGAGGCCGAGGCCGTGCCCCGTGCCGTGGCCAAAGGCTTTGCCGAGCCCGCGCGAGGCGAGCGCTTCCCGCGCGGCCGCGTCGATCGCGCTGGCCCGGACACCGGGGCGGACTGCCTGGATGGCCGCCTCCTGCGCCGCCGCCACGGCCTCGTACAAGTGCCGCAAGGCGGTCGAGGGGGCGCCAAGCTGAACCGTACGCGTAAGATCTACGCAGTATCCGTTGTAGACGCCTCCAAAGTCCAGCACCACGGCGTCTCCCGCCTCGAGCGCCCGGGCCGTCGGACGGGCGTGCGGCAGCGCGCTGTTGGGGCCCGAGGCGACGATGGTGTCGAAGGCAGGGCGGGAGAAACCGGCGTCGCGCAGGGCGACGTCGATCTCCCAGGCGATGTCCTGTTCGCGCCGCCCCGGCCGGACGAGTTCGTGCACCCGGCACGCGATCCGGGACAGGCGGCGGCCCGCTTCCTGGAGCGCGGCGATCTCGTCCGCATCCTTGATCACACGCAGCGCCTCCACCACCCTTTCGGTGGGGACCAGCACCGGGGCCAGGGTGCCGGCCGGCGCCCCCGCCCCCCCGCGGGCGAGCCCCGCCGACAGCTCGTTGAAGCGCTTGACCGGCATCGACGCCGCCTCGATGCCCGTCCGCAGCGCCTGATCGTGCTGCAGCAGGCCCACGATCGTTTCGTCGTACGAGCGCTCGACGACCTCGACCTCGACGTCCGGCACCCCCGCGAGCACCTCCTTCGCGGCGGTCATGTAGCGGAAGTCGACGATCAGCCGGCACGTCGACGGGGCGACCAGCACGGCGCCGGCGGTTCCCACGAATCCGGTCAGGTAGTGGACGTTGGTGAGGTCGGTGACGAGGAAGGCGTCCAGCCCGGTGTCGTGCAGCGCCAGGCGAACGCGGCCGAGCCGCTCGGCGATCCGTGAAGGCATGGAGGAATGTCAGCGCCGCGCCCGGCGCCCGCGACTAGAGGCTGAGCGCGCCGGCCATCTCGGCCCGCGCGCGCTGCACGGCCGCGAGCAGCCGTTCGAGTCGCGCCATCGTATCACCGTCCGGGACGGCGTCGGGGGCCGACATCCTGGCGAGCTTGATCGGCGCGGGCGGCGGCGCAACGGGGGCGGCCGCCGCGATCGCCCAGTCGGGCGTTCCCGACGCGGCGGCGGCGGAGGCCTGCTCGACTGGCGGGGCGCCGACACTCTTCTCGATCGAGTCCACCGCGCGCTCCAGTTCGGGATCGTGCCGCGCGAACTGCAGCGCCGACTTGTACTGTTCCAGCGCCTCGGGCAGTTCGCCGCGGCGGTGGTGGATTTCGGCGAGTCCCCGGATGGCGGCGAGGTTCTCCGGCGCCGTCGCGAGCACGGCCTCGAGTTCCACGCGCGCCGCGTCGTAGTCCCGCATCTCGATCAACGCCCGCCCGAGCGTGACGCGCGCCGACAGGTACGCCGGATGACGCTGCAGCCCGGTCCGGCACGTCTCGATCGCCTCCTCGTACCGGTTGGCGCGCCGGTACTCTTCGGCGAGCGCCGCGAACGCAATCGACGCCGGGTCCGCCTGGACCCGGCGCCGCAACTCCTCGAGACGTGGACTGTCGGACATGAAGGATCGGGCCTCGTCAAGAGATCGTGATGATCAGGGTCGTCGTGCTGCTCTTGCTGGCACTGTCGACGACCGTCAACGTGACCGTGTACGTCTGTCCGCCCGTGCTGAATGTGTGGGTCGGATTCGCAAGGGTGCTGGCGTTGTTCCCGGGACCCGATGTCGGGTCGCCGAACGACCAGTTGTAGCTCGCAATCGTTCTCCCCCCAGCAGCGGTCGAGCTCGAGGCGTCGAACCCGAAGACCGTTGCGGTCGTTCCTGAGGTCGCAGACGCGACGATTTTGGCGACGGGCGCGTCGCTCGAGACGAGCACCGTCTGCGACCTTGTGGCCGTCTGACCCGTATCGTCGGTCACGGTCAACAGCACCGTGTACGAACCCACGGCGGCGAACGCATGGGTCGGCGTCGGCCCGGATCCGCTCGAGCCGTCACCAAATTTCCACGCGTAGTTCGAAATCGAGCGTCCCGACGGCACCTTCGAGATCGTGCCGTCGAAAAACACTGTCTGCGTCGCCACGGGATTCGTCGGCGAGAAGATGAAGTCTGCTGTCGGCGCTCCAGGCGTTCCGATCGAGAGAGTCTGGCTCCCCGTGGCCACGTGGCCGTCGTCGTCGGTCACCGTCAGGACGACGGTGTAGGTGCCCGCCACGCCGTATGCGTGAGACGTCGTGACGCCGGACCCTGTCGCACCGTCCCCGAAGTTCCACCGATAGGACACGATCGAGTGGCCGGCCGGGACGGTCGAGGTCCCCGCATTGAAGTTGACGGTCTGATTCAGGGCCGGCGAGCTCGGCGAGTACACGAACGCCGCCGTGGGCCCCGTGGCCGCCCCGATCGTGATCGCCTGCGACGACTGCGCCGAACGGCCGTAGCTGTCTTTGACGGTCAGGCTCACAAAATAAGTGCCGGGCGCGTCGAACGAGTGCGTCGTGACCTTGCCGCTACCGTGATCGCCGTCGCCGAAATCCCAGGAGTAGCTCGCGATTGCATTGTACGTGTCGGTACTCGCGGAGCCATCGAACTGGACGTCCTGGTGATCCGACGCACTGGAGGGAGTGATGCTGAACTTCGACACGATATCGCTCGGCGGAATGATTACCCCCGGCGGTACGAGGCGGATGCTGACATAGCGCGGCGTCTCGTTTCCGAAATCCGTTCCCATCGGAAGAACCCGAATCGATACAGGGTCGGGATCATCCACGACGACACAGCCAGTGGGGAAATTACTCCTGTTACAGCCTTGCGGAAATGGTGCCGTATAGACCGCGCTGGCCTGGCCGTTGTTGTCGGTGACGATGTTGCGCGCCGACAGCGTCCCTTTAGTGTCGGCCACGATGTTTCCGACGACGGTGTCGACGCGCATCGAAAGGTTCCGGTACGGCTGCCCGTTCGCGTCGCGCGCTGTCACCGTGAGGAGCGCCTGCGAGGAGCCATCCTCCGTTACCACGTCAGGATTGGCCGAAATCGTGATCGACGTCCCAAACTCCGACGGCCCGGTCAGCGAGGGGGCGTCCTGCTTGTGCATCGTGCAGCCCACCGCCGCCAGCAACGTCAGCGCCGCGATCCAGATCTTCGTTCGTGCCATATGCCTCTGCCGGGCGGTCCGGCCCCCTGAAGCTACCGAAAGGTTGAAGGGACGCGCTACTTGCTGTCCGCGAAGTCGCCGAAATCAATCTCGATGTTGCCGCTCACCGTCACGTCACGCCCGGCCTGGTCGTGGCCGTAGAAGGTCACCTGCGCCAGCGTCGTGATGATGACCGGATTGCCCGACAGCGCCTGCAGTGGCGCTTCCTCTTTCGCGACATCGCGAACGAGATTGAACGATACCGTCGTCACACCGGTCACGGTTGCCGTCAGCGCGCCGTCGAACCCGTACGGCACGTCCACGCCGGGCGTGTTGCGGCCGTCGGCGCGTACGTAATCGACGTGGTACCTGTCGAGGGTGATGAAGTTGTTGACCGTCGGTGTATTGGGCGACGATGGCGAACCGGGATCCTTGAGCGCCAGTTGGAACGCAACCTGGCCGAGATCGTTGAAGATAGCCGGGGCAGGCGGCTGCCCCACGCGCGTGACCACGTCGGAGAGCAGCGGCGTGCCGAACTGGCCCGGGTTGTTGCCGGGCGCT
Organism: Vicinamibacterales bacterium; assembly: GCA_036278735.1. Classification (GTDB taxonomy): domain Bacteria; phylum Acidobacteriota; class Vicinamibacteria; order Vicinamibacterales; family 2-12-FULL-66-21; genus DASUKM01. The sequence continues at coordinate 40,422 of DASUKM010000004.1, forward strand.
CCCTGGAGCGTCGTGATGATCAGGTAGGAGGATCCCTGTCCCTCGCGCACCTGACTGCTGCACGACGCCGCCAGCACGCAAGCGCCCAGCGCCACCGCGGCGCGGATGCCGGATCCCCAGACTGCTTTGTGCGCGATACGCATCTGTGTTTCACCCTGCGGCGGGTCTGAAGACCCGCCCTACAGCCCCGGCGGGTCTGAAGACCCGCCCTACAACCCCGGCGGGTCTGAAGACCCGCCCTACAGCCCAAAGCCCAACGACCGCCGCGCGCGCCTAGCTGCGCAAGATGCGCGGCGTGATGAAGATCAACAACTCGCGGCTCGAATCCGTCTGCGTTTCCCGCTTGAACAGCCACCCGAGCAGCGGCACCCGGTGGAGCAACGGCGTGTGGTCGTCGGTCGACTGCTGCTGGCTCACGAAAATGCCGCCGATGACCGTCGTGGCGCCGTCGTTCACCTGCACCGTCGTATTCGCGCTCTGCGTATCGATCGGCGGAATGCCGTTCACCTGACGCGAGAAGTCCGGCGTGGCGTTCTGGACCGTGATGCTCATGATCACGGTGTTGGCCGCGGTGATGTGCGGCAGCACCTTCAGCGACAGCACCGCGTCCTTGAACGCCACCGTCACCGTGTTGTTCGCGACCGTCTGAATGGGAATCTGGATGCCCTGGGCGACCTCCGCCTCGACGTTGTTCTGCGTCGTCAAGCGTGGCGTCGAGAGCACGCGCCCCTTGCCGGTGTTCTCGAGCGCCGTGAGCGCGACGTCCAGGTTGAACGCGCCGTTGACGGACCCGAGCGCCAGGCCCACGCCGGACGAGGCGGCCGCCGCCGCGAGGTTCACGGCCGTGGCGGTCGACTGGTTCGGGGTCGCGCCGACGTCGATCGGTGCCTGCGATCCGCCCACCGCGCCGCCGACCCCGATGCTGTTGGGGAACGCGAGCGGCGTCGTGTTGCCGAGCGCGGGCGTCATCCGGCCGTTGAAGCCCCACTGCACGCCGATCGCGCGCGCGAAATCGCGCGTCGTCTGGACGATGCGCGCTTCGACCTCGACCTGCGGCTCCGGCTTGTCGAGCGTGCCGATCAGGTTGGCCGCCGTCTGCAGGCGGTCGGGCAGGTCCGAGATGATCAAGGTGTTGGTGCGCGTGTCGACCTGAATCTGCCCGCGCTGCGAGAGCGCCGAGCGCGTCAGCAGCGGCGAGAGCGCCTCCGCCTTCGCGTAGCTCAGGGGAAACGTCTGGACGTGCAGCTCCCCCGCCAGCGCGCGCTCGTCGGAGAGCTTGCGCTGCGCGGTCTGCTCGTCGGCGAGCACCGCGAGCGGCGCGATCCGGACGATCGTGCCGTCGACGGTCCATCCGAGTTTGTTGCCCCGGAGGATCGTGTCGAGCGCCTGATCCCAGGGCACTTCGTTCAGCACGATGTCCACGCGCCCCTGCACCTGCGGATCGATCACCATGTTGAGGCCGCTGATCTCCGCGAAGGTGCGGAGCACCGACCGCAGATCGGCGTCCTGGAAGTCCATGCTGATCGGGTGGCCGCTGTACTTCTTGTCGCCGGTGCCGGGCACCCCCTGGTTCAGCGTGGGGCTCGGCGTCTTCTGCGCGGCGGGCGCGGGCTCGGCCGCGGCCGTCTTCTGGACGTTGGCCAGCGTCTCCGGCTTCGCGGAGGAGGGAGGCGTCGCCGTCGGCTTGCTCTGCGCGTTCGCCGAGGGCGGGGGTGCGACGACGGTCTTGGCCGGCTGCTTCGCCTGGAGGCCGAGCGCCGCGATCGGATCGTCGCTCCCGGCCGGCGGCATCAGGGCGGCGGCATTCTTCATCGCCTGTTCCACGGTGATGTCCGGCTCCGGCGCCTCGTCGTCGTCGTGGACCGGCGGCGCGACGAGCACTTCGCCGCCCCCCGTCTGGAAGACGACCGCGAGATCGCGTCCGTCGCTGCCGGCGCGCTCGATGTGATACGTGGCGCCGGGCGCGATTTCCATCACGACGCGGGTGAGCAGCGGATCGCGTTTCTCGACGGAGACGTCGACCGTCTTCACCAGCGCGGTGTTCACGCGGGTCTGCGACGGCGCGTGCGAGCCCAGGCCCGGAAAGTCGATCACGATCCGGCGCGGCAGATCGCCGGCCTCGTTCAGCGTCGCCGGCTCCAGGCGGCCGTTGCCGCTCAACGTCACGGTCGTGGCCGACGAACTCCGCTTCGCGTGCACGTGCTCGAGCACGGTGGCGGCCGGCACCGAGACCGCCGGCGCGCCGGGCTCCGGCTGCGGCGACGGGGCACGTACGGGCGTCGGCGCGATGTCGGGCACGGCGGGGGTCGACGAGGGCTCGAGGTCGACGCGGATGGTGTTGCGGGCGCTGTGCACCTGATAGAGCGTGGGCGCGGCCAGCGCGACCCGCACGCGCGCGAGCGCCTGCCCGTCGAGCGCGGTCGCCTGCTCCAGGGTGACGCCGGCAATCGGTCCGCGCCGCGCGATGTCGCTCGCCGCGTCCGCCACGCTGACGCCGTGCAGATCCACGAGCAGCGTGAGCGGGTCGGGACGGCTGACGGCATACGCCACCGGCTGGCTCGCTTCGATGAGCAGCGCCGCCGAGCGGCCGTGCGTCTGCGCGGTCACGCCGACCAGTCGGACCGGCGCCGGGGCGGCGGTCAGGACGAGTCCGCCGCACAGCGCGGCGGCCACGGCGCAGGCCGCGATCAACCGGCGCGCCGGCTGGAGTCGGACATGGAAGGCCATCATCTATTTCACCTCGGGCCGAATCGTCTTCCGGACCTCTCGCTGCTTGACGAGCGACAGCGGGTCGTTGACGTCCTGCGAGAACACGATCGCTTCCTGCGTGATCGATTTCACGGTGCCGTCGAGCACCCGATCGCCGGCGTGCACGATGTACGTCTTGTTGTCGGCCGCCTGCACGATGCCCAGGAAGCCACCCGGATCCTTCATGATTCCCTTCACCGTCATGTCCCCAATCAGCAGCCCGGCGAGCCCCGCCGGCCGATCGGCGGCGGTCGGGATCCCCTGGCCGCGCGCCAGGAGGCTGACGAACGGGTCGCGCCGGCCGCCCGGGTCGTACGAGTAGCCGGCCGCGGCCGTCGGGCCGGCCGGCGCGGTCGGGTTGGCCGGCGCCGTCGCCGCGGGCGCGGGCGCGGCGGGCTCCGTCTGCGCCGTGCTCTGCTCGAGCGCTTCTTTCCCGCCCGGCTGGTTGCCGGTCGTCTGCGCGGTGTGCACCGCCGCGGCGGCCTTCTTCGCCGCGTGGATCGCGGGCAGCGGATTCTGCGCCGCGGCCGGCCCGGCCAGCAGCAGCACCGCCGCGCACGAGAGCAGGGCGCGCCTCGTCATCGTCCCCTCGGACGCCGCCCGCCGCGTCCCCCCTTGCCGGTTTCCTGCTGCAGCACGAAGGTCGTGGCCGTACACTCGGCCACGACGGTCGCGCTCGGCTTCTGCTGCGGCAGCGCTTTGATCGAGATGTTGCTCACGTCGATGATCCGCGGGAATTTGCTGATGCGATCGAAGAACACGCCGAGGTCGTGATACGTGCCCTCGGCGACGAGGTGATACGGCACTTCGAGATACATCGCCTCCTGCTTCGTCGCCGCCGGCGTGAAGCGCAGGATCGAAAGATTCGACTGCGTGGCGAGCCCCTGCAGCCGCCGCAGCGTGTCGGCGACATCCTTCTGTTCGGGCAGCACCTGGCGCAGACCGTCGAGGCGCTTTTCCAGGTCCTTGACCTGCCCTTCGAACTCGGGAAGCCGGCGCGCCGTGACGACCCCCTTGTTCACGTCGGCGCGCAGCGCGCGCAGGTGCGTCTGGCGCAGGGTGATGTCGGCCTGCACGTCCGACACGTAGAAATTCCAGAACCCGAATACCGCGCCGGCGCACACGACCACGAATGCCGCGAGCTGGCCGTACCACGGGAGCTTGGAGAGCGAGAGTTCCATGTGTCCTGCTGCGTTTCGGGCGCGTCAATGCGCCGCCGGCGGCGCCGGCCGGCCGCGTCCCGCGCCTTTGGCCGGCACCACGGGCGCCGACGGATCGTTGAGCTCCGCGCGGATCGTGAACCGCACGAGTTCCCCCACCTTGGCGTTCTGGTCGACGGCGCTGTCGACGATCTCCACCGGCCGCTTGAACCAGGTCGAACCTTCGAGATTGACGACGAAGTCGGAGAGCGCCGTCAGCGACGTCGCGCGCCCTTCCATCGTGAAGCTGCTGCCTTTCTGCGTCATCGTCGTGAGCCACAGCCGGTCGGGTACGCTGCGGCTCACCTCGTCGAGGACGTGCACCGGCCCCGTCTGCCCCTGCCGGAGCTGCTCGATGAGCGTGACGCGCTGCTGCAGCTGCGCCTTCCGGGTTTCGAACCGCTGCACCTGCGCGAGCACCGAGCGCAGCTGCGTCGTCTCCGACTCCGCCCGGGCGATGTCCGCGTCGAGGCGCGACGACTCCGCGCGCAGGTACCAGAACCACCAGCCGACGCCGAGCAGCGTGATGAGAATGATCAGCGCCGCGCCGATCGTGACGCGCTGGCCGGGCGGAATGATCGCGCGCGGCCGCTTGGCGCGCTCGCGCTCGACGGCGAGGAGGTTGATGCGGATCATCGGTCCCCCATCCGCCGCAGCGCGAGGCCCATCGCCACCGCGATCGTCGGCGCGACCTCGCCAGGCGCCGCCGTCTGCAGCTTCGCGTGATCGAAGGCAATCCGCTTGAACGGATCGAACGGCTCGACGGGGGCGCCGAAGCGCTCCGCGAGCGTTTCCGTGAACCCTTCGGCGCGCGACGCCCCGCCGCTCAGGACGATGCGATCGATGCGGTCGGAGGCGGCGGTCGCCTTGAAGAAATCGAACGTCTTCTGGATTTCCAGCATGACGTTGTCGGTCACCGCGCGCAGCACCGGGCGGGCGTCGTCGTACGAGACCCCCTCGACCGGCTGCCCGCGCTTGAGCTGATCGGCTCCCTCGAAGGGAAGGTTCAGTTCCTTCTGGAGCGCCTCGGTGTAGGCATTGCCGCCAATCGAGATGTCGCGGGTGAACACGGACTGATCGCCGTGCAGGATGTTGATGTTCGTGGCGCTCGCGCCGGCGTTCAGCAGCACCACGACCGCCGCCGGATCGATCCCGTAGTTCGCCTCGTAGGCGTTCTGCAGCGCGAAGGCGTCGACGTCGACCACCACCGCCGAACGCCCCGCCTGCGCGATGACGCCGGTGTAGTCGGCGATCTTCTCCTTCTTGGCCGCGACGAGCAGGACATCCATCGTGCCCTTGCCGGCCGCGTCTCCCTTGTCGAGAATCTGGTAATCCAGATTGACGTCCTGGATGTCGAAGGGGATGTACTGCTCCGCTTCCCAGTAGATCGACTCGCCCAGTTCCGCTTCGGTCATCATCGGCAGCGTGATCTTCTTGACGATCACGGCATTGCCCGAGAGCGAGGCGACGACCTCTTTCGTCTTGATCGCCCGCCCGTCGAACAGCCGCCGGATCGCCTCGGCCACGGCGGCGCCGTCGATGATGGCGCCGTCGACGATGCTGTCGGGCGGGACCGGCTCGCTCCCGAGGTTCATCACCTTGAAGCTCTTGCCGGCCGCCTTCAGCTCGACGGCCTTGACGGCGCTCGATCCGATGTCGAGCCCGACCAGCGTTTTCGCTCTGCGCAGCACCCGATGCCCTGCCTTGTGAATCGATGTGAGTGCGGGTCGAACGTGAACCGCCGCGAGCCCCGCTCCCGTCCTCGCGCGCGCCCTTCCGGGACGCGCAAATTCGCACGGTTCAGGTCTCGTGTCGGCACCAGCCCGTCGGCAACTTGGGTGCCACGATTCCGGACCCACCAAAATCGGCAGATTTGCGCAAAATTGGGATCGGAGGGGGGCCGCCGCCCGCCGAGGCGGGCGACAAAAGCGTACGTGGACGACAGAATTGTGATCAGAAACTGCGACGCGCGGGAGGGGTGCGGGAGGGCCCCGGCGCGTGCATCGCGGGTTGACAATATCCCTAATCGCCAGTATCCTTTCGGTTTGCCGTCCTTTGAAAAGGGCTGACCGCCTGCACGAGCTTCGGCGGGCCATCCTGCGAGAGCGAAGGCCGAAAGGGATCCCATGGGTTCGTTTGTGCCCACTGCCGGGAGTGTGGACCGGCACTGGCATGTCATCGACGCTGGCGGGCAGGTGCTCGGGCGCGTCGCGACGGAAGCGTCGCGGCTGCTGCAAGGCAAGCACAAGCCCGTCTACACGCCCCATATCGACACGGGGGACCACGTCGTGGTCGTCAACGCCGCGACGGTCCGTCTGACGGGGCGGAAGGACGATCAGAAGGTCTACCGGTCCCACAGCGGGTACGAAGGGGGCCTGCGCGAGACGCGCGCGAAAGAGGTGCGCGCCAAGCAGCCCGTCCGTCTCGTCGAAGAAGCCGTGCGCGGCATGCTGCCCAAGACGAAGCTGGGCGAAGCGATGTGGCGCAAGTTGAAAGTCTACGCGGGTGCCGATCATCCGCATGCGGCCCAGCAGCCGAAGCCCGCGTCGTTGACGCGCCGGCCCCGGGCCGCCCGTCCCAGTACACGCGAGGTCGCATAAGTCGTGGCAGCAGCGATTCAGTATTACGGCACCGGGCGCCGCAAGACGTCCACCGCCCGCGTTTTCCTGCGGCCGGGCTCCGGCGGCATCACGATCAACCGCAAGCCGGTCGAAACCGCCTTCCCCACCGAGGCCCTCCGCACCCAGATCCGCCAGCCCCTGCTCGTGACCGAAACCGTCGACAAGTTCGACGTGCTCGCCACGATCGCCGGCGGCGGCATCGCCGGCCAGGCCGGGGCGCTCCGGCTGGGCATCGCGCGGGCGCTCGTCGAATACAACATCGAGCTGCGGCAGCGGCTCAAGAAGGCCGGGTTCCTCACGCGCGACGCGCGGATCAAGGAACGCAAGAAGTACGGACAGAAGGGGGCGCGCAAGCGCTTCCAGTTCAGCAAGCGGTAAGTGTGAGTTGCATGGAGGAAGCTTGAGCGGCATCGCGTTGAAGGATTTGCTCGAGGCCGGCGTCCACTTCGGCCACCAGACCAAGCGCTGGAATCCGAAGATGAAGGCGTACATCTTCGGGGAACGGAACGGGATCTACATCATCGACCTCGCCAAGACGGCCCGCGCCTTCCGCCGCGCGGAAGAGTTCGCCGCCAATCTGGCGGCCGACGGCAAGACGGTCCTGTTCGTGGGCACGAAACGGCAGGCGCAGGACGCGATCGCCGAAGAGGCGCAGCGCTGCGGCATGTTCTTCGTCAACCAGCGGTGGCTCGGCGGCCTCCTGACCAACTTCATGACCATCCAGCGCAGCCTTGCGCGCCTGCGCGAGCTGGAGGCGATGGAGACCGACGGCCGCTACGAGACGCTCTCGAAGAAGGAAATCGCCCAGATCGAGAAGGAAAAGCGCAAGCTGCAGAAGAACCTCGAAGGCATCCGGACCATGTCGCGGCTGCCCGACGCGCTCTTCGTCGTCGACACGCGCAAGGAAAAGATCGCTGTCGACGAGGCCCGCAAGCTCAAGATCCCCGTCATCGGCGTGGTCGACACGAACTGCGACCCCGACGAAGTCGACTACGTGATTCCCGGCAACGACGACGCCCTGCGCTCGATCCGGCTGTTCGCCTCGAAGATTGCCGACGCGGTGATCGGCGGACGCGGCGTGCGCGAGTCGGCCAGCGCCGACGAAACGCCCGACGAAGGGGACGACCGGGCGCGGCGCGCGCGCCAGTCGCGCCCCCAGTCCACCAGGCCCGAGCAGGCCACGTCGCCCGCATCCGTCTGAGGCACGCGTCAGGCTCCCGGTGCGCCGGCCTGCACGTGCGGCCGGCGTTTTCATGTACGCAGGACCAGCCGCCAGCCTCCAGCTGGAAGCTGAAGACTGGGAGCTGGAAGCTTTTGTGAGGTTCACATGGCAGCAACGATTACGGCAGATCAGGTGAAGAAGCTCCGCGACGTGACCGGCGCGGGCATGATGGAGTGCAAGGCGGCCTTGAGCGAGGCCAGCGGCGATCTGGACGCCGCGACCACCATCCTCCGCAAGCGCGGCCTCGCGCAGGCGGCCAAGAAGGCGGGCCGCTCCACCTCCGAAGGGGTCATCGGCCACTACATCCACATGGGGGGAAAGATTGGCGTCCTCGTCGAGGTGAACTGCGAGTCGGATTTCGTCGCGCGCACCGAGGATTTCCAGCTGCTCGTCAAGGAGATCGCGATGCACATCGCGGCGGCCAGCCCGCTGTACGTCCGCCGCGAGGAGGTGCCGGCCGACGTCGTCGCGCGCGAGCAGGAGATCTATCGCGCGCAGGTGGCCGAGCAGAAGAAGCCCGCCAACGTCGTCGAGAAGATCGTCGAGGGGAAGCTCGAAAGCTACTACAAGCAGTTCTGCCTGCTCGAGCAGGAGTCGATCCGCGATGCGAAACTGACGATCGGGCAGCTGGTGCAGGCCGCCGTCGCCAAGCTCGGAGAGAACCTCTCGGTCGCACGGTTCGTCCGCATGAAGGTCGGCGAATCCGCTTGACGGTATAATCGGCGGGATATGTCGACGCCTGTGTACCGGCGCGTCCTCCTCAAATTGTCGGGGGAGGCCATGATGGGGGAACAGGCCTTCGGCATCGATCCCGCCGTCACGACCCAGATCGCCAAGGAAATCGGCGAGGTCCAGCAGCTCGGGGTCGAAACCGGCATCGTGATCGGCGGCGGCAACCTGTTTCGCGGCCTCGCGGCGAGCGCCCGCGGGATGGATCGCGCGACGGCCGACTACATGGGCATGCTCGCGACGGTGATCAACGCCCTCGCGCTGCAGGACGCCCTCGAACACATCGGCGTCACCACGCGCGTGGCCACCGCGATCGAGATGCGCGCCGTCGCCGAGCCGTTCATCCGGCGGCGCGCGGTCCGGCACCTCGAAAAAGGACGCGTGGTGCTCTTCGCGGCCGGCACCGGCAATCCCTACTTCACCACCGACACGGCGGCGGCCCTGCGCGCGATGGAGATGAAGGCGGACGTCATCCTGAAGGGCACGAAGGTCGACGGCATCTACACCGCGGACCCGATGCTCCACCCGAGCGCCACCAAATACGACTCGATTTCGTACCTCAAGGTCCTCGAGCAGGGCCTGAAGGTCATGGACGCGACCGCCATCTCGCTCTGCATGGACAACCGGCTGCCGATCGTGGTGTTCAACCTCCGCACCCCCGGCAACCTGCGCCGCGTGATCAGCGGCGACGCGGTGGGCACGCTCGTGTGCCCGGACTGAGGCGAAGGGACCGGCGGACGATTCACGATTCGACGAGACAGTGAGCGGGCCATCATGGAAGCAACCGATCTGAAAGGCGTGTTCGCGGAAGTCAAGAAGCGGATGGACGGGCACCTCGACCACGTCCGGCGCGAGCTGGCCGCGGTGCGCACGGGGCGCGCGTCGGCGAACATCCTCGACAGCGTGCACGTCGAAGCGTACGGCTCGATGATGCCGCTCAACCAGGTGGCGTCGCTCTCGGTGCCCGAGCCGACGCTCATCGTCGCGCAGCCGTTCGACCCGTCGCTGCTGGCGACCGTCGAAAAGGCCATCCGGAGCGCGAATCTCGGGCTCAATCCGACCAACGACGGCAAGGTGGTCCGCGTACCGGTTCCCCCGCTGACCGACGAGCGCCGCAAGGAGCTCTCGAAACTGGTCCACAAGTACGCCGAGGAATCCCGCAACGGCATCCGCCAGGTGCGCCGCGACGCCAACGACCGCCTCAAGAAGCTGCTCAAGGATCATCAGATCTCCGAAGACGACGAACGCCGCGGCCTCGACGACATCCAGAAGATCACCGACCAGCACGTCGCGATGGTCGACGACATTCAGAAGAAGAAGGATACGGAGCTGCTGGGCAAGTCCTGATTTCCGTCCATGTCCAATCTGCCGTCATATTTCAAGAATCTGGAGTGCAGCGTGCCGTGCGGGGCGGGGCCCTACGATCCCCGGACGGTGCAACATTTGTGTACGTGTGGCGCTCCCCTGCTCGCCCGGTACGATCTCGAGCGCGCGCGCGCGTGGCGGCGGGAGTCGCTGGCGGGCCGGGAGGCCAGCATGTGGCGGTATCGAGAACTGATGCCGCTCTTCGAGGGGGAAGCGCCAATCTCGCTGGGCGAAGGGTGGACGCCGCTGATTCACGCGCAGCGGCTCGGCCAGGCGATGGGGCTCTCGCGGCTGTTCGTGAAGGACGAGTCGCTCAATCCGACCAACTCCTTCAAGGCGCGCGGCCTCTCGGCCGCGGTGACCAAGGCGGCGCACCTCGGCGCGCGCGTCCTCTCGGTGCCCTCCGCCGGCAACGCCGCCAACGCGATGGCGGCGTATGCGGCGGCCGCGGGGCTCGAGGCCAAGGTGTTCATGCCCAGGGACGTCAAGGTGCCGTTCATCCGCGAGTGCGAATTGTACGGCGCCGACGTCACGCTCGTGGACGGATTGATCACCGATGCGGGGCGCGCCGCCGCGGAACGCGGCAAGCCGCTCGGGTGGTACGACGTGTCGACGCTGAAGGAGCCCTACCGCATCGAAGGCAAGAAGACGATGGCCTACGAGGTCGGGGAACAACTCGGCTGGTCGTTTCCCGACTGGATCGTGTACCCCACCGGCGGCGGGACGGGCATGGTCGGGATGTGGAAAGCCTTCGAGGAGCTCGAAGCGATCGGCTGGAAGACGCCGGGCACGCGGCCGAAGATGGTGTCGGTCCAGGCCGAGCACTGTGCTCCGATCGTGAAAGCGTTCGAGGAGGGCAAAGAACGATCGGAAGTGTTTCCGAACGCGCGCACGGTCGCCGACGGCCTGCGCGTGCCCAAAGCGATCGGCGACTTCCTCGTGTTGCGCGCGGTGCGGGAGAGCGGCGGCACGGCGCTCGCCGTCGCCGACGCCGACATGATCCGCGGGATGCGGGATCTGGGGGCGCACGAAGGGATCAGCGCCGCGCCTGAAGGCGGGGCCGCCCTCCACGCCGTCCGCATGCTCGTCGAGCGCGGGGCGATTGCGCCGGCCGATACCGTCGTCGTGTTCAACACGGGGGGCGCGCTCAAGTATCTCGACGTGCTCGCGTAGCGCGAGCTGCGGAGTGCGGCGCGCGGGGGGCGGCGGCGCGGGCGTGTTGTTGGTGACGAGGACCGCGTGATAAACTGAGGGTTCGCGTCTGCTGCACGGATCCCGTCCGCACGCGACCTGCACAATCTTGACAGTGGGCGGCTAGCTCAGCTGGGAGAGCGCCGCGTTCGCAACGCGGAGGTCGGGAGTTCGAGCCTCCTGCCGTCCACCATTTTTCCGCAATAATTCCGCAATTTCGGCCGATACTCCCCCCGTCTCGTCGGGGGTCTCGTCGGTATGTGCCCACGATGTGCCCACGACCGACTCCAGCGCGGCGATCTTGCGCTGCTCGGTCGGGTGCGTGTAGCGGCTGAGCATCCGCGTCGAGCTGTGGCCGGAGACGGCCATCACGGTAAAGTCGTCAATCCCGGCTGCGACCATGCGCGAGAGCGCCGTATGCCGGAGCGTGTGCAGCGTCACGTCGCCGGTGAGGATCCCGGCGCGTCGGACGGCCCGGTTGAACACGTGCCGGACGCCGGACACGGTGAACCCGCGGCCGGTCCGGCGCGACGTGAACACCCACGGCGACGAGCGCGGCAGCGTCGCCAGAATCGCGGCGATCGTCGGACTCAGCGGCAGCCGGCGCAGCCGGCCGTTTTTCGTCTCCAGGAAGGTCACGAACCCGTCGTCGCACGCGTCCCACCGGAGCGCCAGCAATTCGCCGATCCGCGCCCCCGTCGTGAGCGCCAGGAGCACGATCGCGCGCACCTTGCGCGGCGCCGCCTGCAGGAGCCGCGCTTGTTCGTCCGGTGTGAGGATCCGCGTGCGGTGGTTGGCGACTTTCAGCCGCTTGATCCGGCGGACGGGGGAATCGACCAGCACGCCCCATTCAACCGCCTTGTTGAGAATCGCGCGTAACAGGTCCAGCTCGCGATTGACGGTGCCGGGTTGAATCGGTTTCGGCCGGCCCGTCGCGCCCTGCGGCTGCCACGTCTCCGCGAGCCGCGCACGCTTCCACTGCTCGATCCGGTAGGCCGTGATCTCGTGCAGCACGAGCGCCCCGAACGTCTTCAGCAGCCGCGCGACGATCAGCCGGTCCCGATCGGCGCTCCGTTTGTTCGCGTCCGCATAATCGCGGAGGTAGCGCGTCGCAAACTCCCGGAAGCTCACGTCCGGCTGCCGCCGGATCCCGTGCCGGCCGTCGAGAATGCGGCTCCGCTCTTTCGCTTCGATGTTTTTCGCGGCGCCTTTGTCGGCGGTTTCCGTCGTGGCGCGGTAGCGCCGGCCGTTGACGCGGAAATCGTAGAACCAGTAGTGGTCGCACCGCGGGGACGTGACGCAGTGCAACGGATTCGGTCTGCCGTCCGGCTGCGTCGCGGGTTCGTGGGAACTACAGCGTTTGCGAAGGCTCATGGGGTCATGCTCCTGTGGGATCGGAGCCGCCGTGAGCAGATAGAATCACGGGTAGGCCGCCGACCGCTTCATCCGGTTGACGTGCTCAGGGACGCCGTCGTGTTTGCTGCACGCCGGCGTCCCGCCTGCCTATCTTCCGTCCGGCGGGTCCGGCTGTCAATTCAAAGCCAGTCCATCGACCACGCGCGCAGGCGACGATTCGTGATGAACGCGTTCGGCGCGATCTGGCCGCTCGCGAGAAACGAGCGCAGCGAGAGCGGTTGCACGCCCGGCCGCGCGGAGTACGACGCATGTGCCGCCTTGGCCGATTGCAGGCCCGGACACTGTTTGCAGAGCGGATCGCCGTAGAGTCGTCCCGTCTCGGCGTTGAACAGAATGCACTCAGCGTCCACCCCGTGCGCCTCGCGCGCGCATTCGTCCATCACCGCCATCGTCACGCGGCCGAGCGCGGCGCCGAGATCCGCCAACACGAGCCCGAGCGCGACGGCGCCGTCGTCATGCGCCGACGCGTCCAGGCCGGTACCGGACGCCTGGAACTTCAACAAGTCGCGTTTGGGGTTCCGCACTTCGAGCACGCGCAGCGACTCGAGCTGTTCGAGCAGGTAGGTCTCGCGCGGCGCGATCCGAATCAGGCGCCGCGAGAACGTGGTCTTGAGCGTCGAAATGATCTTGTCGAGCTGCGACTGTCCAACCGCGACGGTCTTCGCCGGGACGCCGCCGCGGCGCAAGTCCTCGCACAGCAGGGTCGCGTTCCATTGATCGACGCGCAGCGAGCGAATCCCGACGCGCCGATGGAGCGCGAGGATCGCATCTTCGATCGCGACGTAGGAAATCGGCGCGTCATGCGTCCCCTTCCAGACGAGCACCACGTCGACGACGAACCGCGCGTCGCCGTCCGTGTGGCCGAACACCGCGACGGCATGATCGTTTGTCAGGCCGAGATCCAGGCCGCCGTCGAGCGGTCCGCTCAGCGGCTCGGCCGGAATCGTCGCATCGAGGCTCGCGCGGATCTCCTCGTGTGTAATGAGTGCGTCGCCGTCGGCGCCCGCCGGCTCGTTGAGGATGGTGCGCTTGAATCGGCCGGGTGCGGCCGCGAACACGCGCCGCTGCTCGTCGACCCACGCTTCCGAAATCCACGGACACAGCCGCCACGGTGCGCGGTCTCCGGTGCCGCCGACGAACGTATGAAACAGCGTCGAATCGCCGGCCGCCGCGCGCTGCGCCAGGTCGTACAGCGGCACCCCCGGCCGCTGCTGGCTCGCCAACCCCGCGTAACTGGCGTACAGCGTCAACGGCGCGACGCGGTTCGGCGCCACGATCAACGCTTCGGAAAACGCCTGGTCGGTTTCGACCCACAGCTCGTTCCGCACGACGAACGACCACGGCTTGCCGGTCTCGCCGCGCGCGTCGCGCGTCAAAAACTCACACACGTGCTCGCGGCGGTACGTGCCGCCTGTCGTGTTCCGCACCTGCTCGGTGTACACGAACGACGTCGCCAGCTCGCGCACCTGCGCGCGCAGGAACGGATCGCGGTCGATCAACTGCCGCATCGTGCGCCGCGTGTTGAGCGCCTGCGACAAGTCCCACGCGGCCACGCCCGCGAGCCGGTCCTCGCGCTCGAACGGATCGGCCACGAGGTGATACAGCAAGGCGACGCCGATCATGAAATCCTTGCTGACCTTTTTCGACCAGTCCAACCACAGCGCCCGATAGCGCCGGACGCCGGTCGACGGATCGACCGCGTCGATCGCGTCGATGACTTCCTGTTGATGGACGGCCGGCGCGGGACAGTACGACGCGCCGCCGGCGTCGAGCAGCCGCACCGCGGCGCGCCAGAAGTCCTGCAGCGTGGTCATCGGCCCGGCAGCCGCGGTGTGATTTTCGCCACGTCGCCAACCCACTGCGCCTTGTGCCGCGCCGCCCGTACCTGGTCCTGCGCGGCGCGCGTCTGCGCGGAGATCCGCGCCTCACGCGCCTTGCGGATCTGCGTGACCAGCCGCGCCGCGGCTTCGACCTCCTCGGCGTTCGCCGGCCGCGCGCCGATCCAGCCGTCCGCGTGCGTCGCTTCGAGATGGCGGATGGTGACGATCGCATCGAGGTCGTCCGGCCGTGCTGCCAGCGCCGCCACGGCGTGCTCGTACCGGCGTCCCGCCGTCGAGGGTTGCACCGCCGCCAGTTCGCCGCCGAGCCGCAAACGTTTCAATTCTTCGATCGTCGCGGTGCCGACGAGTTCCGGCATCGTGTAGCTGTTGCCACGGCCCGCGAGTCGCTGGAGATGCGCGAGCAGATCCGGCGCCTCACGTTCGCGCGCCGCTTGCGCCGCCAGCGCCGCATCGAGCGCGTCCGCCTCGACGTGCAGCGCGCCGAGCAGTTCGCCGTTTTCCCGATCGAGCTGCGCCTCGACGTCCCGCTGCACGTTCGCCCGCGCTAGGCTCGCGAGCGCCGGATCCACTGTCTTTGCCCAACCGTCGACGGCCGCCGTGATGAGCGACGCCCGCCCCTCCGGCTGCACGCGGCCCGCGAGCAACTCCGCTTTCGCCGCGAGCTGTTCGGCCGCGGCGATCGGCGTCGTCTGTTCGTCTGCCATTTCACGCAACCTCCGTTTCGTTATTCACGAGTTCCACGTCCACCGCACACGTGCGGCCCACCGAGTCGAGCGACCGCCGAAACAACACCTGGTCGCCGACGTGCAGCGCGCGCCAGCCGGTCATCAGCAACGACCGTTCATGCACGAACACTTCGGCGCCCTCGGCGTCCCGCAGGAAACCAAACGATCGGCCCCAATGGCAGCACGTCCCTTGCTCTCGCTTGTTCGTCATCCGTCCTCCGTCCTTCACCACTGCTCGATCACCGGGTGTCTGACCCGCGGCGCATACCGCCACAGTTCCACCGACACGGCTGGCAGCCACGCCGCGAGCGCCTGCAGCCGGACCCGCTCCGCCGCCGTGACCCGGCCGGCGCCGCGCTTGACCTGCACCGCACGCACGCGTCCCGACGGGTGCACCGCGAGCAGGTCGACCGCGCCGCGGCTGCCAGCCGCGCGAACGACGAAGTGGCCAGCCGCTTCGAGCGCCAGCCTCGCGCGCCGCTCGCACGCTACGCCGCGGCGGTAGCTGGTCACGCTGGCCCGTCCCCCGACGGCTGGCGCGCCTGCCAGGCGACGTACTCGCCGGCGCTCATCCGGCTGGTATCTCCCACGCGCTTCTCGTGGCGCCGGCCGCGCAGCAGCTCGCGGTAGTAGCTGGCGCGCTTGTCGACGCGTTCCCACAGCTCCGTGAGGCTTTTGCGGCGCCGGGTGCGCGACAGCAACCCTTCGCCTTGAATCACCGCCCAGATCAGGTCGGCAGCCGTCGTCCAGCGTGCGTACGCCTCGGCGTCGTCCTGGTCGAACGTCGTGGCCTCGTCGCCGCCGACCCACGCGAGCCCCTGCTGGCGCCGGTCCGCGAGCACGTCCCGGAACGCGTCAAACTCGCTCCTGGCTGGCAGGTGTCCCGACTTGGTGAGCGCCGCGGCGCCGTGCCACGTGCCGGCCGTCGGATCGAGCCGGTTTCCCCCGAGTTTCGGCCCGGTGGGCTCGTCCTGGTCCCCGCGGTCCTCGGTCACGACGGAAGTCCTTTGTCCGTGAACAGTTTGGCGGCGGGAGGCTCGGCGGAGGTCGCGCGGAGGCCTGCCGGCGCGGGTCCGTCGAATCGCGCCGCCGGCTCGACGTCGTGCGCCCCGATGGGGTCGCTGTCGTCCGGCTCGGCTGGCTCTGTGACCCAGGCAGGCTCTGAGTCAGTGCCAGATTCGGAAGAAGACACATAGTCTCCGTGTCCGTCTCCGGGTTCGTCTGTTTCCCTTTCAGTGTGTACAAAATCACTTACTAACATTCCCGGGACTGCCTCGGGGTTGAGCGCGTCCGGGTCGATGCCGGTAGCGAGGGTGTAATGCCACCGAGAACAGGGTTGGCCACGGTGCAGGCCGTCGCGTTCCTCGACCGTCGCCAGGCCGAGCATGTGCAACGCCTGCAACTGGCGGTCGACGGTGGCGCGGGGTTTGTCGAGCCGCTGTCGAATCTGCTGGACGTCGGCGCCGGGGTGCGCCGCGACGTCGTCCAGGAGCGCCAGCCGGAGCGGCGGGACGGAGTCACGCGCGGCGCGGATCGCGAGCTGGACGGCGGTCGACTGCGGGAGGCCGATCGCCGTGGCGCCGCGGATCACCTGCAACAACTGCCGCGCGAACCGCGTCGGCATTTCCGGCGCGTGCGCGTCGATGACGTCGCCGCGGTAGTCGTACTCGACGCCGGTCCGCGCGAGCGTGACGACGTTCGCGGCCGTCACGAGCCGGGTCTCGTCGGCCGGCGGGAGGGTCACGGTGTGCGCCGGGTCGACCGTCGCGAGCAGTCCGCCGACGGCGGCCGCTAACTCGGCGCGCATCGCGCGTTCGCCGCCGGTATTCCGACAGGCGCCGTGTCCCGCCTGCAGCCGGCCGGCGGTCGAATCGAGCCGCACGAGCACGAACCGATCGCCGCACGCCGCGATGACGCTGTGCGCGGTATCCCAGGCGGTCGTAACGGCGCCGATCACGACGAGCCGGCCCGTCCAGGTCAGCGAGCGGCCGCCGTCGCTGCCGACGTTGCGTTGCCACATCCCGTCGTGGATTTCGCGGAGCGCCGCGAGCACGCCCGCGCGGCTGTCCCGGTTCATCGACAGGATGGAGGTCACATCCTTGACCGCGAGCAGGCCGTGATCGCCGAGTCGGCGCAGCAGTCCGCCTGTGGCGTCTTTGCTCCGCTCGCGGCGCGCCGTGCCGGACAGCAACGCGCCTTCCGATTGAATCGTCGACGTGACGATCGCACCGCCGCCGGCGAGCGCCTGGACGATTTCGGTTTTCGCGGCGCCGGGTCCGCTCACGACGAGCAGCCAGAGCGGATCGCCGGTCAACCGCTCCGCGGCGGCGGCCGCGAGCACGACGTGTAACGCGTCCAGGTCGAACGCGTCGCCGAACCAGCGCCGGAACACCGCGTCGACGTCGTCGAGCGTGCGCGGCGGCACCGGTGCGGCCGGGACCACGACGGCCGCGGCGGTCTCAGGCTCGGCTCCGAATCCCTCCCGGCGCAGCGCGAGCGCGGCTCGGGAAAAGTCCCCGCCGTGCACGAGCGTGGCGTACGCGCCAAACTTCGAATACGACGTGTCCGGCTGGAAGGGGGTCGACGAGCTGAACACCCAGAGCAGATCGGCGCCGTGGCAGTTCGTGGTCGCGGAAATGCCGAACGGTTTCCCGGGTCGACGCCAATAGGTGATCTCGCCGCGCGTGAAGACCGCCGTCCAGCCGTGCGGCTCGAGCAGCGCCGGCCAGGTCGTGCGCCGGTTGAAGTCGTCGCCGGGTCGATCGCCGGAGACGTCGCCGACGGATCGGCTCGGCGGCGCCACGCCCGCCGGCGCTGGCATCGCATCGAAGCTGCGCGCGAGTTGCAGGAGCGCCGCGCGTTCGTCCGCGGTGTACGCGGCAATCGTCGCGAAGTCGCCGGACACGCGCCGGTACGGCCGGCCGGACGGGTGCGTGCTCCCATTCGACGGCGCCACGATCGCGAACGTCGGCAGCTCGATCAGTACCTTGACCGGCGGTTCCCCGTCCCGTCCCGGTCGACGCGCGAGCGTGGTGTCCTGAAAGCTGAGCGTGTCAGGGTAGGTCACGATCCAGCGGCGGCCGCCTCCCGGGGTCTCATCTTCATAGCCGGCGCGCAGCCGATCGACCACGGCGCCGAGTCCGACCGCGTGCGCCGTGCGCACGAAGGCGTCGAACATCGCGGCGTCGTCGAAGTCCCAGCACTCGCGACACCCGCTCGCGGGACCAGCGACGACACCCAGGCCGCTCCGATGTTCGAGCGCCCAGGCCTGCACTTGTGCCGGCGTCGCGCGCGTCGACTGGAACGGTTTCCAGGTCGGGACGGCCGGCGCTTTCGAGCCGTCGTCCTTGACCGGCAGGACCGACAGGCCGGCCGCATACGCGGCGCGGCCGGCCTGCAGGATCTCGATCACTTAGAAGCCAACTTCCTGTTCGAGCGCGGCGGCCGCGTCCGTGGTCGGGGTCGCGACCGAAATGCACGCGACCTTTCTCCCCTGATACCTGGTCTGGCCTTTGATGATGCGAATCCGCGTGCCAGGCCAGCGATCGGTATCGTCGCTGCCGGCGACTTCGGCGACCGCTTCGGCGCGCGTTTGGTTTAGGATCAACGCCTTGATGCCAGGCTCTTCGAAACGCACCGTGAGTCGGGCTTCGCCATTCTCGCCCCCGACCTGCTCGACGCTGGCGCGTTGGATCGTCGCCGTGATCGGCGTGTCGACGTCGGAGACTTGGAGGTACCGTCCGGGGAACGCCGTTTTCCAGTGGGACATTTTCAGGATCCGAATCCGTGGCAGGATAGGAGCGCGAGCCGGCGTCGCCACAACACGCCCGCTCGCGAGCGAGCCCGTGTCGCCGTGCCTGCGGCGGCCGGGCTCTATCGTTGTGGTTACGCGTGTGCGTGCGTCGCGGCGATCCACTGTTCCGCGAGCGCGCGCACTTCGGCCATGTCGTACCGCTTCGCGCGCAACCCGGGAATCCGGATCGGCGTCAGCAGGCCCGCACGTTCAAACTTGGCGACCTGCGAATCGGAGACGCCAAGCACCTGCCCGGCATCGCGCGTGCGACCGAGAACCGGATCGACAACAGCAATGTGTTTCATAGACGCGCATAGTTTGGAGTGTGCGCGTCGGGAGAAAAGGCAGGGTCTAGCGGGGGAGGTTATTTCCCGGTCTTTTTTCGGAGGTACAGACGGTCCCTGATGATGGTGCGTGCGGCGTGCCGGTCGCGCGTCCCGAACAAGGCGACGCGTTCGGCCGTCGTGAGTCGCGGCCAGATCGTCTGCATCACGTACCGGCCCAACTCGGCGTGCGACACCAGATTTTCACGGATCACCCGCCGCCCGGCCGCGAAAAAAGTGTCGCGCGGCCGGCCCGGCCCGGCGTGCAGCGGGTGCGGCGCGGCGACGTCGGCATAGTGCTCGACGAGCGGTTGAAACGCCTGTGTGACCGCGTCGACGGCGCGGCGCAGCCGTCGCCCCTCACGCGGCGTCCGCGCGAGCGTGTGCGAGCCGGCCGCTTCGTCCTGTAGCAGATCGAGCGCGCGTGTCACGTGGTCGAGCCGCTGCGCGAAGGCCGCGCGTGTGTCGCGGCGCAGCGCGGCGCGCTCGCGCCGGAGATCCGCGGCCGCGCGCCAGTCGCGTGCCGCCGCCACGATCGCCGCCTGCCAGGACACGCCCGCCACGCGGTCCATTGTGCCCGTTTCTGTGCCCATTGGCTATACGGGACTGTGCAGGTTCGTGAGCAAGTATGCGGGACGCGTGCGCGGGACCGTGGCGCGCGTGCGTGTCGGGTAAGTCACGACCATGCTACAACTTCACCCGCGCCGGCGCGCGATCTTCGCAACGCGGAGGTCGGGAGTTCGAGCCTCCTGCCGTCCACCAAAATTCTTACCAAAAGAGGCCTCGCACGGCGGCGCACAAACGGCGGACGGCGAGACCGGAACGCCGTTTCACGGGGTGACGCCCGATGCCGGCGAATTGATCCTGACGGTGATCGGCGGCCCGATCAACGGATACCGGCTGGAGTTCGCGCGGCAGTAACGCCTACTCGTCCTCGCTGCCCCCCTTCGTCACTGTCTCGTCGGAGACGAGTCCGCGGCGCCGGAGCATCCGGTCGACGAACCCGCGCAGCGCCTGGGCCGCGACCGCATGCGCGGCCGTGACGCGGCGCAGATCCTCGAGCAGATCCTCGCCGGCCTCTCCGTGCGGGTCGAACGCGTCGACCCGCTCGCCCACCGCCTGCAGCGCCGCCGCGGTCGCGCGCGCGCCCCGCATGGAAGCCTTCAGCGCCTCGATCTCGTGCACATCGGCCATGACGGTCCACTTTATCCCAGTTACAGGTTGCGATCCCCGCTGACAGTTTTGTGATCGTACGGCTCGCGACGCGACACGTCACCGAGGCAATGCGCTGATTCGGCAGCGATTAGTGCCCCGGAGCGGCACACCGAACTGGTGCGCCGGTTGCAAAGTCGTCAGGGTTTTCTCAAATGTCCGCGCTGCCGCCAGACAAGGATGCGTCGCTCTCGGCGTCCGGCTTTGCCGACGGCCTCGGCCGGCGCCGGCTCGCCATCGATCGAGAGACCGGCGAGATGCTCGAGCGTCTCGTCCTGCGGCCCGAGCTGTGCGCGTTCGAGCAGGTGCTGCGCGACACGGCTGCCCGGTTCGAGGCGCTGGACGACGAGCGGTTCGCGCGGCCGAAGCTGATCGAACGCGACGACGACGGCGCGCTCATCGTCGTGTCGGAGTTCGTGCCGGGGCTGCGGTTGCGGGAAGCGCTCGACATCGCGGCCGACGCGACGCTCGCGCCCGGCATCGACGCGGCGCTCGGCCTGCTGCTGGAGCTGCTCCCGGCCATCGGGAGCCTGCACGCGGCGGCCGGCATCCCCCACGGCGCCATCGGCCCGGGCCGTCTGCTCTTCACGCCCGCCGGCCAGCTCGTGATCCTCGACGCGCTTTATGCGTCGGCGCTCGGGCGGCTGCAACTCAGCCCGGCGCGGCTCTGGTCGGACCTCGCCGTTGCGGCCTCTGACCACGCTTGTTTCGACATCGCCGCCGATCTGAAGCAGTGCGCGCTGGCCGCGGCCGCCCTGATGATCGGCCGGCCGCTCGTGGAGGCGCCCGCCGGCGAACCGCTGGCCGACCTGCGCCGCGAGATCAGCGAAGTCGCGCAGATCCGCGGGACAACGGTCTTTGCGGCCGGCGTCGAGCGCCTGTTCAACCGGCTGCTGCAGACCCCCGGGCTGCCCGCCTACGGGTCGGCCGATGAAGCCGTGCTGGACCTGCGGCAACTCCTCCGGCGCGATCTCGGGATCGACGCGTGCCGCGGGTCGCTCCGCGACTTCCTCGCGCAGGTCGAAGCCGCCGCGGCGGAGCAGGCCGAAGTCGATCGCGCGGAAGCGGACCGCGTGGTCGCCGAGCGGGAGGAGGAACGGCGTCAGGACGCGGCACGGGTCGCCGTCGCAGCGGCCGAACAGGCCATCCACGAAGCGGAGCGCCGCGAGCAGGAGCGCGTCCAGGCGGAGCGCCGCGAGCGTGAGCGGCTGGAGGACGAGCAGCAGGAGCGGGAGCGGCTGGAGGCGGAACAGCGCGAACGTGAGCGGCTCGAGGCCGAGCAGCGGGAGCGGGAACGGCTGGAGGCGGAACGGCGCGAGCGTGAGCGGCTCGAGGCCGAGCAGCGGGAGCGGGAGCGCCTCGAGGCCGAGCAGCGGGAGCGGGCGCGGCTGGAGGCGGAGCGGCGCGAGCGTGAGCGGCTCGAGGCCGAGCAGCGGGAGCGGGAGCGCCTCGAAAAGGAGCGCCTGGAAGCCGAACGGCGCGAAAGAGAACGACTCGAGGCAGAGCGCCGCGAGAAGGAACGACTCGAAGCCGAACGGCGCGAGAAGGAGCGCCTCGAGAGGGAGCGCCTGGAAGCGGAGCGCCGCGAGAAGGAGCGCCTCGAAGCCGAACGGCGCGAGAAGGAGCGCCTCGAGAAGGAGCGCCTGGAAGCGGAGCGCCGCGAGAAGGAACGCCTCGAAGCCGAGCGCCGTGAGAAGGAGCGCCTCGAAGCCGCGCGCCGTGAGAAGGAGCGCCTGGAAGCGGAGCGCCGTGAGAAGGAGC
>DASUKM010000005.1:0-86603 GCA_036278735.1 Vicinamibacterales bacterium
AGAAGGAGCGCCTGGAAGCGGAGCGCCGTGAGAAGGAGCGCCTGGAAGCCGCGCGCCGTGAGAAGGAGCGCCTGGAAGCCGAGCGGCGCGAGAAGGAACGCCTCGAGGCCGAGCGGCGCGAGAAGGAACGCGTCGAAGCCGCGCGCCGCGAGAAGGAACGCCTCGAGGCGGAGCGGCGCGAGAAGGAACGCGTCGAAGCCGCGCGCCGCGAGAAGGAACGCCTCGAAAAGGAGCGGCGCGAGCAAGAGCGCGCCGAGCAGGAACGCCTCGAGGTCGAGGCGAGCGAGCCCGAACCGGCGGCGGCCGCACCCGAGCGGCCGAGCGGTAAACCGTCAGGCGGCACCAGCAGCCGCCGGAAGAGAGATCGCTCCGCGCGCGCGAAGAAGGATCGGCTCAGGTCCAACACGCAGCCGCCGGCCCCCGCGCCTCCTCCGGCCGCCGTCGTGCCCGCGCCGTCGCGATCGGGCTGGCTGGTACCGCCGGAGCGCGCAGCGGCCTTCGACCCTCCGGTGCCCGACACGCCGTCATTCGTGCCGGTCCCCGCGCCGCCGGCCGCCGCCGTCCCGCTGCCCCCTCCCGTCTGGCACACGCCGGCACCGCCGATCGCGCCGGCCGCCATCGCCGCGATGACGCCGCCGCACGGGAATCCCGTCCCGGCCTCTGCCGCGCCGGTCGCGCTGCGGCCGCCGATCGCGCCGTCTTCTGTTCCGGCGCCGATCATCGAATCCGCCTCGTCGCCCCTGTTTGGCGGTCCTGCCGCTTTTGCAGCGCCGTCGGCGCCCATCCGCCTCAAGTCCGACGCAGGATCGCATCAGAGCCGGCCGGTACGCCCGGAGCCGCCTCCGCGCGAGCCTCGCCTTTCAGTGGTCCGCGAACCGCGCGAATCGCGCGACGCGATCATTCTCCCTCCCGAACGCTCCGGCCGCCGTCTGCCGTGGAAGGCCGCGGCCGCCGCGCTCATCCTGCTCGCGGCCGGCGCCGCCGGCCTGTTCTGGCTCACGCCTGGGCATGAAGCCGATGCGGCCGCCCTGAAGACGGCCGTCGCGCCGCAGGCTCAGGCTCAGAAAGATCCCGTCAAGCCCGTTGCCGGACAGGTCAGCATCACGACCGAACCGGCCGGGGCGCACGTGCTGGTGGACGGCCGAACGGCGGGCGACTCGCCCCTCACGGTGGACCACCTCGCGCCCGGTCGCCACATCGTCACCCTGGTCGGCAGCACCGGCACGGTGAAGAAGACGATCCGCCTCGAGGCAGGTCGCGGGGCGACGCTCGACGTCGCGATGTATTCCGGATGGGCGGCCATCTCGTCCCCCATCGTGCTCGACGTCTCGGAAAACGGACGGTCTCTGGGCACCACCGAACAGGACCGCATCATGCTCGGTCCGGGACACCACGACTTGCACCTCGTGAACAAGGATCTCGGATACAGCGCCGTGCAGGCGGTCGACATCGAGGGAGGGGAAGTGCGGCCGGTCAAGGTCGACCCGCGCGGCAGCGTCAACCTCAATGCCCTGCCGTGGGCCGAGATCTGGATTGACGGCAAAAAGGTCGGCGACACGCCAATCGCGAACCTCCGTGTCTCGCTGGGCTCGCGCGAGATCGTCTTCAAGAATCCGCAGTACGGCGAGCGCACGGTGATGACCACCGTCACCGCCGCGGCGCCCGCTGCGGTCAGCGTCGACTTCACGAAACAGTAATCGTCGAGGGCAGAACCGTAATCCGCCGCACGGTTGCGGCACACTCGCCCGCCGCGCGCGCCCTGCCGTCCGGACACTTCTGCACGGATTTTCCCCGGATCCACGCCTCTTGTGACGCGCGCCGCCGATGGCATCGTCCTTGCCAACACGCGCGATATCAGTCTCTCTTGCGCAGGTGTGTTATGTGGAATTGGATCTGCTGCTACGTCACCGGCCACGATTACAGCGTGTGCTGCGATCACGGCACGATGTTCCTGCGATGCCTCGTCTGCGGCCGGCGATCGCAGGGATGGGTGGTGCATCACGACCACCCGGCCCACGCGCCGCACGCCGGACGGGCCTGAGCACGCGCCCACGCGGTTGACACGTCGCGCGCCGCATGAGGACAATGACCTCATGCCGGTGCCCCGGAGTGCTGCCCGCCCGACGCCGAACCGGCACCTGATGGAGCCGGCCCGCCCCGACACGTTCAGCCTGCTCTTCTTCGCATTCCACACCCGGATCGTCCGACTTCGGCGGCGCTGCGACCTCCCGCTCCCGGCCGTCTCCGCCGGAAGCGCTCGGCAGCGGTGATTGCGCCGTCCCTGACCCTCGGGCGAGCATCGGACGTGCTCGAGACATGGCTGCCGCTGGCCGCCGGATCGTCTCGCCTCGAGCGCGTGCAGCCCGCCGCCGATGTGCGCCGCTTCGAGCCGCTCGTGTCAGACCTCCTCGTCGTCGCCCTCGCCTCGGATCCCGAACGCGTGCTCGACGAACTGTCGGCCGCCGGGACCGTCGGGGAGGCGGTGCAGCGATCGGGCCGCAGCCTGACCGTCCGGTATCAGGGAGAGTTGATCGAACTCCAGGTGGCAGCCGGCGACGAATACGGAACGGCGCTCTTCGTCGCGACGGGCCCGGCAGCACACGTCGCGGAGGTCCGCCAGCGCTCGGCTCCGCGCCTCGCGCCCCGCGAGCGCGACGTCTATGCGGGAGCCGGCCTCTCGTTCATTCCGCCCGAGCTGCGCCACGATCCCGAGGCGATCGACGCCGCGGCCGCCGGCCCGCTGCCGGAGCTCGTCACCCCCGACGACATCCGCGGGGATTTTCACATGCACACGACGTACAGCGACGGCCGGGACTCGATCGCCGACATGGCGGCCGCGTGCGCCGCGCTCCGGTACGAGTACATCGCCATCACGGATCATTCGGTGAGCGCCAGCGCCTCGCGCACGATGACCGTCGAGGACCTTGCGCGGCAGCGCGACGAGATCGCCCGCGTCGCCGAAAGGTTCCCCCAGATGACCATCCTCCACGGCGCCGAGGTCGACATCCTCCCCGACGGGCAGCTCGATTTCGACGACGGGGTGCTCGAGGGACTGGATGTCGTGATCGCGTCGCTGCACGATCGGGCCGGACAGTCGGGCCGGCAGCTCACGCAGCGCTGCCTCCGGGCGATCCACCATCCGCTCGTGTCGATCATCAGCCATCCGGCCAACCGCCTCGTCGGCCGCCGCGGCGACTACGACATGGACTACGAGCGCCTCTACGCGGCGGCGGCGGAGACGGGCACCGTGCTCGAGATCGACGGCGCGCCGAATCACCTCGACCTCGACGGGGCGCGCGCGCGCGCCGCCACACGCGCCGGCGTCACCGTCAGCATCGACAGCGATTGCCACCGCGCCAGGTCGCTCGGGGGCCAGATGGCGCTCGGGGTCGGGACCGCCCGGCGTGGCTGGACCGAGCCGCGCCACACGCTGAACACGCGGTCGCTTGCGGACGTCCGGACGTTCGTCGCGGCCAAGCGGGCCGGGGCGTCGGGCTGAAACCACGCCGGGGCCGCGTGCTACACTAGCGAGCCTCCGCCTCGCTCGACCGATTTCTCGACAACTCATGCAGGTTTCTGCTCCGATCGCCGTTCTCTGGCTGGCGCTGGTCACGCTGCTGGCCGCCCCCGCGCAGGTTCCGGCGCATCCCGACGCCGCCGGTGTCGCGCGGCTCGTGCAGCAGAAGTACGACCAGGTCCACGATTTCAAGGCCGATTTCGTCCACACGTACCAGGGCGGCGTCCTCAGGAAGAACCTCACCGAGCGCGGCGTCGTGCAGATCAAGAAGCCCGGCAGGATGCGCTGGGAATACAAGGACCCCGAGGAGAAGCTGTTCGTCTCCGACGGCCACAAGATGTACTCGTACGTGCCCGCGGACAAACAGGTCATCGTCAGCACGGTGCCGCAGGACGATCAGGCGTCGACGGCGGTGCTGTTCCTCGCCGGCCGCGGCGATCTGCCGCGCGACTTCACCGCCTCCTTCGCCGATGCGGCCGCCGCCGGAACCTGGACGCTGAAGCTGGAGCCGAAGGTCCATCAGCCCGAATACGACTGGCTCGTGCTCTCGGTCGATCGCGCGACGCTGCAGATCCGCGGCCTGACCGCCGCGGACCGGCAGGGCACGCGCTCGACCTTCGCGTTCTCGAACGTGAAGGAGAACGTCGACATGCCGGACACGCTGTTCACCTTCAAGATCCCGCGAGGCGTCGATGTCATCGTCGCGGATCGCTGAGGTCGCCGTCGTCGTCCTGCTGGCCGCCGTCGGCGCGGGCTGCGCCACGTCGGCGGCGCTGCGCGCGGGGCGTCGCGCCGAGGACGTGCAGGATTACGACCGCGCGGTCGCCGATTACACGGCGGTCGTTCGAAAGCATCCGGACAACGTCGAAGCGCGGTCAGCGCTCGGCCGCGCCCGTCTGCGGGCCGCCCAGGATCACGCCTTTCGGGGCCGGCGCTTCGTCGCCGCCGATCGCTTCGAAGAGGCGCTCGTCGAATATCAGCTCGCCTCCGAGCTGAACCCCGGCGACGGCCAGGTCGACGCCGCGCTGCAGGACGTCCGCCAGCGCCTGCGCACCAAGCTGCGCGTCGAGCGCGGCGGCCGGACGGAGCTGCAGGACCTGATCGACCGTTCCCGGCAGGTGCCAACGCCCGGGCTCGACCTCCGCGAGAATCCTCGCCTGCCGACCTCGCTCGTCTTCAGCAACGCGAGCAGCCGGATGGTCTTCACGGCGCTGGCGCGGTTCGGCAACGTGAACCTCGTGTTCGACCCCGCGTTCCGCGACCAGCCGATCTCGATCGACCTGCGCAACACGACCCTCGAGGACGCGCTGAAGTCGCTCACGGCCAGCACCGGCACCTTCTACCACGTGACGGCCCCGCGCACGATCACGATCGCTCCCGACACGGCCGCCAAGCGCCGCGAGTACGAAGAGTCGGTCGTGCAGACCTTTTATCTGAGCAACGCCGACATCAAGGAAGTGATCGACCTGCTGCGCGTCGTCATGGACATCCGGCAGGTCTCGGCGATCACCGCGACGAATGCGATTTCCATCAAAGACACGCCCGAGCGGGTCGCGGGCGCGGCTCGACTGATCGAAGCGATCGACAAGGCGAGACCGGAAGTCGTCATCGACGTGGAGCTGCTCGAGGTGGATCGGTCGAAGCTGCAGGAATACGGGCTTCAGGCGGCGTCGCCGGGGTCCGACGGGATTTCGGGGTCCGCTGACGCGAACCGGACCGGGTTGACGCTGCAGGGGCTCCGGAACCTGACGCAGGCGGACATCCTCGTCGCGGGACTGCCGAGCCTGTATTACAAACTGCTCAAGAACGACACCGACACGCGGACGCTGGCGAACCCGCAGCTCCGCACCGCCGAAGGGATCACCGCCACGGCCCGCTTCGGCGATCAAGTGCCGCTGCCCGTCACGACCTTTGCGCCGATCGCCACCGGCGGCATCAATCAGCAGCCGATTACGTCGTACGTGTACCAGAACGTCGGCGTGAACATCGACATCACGCCACGGACGCACCACAACAACGACGTCACGCTCGCGGTCAAGGTGGTGCTGTCGAGCATTTCGGGCACCGGCTTCGGCGGCCTGCCCACGCTTGGCAACCGCGAAATCTCCACGACCATTCGCCTGAAGGATGGCGAGACGAACATGCTCGCGGGACTCATCCGCGACGACGAACGAACCGTGCTGTCGGGCATCCCGGGCCTGAGCGATCTGCCGGTGATCGGACACCTGTTCGCGAGCAACCACAAGGAGCGGCAGCAGACCGACATCATCCTGACGCTGACGCCGCACATCGTCCGGGTGCTGGACCTGAAGGCCGCCGACCTGCGCCCGTTCCTCGTCGGGCACGACACCGGCGCGGCGATCGCGGAGCTGCCTTCCGGGTCTGGCACGCCGCGCGACACGCAGGAGCCGCCCGGCGCGGCGCTCGAAGGGACCACCCCCTCCGTCACGAGTGCCCCCGAAGCCCCGAAGTTCCCTCAGCCGCTCGAAGGCGCGCTGCCCGGCGTGAAGCTCCCCGCCCCGAAGAAGCCGGGCGGCGGCGGAGTCTGACCCGGCCTACTCTGTACGCAGGGCCTCGATTGGATTGATCCGCATGGCGCGGCGGGCCGGCAGGTACGTCGCCACCGTCGCCGTCACGGTCAGGACGATGGCAACCGCCGCGTACGTCGGCAGATCGAACGCGGTGACGCCGAACAGCACGGAGGCGAGCGCGCGCGTGGCGAGGCCCGCGAGCGCGACACCGGCGACGAGCCCGGCCGCCGTGAGCCTCAGGCCATCCTTCAGGACCAGCAACAAAACCGTCGCGGGCGCCGCCCCGAGCGCCATCCGGACGCCAATCTCGCGGGTCCGGCGGCTCACGAGATACGACATCACACCGTAGAGCCCGACGACGGCGAGCGCGAGCGCCGCGCAGGCGAACAGCACCAATCCCAGCATCTCGAAGCGATCGACCGTCATCGAAGTCGCCACCAGGCCGCTCATCGGCCTGACGTGCGGCGCCGGCAGTTCCGGATCGATGCCGCGCAGCGCGCGGTCGAGCGCGCCGCCGACGCTCTCCGCCGGCAGCGTGCTGCGAACGACGACGCTCATGAAGCTCCACGGTGCCTGCGCCATGGGCTGATAGAACTCGGGATCGACCTGTTCGCGCAGGCTCGCGTGCTTGACGTCGTGCGCAACCCCCACGATCTCGAGCCAGGGGCCGGAATCACCGATCTGAAAGCGATGCCCGAGGGCGCGCTGCCCCGGCCAGTAGGTCCTCGCCATCGTCTCGTTGACGATCGCGACCGGCAGGCCGCCGGCCCGATCCCGATCCGTGAAGGTGCGTCCGGCGCGGAGCCGGATCCCCATGACGCTGAAATAGTGCGGAGAGATCACGCGGATGCCGCCCCAGGGGTTCGCGGGCGCCGGCCCGTCGATCGTGATCCCGCGCGTACTGTTGCCGCCGGCGAACGGCAGGCGCGCGGCGGCGGCCGCGTCCTGGACGCCCGGCGCGGAGCGCAGGGCCTCGAGCAGCTGGTCGAAAAACTGCGCCTGACGTTCCGGCGTGCCATAACGACTTACCGGCAGCACCAGGTGCGCGGTCGAGAGGCCGGCAGGATGGAAGCCGGGATCCACGCGGCGCAGATCGAGGAAACTGCGAATCATCAGCGCGGCGCCGATGAGCAGCGCGAGCGACAGCGCGAACTCGGCGACGGTGAGGACCTCGCGCAGCCGCCGGGACTCCCGGCCTCCCACCGTCCGGCCCACCGACGACACGGAACCGGCGAGGGCCCCGCGCGTCGCCTGCAGCGCCGGCGCCATGCCAAAGAGCAGTCCGGCCGCGATCGAGGCCAGCAGCGCGAAGCCGAGGACCGGCGTGCCGATGGCCACGTGCAGTGCCCGGACATCGGACGGGGCCGCCGCGAGCAGCAGCGGCAGCGTCCAGGCCGCGAGGGCCACGCCGGCTGCACCTCCGAGCAGGCCGAGCAGCAGACTCTCGGTCAGCAACTGCGCGAGGATGCGCGACCGTCCCGCGCCGAGCGCCGTCCTGATCGTGATCTCCTGACGCCGCGCCGCCGACCGGGCCAGCATCAGGTTGGCGATGTTGGCGCAGCCAATCAGGAGCACCATCGCGACCGCGGCAAAGAGCACCAGCAGCGCCGGCCTGATGTCGCCGACCAGCAGGTCGCGCAGCGGCACGAGCGGAAACTGCACGTCCTCCTCGAGCACGTCGGCCGGATACCGCTGGTGCAGCCGCTCGAAAACGATCCGCTGCTCCGATTCCGCCTGCGCCACCGTGACGCCGGGCGCGAGGCGCGCGTACGCGCCGAGATAATGGGAGCCCCGCACCTGCGTCGCGTCCTCGTTCGGATGCAGCGGATGCGTCGGAATGACGTGCCGCGGCGAGACCCAGACCAGCGTCTCGCCCGGAAAATCGAATCCAGGCGGCATGATGCCGACCACCTGATAGGACTTCCCGTCGAGGACGACGGATCGGCCGACGGCCCCCGGATCTCCACCGAAGCGCCGGCGCCAGAACGCGTCGGCGATCACCGCGACCTGACGGCCGTTCTCGTCGGCCGGCGTCAGCGCGCGTCCGAGCGCCGGACGTACCCCCATCACGTCGAAGAACCCGGAGGTCACCACGGCGCCGTCCATGCGCTCCGGGCGGTCCCCTCCCGTCTCGACGAACGCCGTCTCCTTCAACGCGGCCATGGCCGAAAAGCTCTTCGCCTGCGCGCGCCAGTCCAGGAACAGGCCGGGCGCCTGATCGTCGGCGAACACGATGCGGTCCGAATGGGGATACGGCAGCGGCCGGAACAGCGCCGCGTAGACGGCCGCAAAGATGGCCGTGTTGGCGCCGACGGCGAGCGCCGCCGTCACCACCACCACCAGCGTGAACCCCGGGGCGCGCCACAGCATCCGTGCCCCGTATCGCAGATCCTGAAGAACTCTGGACATGTGCTCACCCGAGCAAGGAGCGGACCAGGTGCCCAACGGGGTCAGATCTTGTTTCTTGCAGCGCGCAAGAAACAAGATCTGACCCCGAGGTGTTCGACTGCGGTATTTCCGCGTCCCACAACCGGACGCGATCGGTCCATCATCTGTCGAACGGACGCCGTTCCGCGAGCGCCGCCATTGCCTGCTCGCGCGTGCACTCGCGGAACTCCACCCAGTCGCCCGGCGCGAGCTGTCCCGCGATCGGCAGATCCGCGGTAATCACCGTCGCGATGATCGGATATCCCCCGGTCGTCTGACGGTCCGCCATCAGCAGAATCGGCTGGCCGGACGCCGGGACCTGCAGCGAGCCGATGGGCGTCGCTTCGGACAGAATGTCGGCGGGACCCGCATGCGTCAGGCGAGCACCCTCGAGACGATAGCCCATGCGGTTGGACTGGGAAGAGATCGTGTGGCGCGTGCTCGTGAGCGCCTCCCACGCACGCCCGGTGAAGCGCGGCCGGTGCGGCGCGGCAAGCACCCGCAGGCGCGCGCCGCCTGAGGGCAGCGGCAGCGGCACGACTTCATGACCGCCGCGGGCGGCACGGCCAGCTCCAACCGGCAGCCTGTCGCCCGCCGCGAGCTGACGCCCGCCAAACGGACCCATCCGGCACACGAGGTGGGTCGCGCGGCTGCCGAACACGGGCGGGACGTCGATGCCGCCGCGCACCGCCAACGTTGCGCGCGCACCGGCGTGCCGCGCGCCGAAGCGGACGCGTTCGCCGGCCGGGACGGCGAACGGCTGCGAGCAGTCGATGGGATCCCCGCCAACGGTCACGTCGAAGGCGGCGCCGGCAACCGCGCACCAGACGTCCGCGTCTGTTTCCAGCTCGGGCCCGATCAGCGTCACTTCCAGTGCGGCGGCCGACGCCTCGTTGCCGGCGAGCCGATTCGCGAGGCGATGGGAATACCAGTCCATCGGTCCGGCCACCGGCACGCCCAGATGCTGAAAGCCGACGCGGCCCAAATCCTGAACGGTCGTCAACATGCCCGGACGCACGACGGTCAGCCCCGCCCTCACTTCGCGCCCCACCGGCTCGACGCATCGAATTCGCGGGCGCTGATCCTGACGAAGCGGACGCGGTCGCCCGGCGCGAACAGGAACGCCTCGGCCCGATCGGGGTCGTACGGCTTCGCCGGCGTGCGGCCGATGATGTGCCATCCTCCAGGGCTCTCGGACGGGTAGATACCCGTCTGCCCCGCGGCGATGGCGACCGATCCGGGCGGGACCTTCAGGCGCGGGCTCGATCGGCGCGGCGCCGCGATCCTCGGATCGACGCTCGCCATGTAGGCGAAGCCGGGCATGAACCCGACGACGAACACGCGGTACTCGCGCGCGAGGTGGCGTCTGACGACCTCCTCCGGGGCACAGCCGGCGAAGGCGGCGATGTCGGGCAGATCCGGACCGCATGCGCCGTCGTAGCACACGGGCACCTCGATGGACGATCCCTCGCGGCCACGGCCGGACGCGGGCTGCGCGAGGATCTCGTCGAGCCGCTGCGGCACCGCGTCGACGCCGGCGCCCAGCGGATCGACGTAGACCATCACCGTGCGAAAGCCGACGACGACGTCGCGCACGCCCGGCCAGGAGGCCGACCGAATGCGCGCGGCCAGATCGACGGCGCGGCCGTTGATGCCGGCGTCGAGGCGGTCCGGCAGCTCGACGAGCCACGCGGCATCCCCCGCCGGGACCACGCGCGCCTCGGCGATGGTCACCGCGCGCCGCGGGCGTCGAGCGCCGCCAGCAGGCGCTGGTGGATGTTGTCGAAGCCGCCGTTCGACATGACGAGCACGAGGTCGCCCGGCCGGGCCTCGCGCGCGACCGTCTCGACGATCTCGTCGACCTTGGGGATGTACCGCGCGTCCTTCCCCGCCGTCCGGAGATCCTCGACGAGCCGCTCGATCGAGAGCCGCTGATCCTCGGGAAGGCTCGCGCGAAAGACGGCCGGCAGGACGACATGGTCGGCGGCAGCGAAGGCGCGCGTGAAGTCGTCCTGGAACACGCGGCGGCACGAGGTGGCGGAGCGCGGTTCGAAGATCGCCCAGATCCGGCGGTCGGGATACGCCGACCGCACGCCGGCCAGCGTCTCGGCAATGGCGGTGGGATGATGGGCGAAATCGTCGTAGACGTCGACCCCTCCGGCGGTGCCGCGCAACTGCATGCGCCGCCGCACCCCCTTGAACCGCCGCAGCGCCTCGGCGATGGTGTCGGGGTTCACCCCGACCGCCGACGCGATGGCAATCGCCGCGAGGGCGTTGCGCACGTTGTAGGCGCCGAGCAGCGGGACCTCGAACGCCCCCACCGACTGTCCGGCATGCGCCACGCTGAACCGCGTGATCCCGCCGTCGATCGTCAGGTCGTGCGCGTGCCAGTCCAGCCCGGGGCCGGTCCCGAACGTCTCGACGCGGCACCAGGCCCGTTCGCCCAGCGCGCGCGCATCGGGATTGTCGCCCCCGAGCAGCAGCAGCCCGCGCCGGGGAATCAGGTTCACGAAGCGGCGGAACGCCACCCGGATGCTCTCGAGATCGGCATAGATGTCGGCGTGGTCGAACTCGATGTTGTTCACGACCGCGATGTCCGGCAGGTACTTCAGGAACTTCGCCGTCTTGTCGAAGAACGCGCTGTCGTACTCGTCTCCTTCGATCACGAACTCGCGCCCGCCGCCCACGCGGTAGCTGCCGGAGAAGTTCTCCGCGATCCCCCCGATGAAGACGTTGGGGTCGAGCCCGGCGTGCGCCAGCACCCACCCGGCCAGCGACGTCGTGGTCGTCTTGCCGTGCGTGCCCGTGATCACGATCGCGCGCGCGCCCCAGAGAAAGTGATCGCGCACCGCCTCAGGCAGCGAGCAGTAGCGGATCTTGCGATCGAGCACTTCCTCGAGCTCCGGGTTGCCGCGCGAGATCGCATTCCCGACGACGACGAGGTCGATGTCCGCGCCGATGTGTTCGGGCCGGTATCCCTGCAGCGTGGTGATCTGCTGCTCGGCCAGGAAGTCGCTCATGGGGGGATACACGTGCTGATCCGATCCCCGGACATCGTGCCCGCGGCTCTTCAACATGGCCGCCAGCGTCGCCATGGCGGTGCCGCAAATGCCAATCAGATGGATGCGTTTCATCAGTCGCCAGATGCCAGATGCCAGTTACCAGTTTCCAGTCGTCAGTATCCAGTGGCCCTATTCCCGCACTGCGGCTTCCTCCACGATCAATGCCGGGCGGGGAGCGGTCACCACGCGCGTCGTGACGCCGAAGGGCAGCGTCAAACAGGCGCCGTTGGTGTGGCCGGACGGCAGGCCGAACAGGACGGGGCCCGGAAAATCGGCCAGCAGACTGGCGACGACGGCGCGGGCCGAGGGGCCGCCGGCAGCGGGCTCGTCGCAGCGCGGCAGCTCGCCGAACACGACAGCGGCCGCGCGCGCGAGCAGGCCGGCGAGGCGCAGCTGCGTCAGCATGCGGTCGAGCCGGTACGGCCGCTCGCCGACTTCGTCGACGAACAGCACGCATCCCTCCGGGGGATCGAAAGCGTAGGGCGTTCCCAGGGACGCGGTGAGCTGGGTCAGGGTGCCGCCGACGAGCGTGCCCGCGGCGTCCCCTGGGCGCAGCACGTCGAGCGCGTCGTGCGTGATTTCGCCGGGGGGCTGCGGCCGCGCGACGCAGCGCAGGAGCGTGTCGCGATCGTAGCCCGCCTCGCCGCGCGCCAATCGCCGTTCGAGCATCGGGCCGTGGAACGACACGATGCCGCACCCGGTGGTCAGCCACGAGAGCAGCGACGTGTTGTCGCTGTAGCCGAGGAACACCTTCGGCGTGCGGCGGATCTCGTTGATATCGAGCAGCGGCAGGAGCTGTACGCTGCCATAGCCGCCGCGAACCGCCACGAGCCCCGCAATCGACGGATCCGTCCAGGCGCGTCGGAACGCCGCGGCGCGCAGGCTGGCCGGTCCCGCGACGTACCACTCCCGGGCAAACACCGCCGGATCGTGGACGGGATCGAAGCCGAGGCGCCGCAGCTCGGCGACCCCCGCGTCGAAATCATCGCGCCGGAACGGGCTCGCCGGCGCCACGACGGCCAGGCGGTCGCCCGGGCGCAGCGCGCGCGGCTTCAGCACTGGCGGCCGCCGCGACGGCGCGTCATCGAAATCTCGCCATTTCAGCCGCCACCGCCAGGTGCTCCTCGGTGGCGAGCTGAGCGCGCAAGGCGGCGCCCGAGGCGGGCGGCCGCCGCGGCCCGGCCAGGAATCGGGCCTTCACGCGCCGATGCCGCGCCAGCGCATCTTCCACGCGCGCGGCGGGGAGCCGCTCCTCCTCGACGGCGTGAATCACCGCTTCGATCGCGGCCGCCTGCGCCTCCTGGTCCGGCGCGCACATCAACACGGCGTCACAGCCGGCCGCGACCGCCGCGACCGTCGCCTCGGCCTGCCCGTACCGCCCGCTGATCGCTTTCATCTCGAGGTCGTCGCTCAGCACGAGACCGCCGTAGCCGAGCGATTTCTTGAGAAGGCCGTCCACGATCGCCGGCGACAGCGTCGCCGGACGATCCTCGTCGAGGGCGGGCACGAGAATGTGGGCGGTCATGATCGACGCCACGTTGGCGGCAATCGCGGCGGCGAACGGGACGAGCTCCACGGCGCGCAGGCGGTCCGGATCGTGCTCGACGACCGGCAGCTCGTGATGCGAGTCGGTGCTCGTGTCGCCGTGTCCCGGGAAGTGCTTTCCGCACGCGGCGATCCCCTCCTGCTGCAGCGTCCGGACGATCACGGCGCCGAGCCGCGCGACCTCTTCTGCACGATCGGCGAGCGCGCGGTCCCCGATCACGGGATTGGCCGGGTTCGTGTGCACGTCCAGGACGGGCGTGTAGTCGAGCGAGATCCCGACCGCCTTCAGTTCCGACGCGAGCGCACGCGCGAAGCGTTCGGCGAGCCGCTCGTCGCCGCTGCGTCCGAGCGTGACCATGGGGGGCCACTCCGTGAAGCCGCGGCGCAGCCGCGCGACGCGCCCTCCCTCCTGATCGACGCTCACCCACAGCGGCGTCTCGCGCGCCAGCGCCTGCGCCTCGCGCGCCAGTTCCGCCACCTGCTCGGGCTCCTCGATGTTGCGCGCGAAGAAGATCACGCCGCCGAGATCGAACTCGCGCGCGAGCCGGCGCAGATCGTCGGGAATCGACGGTCCGGCAAAGCCGGCAATCGCGATCTGCCCGGCCTGACGTCTGATGTCTCTCGCGGACATTTCCGAAGATGATATCGCATTGCCTATAATCGGCCGGTGTACATCGAGGCATCGGCGCCGACGCGCATCGATCTGGCCGGCGGCACGCTCGATATCTGGCCGCTCTATCTCTTTCACGAGCAGGCGCAGACGCTGAACGCCGCGATCAGCCTGCGGGCGCGCTGCACGATCACGCCGCGCGCCGACCGCCGGCTGTCGATCGTGTCGGACGACACAGGCGAGCGCGTCGAGGTGGATCACTGGTCGGCGCTGCGCGCCAGCCACGACTTGAAGCTGCTCGGCCTGCTCCTGCACTACTTCCAGGCCGAAGGCATCGAACTGCGCACGCTGTCGGAGTCGCCGGTCGGGGCCGGCATCGCCGGTTCGTCGGCGCTCAATATCGCCGTCTGCGGCGCGCTCGAGGCGTGGACCGGCGGCCGCCGGACGCCTGAGGAGATCCTGCAGATCGCGATGAACGTCGAGGCGCAGGCGATCGACGTGCCCACCGGCGTCCAGGACTACCGGCCGGCGATGTACGGCGGGGTCTCCGCCGTCGAACTGCGGGTCGACGGCATCCGGCGCGTGGGCCTCGACGTGCCGCTCGGCGATCTGCAGCAGCGCCTCGCGCTCGCCTACACCGGCGCCTCCCGCAATTCGGGCATCAACAACTGGGACGTGACCAAGCGCCACATCGACGGCGACCGCGGCGTCCAGGCGCATTTCGCGCGGATCGCCGCCATCGCCGGCGAGATGCGCCAGGCGCTCGAAGCGCGCGACTGGACCGAAGTCGGCCGTCAGGTCGCGGCCGAGTGGGACAACCGCAAGCAGCTCGCCCCGGGGGTCGCGACGCCGGATATCGAAGCGATGCTCGCGGCCGCGCGGGCCGCCGGCGCGAGCGGCGGCAAGGTGTGCGGCGCGGGGGGCGGCGGCTGCCTGTTCTGCTTCGGCGAACCGGACGTCATCCCCGCCGTCCGGCAGGCGCTCGCCGCCTGCGGCGCCCGGCTCCTCGACTTCCGCCTCGAGCCCCGCGGCCTCGTCGTCGAACGACACTGAACGCCCGCGGCATGAACGACCCGGTCGCCGAGATCCGCCGC
This sequence comes from Vicinamibacterales bacterium, assembly GCA_036278735.1. Lineage (GTDB taxonomy): Bacteria > Acidobacteriota > Vicinamibacteria > Vicinamibacterales > 2-12-FULL-66-21 > DASUKM01. The sequence goes on from DASUKM010000005.1 coordinate 14,787, forward strand.
CTCTACTTCGCCACCACGCGCGCCACGATCGACCGCGACCTCGCGCGCGCGATCGATCTCTTGAAGCGCATGAAAGACGACGACGAGCGAAGCCGCGCCGCCGTGTTCATGCACGGCCTCCACCAGATGAAAAAAGAGTGGGCGGGCCGGAAGCCGGACTGACGGCCCGCCCACATTTCCGACCGGCGATTGCCGATTGCCGATCTCAGGAGCGATTGTCGATTGGGGGATCGACGGAGTGCAGATTGCCGATCGCAGGTCAGATTGGCGATTGCCGATTGGTCGGATTGTCCATTGGCGATTGGCGATGAATGGGATTGTGCATTGGCGATTGCCGATTGGTCGAATTGTCCACTGGCGATTGGCGATTGGCGATTGGCGCCGCTCAATCAAACACGCGCGACATCCCCAAATCGCCTGCCTGGGGAGCAATTCGCCTGCGGCATTCAATCGCCAATCGCCTCGTCAATCGCCAATCGCCTCGTCAATCGGCAATCGGCCATCGCCCTCGTCAATCGCCAATCGCCAATAGCCCTCGCCAATCGCCAATCGCCAATCGTCAATGAAATTGCCACTCGGCAACCCGTCGATCGGCAATCGACCTTCGACCCTTCGATCGGCAATCCGAAATCAACCCTCGTCAATTACTGTGCCCCTTGCTGGAGAGCTTGCGGGCGAGGAGCCGCAACGCCTCAGGGACGTTGCGGTCGGTCGCGATCATCTTGACGTCGCGTTCGTTGATCCGGTGGATGAGTGACATCGACATGCCCGGCGGCGTCTTCGGGTTGCGGCACAGCCCGAGCGCCACGCCGTAGTTCTTCACCCAGGACCGATTCATCCCGATCACGCGCAGGACTTCTTCCGAAACGTTGCCCATTTTCGCGAAGGCCTCGACCTCGCTCTCGGTCAGCTTCGGGCTGCTCAGCACGGCAGCCGACACCAGCTTGTTCGAGTCGCGAATCAGCGCCGAGCGCTGCTCGCGAGTTCCCTTCATCGCCAGCTTCATGCGTTCGAGGACGGACAACGACGAGAGCAGCTTGTGCTCGGGGGCGCCGGCCTCCCCCCCTTCGGCCTGCGGCAGCTCCGTCAAGGTATCGAGCAGCGGATCCTGCCCGGCCTGGTCTTGTTCCTCGGCGGCGGCCCCCGCGGGAGGGGCCGAGGGTTCGATCCCGCGCGCGGCGAAGAAGGCGCGGATCTCGGGGGGGACCTCGCTGCGCCCCAGGAAGGCCCGCAGCGGCACTTCCGGCAGCTTGCGGATCGTCTCGGCTGCCGTGCGGGCCACCTCGGGATCGGGGTCGTCGGACAGCATGACGAGCAGCGCAATCTGGTCGTGCGCGCGCGGCGCGAGCGCGCCGTCGGCGGCGAGCAGCCGCACGTCGCGCGCCACCTCGCCTCGCCGGAAGAAATCGATGAGCGGCGAACGGAATCCCGGGTCCATGTCTACTTCAGAAAGCTCGCGGCGGTCGCCGGCGTAATACGCGCGCTGCGGACCTGCCCCGAGCCGCCGAGCGCGCGCCCGGGGCGCCCGTCGATCGAGAACGCGAACGCGCCGGCATTGCCAATCTCGATCACGGCATCCTGCCGCACGACGTGCGTCTCGTGTTCGCCGGGTTGCATGATCCGCGACACGATCCGCCGGCCGTCAACCGTCAAGGACACCCAGCAGGCCGCGGTCGGATGGAGATCGAGCGTGATTGTCTGACCCGCCGGCGGCGTCGGCGCGGGTTTCGTGCCTTCCGCCACCGGCCGGGCCGCGGGGGCGGGCGCTGGAGCGATCACCGCGGCCGTGACGCGCGCGCGCTCGTGCCCACGCCAGGCCGCCACACCCGCCCATGCGGCCGCGACGAGCAGCAGCAGACCCAGGGCCGCGACGCCCAGCTTCAGCAGCACCCCGGCGTGAAGCGGCGGCTCGAACGGCATCTCGCGCGTCGCCACCGCGACCATCGGAGCCGGCACCGGTTCGCAGCCGGTCTCTTCGACGAATTCCCGGATCGTCTCGTCCGGATCGAGGCCGACCTCGATCGCATACGCGCGCACGAACGCGCGGCTGAAAAGGCCGCCGGGCAGCCGCGTCGTCTCGTTGCGCTCGAGCGCCTCGAGCGACGTGACCGAGATCTTGGTGCTGGCGGCAATCTGCCGAAGGGAAAGTCCGCGGCGTTCGCGCGCCTGGCGCAGCTTGCCGCCGAAATCGCTCATGTGCCCGCCGTCACTGTAGACAAGCCCGGCGGGGGTGTCAACGCGGCGCGAAACGCCCGCACGCACGCCTCGAGCGCCGCGGCATCCGGCGCCGTCATGAACGGACCGACGGCCGCGGCCCCGGCGGCCCCTGCCGCCCGCACGAGCCTGGCATTGCCCGGATGGACGCCGCCGATGGCCAGGATGGGGACCGTGGTGCGCGCCGCCACCGCGGCGAGCAGGGCGGTGCCGCCAACGGGATGTCCCGCCGGCTTCCCCGCCGACGCGAAGATGGTGCCGACCAGCAGATAATCGCAGCCGCCCGCCCGCGCCACGCCCTCCGCCTCGTCCGGCGAGTGCACCGAGCGGCCGATCAGAAACGACGGGGGCGCAAGGCGCCGGGCCCGGACGACGGGCAGCGAATCCGCGCGCAGATGGACGCCATGCGCGCCAGCCCGGAGCGCGACGTCGAGACGATCGTTCACGAGCACGCGCGCGGCCGTGCCGGCCACGGCAGCCACCGCGTCGCCAGCCACCGCCGCCAGCTCGCGATCGCCGAGGTCCCGTTCGCGGATTTGAATCAGGTCCACGCCGCTGCGCGCCGCGGCGGACACGCGCGCGATCAAGGCGGGCACCGAGGGATCCGGTGCACGGCGGCGATCGGTCACCAGCATGAGCACCGGCGACCTCCAGCCGCTCGTCATCGAGGCGCCTGTTCCCCTGGGGGCGCCGGGCGCCGGCGCGACGAGAGCAGCACGACCAGTTCCACGATCCCCGCCACCGCCGTCACGGCCCCGATCCCCGAGACCGCACCGCGCACGTACGCATTCTGCAGGAAGGCGCGCAGGGCGGGACGCGCGACGGCATAGACGTTGTGGTCCCACAGGGACGACCACGGCGCGACAATCAGAATCAGGCCGGCCTCGAGGAAGTACGCCGCGAACAGCACGCGCGTGACGGCCCGGATGATCATCCTCCGGCCTGGACGCGCGCGAGGCGGTCGACCCGCGCGGCGACGTCCCGATAATCCTCGGCGTCCGCCTGCAGCTCGAGGAACACGGCCAGCGCGCGCGCGGTCTCCCCCGCGCCTTCGAGCGTCGTGCCGAGATCGTACAGGAGCGAACGCCCCTCCTCGACGCCGGGCGCCGGCGCCTCGGCCGCACGCTCGAGCCACTCGACGGCATGCGGAATGTCGTTGCGCTGCCGATACAGCCGGCCAAGAATGCCCGCCGCCTCGAACCGGTGCCGCGGCGAGCGCGCGGCGGCCGCCAAGGCGGTCACCGCTTCCTCCGTCATGCCCATTTCGAGATAGGTGCGCGCCAGCTTCAGTTGCTGCGCGGCCTCCTCTGCCCCGGTATGTCGGGACACCTCGGTGCGGAAGTCCTGGAACACTTCGTCGAGATTCTGGCGCGGTGGTGTCGGCGGCGTCGGCATGGTCGGCGTCCCCTGCAAATCGCCAAGCAGGCGCGTCAAGTCGATCTCGACCGGCCCGGCTGGCTTCTGGTCCGATGGCGGCGGCGGTACGGGCGCCGGCGCCGGGTGAGTCGGCAACGACGGCGGCGGTTCCTCCGGCTCCACGTTCACGGCCGCAGGCGATGGCACCGGCGGCGCCGGACTCGCCACCGCCTGCATCGACTCGGCAAAGGGATCGGTCGCCGTGAAGGGGGCCTGCCCGCTCAGCCGTTCGGCGATCAAGGTATCGGGATCGGACACCTTGAGCATCACCAGGGCGCGGCGGAAGCGATCGATGTGCGCCCGCTCCCAGGGCTCGCGCGCCACGAGGTCCTCCGCGATCACCCGCGCCTCGGCCGCCTGCCCCACCCCGAGGTACGCATCGGCGAGCTGCGCCTGCGCCTCGTACATCGCGGCCTCGAGGCCGCCGTCCACGCACACTTCGACGAGCTTCAGCAGCGCGGGCACATGGTTCGGCAGGCGGGTGACGAGTTCCTGCAGGATCCCCGCGGCGTTGCCATGGTCGCCGGCGGCGATCGACGCGTCGACCGCCGTGTCGATGCAGACGAAGGCCGCGTCGGCGGAGGTCTCGGCGAGCGTCCACGCGAGTTCCACGACGTTGTGCCGCAGACCCGCGTCGAGCGCGAGCAATTGCGGCAGCAGGTCGCGCGCCTGCTCGAGCGCCCCGGAGCGCAGCTCGACGTTGATGAGTGCGAGCAGCAGCGCCGGATCGCCGGCGGCGGTCTCGCGATCGAGATACTGCCGCGCGGCGTCGTAGTCGCCGGCCGCCACGGCGGCCCTGGCCAGCTCGCCGCGGCCGTCCTTGTCGTCGGGATTCAGGCGGACCGCTTCGCGCAGCGCCGCGATCGCCTCGTCCTGCCGCCCCTTCTCGATCAAATCCGCGTGCAGCTCGCGGTACCGGATCGCGGCCGCGATCCCGTCGCCGTCCTCGGCGAGTACCCGCGCGGCCGCCAGGCGTGCGTCGATGTCGGAGAGATCGAGCGAGCCGAGCCGGACCACGATCTCGTGGAGCCCGGCGCGATCGCCACGCGCGCGGCGGCGCTCGGCGACGGCGCCGAAGTGCGTCTTCGCGTCGGCGAGCAGCCCCTGGCGCGCCGACAGCTCCGCCAGGTTCAGCAGCGCCCCTTCGTCGTCCGGCTTGATCTTGAGGATTTTCTTGTAGATGGCCGCGGACTTCGGATAGAAGCCCTCGTTCATCAGGTGCTCGGCGATCCGGCCGTAGAAGCCGGCCGCCTTGTCGGCCTGTCCGGCGCGCGCGTACAGATCGCCCAGGGTATTGGTCGTCGTCCAGTCGCGCGGCTGGTCGTCGACGACCCGCGCGTACTCGGCGATGGCGGCCTCGAGCCGCCCCTGGCGGAGCAGCTTTTCCGCCTTTTTCAGCGTGTCTTCACGATCGAAGGCCAACAGGGTTCTCCACGGGCCGGCGGTCCGCCGGGGAGCGGCGTGGGTCAGTCCATCCTATCAAACAGCGATGGCGGCCGGAACGAGCGCCGGTGCACCGCGGAGTACCCGTGCCGCGCCACCGCGTCCAGATGGTCGCGCGTCGCGTACCCCTTGTGACGGTCGAAGCCGTAGCGGGGATCGGCGGCGTGGAGTTCCGCCATGAGCCGATCGCGCGTGACTTTGGCGACGATCGACGCCGCGGCAATCGCCGTACAGCGCGCGTCGCCGTGGACGACGCCCCGCTGGGCCATGGGCAGATCGGGGATCCGGAACGCATCGACCAGCACCATGTCGGGCAGCGGCACGAGCGAGAGCACCGCCTGCTGCATGGCGCGGAGCGAGGCCTGATGGATGTTCAGGCGATCGATCTCCGCCGGCTCGACGCGCATGGCGGACCAGGCCACCGCCGTGCGCGTGATCCGCGCGTAGAGGTGCTCCCGCTCGCGCGCCGTCACGGTTTTCGAATCGCACACCCGCGGGATGTAACGGTCCTCGTCGAGCACCACCGCGGCGGCCACGACCGGCCCGGCCAGGCACCCGCGGCCGACCTCGTCGACCCCGGCGACGTACAGGAACCCCATGCGCCGCAGCGCATTCTCGAGGGTCCGATACGCCCGGACTTTGACCATGATCCGGCCGCTACTTCGCTTCCTTCATCCGCGCCGCCTTGCCCTTCAGGCCGCGCAGGAAGTAGAGCTTCGCGCGCCGGACGCGCGCCGTGCGCAGCACCTCGATCTTGTCGATGCTCGGCGAGTGCAGCGGAAAGATGCGCTCCACGCCCTGGCCGAACGACACCTTGCGCACCGTAAAGGTCGCCCGCGCGCCGCCGCGGTGCTGGCCGATGATGATGCCCTCGAAGACCTGGATGCGCTCCTTGTCTCCTTCGCGCACTTTCACGTGCACCCGCACGGTGTCCCCCGGCTTGATCGCCGGGCGCTCGGTCAGTTGGCCGCGCTCGACGGTCTCAACGGCAGTCATGATCATCTCCCTGTTTAACCGGGGGACTCGGCGTCCCCCGGACCCCCTCACGCCGTCTCTCGCGCCGCTGTCTTCCTCAGCCGGGGGGCTTCGCCCCGCCGGCCCCCCTTCACGCTCACTCGCGGCCCGCTCCGCCGGGCCGCTCCGTTCGCGTGGCTCGCTCGCGCGGCTCACTCGCGATACGTCTGTCACTCCGGGACTGGACTCGGCGTCCCCCGGGACTCCCTCACGCCGTCTCTCGCGCCGCTGTCTTCCTCAGCCGGGGGGCTTCGCCCCGCCGGCCCCCCTTCACGCTCACTCGCGGCCCGCTCCGCCGGGCCGCTCCGTTCGCGTGGCTCGCTCGCGCGGCTCGCTCGCGATACGTCTGTCACTCCGGGACTTGCTTCAGCAACTCCTCGAGAATCGCCTCGTCGGCCGGATCCAAGCCCGCTCGGCGGGCGCTCTCGATCAGGTCGGGCCGGCGCGCCAGCGTGCGTTCCAGTGCCTGGCGCCGGCGCCACCGATCGATTTCGCCGTGGTTGCCCGACAGCAGCACCGCCGGCACCTCGTACTCGCGGAACGCCGCCGGCCGCGTGTACTGCGGAAAATCGAGCAGGCCGCGCGCGAACGTATCGCCGGCCACCGACTGCTCGTCACCCACGACGCCGGGCACGAGGCGCGCCACCGCATCGACGATCACGAGCGCCGGCAATTCGCCGCCCGACAGGACGTAGTCGCCGATCGAAATTTCCTCGGTCGCCGCATGCCGGCGTACGCGCTCGTCCACTCCTTCGTACCGCCCGCACAGGATCACGAGATGCTCGTGACGCCTGAGCCGATCCGCCACCCGGTGCGTCAACGGCTCGCCGTCGGGAGACGTCAGGACCACCGGGTGCTCGCATCCGCGATCGCCCGCGCCCGCGCACGCCTGCCGAATCGACTCTACCGCGGCAAACAGCGGCTCCGGCTTCAGCACCATCCCGGGTCCGCCGCCAAACGGCACGTCGTCGACGACGTGGTGCCGGTCGGTGGTGAACGCCCGCAGATCGTGTACCCGGACGTTCAGGCGCCCGGCCGCAATGGCCCGCCCGACGATCCCTTCCGCGAGCGGCGCCTCGACCATCTTCGGAAAGATGGTGACGATGTCGATCTTCAGGGCGGGGGGCTTTGCCCCGCCGCACCCCCCTGCACGCTCGCTCGCGGGGACCCCACGATCCCCGCTCCGCTCGCGTGGCTCACTCGCCTCCGCTCGTTCGCGTGGACCCTTCATTCAAGTCGATCGGCCCTTCCGGCGGATCCTCTCGTCCCCCGCTACACGCTCGCTCGCGGGGACCCCACGATCCCCGCTCCGCTCGCGTGGCTCACTCGCCTCCGCTCGTTCGCGTGGACCCTTCATTCAAGTCGATCGGCCCTTCCGGCGGATCCTCTCGTCCCCCGCTGCCCGCTCGCTCGCACGGACCCCACGATCCCCGCTCCGCTCGCGTGGCTCACTCGCCTCCGCTCGTTCGCGTGGACCCTTCATTCAAGTCGATCGGCCCTTCCGGCGGATCCCCTCGTCCCCCGCTACACGCTCGCTCGCACGGACCCCACGATCCCCGCTCCGCTCGCGTGGCTCACTCGCCTCCGCTCGTTCGCGTGGACCCTTCATTCAAGTCGATCAGCCCTTCCGGCGGATCCACGACGATCCGGCGCCCCGGCGGATCGACGTCGACGCAGATGGGCTCGACGAGCGGGATCAACAGCTCGCCGCGCCCCTGGCCGGCCACCACCAGACAACTGCGCGCCATCGGCCCTTCCACTCGCGCAACGCGCCCAAGCGATTCTCCCTGCACGGTGACGACGTCGCAGCCGACCAGGTCGTGGCGATAGAAGGTCGCCGGCGGCAACGGCCCCAGCTCCGCCTCCGGCAGCTTCAACTCCGCGCCCGCGAGCGCTTCGGCGGCCGTCATCGTCGTGATGCCCGCGAAGGCGACGACCGGCCGTCCCTGATGAAAGCGCACCGCCTCGATTCGCCGCGGGTCGCAGGCGTCCACCGTGCACACCTGCATCACCGCGCCCTGCCGGAATCGCGCTTCGGCGAAATCGGTCTCGAGGTTCACGATCACCTCGCCGCGATTGCCGTGTGCGCGTGCCACGCGGCCGACGAGGATCAGGCCGGTCGTCAGCGCCGCTCCTCGTCCCGGAACTCCACGGTCGCCTTCTGCCCTTCGAGATCGGCTGCCGCGGCGGCCAGCGTGCGCAGCGCGGCGGCGGTCCGTCCCTGACGCCCAATCACGCGCCCGAGGTCGCCGTCCGCCATGAACAGCTCGACGAGCGTCTGCCCGCGATGCTCCCGCTCGACCACGCGCACGGCGTCGGGGCGATCCGCCAGCGCCCTGGCGACGACTTCGACGACGCGCCCCGCGCGGCTCACGACGCGGCGGGCGGCTCGACCGCCGCCGGCGCCGGCGGCATGCGATCCACCAGCGTCCGCACCGTATCGGACGGGCGCGCGCCCTGCTGCAGCCAGTGGTCGAACCGCAGCCGGTCCACGCGCAGCGTTTCCGGCGACGTCCGCGGATTGTAGTGGCCGAGCACTTCGACGAAGCTGCTGTCGCGTGCCGTCCGCGCGTCGATCACGACCACGCGGAAGAAGGGGCGCTTCTTGGATCCTGCCCGTCTGAGTCGGATTGCTAACATTGGTGTCCTTCGTGTTGCCAGGTCGCCGGGTCTAAAGACCCGGCCTACTTCATCATGCCCTTCAGCGCGTTCAGATTCGGGCGCTTCTTGCCGCCGAGTCCGGCCATGCCGCCCATCGCCTTCAGCATCTTCTTCATCTGCACGAACTGCTTCAGGAGACGATTGATCTCCTCGACCGACGTGCCCGACCCTCTGGCGATCCGCTTGCGGCGGCTGCCGTTGATGATCTGATGATGCCGCCGCTCCTTCGCGGTCATCGAATTAATGATCGCCTCGACGCGCAGCAACTGCTTGTCGTCGACCTGCGCGCGCGCCTGTTTCAGTTCCTTCAGAGCGCCCATCCCGGGCAGCATCCCGAGGATCTGCTCGAGCGGCCCCATCTTGCGAATGGTTCGCAGCTGGTCGCGGAAATCCTCGAGCGTGAACTCGTCGAGCCGGATCTTCTTCTCGAGCTTCTCGGCATCCTCCACCGAGACGGCTTCTTCGGCCTTCTCGATGAGCGACAGCACGTCGCCCATGCCGAGCACGCGCGAGACGACGCGATCCGGATGGAACGGTTCGAGATCCTGGAGCCGCTCGCCGCTGCCGACGAACGCGATCGGCACCCCGACGACGGAGACGACCGAGAGCGCGGCGCCGCCGCGCGCGTCGCCGTCCATCTTCGTCAGCACGACGCCGGTCACCCCCACCCGGCGGTTGAACTCGCCGGCGCTCTTGATCGCGTCCTGCCCGGTCATCGCATCGGCGATGAAGAGCTGATCGACGGGCTGCACGGCGTCCTTGATCCCCTGCAGTTCCACCATGAGGTCGTCGTCGATGTGCAGCCGCCCGGCGGTGTCGACGATCAGGACGTCGAACCCGCTGTTCTTCGCCTCGCTCAGCGCGCCCGCGGCGCGCTTGACCGGATCCATCTGATCCGCCGGATCGTGGACCCGCACCCCTGCCTGCTCGCCGACAATCGACAACTGCTGGATCGCCGCGGGGCGGCGGACGTCGGTCGACACGAGCAGCGGGTGCCGTCCCTGCTTCGTGAGCCACCGCCCCAGCTTGGCGGCGGTCGTCGTCTTGCCCGAGCCCTGGAGGCCGAGCAGCAGAATCGTCCGCGGCCGCGCCGCGCTCGCCGGCAGCCCCCCCTCCGTCGTCCCGAACAGCGCGAGCATCTCGTCGCGAACGATCGCGACGACCTGCTGCGCGGGGGTCAGGCTGCGCAGCACCTCCTGGTCGACGGCGCGATCGCGCACGCGGTCGACGAAGGCCTTGACGACCTTGAAGTTGACGTCCGCCTCGAGCAGGGCCAGGCGGATTTCCCGGAGAGCCAGTTCGACCGCCTCGGGCGTCAAGCGGCCCTGTCCGCTCAACGAGCGGAAGACGTCCTGCAGGCGAGTGGAGAGCGAGTCGAACATGGGTGATGTGGCGGCGCCCGGACGTTGGAGCGCAAACCCTTATCCTAGAGCAAGAAAGCCCGTGGCGTCAATTTGTCGGGACGGGGGTGCAGAACCCGGGGGCTGGGGGTGCGGAACCCGGGGGGCGGGGTGCAGAGCGCGGCGGGCAGGGGCGGCCCTACACCGACCGCAGCTTGTGGCCCAGCTTCTCCTTCTTCGTGCGCAGATAGCGCTCCGTGTGGATCGAGGGCGGGATCTCGAGCGGCAGCCATTCGGCGACCGACAGGCCGTAGCCTTCGAGGCCGACCAGCTTGCGGGGATTGTTCGAGAGCAGCCGCATCGTCTTGACCCCCAGGTCCTTGAGAATCTGGACGCCGATCCCGTAGTCGCGCTGGTCGGCCTTGAAGCCGAGGCGCACGTTCGCCTCCACGGTGTCGAGCCCCTGGTCCTGCAGCTCGTAGGCGCGGATCTTGTTGCCCAGCCCGATCCCGCGCCCTTCCTGGTTCAGGTACAAGAGCACGCCGCGACCCTCGGCGGCGATGCGCGCCATCGCCGCGTCGAGCTGCGCACCGCAGTCGCACCGCGCGGAATGGAAGACGTCGCCGGTGAGGCACTTCGAGTGCACGCGGACGAGCACGTCCTCGCCGTCGCCGATCTCCCCTTTCACGAGCGCGACGTGCGTCTCGCGATCGATCAGGCTCTCGAAGGCGATCACGCGGAAGTCGCCGTCGGCGGTCGGCAGCGCCGCCGAGGCGACGCGCCGGACGAGCGCCTCGGTGCGCATCCGGTACTGGATCAGATCCGCGATCGTCACCATCAGCAGCTTGTGCCGCCTGGCGAACTTCGTCAGCTCCGGCACCCGTGCCATCGTGCCGTCCTCGTTCATGATTTCGCAGATCACGCCCGCCGGATACAGCCCCGCGATGCGCGCCAGGTCGACCGCCGCCTCGGTCTGCCCGGCCCGGACGAGCACGCCGCCGTTGCGCGCCTTCAACGGGAACATGTGGCCCGGCCGGGCGAGATCCGACGGCCGCGTGGCGGGATCGATCGCCGCCAGCACCGTCGCGGCCCGGTCCGCCGCCGAAATGCCGGTGCTCGTCGCGTGCTTCGCTTCGATCGACACACAGAACGCGGTGGCGAACCGCGCCGTGTTCTGCGACACCATCAACGGGAGATCCAGCTCGGCGAGCCGTTCCTCCGTCATCGGCATGCAGATCAGCCCGCGGCCGTGCCGCGCCATGAAGTTGACGATCTCCGGCGTGATCTTCTCCGCCGCGACCGTCAGGTCCCCCTCGTTCTCGCGGTCCTCGTCGTCGACGACGATGATCATGCGGCCGTCGCGAATCGCCTCGACGGCGTCCTCAATCGGCGCGAACGGCGACACAGGTTTGCGTTTAGTCATCTTCAACCGAGGGGCGTTGCCCCTCGGACTCCCCTACACGCTCTTTCGTGCGCCGCTTCGCCGGCGCGCTCCGTTCGCGTGGCTCGCTTGCGCTCGCTCGCGGGCCCCATTTCATCCCGTTCACCCGCCGTAGCCTTGGCGCAGGCGGGCCCTACACACTGTCTCGCGCGCCTCGACCGCACCTGCGGCGAGACCACATCACCGCAATCGCCCCGGTGCCGTCACCTCGAGCGCGCGGAGCACGTACTTGCCGAGAATGTCGCATTCGAGGTTCACGGCCTCGTTCGGCTTCGCGGTGCGCAGGTTCGTGTGCTCCCAGGTGAACGGGATCACCTGCACGTCGAACCGGCGATCGTCCACGCCCGCCACCGTCAGGCTGATGCCGTTCACCGCAATCGACCCCTTCCGCACGATCAACCCCGCGAGCGCCGGGGGAAACATGATGGTCAGCCACCAGGCGTCTCCTTCCTGGCGCATCTCCTCGACGGTCCCGGTGGCGTCGACGTGCCCCTGGACGAAATGGCCCCCCACGCGCGCGTCGGCGCGCAGCGGCCGCTCGAGGTTCACGATCGCGCCCCGTTTGAGGGATCCCATCGCGCTCACGCGCACCGTTTCCGGCGAGATGTCCGCGTGCACCCCTTCGGCGTCAGCCGACACCACAGTCAAACAGACGCCGTTGACCGCCAGACTGTCCCCGGGCGTGAGCGCCGAGGCGAGATCCGTCTGCACTCGCAGCCGGAATCCCTCGGGCGTGGGCTTCAGCTCGGCCACTTCACCAGTCGATTCAATCAGTCCTGTGAACATGACCCTCCACCAGCACGTCGTCGCCAATCACGCGCACCTGCCGGTCCCGCAGCGTGCGCATCCACTGGTCCCTGTCGATCCACGCAAGGGCGTCCGGTCCGAGCGTCCGGGGCGCGATGTACACCTGCACGGCGTCGACCACGCCGGCGCCCAGCGCCGCCCGGTGCAGCGCGGGTCCACCCTCGACGACGATCGACGTAATCCCGCGCGCCCCCAGCCGCTCCATTGCGCTCTTGACGCTGCGCTCCGGCAGCCGCTCGAGTTCGGCACCCGCGGCGGCCAGGGCCTCCGCCCGCTCCGGCGCCCGGGCGCACATCTCTTCGGTTGTCATGATTATGACTGGACCCGCGCCTCGGGTCGAGAGCACGCGGGCGGACGTCGGCGTCCGCAGCCGGGTATCGAACAGCACGCGGGTCAGCGGACGCCAGCGGTGCACGCCGCGCGCCGTGAGGAGGGGATCGTCGGCGAGGACGGTGCCCGATCCAACCGCGAGGGCGTCGACGGCGGCGCGCTGGCGATGGATCCAGCGATCGGCCTCCGGTCCCGTCAGCCGGGTGCGCTCCCCCGGCCGCGCGGCGACCCGGCCGTCGAGGCTGATCGCCGCTTTGACGATCACCAGCGGCCGGCGCCGGCGCATGGACGTGAGGAACGCCGCATTCTGCTCTTCGGCCTGCTCGCGCAGCACGCCGCTGCGGACCGCGACCCCGTGCTCCCGCAGGTGCCGGAGGCCCGCCCCGGCCACGAGCGGGTTGGGATCTTCGATCGCGACGACGACGCGCGCGATGCCCGCGCTCGTCACGAGCGGCGCGCACGCCCCCGTGCGCCCCACGTGCGAGCACGGTTCGAGCGTGCAGTACAACGTCGCACCAGCCGCCCGCGCGCCCGCGTCGCGCAGAGCGAACACTTCGGCGTGCGGGCCTCCGGCCTCCAGATGCGCGCCGCGTCCGACGATCACCCCTTCGCCGTCGACGACGACGGCGCCGACCAGCGGATTGGGGCTCGTCCTGCCGCGTCCGCGTTCGGCAAGGCCGAACGCCTTCCGCATGTAGCACGCGTCGGCGTCCGGACGGCCTACCACTTCTCTTCGAACAGGGCGTTCACGTAATCGTCGGGAGAGAACGGCACGAGATCGTCGATCCCTTCACCCACGCCGACGTAGCGGATGGGCAGCTCGAGGTCGTGGGCAATCGCGACGGCAATCCCCCCCTTGGCGGTGCCGTCGAGTTTCGTGAGGACGATGCCGTTGACGCCGGCGGCCCCCATGAACTCGCGCGCCTGGTTGAGGCCGTTCTGGCCGACGGTGGCGTCGAGCACCAGCAGCACCTCGTGCGGCGCCCCTGGCACTTCACGCGCCGCGACCCGCCGGATCTTTTCGAGTTCTCCCATCAGGTTGACGCGCGTGTGGAGGCGGCCGGCGGTGTCGACCAGGACGTCGTCGCGCCTGCGGGCCTTGCCGGCGGCAATCGCGTCGAACACGACGGCCGCGGGATCGGAGCCCGGGTTCGCGCGGATGAAGTCGACGCCGGCGCGCGTGGCCCACACCTGCAACTGCTCGACGGCGGCCGCGCGAAAGGTGTCGGCCGCGCAGATGAGCGGCGTCCGCCCCGAATCCTTGATCAGCCGGGCGAGCTTGCCGATGGTCGTCGTCTTGCCGGTGCCGTTGACGCCGACGATCAAGGTGACGTGCGGCCGTGCCCCGTCGCCGACGGGGTGCTCCGCGCCGCGCAGGATCGAGAGAATCTCGTCCTTGACCAGCGCGCGCAGCGAGTCGCCGCGGCTCCGCCGCTCGCGCACCGCGGCGACGATCTGCCCGGTCGCGGCCACGCCGACGTCGGCCGAGATCAGCGCTTCCTCGAGCGCCTCGATCGTCTCGAGGTCGACCGCCCGCGTGCGCCGCTCCGGCTCCTCCGCCCGCCGCACCACATCGTCGAACCGTTCGAGGAACTGTTCCTTCGTCCGGCTCAGCGATTGTTTAATCTTGTCGAAAAAACCCATTCCGTCTTCCGTCTTCTGTCTTCTGTCTTCTGTCTTCTAATTCTCCTGCTCGTGGCGCTGCCGGCGGCCCATCAGCGTCTCCACCGCTTCGGCCGGCGCGACGCGTCCTTCGAGCACGGCGGCCATCTGCGTCGTAATGGGCAGCTCGACACCGTGCCGTTCGCCGAGCTTGACGGCGGCCTGCGTCGTCCGCACGCCTTCGGCGACCATGCGCATGCCCGAAAGGATGTCGTCGAGCGCGCGGCCGTGCCCGAGTTCGATGCCGAGACCGCGATTGCGGCTCAGGCTGCCGGTGCAGGTCAGCACGAGATCGCCGAGGCCGCTCAAGCCGGCCAGGGTTTCGCGCCGTCCCCCTTCGGCGCACGCGAGGCGCGACATCTCCGCGAGCCCCCGTGTGATCACGCCGGCGAGCGCGTTGTGCCCGAGCGAGAGCCCCTCGACCACGCCTGCGGCAATCGCAATCACGTTCTTGAGCGCGCCGCCGAACTCCACGCCGGCCACGTCTTCGGTCGCGTACAGCCGGAAGGTCGGGCCGCGAAACGCCTCCTGCACCATCGTCGCGGCCTGGTGATCGCCGCACGCGGCCACGATCGCGGTCGGCAAGCGCGCGGCAACCTCGGCCGCGAAGCTCGGTCCGGAAAGGGCCACGACCGGCAGACCGCCGCCGGTCTCCTCCTGAATCACCGACGACATGCGCGCGAGCGTGCCGACTTCGAGTCCCTTCGTCGCGCTGACGACCGCGCGAACGGGGGCCAGCGCCGGCGCCGCGGCGCGCACGACGGCACGCAGACCATGCGAGGGGACGGCGACGACGACGATCCCGGCGCCGTCGGTCGCCGCGGGAAGCGAGGCGGTGACGGCGACGCGCTCGTCGATGCAGACATCCGGCAGGTATCCGGGATTCCGGCGGGTGACGGCCATCTCGTGCGCGACCGTGGGACTGCGCGCCCAGAGCCGCACGTCGTGGCCAATCCGCGCGCAGTGCACGGCGAGCGCCGTCCCCCAGCTGCCCGCTCCGAGGATTGCGATCCGCTCCGGCATCAGACGTGCTCGCCGACGCGCCGCTCCGTGCCCGAGGCGAGCCGCATGAGGTTGGCGCGATGGCGGAACAGGATCAGGGCGGCGACGCCCGCCGCCGCCAGCAGCACCGGCGCGGACGCGCCGGACCACCACACGATCGACGGCAGCGTAATGCTCGCGATCACCGAGCCGAGCGACACGACGCGCGTGATCCAGACGGTCGCCAGGAACAGACACGCCGCGACGCCCGTGGCGATCGGCGCGAGCACCGTGAACACGCCGGCCGCGACCGCCACTCCCTTCCCGCCATGGAAGCGGAGCCACACGGGATACACGTGTCCCACGACCGCGGCGGCCCCGACGGCCGCCGTTGCCGCGGCGCCGGCCGTCACACTCTGCGCGATCAGCACGGCAATGAGCCCCTTCGCGACATCGAGGGCCATCACGGCTACCCCGAGCGAACGCGAGGTCGTACGCAGGACGTTGGCGGCGCCGACGTTGCCGCTGCCGCTGACGCGGACGTCGATGCCGGCCCGCCGCGCGAGCAGGAAGGCAAACGGCACCGACCCGGCCGCATAGCCGAACAGGATCCAGGAAACCATCGAAGCGCTCTCCCCAGCAGAGTACTACAACCGTTCGAAGGGAAGGCGCGTCAGGGGATGGTAGGCGGCGCCGTGCGGCGACAGGCGGCTCTCGAACAGTGTCGCGCCGCTCACGCGGCCGCAGCCGAGGTGCGCGGGGGTCTCGGCGAGGAGGGCCCGAACGGCCGGACCTTCTCCGCGCGCAACGCTCTTCACGCGCGCCAGCGTCAGATGGGCGCTGAACGGCCGGGCCTCGGGCGCATATCCCAGCGGCGCGAGCCGCTCATCGCAACGCTCGTGCAGGGCGCGCAATCCGGCGCTCCCTTCGCGTACGCCGATCCAGAACACGCGCGGCGCGCCCGAGGCGGGAAACGCACCCGCGCCGGCCAGACACAGCTCGAAGGACTCGATCGGCAGCGGGGCGGATAGGGCGGCGATCAGAGCTGGCGCGCGATCGTCGGGAACATGCCCGATGAACCGCACCGTCAGATGCCAGTTGGCGGGATCGACCCACCGCGCGTCCAGGCGCACGCGCGCGCGACGCAGCCGGTCGCGGAGATCCGCTGCCGCCACGTCCGCCCGCTGCCGCATCCCCGGCTCGAGCGGCACGGCCACGAACAGCCGCATCAGCGCTCGAGCAGCCGGCGGACGCGGTCGAGCGCCGCCTGCGACGCCTGCAGCTTGATCAGCGCGCGTCCCTCCGCTCCGCCGATGAAGCGGAACGTGTGCACGTAGGCGGGGGCATCAGGGACCACGACCGCGATCGCGACCGTCCCGACCGGCTTCTCCGGGGTGCCGCCGCCGGGTCCCGCGATGCCGGTGATCCCGACCCCTACGCCAGCTCCCGTGCGCCCCCGGATGCCTTCCGCCATCGCCATCGCCACCGGTTCGCTCACGGCGCCGAAGCGTTCGATCGACTCCGGCGCGACACCGAGCCATGAGGTCTTCGCGGCATTGTCGTACGCCACGACGGCGCTGTGCACGTACGCCGAACTCCCGGGGACGTCGGTCAACCGCGAAGTGAACAGTCCGCCGGTGCACGACTCGGCCGCGGCAATCGTGAGACCACGCGCGCGCAGCCGGTCGCCGACGACTTCCTCGAGCCGGCGGCCGTCGATGCTGTAGACGTCGGCGCCGAGCACGGCGACGAGGTCCGCGACGGCGGCATCCAGCCGCTCCCGCGCGTCGGCCTCGCTTCGATCGCGCGTCGAGAGATGCAACTCCACCTGCCCCGGGGACGCGAGAATCGTCGTCGCGATGGGGCGGACGGCGTCACTCCATCGGCGATAGACGGGGGCGGCGCGCTGATCGACGTCCGATTCCCCTCGCCCGGCGATGAACAACGAGGCGCGATACACGCGTTGGTCGCCGGCATACCGCGACAACGGGCCGGCGCACAGCGCGTCGAACATCGGCTGCAATTCGCGCGGTGGTCCCGGCAGCAGCACGACCACCCGTTCGCCGTGCTCGATCATCAGCCCCGGCGCCGACCCATTCGGGTTGGCCAGCACCGTCGCGCCGCGCGGCACCATCGCCTGACGGCGGTTGATCGGCGGCATGACGGCGCCGCGTCGCGCGAAGCGCTTCTCCAGCTCGGCGACGATCGCCGGCTCCTCCGCCATCGGCAGCCCGAGCACGTCCGACACGACCTCGCGCGTCAGATCGTCGTCGGTCGGACCAAGCCCTCCCGTCAATACGATCAGGTCGGCGCGATCGCACGCCTGACGGAAGACCTCCGCCATGTCGCCGCGGTCGTCGCCGACGACGCTCTTGACGCGCAGGGCGATCCCGAGCGACCCCAGACGATCCGAGAGGAAGAGCGAGTTCGTGTCGAGCCGATCGGATCCGAGCAGCTCCGAGCCGATCGCGATGACGTCGGCGCGCCGGAGCGGACCGCGATTCATCGGATCAGCCCGGGCACCAGCCACATCGCGAGGCGCAGCGCGAGGTTCGCGTACACGCCCGCCATCGCATCGTCGGCCATGATGCCCAGGCCCCCGTGGAAGCGCTCGAAGCGGGATGCGGGATACGGTTTGATGACGTCGAAGATGCGGAACAGCACGAAACCGGCGAGCGCGGCGGACCAGCCGGCGGGGATGAACGCCAGCGTGATCAACATGCCGAGCACTTCGTCGATCACGACCGGTCCGGGGTCGATCAGTTGGAAGTGCCGCTCGGCGATCGTGCCGGACCAGGTGCCGAGCGCGAAGACGACGACGATCAGTCCGACCTCGACGAGACGCGAGTGCGTCCACCACACCAGGAGGTACACGACGAGCCCCGCGGCCGATCCCACGGTGCCAGGGGCGACGGGAAAGTACCCGCAGAAGACGACCGTCGCGAGAACAACGGCGAGGCGCGTCACGCTTTGACGACGCGGGTGCCCGACAGGCGATCGTGCAGCGCGCGGCGATCGCGGCCCGCGAGGGCGGCCAGGAATCCAAGACCCGCGGGCAGCACCGACACCGTATAGGCCGCTGCACGCAGGACCGCCTGTTCGACAGGCACGCGCGCCGGTTCCGGATCGTCCGACTCCGCCGCGACGACGCGGATGCCGGCCGCCATCTTGCCGATGGTCTGTCCGCTCGCGGCGATGAAGGTGACGAAGTAGCCGCCGTTGAGCAGTACGAGGAACGCCACGAGCGGCACGGCCGGCAGCGCGGCGACCTGCCGCCACGACAGGTCGCAGAGGCGCAGGGTGAAATAGAGGACCGCCGCGTCGATGCCCGCCGTCAGCGCAAGGTCGATCGCCGCCGCCAGCACTCTCGCGGCGGCGCCGGCGGCCGGGTGAGGGAGCGCCGCGGATTCGTCCGCCGCCGGTATCGGAATGGATCGGCGAACCGTGTGCTCGACGACCTCCAGATCGAGGCGAGGTTCGTCGGACTCCCGCCTGGCGCGCACGCGCGGAATCGACGGCGTGGCGCGGCGAACCGCGAGCGGCGCGCGGGGCGCGGCGTCGGCGCTCACGAGCGGCGCCTCGGAGGCGCCGGTGAACAGCGGCAGGTCCGACGTGCCGGGAACGGTCGCCGTCGAAGCCGCCGCACGGCCCGGGGCCGGCGCGCCGGACAGGACGGGATCCAGCGAGTCGAAGGACGCCCTGCGTGTCGTGGACGCGGGCATCTCCTGCAGCGCGAAGTCCGCCATCGGGCCGAGCGGTTCCGTTCCGTTCTGAATCGGCAGATCGTTGCGCGGCAGATCGATCGACAACGAAAAGTCGTAACCGCAATTGCGGCAGCGATCCCCGCTGTCAAAGCTGATGTACTGGCACTTCGGGCACTTCATCTGGAGTGTCTGGGATCCTCTCATGGGTGCGGGACCCGAGCCTCGGCGGCCGCGTGGGCCGCGGTCAGCAGTTCGCGCTGAATGGTCGCGCGCAGTTCGTCAGCCTCCGCCTGCATCGGATCGCCGGGACGCACGCTGCCGAGCGCCGCGAGCGCGTCGTGCGGCCGCCCCTTCGCGTGCAGCGCGCGGGCGCGGGCGAGCCACACCTCGGACGGCCCGGGCACGGGCAACGGTTCCAGCACCGGCGGCGGCGTGGCGCGCGGCACGGCGTCGGCGCCGAACACGCCGGCCGCGCCCAGTACCAGCACCCCCACGGCCCCGGCCGCGAGCCCCACCCCGAGCACGAACACGAGCGTCGAGAGCGCGGCCCATCGCGGCGATCGAACGCCGGGCACCGCCGAGCGCACCGGATGCCGAACCGGCACCGGGGGCAGCACCGCGACGTGCTCCGTGGCCGGCGCCAGGCGATCGACCCGCTCGAGCAGCGCGAGCGCTTCCTCCGCAGGGGCGCCGCGCTCGATGGCCGACGTCAGCAGCCGGCGCGCACTCGCGCTGTCGCCGCGGGCGAACGCGGCGGCCCCCGTCTGCAGCAGTTCTTCGGTCTCGCGCTGCCGCTCGGCCAGCGCCCCGCGCGCCCGTTCGATATAGGCGCGCGCGCGCGGATGGCTGCGGTCGAGAAACAGCACCCGCGTCCAGACGTTGATCGCCAGTTCGTATTCGCCGCGGAAGTAATGATCGAGGCCGGCGAGCAGCATCTCTTCGATCCGCGACTGACGACTCGGCGCCTCGTCGCCGGCTGAATCGTCGTGTCGCAGCGGATCGGACATGAGCAAACTGGCGGGATTATGCCACGGTCGCGGCTTTGACGCCACGGATCACGCGGACGGCCACGGACGACACGGAGGCCACGGACACAGGCCACGGATCACACGGACGGACACGGACACAGGCCACGGATCACACGGACGGACACGGACAAAGGCCACGGATCACACGGACGGACACGGACAAAGGCCACGGATCACACGGACGGACACGGACACAGGCCACGGATCGCACGGACGGCCACGGACAAAGGCCACGGATCACACGGACGGACACGGACAAAGGCCACGGATCACACGGACGCACACGGACACAGGCCACGGCTCGCACGGACGGCGACGGACAAAGGCCACGGATCACACGGACGGACACGGACACAGGCCACGGATCGCACGGACGGCGACGGACAAAGGCCACGGATCACACGGACGGCCACGGACGCAGGCCACGGATCACGCGGACGGACACGGACCAACACGACCAAGGGAACCCGAAGAACCCTCTGAACCCGTTCCATGTTACAGATCTCCCATGGCCATCATCGAGTGCATCCCCAACGTCAGCGAGGGACGCCGTCCCGAGATCATCGAGCGCCTGGCGGAGGCGATCCGCTCGACCGCGGGCGTGCGCCTGCTCGACTACTCGTCCGACGCGTCGCACAACCGGTCGGTCTTTACGCTCGCTGGCGATGCCGGGCCGCTGAAGACCGCCATCCTCGCGCTGTTCGACCGTGCCGTCGCGGCGATCGATCTGCGGACGCACCGCGGCGAACATCCCCGGCTCGGCGCGGTGGACGTCGTGCCGTTCGTCCCGATCGAGGGAACCACGATGGCCGACTGCGTCGCGCTCGCGAAGGACGTGGCGGCCGAGGTCGCCTCGCGCTTCGAGGTGCCTGTCTATCTCTATGAGGAGGCGTCGGCGAACCCGGCGCGCAAGAACCTCGAAGACATCCGCCGTGGCGAATTCGAAGGCCTGGCCGCGAAGATGGCGCAGGCTGGATGGGCGCCGGACTATGGTCCGGCGGCGCCGCACGCCACGGCCGGCGCCTCCGTGATCGGCGCGCGCATGCCGCTCATCGCGTACAACATCAACCTGAACACGGACCGCCTCGACGTCGCGAAGAAGATCGCCGCGGGCATCCGCCACAGCAGCGGCGGATTCCGGTTCGTGAAGGCGGCCGGTTTCAGGCTGGAGGATCGCGGGGTCGTTCAGGTCTCGATGAACCTCACGAACTACGAGAAGACCCCCATCCATCGCGTGTTCGAAACCGTGAAGCGCGAGGCCGCGCGGTATGGGGTGTCGGTGCTGGAGAGCGAAATCGTCGGTCTCGTGCCGTCGGCCGCGCTCGTCGGCGCCGCCGAGTTCTACCTGCAGCTCGAACGCTTCGGGGCGGCGCAGGTGCTCGAACACAAGCTGCGCGAATCGTCCTGACCCGGCCGTGCTACGCCGGTTCTTCTTCCCGGCGGCCGGGGGCGATCCCGAACGCCTTCATCTTTCGGTACAGATTGCTTCGTTCGACGCCGAGCATCTCGGCGGTGCGCGAGATGTTGCCCTGCTGAATCGCGAGCGCGCGGAGGATGTGTTCCCGCTCGAAGCGGTCGCGCGCCTCGAGCAGCGGCAGCAGGCGGTCGCCGCTCGCGCCCCCGGCGACGATCGGGACGCCGTCGAGAAACGCCAGATCCGGCAGCCCGACGACGTCGCCCGGCACCATGATCATGAGGCGCTCCATCACGTTCCGCAGCTCCCGCACGTTGCCCGGCCATCGGTAGCGCCGCAGGCCCGCGGCGGCCGCCGGGTCGAGGGTCTTCGGGCGCCGGCCGTACTCGCGCGCGAACTCGGCGATGAAGTGCTCGGCGAGCCGCGTGACGTCGCTCCCGCGCTCGCGCAGCGGGGGCACGAACACGGGGATGACGTTCAGCCGGAAGTACAGGTCCTCGCGAAAGCGGCCGGCGCGGATCTCCGCCGGCAGCTCCTTGTTCGTCGCCGCGATGATGCGGACGTCGACGCGCACGCTGGCCGCGCCGCCCACCGGCTCGACCACCTGTTCCTGCAGCGCGCGCAGCATCTTCGCCTGCGTCTTCAGGCTCATGTCGCCGATTTCGTCGAGGAACAGCGTCCCGCCGTCGGCCGCCTCGAACTTGCCGCGCCGATCCGCCAGGGCGCCGGTGAAGGCGCCGCGCACGTGGCCGAACAGCTCGCTCTCGATCAGCTCTTCGGGGATCGCGGCACAATTCACTTCGACGAAGGGGCCGCTGCGCCGCCGGCTCGAGCCGTGCACCGTGCGGGCCACGAGTTCCTTGCCCGTTCCGTTCTCGCCGTAGATCAGCACGCGCCCGTTCGTCGGGGCCGCCATCGCGATCTGCTCGCGGAGCTGCCCCATCACGTAGCTCTCGCCGACGAGCGTCTGCCGCCGGTCCACGTGGGCGCGCAGCGCGCGGTTCTCGGCCTCGAGCCGGCGCTGCCGCAGCGCGTTCGACACGACGAGCACCGTCTTCTCGAGCGACAGCGGCTTCTCGATGAAGTCGAACGCCCCCATCTTGATGGCGCGGACCGCCGATTCGATGTTGCCGTGCCCCGAGATCATCACGACCGGCGCGTCCACCCGCCGGTCGCGCAGGCGCTGCAGGGTCGCGAGGCCGTCGAGTCCCGGCAGCCAGATGTCGAGCACGATGACGTCGTACGCCTCCCGCGCGACGCGCTCGAGGCACGCTTCCCCGCTCTCGGCCGTGTCGACGGCATATCCCTCGTCACGCAGCACGCCGCTCAGCGCCGCCCGCACCCCCGCTTCGTCGTCGACGATCAGCACCGTGGCCTTCATGCGATCTCCGCGGCCGCCGGCGCGGCCCGTACGGCCAGCGGCAGATCGATGATGAACCGGGTGCCCTGCGGATCGTTGTCCCCCACCTCGATGGCGCCGCCGTGCTCCGCGACAATGCGCCGGACGATCGCCAGCCCGAGGCCGCTGCCGCGCCGTTTCGTCGAGTAATACGGCATGAACAGCTTGTCGCGATCGGCGGGCGGAATCCCCGGCCCGTTGTCGGCCACGACGACGCGCGCCACGCCGTTCGACGGGTCGTGCCGCGTTTCCACCTGGATGGCCGGCGGCTGGCCGTCGGGCCGCAACCCGGCGTGCGCGCCGCCGAGCGCCTCCACCGCGTTGTCGATCAGGTTGATGAGCACGCGGCGGATCTGCTCGACGTCGAGCCGCACGGCCGGCAGCGCGGGCGCCAGCCGCGGTTCGATCCGGATGTCGCGGAACAATCCCTTGTAGAGCGTCAGCGTGTCGGTCAGCAGCGCGTTCAGATCGACGGGCGCCGCGCGCGGCGAGGGCATCCGCGCGAACTGCGCGAATTCGTCGACGAGCGCCTTCAGCGATTCCACTTCTCCCACGATCGTCGACGTGCACTCCTCGACCAGCGCGCCCGTCGGCGGCGGGGCGCCGCCGAAGTGCCGGCGCATCCGTTCGGCGCAGAGCTGGATGGGGGTCAGCGGATTCTTGATCTCGTGCGCGAGCCGCCGCGCGACGTCGCGCCAGGCCGCCACCCGCTGCGTCCGGATCAACGGCGTCACGTCGTCGAACACGAGCACCGTGCCTTCGAACGTGCCTTCGCCCGCCACGAGCGCCGTCGCCGCCGCCGCCAGATGCACTTCGCGGCCGTCGCGCGCCAGCGCGATCTCCTGCCCCGCCGGTTCAGCCGAGCCCGTTTTCACGGAACGCGCGAGCGCGGCGAACGGCTGCAGATCGGCACGCCCGAACACCTCGTCGACGCGGGTGCCGACGACGCCCGGCGCCATGCCGAGCAGCCGCATGGCGGCCCCATTCATGGTGCTGACGCGCCCGTCGGGCCCGATCGAGACGACGCCGGTCGCGATACGCTCGAGGATCGTCTCGATGTAGCGGCGGCGCTCGTCGAGCTCGACGTTCTTCCGCTCCAGGTCGTACCGCGAACGTTCGAGCCGTCGCCGGCTCGTGTCCAGTTCCGCCGCCATCGCGTTGAACGCTTCGACCAGCGAGCCGAACTCGTCGCGGGTTTCCGCGACAATGCGGTGATCGAGATGGCCGGCGCCGATCTCGCGCGCGCCGGCGGCGAGCATCTGGACCGGACGCGTGATCCGCTTGGCCAGGTACAACCCGAGCCAGGTGGCGCTGACGAGAATCAGCAGCGTCATCATCAGGAAGAGCGACAAGTACACGCCCTCGAGCGGCCGCTTCAGCACCCGGAGCTGCGTGTAGTCTTCGTAGGCTTCGGCGATGCGGCGCGAGTGCAGCGCCAGCGCCGCCGGGAGATAGTCGCTGGCCACGACGACGCCGATGGGCGCGCCCGAGTGGTCGCGCACCAGCGCGCCGGCACGCACCAGCTCGCCGCCGTCGTCGAGCGGTTCGTGCGCCTGCGTATCGGTGCTGCCGCCGGCGACGCGCGCCGCGAGGCGATCGGCGGAGGCGCGCAGGTGGCCCCGCGGGAGCGCCGGCGATTCGAGCGCGACGAGCGGCTCGACGTCGGGCTCGCCGGCCGGGACCGGATGCACCCGGTAGATTTCCAGCATCCCGACGCGCCCCTGCGTCACGTGCGGCTGCGCGGCCGTGCGCAGCGCGTCGACTTCACCCCCGGCTAGGGCCCCCCGCGGCAACTCGGCCGCGATGCGCTGCGCCTGGCTCGCGACCGTCGCTTCCCGATCGCGATAGAGCGCCCCGGCCACCTCGTTGGCCGACGTCAGCACCTCCGAGACCGGCGCCGAGAACCAGCGTTCCGTCGTCTTGCGAATCAGTTCGCTGCCGGCGAGCAGGACCAGGACCGAGGGCACGATCGTCAGCCCGAGGAGCGCCGCCACGAGCTTCAGGCGAAACCGCGAGAAGGGCAGCCCGCGGCGCCGCTCGACCGCGAGCTTGATCAGATTGCGCGCGAGGACGAATCCCAGCGCGAGCAGCATCGTGAGGTCCGCGACCGACAGCGCGTACAGCACGACCTCGCTGAGGAAGTCCGGATTGAGCTGCGTGGATCGATCGGCCAGCGTCACCATCGCGACCAGGCCGATGCCCAGCAGCAGGATGCCGACCAGGATCAGGCGCGGGTTGTCGCGAAAGGGACGGCGCGCCATCCTCACTCCTTCCCGTTGAGCAGGTCCTTCAGCTCCGACATGAATTCGTTGATGTCGCGGAAGTGCCGGTAGACCGACGCGAAGCGGACGTAGGCCACCTTGTCGAGCCGCCGCAGCTCGTTCATCACGAAGGCGCCGACCTCCTCGGTGCTCATCTCTTTCTCGGCCTTGTCCTGCAGGGCGGACTCGACGCGGTCGGCGACCTTTTCGAGCGACGCGACGCTGACGGGCCGCTTCTCGCACGCTTTCAGGAGCCCCGCGATCAGCTTCTGCCGATCGAAGCGCTCGCGGCTGCCGTCCTTCTTGATCACCATGTACGGGATCTCGTCGATCCGCTCGTAGCTGGTGAACCGGCGGCCGCAGTCGAGGCACTCGCGCCGGCGGCGGATCACGTCGCCTTCCTTGCTCTCGCGCGAGTCGACGACCTTGTCGCCCAGGTGCGCGCAGAAGGGGCACTTCATGGCGCCGCTTCCAGTTCGGTCCGGTCGGTCCGCGCCATCTGCTGCATGCGCCCGAGACTCAAGCCCTGATGCGCCATGAGCGCGATGCCCGCGAGGGTGACGGGCACGAAGGAAATCGCGTGCAGGACGATCGCCGCCCCGACGGCGCGATCGGTCGGCACCCCGAAAAAGGCCGTGACCGCGATCTGATACATCGCGTGAAACCCTCCGATCGCCCCCGGCGTCGGCATCGCGACGCCGACGACCAGCAGCGTCATCACCAGGAAGGAGCCCAGGTACCCGAACGTCATGTGGAACGCGCGCGACGTGCACCAGATGCCCGCCGCGATCGACAGCCACAGCGGCACCGAGAGCGCGAGCGACAGCGCGAGCCGCCGCGGCTGCCGCATGACGCCCAGGCCCTGCGCGAACGTCTCGACGAGACCCGCCACGAGGCGCGCCATTCGCGCCGGGAGCACGCGCTCCAGGCGGCCCGCCGCGCGGCCGAGCCGCTCGGGGTGGCCGGCGAGCGCGAAGAAGATCGCCAGCCCCGTCAGCGCCGCCCCGCCCGCCAGCACGCCGCCGAACTCGACCCGCGCGAACAGCACCGGGTCGCCGCCGAGGGCCTGCCGCGCGCTCCACGCCACGAACACCCCGAACAGCAGCAGCACCGTCAACAGATCCAGCAGCCGTTCGACGACGATCGTCGCAAACGCCGCCGTCGCCGACAGCGCTTCGCGCCGCGCCAGCAGGTACGGCCGCAGCACTTCTCCCGCGCGGGCCGGCAGCAGAAAGCTCGCCGCAAACCCGATGATCGTCGTCTCGAGCGCCGTGCGAAAGCGCGCGTGGCCGATCGGCGCGAGCAGATATTGCCAGCGATACGCCCGGATCACGTAGGTCACGGCGGTCGCCGCCAGCGCGAGCAGCAGCAGCGGGAGGCGCGCGCGGCGCGTTTCGTTCCAAACCCCGGCGACATCCGCATGCCGGAAGAAAAACGCCAGCAGGCCAACCGTCAACAGCAGGATCAGGACCGCCCGGAGTGGAAACCGCATGAGCGCCGGTAGCGGGATTATAGCGATATTCCCGCGTGTTCTGTCGAATGACCTCTGCCGCACCGCCGCGAACGCGCTCGCGCGGCTTCGTCCCCTCTCGCGTTTTGATGTAAGCTGACCGCTCTTCCACGAGGCTCCCGTGATCACCACTGCTCCATTGCTCGAGACCCACTTTGCCGGCCTCACGCTGCACGGCCGCGGCAAGGTGCGCGACATCTACCGCGTCGGCGACGACCTGCTGATCGTCACGACCGATCGCATTTCCGCGTTCGACTACGTCCTCGGTTCCGGCATTCCCGACAAGGGCAAGGTGCTCAACCAGCTCTCGGCGTTCTGGTTCGACCGGATGGCCACGCTGGTGCCGCACCATGTCCTGACGATCGACGCGGACGCGTTTCCGCCGGCGCTGCGCCCGCACGCCGACGTGCTGCGCGGCCGGTCGATGCTCGTCCGCCGCACGCGCCCGGTGCCGATCGAATGCGTGGCGCGCGGCTACCTGTCGGGATCCGGCTGGAAGGAGTACCAGCAGACGGGCCGCGTCTGCGGCATCGAGCTGCCCAAGGGGCTGCGCGAGTCGGATCGGCTGCCCGCGCCGATCTTCACGCCCGCGACCAAGGCGGAAAGCGGCCACGACGAGAACATCAGCGCGGATCGCGCCGCCGCGATCGTCGGACGCGATCTGATTACGCGCCTGCGCGACCTGACGCTCGAGATCTATCGCCGCGGCTGCGCGCACGCCGAATCCAAGGGGATCATCATCGCCGATACCAAGCTCGAATTTGGGCTGGCGCCAGCCAGCCCACATTCGTCCCGCCGAAGCGCCGAAGGCGCGAAGGCGGACGGCGCGAACTTGATCGGCGACGAGGAGATCGTCCTGATCGACGAGGTCCTGACGCCCGATTCCTCGCGCTTCTGGCCGAAGGACGAGTACCGGCCGGGGCACGGCGTCCCGAGCTTCGACAAGCAGTACGTGCGCGACTACCTCGAAGAGATTCACTGGAACAAGCAGCCGCCGGTCCCCTCGCTGCCCGACCCCGTCGTGCAGCGGACCCGCGAGAAGTACGTCGAGGCCTTCCGCCGGCTGAGCGGCGGGGACCTGGCGTAAGCGGCGCCGTGCGCGACCAACTCGAACGCCTCGTGCAGGAAATGCTCGACCGGGGCGTCCTGTACGAGGATGCGCGCCGCGAGTTCGAGAAGATGTTCATCGCGCGCGCGCTGCAACGCTGCAAGGGAGGGGTCGGCGAGGCGGCCGACCTGCTCGGGCTGCACCGCAACACCGTGGCGCGAAAGATGTCGGAATACCGCCTGAAACGCTCCAGCTAGCCTTCCCCTCCGGCTCGACTGGCAGTCCCCCGCCGAGACTGCTTGACAAGCCCGCCGGCACTTTCGATACAATTAGCAGTCGGTCCCGTTGAGTGCTAACCCACGGGAGGCCGTCCGGGACCACCGGCATTCTCGTTACCCCGGTTCATTCACACAACTTCTCTTTGGTGGAGTGGCAAGCGCTATGGCAACTGCGACGCAAACGTCAGTGAAGATCCGTCCCCTGCACGATCGCGTGATCGTGCAGCGCCTCGAGGAAGGCGAACAGAAGGTGGGCGGCATCATCATCCCCGACACGGCGAAGGAAAAGCCGCAGCAGGGCAAGGTGATCGCCGTCGGCAAGGGCAAGGTCGAGAAGGACGGCAAGGTGACCCCGCTCGACGTCAAGGAAGGGGACACCATCCTCTTCGGCAAGTACTCCGGCCAGGAAATCAAGATGGACGGCGAGGAGTACCTGATCATGCGCGAGGAAGAAATCCTCGGCGTCGTGACGAAGTAGGCCGGTTCGCCCAGTCGACATCACTCGTGAACTGAACGGAGAGTTTGAAAGTCATGGCAAAGCAGATTGTGTACGGTGAGGATTCGCGCCAGGCGATTCTGCGCGGCGTGAACGCGCTCGCCAACGCGGTGAAAGTCACCCTCGGCCCCAAGGGACGCAACGTCGTCCTCGACAAGAAGTTCGGATCCCCGACGATCACCAAGGACGGCGTGACCGTTGCGAAGGAGATCGAGCTGAAGGATCCCCTCGAGAACATGGGCGCCCAGATGGTGCGCGAGGTCGCGAGCAAGACGTCCGATATCGCGGGCGACGGCACGACCACGGCGACCGTGCTCGCGCAGGCGATCTTCCGCGAAGGCGCGCGGAACGTCGTGGCGGGCGCCAGCCCGATGGAACTCAAGCGCGGCATCGACAAGGCGGTCGAGACCGTCATCGCCGAGCTGAAGAAGTCGGCCAAGCCGGTGAGCGGCCAGGCGATCGCGCAGGTCGGCACCATCTCGGCGAACAGCGACGAGACGATCGGCCGCATCATCGCCGAAGCGATGGAGAAGGTCGGCAAGGACGGCGTGATCACGGTCGAGGAAGCCAAGTCGATGGAGACCTCGCTCGAGGTCGTCGAGGGCATGCAGTTCGACCGCGGCTACCTCTCGCCCTACTTCGTGACCGACCCGGAGCGCATGGAAGTGGCGCTCGAAAACCCGGTCATCCTGATCCACGAAAAGAAGATCAGCTCGATGAAGGACCTGCTGCCGCTGCTCGAGCAGGTGGCGCGCGCCGGCCGTCCGCTGCTGATCATCGCCGAGGACGTCGACGGCGAGGCGTTGGCGACGCTCGTCGTGAACAAGCTGCGCGGCACGCTGCAGGCGGCGGCCGTCAAGGCGCCGGGCTTCGGTGACCGCCGCAAGGCCATGCTCGAGGACATCGCGATCCTCACCGGCGGCCGTGCGATCACCGAGGACCTCGGGATCAAGCTCGAGAACATCAAGCTCGACGATCTCGGCAAGGCCAAGAAGGTGACGATCGACAAGGACAACACGACGATCGTCGAAGGCTCCGGCAGCCAGAACGCGATCGAAGGGCGCGTGAAGCAGATCCGGACCCAGGTCGAGGAGACCAGCTCCGACTACGACCGCGAGAAGCTGCAGGAGCGGCTGGCGAAGCTCGTCGGCGGCGTGGCCGTCATCAAGGTCGGCGCGGCCACCGAAACCGAGATGAAGGAGAAGAAGGCGCGCGTCGAGGACGCGATGCACGCGACCAAGGCGGCCGTCGAAGAGGGGATCGTCCCCGGCGGCGGCGTGGCGCTCATCCGCGCCGGCAAGGCGCTCGAGACCACCAACGCGACGGGCGATCAGAAAGTGGGCGTCGAGATCATCCGCAAGGCGATCGAAGAGCCGCTCCGCTGGATCGCCACCAACGCGGGCCAGGAAGGCTCCATCGTCGTCCAGAAGGTCAAGGACGCGAAGGGGGACGATGGCTACAACGCCGCCGCGGACAAGTACGAGAATCTGGTGGCCGCCGGCGTCATCGACCCGGTGAAGGTCGTGCGCACGGCGCTCCAGAACGCCTCGTCCATCGCGTCGCTCCTGCTCACCACGGAAGCGCTCGTCAGCGAGATTCCGGAGGAGAAGAAGGAAGCGCCGGCGATGCCGGGAGGCGGGATGGGCGGCATGTACTAAATTGCCGATTGGCGATTGGCGATTGCCGATTGAATTGGCGATGGCCGATTGGCGATTGACGGATTGCCGATTGGGGATTGGATTGACGGATTGCCGATTGGGATTGGCGATTGGCGATTGGATTTGATTGGCGATTGATGATTGGCCGGCGGGACAGGTTCCCGCCGGCCAATGCTGTTCGTAGGCCGGGTCTTCAGGATTCGGCGACCGCCCTCCGCGCCCCGCCCCCCGCCCTCTCGCAACTGGACAGAGGCCGACGATCGCGGTAAGTGTACGGGTTGTGAAACCGCTGATCCTCGCTCTCTGCGTTCTCGCCCTCTCGCCGGGTCTGAGCGCCCGACCTGCCCGTCTGACGACCAGCGGCGCCGCGCGTGCGCAGGCGCCGGGGCCGCAGCCCGCGCCGATGCCGGCGCCCGTCCCTCCACCGCAGGACCGCGCCTATCCGGGGGTCCTCCACCTGACCGTCGACGCGACCGATCTCGATCACCGCATCTTCACCGTGCACGAAACCATTCCCGTGCAGACGGCGGGTCCGATGATCCTGCTCTACCCGCAATGGCTGCCGGGCAACCACGCGCCGAATGGGCCGCTGCAGGAGATTGGCGGACTGATCTTCCACGCGAATGGCCAGCGGCTGGCGTGGACGCGCGATCCCGTGAACGTCTTCGCCTTCCACATCGACGTCCCGTCGGGCGCGACCGCGGTCGACGCCGACTTCCAGCGGCTCACGCCGGTCGATGCGCGCGTCGGGCGCATCACGATGACATCGAAGATGATCGACCTCCAGTGGAACGGCGTCGCGCTCTACCCGGCCGGCTACTTCTCGCGCGACATCACCGTCGCGCCGGCCGTGCGGGTTCCCGACGGATGGCACATCGGCACCGCGCTCGACACGGCCTCGACCAGCGGCAGCACGACGACGTTCGAGCCGGTGACGTTCAACACGCTGGTCGACTCGCCGCTCTACGCCGGCGAGTACTTCACGCGCTTCGACCTCGATCCCGGCGGCCCCGCCCCCGTCCACCTCGACGTGATGGCGGACCGGCCCGACCAGCTCGAGGCGTCCAGCGAGGCGCTCGCGGCGCACCGCGCGCTGGTCGATCAGGCGTACAAGCTGTTCGGCTCGCATCATTACGCGCATTACGACTTCCTGTTTTCGCTGAGCGACGAGCTCGGCGGCAGCGGCCTCGAGCATCACCAGTCCAGCGAAGACGGCACCGGCGCCGATTACTTCACCGACTGGAAGGACAGCTTCACCGGCCGCGACCTGCTCGCCCACGAATACACGCACTCCTGGAACGGGAAGTTCCGGCGGCCCGCCGACCTCTGGACGCCCAACTTCAACGTGCCGATGCGCGACAGCCTGCTCTGGGTCTACGAAGGGCAGACGCAGTATTGGGGCTACGTGCTGGCCGCGCGCGCCGGCCTGTGGACGAAACAGCAGGCGCTCGACGCGATCGCCGACGTGGCCGCCACCTACGACCACCGCATCGGCCGCACGTGGCGGCAGCTCGCAGACACGACCAACGATCCGATCGTCGCGAATCGCCGTCCACAGTCCTGGCGGAGCTGGCAGCGCAGCGAAGACTATTACTCGGAAGGGCAGCTGATCTGGCTCGACGCCGACACGCTGATCCGCGAGCGCTCGAACGGCGCGAAGTCGCTCGACGATTTCGCCCGGAGCTTCTTCGGCATCGACAACGGCAGCGACGTGACGGTCACCTACACGTTCGACGACGTCGTGAAGGCGCTGAACGCGGTGGTGCCGTACGACTGGGCCACCTTCCTGCACACGCGTCTGCAGGGACACGGCCCCGGCGCGCCGCTCGACGGCATCACACGCGGCGGATACGGGCTCGTCTACACCGACACGCCGTCCGCGTTCACGCGCGCGAGCGAGCAGCGCCGGCACACGGTGGACCTGACGTACTCGCTCGGCCTTACGGTGTCGCGCGACGCGACGCTGAGCAACGTGCTGTGGGATGGACCCGCCTTCGAGGCGGGACTCACCGACGGGGCCAGGCTCCTGTCGGTGAACGGCGCCGCCTACGACGGCGATCTCTTGAAGACGACGGTCACGGCGGCAAAGTCGTCGAAGACCCCCATCGCGCTCACGGTGCAATCCGGCAACCGGGTCTGGACCGTGCAGATCGCCTATCACGACGGTCTGCGCTATCCGCATCTCGAGCGCGAGCCGAAGACGCCCGCGCGTCTCGACGAGATTCTGGCGCCGAAACGGTAGGAAGAACGGGGCTCAACGATTCGTCGCGGCGCTTCGCCTCTGAAGATGCACGTAGGCGACGCGGAATCCGCGTGGATGGGGGGCCGTCGATCCCAGCATCAGCGCATTGCCGCGCCGCCGCCAGGCGCCGGCGGGCAGTTCCAGGCGGCACGTGCCGATCCGATCCGGCTGGGAATTCGGCTGGCATGGGGCCAGCAGCCGTCCATTGAACGTCACCTGGATGGGGTCGAGGGATTCGCCCGCGCGCACGGGCGCGGTCGAGGGATCGACCCGCAGGGTCGCCTCGTAGATCGCCCGCTCGGGCAGCGGTACGGCAATCCATGCGCGGGCGCCGCTCGCGACGCGCGTGGCAAACCCTCCACCGTCGTCGATGCGCCATTCCGATCCAAAGAACGGGCTGTCTCCGCGTCCCGCCACGATCGTCACGGCGCCGTCGCTGCGCAGCGCCTCCCGCGCCGCCAGAACGGGCAGCACGCGAACGATCACCGTCCAGCCGATTCCGCCGCAGACGAGGGCGGCGGCGGCGCCCACGAGCCACCGACGTCCCAGCCTCCAGGGCACCCCTCCCTTCCACAGCCGTTGCACGCCTTGCGCGGCGGCGACGGGCGGCAGGCACGCGGCGAGAAGGAAGAAGGGATACGCATGCTCCGTAAACCGCCAGTCCGCGCTCAACCGCCAGGTGGCCGCGAAGGGCGCGAGCGACGTCACCAGGACGAGCAGCAGCAGGAGTCCGTCCGTCGAGGCGGCAAACAGGCACAGCCCGCCGAGCGCAAGCCACTCGAGATATGCGCCGGAACCGCGCCACCAGCCCTCGAAGCCGTGCCATTTGTTCGTAAACGGATAGGTCGTGAGGCCGAGTGCCACGGTCTGGATCGTCCGGATTGGCTCGTGGCGCAGGTGGCCGAGCAGATAGCCGCGTGCGGTGGGGGCCGCAACCCCGCCTGCCCCTTCGGCCGCTTCGTAGACGGAGGCGTGCACGTTGATCGAGTACAGGGGATCGCCGAACACCAGCCAGCAGTCGACGAGAAACGGGCCGACCAGCACCAGCATCACCGCGCAGGCCACGGCGGTCCCCTTCCAGGCCGTCCGCGACCTGGCGTGCCACAGCGCCACGGCCAGCAGGCCCGGCACGATGAACGACAGTGCCGTAATCCGCACGAGACATCCCGCCCCCGCCGCCAGCCCGGCGATCGCGGCGGACCGCATGTCGGGCCGTCGCCGGAAGGCGATCAGGGCCAGCGCGATGAACACCACCGCGCACGTGAACGCATCGTCGCGCCAGCCCCCCACGTTCCACGTCACTACCTCGTACTCGATGGCCAGCAGGACTGCGGCCCCCAGACCGACCGCATAGGAAAATGCCGCCCGGCCGAGCAGGAACGTGCCGAACACCGCGAGTACGCCAAACGCGGCCGAGGCAAAGCTGACGGCGACGTCCTGATCCGCAAAGATCCGCAAGGACACCTTCGTGGCGAACGGAAACAGCGGCTCGCGCCGGTGCGCCGCGAAGAAGTGGCGCATGCTCCTGGCATATTCGAGATACGTGTAGGGATCGCTGCGGTATCGCGTGGGAGGGCCGTCGCGATGGGGAAACGCCGGCGACGGGTTCCAGCGAAAGGACGTGGGCCGAAGGCGTCCGGGAACGTCGAGCGCCTGCTGGAGCGATCGAACGATGGCCGGGCGCGTCACGGGCCCGTAGATTTCGGTGATGGCGTCGAGCCGAAGCACGGCCGCGTACGAGACAACCGCGGCAACGAGTGCCACGTCGATCGTTCGGCGGAGGCGCGGCGACACGCGATTGGTGTGCAGTGCTCGCGCCCGCCGGTTCTATCGGAGCGTGAACTGCAGTTCGACGCTGACGAGCGTGGCGACGGGCTGTCCGTTGCGGAGGCCCGGGCGGAATCGCCACTGCTTGACGGCTTTGATCGCCTCCTGATCGAGGCCGAACGCTGAATCGAGCGACCGGGTGATCTGCACGTTTCCGACCGAGCCGTCGGGCAGCACGACCGCCTGCATTTCGACGGTCCCCTGCAGCTTCGCTCGCATCGCGTCGCCCGTGTATTGCGGCTTCACTTCCTTGACGAGCACCGGCCACGTGACCCCGTTCCCGGGCTGATAGACGCCGCCACCGGTTCCGCCGCCGGAGCCCGGCCCGAGGCCATTGCCACTCCCCGGGCCCATGCCTGCACCGGTGCCGCCGCCGGCCCCCGTCATCGTGCCGTTGGCGAGCGAGGTCGTCGGGGGCAGCGACTCGACGACGCCCGGCAGTTGCTGGACGCCGGAGGCCATCTGCTGCACGGGGATGTCCATCTTCTGCTCGACCGGCGGGATGTCCTTCGGCTTGATCGGATTTTCGATCTTCCGTGGCTTGGCGACGGGAACGGTAATTTTGTCTGCGCCCTCGGCCTCTGCCTTGCGCGGCGGCTCCGGCGACTTGTTTCCGCCGCCCCCCCCGCCCCCGCCCGGCCCGGGTTGCTGCAGGAACACGAGCTCGTAATTGGGGATCGCGGTCGTCGCCTTCTCCACGATGCCCGGACGCGTCATGATGAACAGCAGCAGCGCGAACACCACCACGTGGGCCGCCAGCGAGAAACCGGACGCGCGCAGACTCCGGCCCCACCGGCTCAACAGAGACGCCGGAGCGGGCGTATCGCCAGCGAGAAAATGCGCGTTGGGACTCGTGCCCTGCCGTTCAGGCATGCGGACGTTCAGCGGATCGGGGATCGAAGCTCTAGATGCCATTGTGGCTGACCCGCTTCGGATCCGCAACTGCTGCAATTCGGATGCCTCGGCCGCACCAGAAAGATCTCCCACCCGGGACGGCGCCAAACCGGGCATGCGTCATCTTGTTAGGACGCCGGCGACAGCCCCGTGGGTCAGCCCGTGGGTCAGCCCCGTGGGTCAGCCCTGTGGGTCAGCCCCGTGGGTCAGCCTTTGACGGGCTGACGCGGCCGCTGCGCTCACTGCTGTCCGGCCCAGTTGACGACGTCGATTTGACGGGCGTGATTGTCGGCGAGGGCCGCCCGGACGGCCTCGAGCTGCGACGGCGTGACGTGCGCGCCGAGCAGGATCGCGCCCCGGTCAACCTCGTCCTGCAGCGCCTCGGCGCGGTCTTCCGGCACGCCGGCGCGCGAGAGCCGCGAGGCGACCCCGCCAGCCACGTGCCCGGCCGCCTCGCCCAGGCCGGCGGCGAGCGGACCGGCCGCAACAATCGGTCCAATCCCGGGCATGACGATCGCAATGGCGGCCAGGACGTAGCCGCTCAGCTCGCCCAGCCGTCCGGCCCGCCGGGAGTCCTCCACTTCGGTCCCCGGGGTCGCATCCATCTGTCCGGCCAGCGCCCCCTCTTCATCATGATTGCGCGCCAGCACCGAGATGCGATCGTGTGGAACGCCGATCGCATGGAGGGCTCGTGCCGCGGCGCCAGCCGCTGCCGCCGTATCGAACACGCCGAGCGCGAGGGGATGTGTCATAAACCAGTGCCGATCTCCGTTGGGCCGGCAGGTATTCTAGCAAAGGCGGATGCGCAGCTTTGACGTCGTCATCGTGGGGGCGGGGCCGGCCGGCGCGACCGCGGCGCGCGCCGCGGCGGAAGCGGGGGCCCGCGTGGCGCTCGTGGACGGGTCGCATCCGCGCGAGAAGCCGTGCGGCGGCGGGTTGACGCGGCGCGCGCTGCAGCTGACGCCGCCGGCGGTGCAATCGCAGACCGCCGTCGAGATCCGCGGCGCGCGGTTCGAAGTCGATGTGGACGCCGTGGCCGTTCCGCTGCAAGCCGGCGGCACACGCCTCCGCGTGATGTCGCGCCGCACCTTCGATCAGGCCCTGGTCGATGCCGCCGCACGCGCCGGGGCGACGCTCGTCGGCCAACGCGCCACGGCGGTGGCGCGCCACCGCGACGGTTGGACGGTGCACCTTCGCGACGGCGTCGTGACCGGATCGTGGCTGCTCGGCGCCGACGGCCCGTCAGGCATCGTCCGGCGGCAGGTCTTCCGGCCGTTTGCGCGGCGCCAGCTCTCGATCGCGGCCGGTGCCTTCGTCGAAGGGGCCACCGCCCGCGAGGTGGCGATTGCGTTTCTGGACGAGCCGCGCGGATATCTGTGGTCGTTCCCGCGTCCCGATCACCTCGCGGTCGGCGCGTGCGCCGCGGCGGATGTGGCGACGCCCGCCGCGCTGCATGCGGTGACCGATCGCTGGCTCGACCAGCAGGCGGGAGCGCGCGGGTGCCGCCGGCGGCGATACGCGTGGCCAATCCCGTCGCTCGGCCCCGCGGATTTCGACGGCGAGCAGCCGTCGGGGGATCGCTGGCTGCTGCTCGGGGATGCGGCAGGGCTCGTCGATCCGATTACCCGGGAAGGCATTTATTTCGCCATCCGGAGCGGCCTCGAGGCGGCCGCGGCGCTGCGCGGACCCGATCCGGCGCGCCGCTACGCCGAGGCCATCCGCCACGGCATCCACAGCGAACTGCGGCGGGCGGCCCGGTTCGAACAGGCCGTGTTCCGGCCGCGCTTTACGCGACTGCTGCTCCGCGGGCTCGTCCGAAGCGAACGGATCCGCGAGGTCATGCGCGACCTGATTGCCGGCGAACAGAGCTATCGCGGCCTGCGCCGGCGCCTGCTGGCGACGTGCGAGATCGGCCTGATGTGGAGTCTGCTCCACTCGCGCGACTGAGCCGGCGTGATAAGATCAGCCGTCTCCCGCGACAACTGGAGGGGCGTTATGCTCGGCCGGCTTGGACTGCCAGAACTCATCATCATCCTGTTCATCATCATCCTGGTCTTCGGGGCGAATCGCCTGCCCGAGATCGGACGCGGGATCGGCAAGGGCATCCGCAACTTCAAGGATGCGACGCGCGACGGATCCGACCATCCGCATTCCTGATCCGTCCAGCCATCGCCCCCTCCCAGGGGCCTAGAGCACGACGCGCGTGTCCCCGACCCGCCGCGTCACGCGCTCGCGGTCGAGCCATTCCAGCA
This sequence comes from Vicinamibacterales bacterium, assembly GCA_036278735.1. Taxonomy (GTDB): domain Bacteria; phylum Acidobacteriota; class Vicinamibacteria; order Vicinamibacterales; family 2-12-FULL-66-21; genus DASUKM01. Next base: position 52,107 of record DASUKM010000005.1, read on the forward strand.
GCGGGATCGCGTACTTGCGCGAGACCCCGAACCGGTCCTTGAAGGTGGCCACGTCCAGCCGGACCAGGCCGGCCCCTTTCAGCCGCACGATTTCCGCTTTCAACGATTGAAGCGCGTCCTGGTGGAAGCGGAGCGTGTCCACCTTGACGAGCGTCTTGCGGCGCAGCAGCAGCGTCACCATCCGTTCGGCCACCGCCGCCGGCACCCGCGCCGCCGTGGCGGCGGCGGGCACGTCGGGCGGCGCGAGACCGGCGTCCTGAAACACTTTGGCGATCGCCATCGCGGCGCGCGCTTCCTCGGGCGAGAGCGACACGGCATGGCCGCTGCGGGCGAGGCGCTCGCGGCCCGCAATCGTCCCCTCCCCGGCCAGGCGCAGCACGACGACATCGAACAGCCCTGGGAACGCACGGCCGAAGATCCGCTCTCGCGCTTCCTCGCGCGGCATCCCCTCCGACAGCGGCGACGATCGATGGTGCGCCTCGACAGCAGCGACGAGCTGTTGCTGCAGCGTCGTCACGACGCCGGCCGCGAACACCTGCCCGTCGGCCACGACGGTGCGCCCTGACCCGTTCAGCCGTTCGACCATCGCATCCGCCGTCCGCGGCGTCATGCCCAGACGGGCGGCGAACGCCGAGGCGGGCCACCCGCGCGCGCCGCGCTCCTCGATCATCGCCATCGCCGCCTCCTCGTCGCCGCCGTCGAGCCGCTGAAAGCGCCGAACGCCGGCGGCGGTGCGGATCGCGCCGCGCGGCGGCAGCGGATCGAGCACGCGTCCGCCGCCAATCGTCACCGTCGGGGAATAGGCGCGCAGGATGAAGCGATCGCCGCGCGTCAGGACCGCTGGCGCTTCGAGACGGATGCGTGCGAACGCGGCATGCCCGGGCTCCAGGACGGACGCGGGCCCCTCCGCCCTCGGCGGCCTTTCGGCCGCCAGCGCGACACGGCCCATTACTTCGCTCGTGCCGTGATGGAACCGTACGCGCGCGCCGTGCTTCAGCGGCCGGGCGTCCGGCAGCAGATCGATCGCGGCGTCGACGCGCCGCGTGGTCTCGAACGCGCCGGGGGCGGTCAGCGTATCGCCGCGGGCGACGTCGGCCACCTCGATGCCGCCAAGATTCACGGCGACGCGCCGGCCGGCCGAAGCGCGGCTCTGCGCCGCGCCGTGCACCTGCAGCCCGCGCACCTTGACCGCGCGACCGCCGGGGAGCAGCGTCAAGTCCTGATCGAGCGCGATCGCACCGGCCTGCAGCGTGCCGGTCACGACCGTTCCGAACCCGCGCATCGAAAACACGCGATCGATCGGCAGCCGCGGCGGGCCGTCGCTGGAGCGCGTGCGGGGTACGGCGGCGAGCTGCGCGATGGCGTCGCGGAGGGCGTCGAGTCCCTGACCCGTCTTCGCGGACACCGGCACGATCCCGGCCCCCTCGAGCGACGAGCCCGCGAGCAGCTCCCGGACTTCCAGATCCGCCAGCGCCAGCGTGTCGGCGTCGACCAGATCCGCCTTCGTGAGCGCGACGACCCCGGCGGGCACCTGCAGCAGGCGGCAGATGGCGAAGTGTTCGCGCGTCTGCGGCATCACGGATTCGTCGGCCGCGACGACGAGCAGGACGCCGTCGATGCCGCCAACCCCCGCGAGCATGTTCCGCACGAATCGTTCGTGGCCGGGGACGTCGACGAAGGCGACCTGCACGCCGCCGATCACCGCGTGCGCGAACCCGAGATCGATCGTGATCCCGCGCGCCTTTTCCTCCTTCAGCCGGTCGGGGTCGGTGCCGGTCAGCGCCTGCACGAGCGTGCTCTTGCCGTGATCGATGTGTCCGGCGGTGCCGACGACAATCGACGTCATCGGCGCGGCTTCCTGGCCGCGCGTTCCCGCTTGCCGGGACGCGACTTCGGTCGGCGGGGCTTCGCGCCGCCGGCCGGCTTCGCGCGTCCCTGCGCCTGCGGCGCCCGGCTCTTGCGCGGGCCGCGGTTGCGCTCCGACACGCGGACGGCATCGAGGATCTCCATGAGCCCGAGGTCCACCTGACGCCGCTCCATGTCCACCTTGATCACCTGCACCCGCACCCGGTCGCCGAGACGGTAGCTCTTGCCCGTGTTCTCGCCGTACAGCACGTGGGCGCGCTCCATGAACCGGTAATAGTCGTCGGCCATCGTCGAGACGTGGACCATCCCCTCGACGAAGTGCTCGACCAGTTCGACGAACAGGCCGAAGGCGGCGACCCCCGTGATGTAGCCCTCGAACTCGTCGCCGACCTTGTCGGCCATGAAGCGGACCTTCTTCCACTGCACCAGCTCGCGCTCGGCTTCGTCGGCGCGCCGCTCGCGCTCCGAGGTGTGTCGCGCGATTTCCGGGAGGTCCTCGGTGAGCTGCTCCCGGCGCTCCTCCGTCGTCTCGCCGTGCCGCGACTCGCGCAGCGTGCGGTGCACGACCAGGTCGGGGTACCGGCGAATGGGGGACGTGAAGTGGGTGTAGCTGGCCGCCGCGAGCCCGAAGTGTCCGAGGTTCGACGGGTCGTACCGGGCCTTCTGCATCGTGCGCAGCATCAGAAACGCGATCGGCTTTTCTTCCGGCTTGCCGTGAATCTTCTCGACCAGCCGCTGAAAGTGCCGCGGCCGGATCGCGTCGGCCGGCGCGCCCAGACTGAAGCCGAGCGTCGCGATGAACTGTTCGAACTCCTCCACCTTCAGCGGATCCGGCCGTTCGTGCACCCGGAACAGCGTCGGCACGCCGTGTTCGTCGAGATGCTGCGCCACCGTCTCGTTGGCGACGAGCATGAACTCCTCGATGATCCGGTGCGCGATGTTGCGGTTGGCCGCGACGATGTCCTCGACCATCCCCTCGTCGTCGAGCACGATCTCCGGTTCCTTCAGATCGAAGTCGATCGAGCCGCGGCGAATCCGCCGGCCGTGCAGGATGTCGAACAGCTCGCGCATCGTTTCGAACATCGGGACGAGATCGCGATAGCGGGCCGTCACCTCGGGGTTCCCCACCGTGAGTATCTCGTTGACGTCGGTGTACGTCATCCGCGCGTCGGAATGGATGACGCCGTCGTGCATGTCGTAGTGAACGACGTCCCCCTGCCGATCGATGTCCATGACGCACGACTGCACGAGACGGTCGACCCGCGGATTCAGGCTGCAGAGGCCTGTCGCCAGCTCGGACGGGAACATGTGGACCGCCCGCTCCGGGAAATAGACCGAGGTGCCGCGCTCGTACGCCTCGCCGTCGAGCGCGCCCCCTTCCGGCACGTAGTGCGCGACGTCGGCGATATGGACCCCGAGACGGTAGATGCCGTTCGGCAGCCGCTCGATCGTGATCGCGTCGTCGAAATCGCGCGCGTGCTCGCCGTCGATCGTCACGGTCGTCAGGGGCCGGAAATCGGTGCGCCCGCGAATGTCCTGGGGCCGGACTTCGGTGCCCAGCCGCTGCGCCTCTGCGATCGCTTCCTCGCCGTGCACGTCGGGGATGTTGTATTTCCGGATGATGATCTGCGTGTCGACGCCGGGCTCGTCGATGTCGCCGAGCACCTCGACGACGCGCCCCATCGGACTGCGCGTTGGCGTCGGCCAGCGCGTGATCTCGGCCACCACCATGTCGCCCGGCTCGGCGCCGAGACGGTCGGCGTCGAGGATGTGGACGTCCATGATGATCCGGCGATCGAACGGCACCAGAAAGCCGAGCCCCGACTCGTCGCGGTCGAACCGGCCGACAATGCTCGCCGACCCGCGCTCGAGGATCCGGACGATGCGCCCTTCGGCCCGCCCGTCCTGCGTCCGCTCGATCCGGGCGACGACGCGATCGCCGTGCGTCGCCTGGTTCAGGTTGCTCCCGCCGATGAAGAGGTCGCCCGAGACGCCTTCGAGCGGCCGGTCGGGGATGACGAAGCCGAACCCGCGCGGGTGCGTCTGGACCCGCCCGACGACCAGATTCATGAGGTCCGGCAGGCCGAACCGGTTGCCGCGCGTCTGAATCAGGTGCCCGCTCTCGACGAGCCCGGCGAGCAGCCGCGACAGGGCGGGCCGCTGGTCGCGGGGAATCTGGAGCCGCTGCAGCAGCTCGCGCGGGGTCGAGGGATGGTGCACTTTGTCGCGGAAGGCCGCCAGGAGCTGGTCGCGCGTCAACATGGGGATCCAGAGAATCACACTGGCGGGGAATGGGCAAGGACGGAGGGTGGAGGACGGAGGGTGGAGGACGGAGGGTGGAGGGCGGAGGGCGGAGGGTGGAGGGCGGGTCTTCAGACCGGCAGACGCGGCCCAGGCCAGGCTCATGCCGACCCAACCGCCGGCCCCGTAAGGCCCTCTACTGCTGGTGTGAGCCACAGCGGCGCATCTGATGCCGCCGATGCGGCGCTCGTCAGCCGGGCCCGGGCCGGGGACGTCGAGGCGTTCGGGCAACTTGTGGAGCGGCACCGCCGGGCGGTATATCGCGCGGCGCTGGCCGCGCTGGGCTCGGCAGCCGAGGCAGACGACGCGGCGCAGGACGCGTGCGTGGCGGCCTTTCAGCGCCTCTCGACGTTTCGCGGCGAGGCGTCCTTCAAGACGTGGTTGCTGGCGATCGCCTGGCGCTGCGCGACGTCGCGGCGAACGCGGCTGCGGACGTGGACGCGTCGCCTGACATTCTCGCCGCGAGAGGACGAAGAAGGGCGGCTCGAGCAGGTACCCGCCCAAGGCGCATCGGCGGAAGAGACCGTCGCCGCGCTCGAGTTGCAGCGCGACATCCGTGCCGCCATCGGGACACTGCCGCGCAAGCTGCGGGAGACACTGCTCCTCGCCGGATCCGGCGATTGCTCGTATGAGGAGATTGGCGGGATGCTCGAGATTCCTGTCGGCACGGTGAAGTGGCGAGTGTCGGAGGCGAGACGAAGGGTGAAGGCGGAAGTAGTCAGAAGTCAGAAGGCGGAAGACGGAAGGCGGAAGACGGAAGACGGAAGACGGAAGGCGGAAGGCGGAAGGCGGAAGGCGGAAGGCGGAAGGCGGAAGGTAGAGAGTAAGAGCCTCGGCGAATGACTGACATTCCGCGAATCACCGACAAGAGCCTCGATGAGGCACTCGATGCGACCATTCGAACGATGGTCGACGGAGAGCCGTCTCCGGGCTTTCGCGCGCGGGTCGTCGCACGGCTTGGCGAACCGGGGAGGCGCGGTCCGGGCGTGGAATGGATCACGCTGTCCGCACTGGCCGCCGCCATCGTCGTGGCCATTGTGCTGTGGCTTCCGCGCCGCGGCGTGCACCTGCCCACGCCGGCGCCGCGGGCGCATGCGGACGTCGCGCTCGCACGGCCACCGGCTGTTGACGGCGAGCGCCGTGCGGCCCCTGCCGCGATCCGCATAGCGCGCCCTTCGATCGACGGGATTCGGCCGCCGCGCCGCCCGGTCGTGCCGACGGCGGATGCGCCGCCGCTCCCGGAGCGGCCATCCGTCGCGGCGGTGCTGGTCGTGCGACTCGCCGAACCCGCGGCCATCGAGGTGCCGCCGATCGGCGCGGATCCGATTGAGGTTGCCCGACTCACAGTACGGTCCCTGCCCGCGCCTCCGGCCGTGGAGGTCGGGGCGTTCAACCCGCGCGAGACGCGGGAGTGAGGAGCTGACGGCGGTCATGTTGAAAACGCTGCTGATGACGTGCTCTGTGCTCGCGGTCGCGACACTGGCCGGCGCCCAGGCGCCCAAACCGAAAGAACCGCCGGACCAGAAGGCCCCCGCGCGGCAGGAAGCCGTCCGCACGCCCGCGTCACAGGCGCGGCCTGTGAACATCAAGATCGACTTGACGATCGTCGATCAGACGGGACCCTCCGCCTCGAGTCAGAAGACCGTCTCGATGATCGTGGCGGATCAGCAGCGCGGCATGATCCGGACGCTGGCGTTCGTCCGAACCCCGGAAGGCAACAAGCCGATCGAGATCAATGTCGACGCGCATCCGACCATCATGAAGGACGACCTGATCAGCGTGCAGTTTACCTTGCAGTACCAGCCCCATCCGGCGTCGGCCGAGGCATCGCGCGGTGGGCAGACTGACGCGAGCGCAACGACAGCCGGCGGGGCGGCCGTCACCGAAATGCTTGGACTGCTGCTCGAGAGCGGCAAGGAAATGGTGATCTCGCAGGCCGCCGATCCGATCACCGATCGAAAAGTGACCGTCGGAGTGACGGCGACGATTCTGCGATAGGCTGGGCCGTCCGTTATTTCATGGCCGCCGCGATCGACTTCAGCGCGGCATCGGCCTGCGTGTTGGCCCCCTGGTCCAGCCGGCCGGCGAGGCGCTGCGCCTCCTGCGCGTGCGTGAGCGCCTCGCCAAGCGCCTGCGCCGCCTCTCGCTGACCGGCTTGCTGCGCCCGATCGTGCGCCCGCTGCAGCGGCGCCTTGGCGTCTTCGAGCTGCTGCTGGGCATCGCCGAAGTTCACGTTGTAGAGGCTGACCCGCGCCTGCAGGATGTGCCCTCGCGCGTCCGCCAGATCGAGCCGCTGCGTCGCCTCCGCCAGCGCATGCTCCGCCGGCAACCGGCCCGAGGCACCCCAGGCAAACCCGACCGCCACCGCGACGGCCAGCGCAACGACGATTCCGATCGCGATCTTGAGGCGTGGCGACATGGGCGAAGTATACGAATGATCAGTGACCAGTTACCAGTTACCAGTTACCAGTTGCCAGTTGCCAGTTACCAGTTGCCAGTTACCAGTTGCCAGTTCTGGTTACTGGTTACTGGTTACTGGTTACTGGTTACTGGTTACTGGTTACTGGTTACTGGTTACTGGTTACTGGTTACTGGGTCTGCACCAGCAGCACCTGCACGTCTCCGACGTTCGTGCCCGTCGGGCCGGTGATGACGAGATCGCCGAGCGATTGGAAGAACGGGTAGGCGTCGTTGTCGGCGAGCGCGCGTTCGGGGTCCAGACCGGCGGCGTGCGCCCGCTCCAGCGTGCTCTCGTCGGCGATCGCGCCGGCGGCGTCGGTCGGGCCGTCGACGCCGTCGCTGCCGATGCTCCCGAACGCGCACGGGCCGCAGTGCGCCAACGGCTCCAGCGCCCCGAGCACGACCTCCTGGTTGCGCCCTCCCTTCCCCTTCCCGCGCACCGTCACTGTCGTCTCTCCCGAGGCAATCACGCAGAGTGGACGTCCGTCGTGCACGACGCGCGCCTGCTCGATCAACGCGACGCCGGCGTGCCGCGCCTCGCCGACAACCGGGGGGTCTACGAGCTGCACGCGGTAGCCGAGCGCCCGCGCGCGTGCGGCCGCGCCCGCCATCGCGTCGCGGCGGCCGCCGGCGAGCACGAAGGCCGCGTCCGCCAGCCGGGGGTCTCCGGGCTTCGGCGTCTCCGCGATCTCTCCGCGCAATCCCCGCGCGATGTGCCGCCGGATCGTCTCGGGCACGTGCTCGACGCGCCGGAGCGCGGCGTCAGCCTCCGCGAATGTCGACGGGTCGGCCACCGTGGGGCCCGATCCGATCACCGCCGGATCGTCCTCGATCGGCGCGTGCACGTCCGAGATGGCCAACGTGATCGATCGCCGGGCCCGCAGCGCCAGCTGGCCCCCTTTGAAAGCGGAGAGATGCTTCCGAACCGCATTGAAGGGGGCGATCGGCGTGCCCGCGCGCAGCAGCGCGCGCGTGACGTCGACGAGGTCGTCGAGCGCGATCTCGCCGGCGGGCGCTTCGATGAGCGCCGACGCGCCTCCCGAGAGCAGCACCACGAGCCGCGATCCGCCCTGCGCGCGTTCCGCAATCTCCAGCGCGCCCCGGCCGGCCGCGACGCTCTCGGCGGTCGGCAGCGGATGCCCTGCCGCATGGACCTGCAGCCGCGCGTCCGCAATCCCCTCGCCCCCCGGCATGGCGACCACGCCGGCGACGAGACGATCGCCGCAGGTCTCGAGCAGGGCGCGTGTCATCGGGACGGCCGCCTTGCCGGCGGCGACGAGTATGAGGGGAGCGGTGAAGGTCGAGGGTTGGCGCGCGAGCGCCCGCAGGGTGAGCGCATACCCGTCGCAGCCGCGGACGGCAGCGTCGAGGATGGTCCGAAGGTCGTCGCGTAGCGATGTGTTCAGTGCAGAGGCTTCAAATCCGACCAGGCCGACAGCCCGGTGACCAGATCGTACGTACGCAACAGCCGGCTTATCACCTGATCAGCATCCGCTTTCGCACAGAGCTGGTCGAGCTTGCCCAGAATCTGATCGATGCCTCGATCGGCATTCGTGATGGCTCGCTCCGAGTAGTACTCCCGCTGCCGCGCCAGGCAGGCACGATGCTTCAGGAACTCCTCACGGTAGAAGTCGGTCAGTAGCGTGACAGGAGTAACCGAACCCCGGTTCGCGCCGACGACGCGTGCCATGCGACTCCCCTCGCCATGGAACATATGATGGAATAATTCGAGTGTAAGGGTGAGCTGCGGGCAGTGTCAACGAAAACCCAAGCTCAACGGACCGTTCGGGCCACGACGTACCCCCCGAGGCAGCCGAGCGCCATCCCGCCGACCACCAGGCCGGCCACGAGTGCCGCGGGCACGAAGGCCACCGCCTCCAGCCCGGCGCGCTCGACCATGAAGCCGCCGTACCGGGCCCGCAGCACGGCAAAGGCGGCGACGAGCGCCACCACCGCGGCCAACGCGCCAAGCCCCCCCTGCAAGAGCCCCTCGAGCACGAACGGCCCGCGGATGTAGGCAAAGGGGGCGCCCACGAGCTGCATGATTTCGATCTCGTCGCGCCGGGCCGCCGCCGCGAGGCTGACGACGTTGGCGACCGTGAGCGCGCTGGCGAACGCCAGCATCAGCAGCACCACGAGACCCATGCCGCGGATCACGGCGACGAGGCTGCTGAGGCGCTGCAGCCATCGCCGGTCGTAGCGCACGTCGGCGACGCCGGGCATCGAGCCGGCGCGTGTCGCGAGGCGATCGGCGGCCTCGCCAAGTCCCGCCGAGGGAGACGTCAACCGGACTTCGAACGACGCCGGGAAGGGATTGTCGGGCAGCGCCGAGGCCGCCCCGCCCAGATCCGGGAACTCGCGCGCGAACGCGCGTCTCGCGTCCGCCTTCGAGACGAACTCGACCGACTGCGCGATCCCGCTGCCGGTCAACCGGGCCTTGACGGCCGCGACCTCCTCGGGCGTGGCCCCCTCCTGCAGATACACCGACAGCTCCGCGGTCTGACTCCAGCGCGCGACGAGGCGCTGCAGGTTGGCGTTGATCATGAGGAAAAAGCCGAGCACGAACACGCCCGCGGCGATCGTCAGGATCGCGAGCGCGGCGGCGCCGCGTCCGCGCCACAGGCTCGCGACCGCTTCGGCAACGAAGTAACGGAGCGCGCGCATCAGACCACCTCCACGACGCGGCCGCGTTCGAGCGTGAGGGCCCGGCGTCCCACCCGGCGGATCAGCTCGCGATCGTGGGTGGCCACCAGCACGGTCGTGCCGCGCGCGTTGATCTCGCGGAACAAGTTCATGATTTCGAGCGACAGATCGGGATCGAGATTGCCGGTCGGCTCGTCGGCGAGGATGATGACGGGGTCGTTGACCAGCGCCCGCGCGATCGCGATGCGCTGCTGCTCGCCGCCCGACAGCTCCTGCGGATACGCCGCCATCCGATGCTGGAGGCCCACCCACTTGAGCACCTGGAACGTGCGCCGCTGCTGTTGCGAATCGACCATCCCGAGCACGCGCGGCACGAACGCGACGTTCTCGAGCACCGTCTTGTTCGGCAGCAGCTTGAAGTCCTGAAAGACGAAGCCGAGCGATCGCCGGTACGCCTGCACCTGCCGGCGCGACAACTGCGCGAGGTCGCGCCCGCCGACGACGAGCCGGCCGTCGCTGGGGACGTCCTGCCGGAGCAGCAGCCGCAGCAGCGTCGACTTGCCCGCGCCGCTGGGCCCGGTGAGGAAGACGAACTCCCCTTTGTCGATGCGCAGCGTGAGATCGCGCAGCGCATAGACGCCGCGGCTGTACAACTTCGAAAGGCTGTGCGCTTCAATCACCCGAGGGCTCCTGCACCGCGAGCGCCCGGCGCAGCAGCGCGTTGACGGTTTCCGGATTCGCCTTGCCTCGACTCGCCTTCATGACCTGCCCGACCAGAAACGCAAACGTCTGCGTCCGGCCGCCCCGGAACTGCGCGACAGGACCGGGATGGTCCCGCACGACCTCCTCGACCAGCCGTTCGAGCGCCGCCTCGTCGTCGATCCGGCGCAGCCCGTCTTCGTCGACGATCTGCCGCGCGCCGCGCCCGGTGGCCATCATGGTCTCGAACACCTCGCGCGCCACCGGTCCGCTGATGGCCCCCGTCTCGGCGAGCACGATCAACTCCGCGAGCGCTTCGGGCGCGAGCGGGAACGCCTCAATCGCGATCCCGCGCTCCTTCATCGTCCGCGCGACCTCCCCCATGATCCAGTTGCTGGCGGCTTTCGCGTGTCCGGCCGCGGCCGCCGTCCGCTCGAAGTAGTCGGCGAGGGGCATCGACTGCGTCAACACGCCGGCGTCGTAGTCGGGGAGATGATACTGCGCCGCGAGCCGCCGCCGCCGCGCGTCGGGCAGCTCGGGCAGCCGCTGTCGAAGGTCGTCGACCCACGCCGCCTCGAGCGCCAGGGGACGAAGGTCCGGCTCCGGAAAGTAGCGGTAGTCGTCCGCCTCCTCCTTGACCCGCATCAGGACCGTGCGGCCGGCGGTCACGTCCCACAGGCGCGTCTCCTGGCGCAGGGGTCCGCCGTCGCGCAGCACGGCGGTCTGCCGTTCGATTTCGTACTCGAGCGCCCGCTGCACGTGACGGAAGGAGTTGAGGTTCTTCACCTCGGTCTTGACCCCCAGGGCCGTGGCCCCCGGCGGGCGGATCGACACGTTGGCATCACAGCGCAGGCTCCCCTCTTCCATGTTGCCGTCGTTGACTCCCACGGCGACGAGGATCGCGCGGAGCCGCATGAAGAGCTGCGCCGCCGCCGCGCCGCTCCGCAGGTCCGGTTGCGTGACGATCTCGATGAGCGGCACCCCGCTGCGATTGAAGTCGAGCGCGGTCGTCGCGCTGCGCTCGGACGCCTCATGCAGCGACTTGCCGGCGTCTTCCTCGAGGTGCACGCGGATGATCCCGACGCGCTGCGGCCCCTCGTCGGTCGCGAACTCGATGCCCCCCGCCGTCGCGAGCGGCTGCTCGTACTGCGAGATCTGATAACCCTTCGGCAGATCCGGATAGAAATAGTGCTTCCGCGCGAACACCGACAGCGGCTGAATCGTGCAGTCGAGGGCGAGTGCGGCCGTGACGGCCAGCTCGACGGCGCGGCGATTGAGCACCGGCAGCGCGCCCGGCAGCCCGAGGCACACGGGGCACACGTGGGTGTTCGGCGGCGCGCCGAATTGCGTGCTGCAGCCGCAGAAGATTTTCGTGCGGGTCAGCAGCTGCGCATGAACTTCCAGACCGATGATGGACTCGAACATCGCCGGGGGCACACGACGGACATCCAGAGACTGAATGCCGCATGATACACCGGCGGTGCGGGTTGCGGAGCGCGGGGTGCGGGAGGCGCGGGGTGCGGGGTAAGCCTCAGCCCCGATGCTGCGGCCAGGCCATACAGGCCTGACCCACAAGACATGCACTCTGTGGGTCAGCCCTTTACGTTCGCTCCTGTGGGTCAGCGCTTTATGGGCTGACGATCTGCTCAGCCGCGCGGGCCGGCTTGGACGAGGTCCGGCGGCGCCCCGAGGGTCGTGAAGTTCTCGATGAACATCCGGGCCAGCTTGTCGGCCTGCGCATCGTAGTCGGCGCCGTTCTTCCACGTCGCCCTGGGGTCGAGCACGTCGGAGGGGACGCCGGGCACGGAGGTCGGCACCTCCACGTTGAACCGCTCGTCGCGGCGATAGGGCACGTCGGCGAGCGCGCCCTTCAGCGCGGCGTCCACCATCGCGCGCGTGTAACCGATCTTCATGCGCGAGCCCACTCCGTATGGGCCGCCGGTCCATCCCGTGTTGACGAGCCAGACGCGCACGTCGTGCCGCGCGATGCGGTCGCTCAGGAATTTCGCATACACCGTCGGGTGCAGCAGCATGAACGGCGCGCCGAAGCAGGTGCTGAAGGTGGCCTTCGGCTCGGTCACCCCCTTTTCCGTGCCCGCGACCTTCGCGGTGTATCCGGAGAGGAAGTGATACGCGGCACCGGCAGGCGTCAGCCGCGCGATGGGCGGCATGACGCCGAAGGCGTCGGCGGTCAGCATTACGATGTTGCGCGGATGTCCCCCCTGCCCCGTGGGCACCGCGTGGCCGAGATACGACAGCGGGTAGGCGCCGCGCGTGTTCTCGGTGAGGGAGTCGTTGTCGAGATCCAGGCGCCGCGTGTTCGCATCCATCCAGACGTTCTCGAGCACCGTGCCGAAATGCCGGCTGGCGTGGTAGATTTCGGGCTCCGCCTCGGCCGACAGCCGGATCATCTTCGCGTAGCAGCCCCCTTCGATGTTGAACACCCCGTCTGCGCTCCAGCCGCACTCGTCGTCGCCGATGAGAAAGCGATCCGGATTGCTCGAGAGCGTCGTCTTGCCGGTGCCCGACAGGCCGAAGAACAGCGCGACGTCCCCCGCCTGCCCGACGTTGGCCGAGCAGTGCATCGAGAGGACTTCGCGCATCGGCAGCAGGTAGTTCATCACCGTGAAGATCGACTTCTTGATCTCGCCGGCGTAGCTCGTACCGCCGATCAGCACGAGCTTCTTCGCAAGATTGAGGACGACGAACACGGCCGAGTTGGTGCCGTGTTTGCCCGGCTCCGCGGTGAGCCCCGGCATGTCGATGAGGGTGAACTCGGGCTTGTGCGCCGCGCGCGTTTCAGGATCCGGCTCGTCGATGAACAGATGCCGCGCGAACAGGCTGTGCCACGCCTTTTCGGTAATCACCCGGATGGGCAGCCGATACCGCGGGTCGGCCCCGGCATAGGCGTCGAGGACGAACAGTTCCTTGCCCTCGCAGTAGGTCAGCACGCGCTGGTGCAGCGCATCGAAGTGCTCCGGCGTCATCCCGCGATTGACCTTGCTCCACCACACGTGGTTCTCGCTCGACGATTCCCGCACGATGAACTTGTCGTTCGGGGACCGGCCCGTGTGCTGTCCGGTCCGGCACACGATGGGGCCATCGATCGAGATCAGCGCCTCGCGCCGGCGCACGGCTTCCTCGTACAGGGCCGGAACGCTCAGGTTCCAGTACACGCGCGAAACGTTGGTGATGCCGTGGGGTTCGAGTCCGCTTGCCTGCCGCACCTGTGTCATCTGAAATTCGCTCCGTTGTGGACACCCTGCCAGGGTGGCCTGCCGTCCGGCCAACCGGACGATCGTACCGGGCTGAACAGAGCGAAGTCAAACCGGGACGGCGGTGCGGAACGCCTCGACGACCGCCGGGTCGAACTGGCTGTCGGCGCACCGGGCCAGTTCGAGGAGCGCTTCGTGGGGCGCGATCGCGTCGCGGAAGACGCGCGGGTGGGTCATCGCGTCGAAGGCGTCGGCCACGGCAATGATGCGCGCGCCAAGCGCCACTTCGCCCGCCGGCACGCCGCGCGGGTAGCCGAGGCCATCCATCCGTTCGTGGGCGTCGCGCACGAGGTCCGCCGATCGGCGCAGATACGGCACCGCGCCAATCAGGTCCGCCGCGACCGCCGGATGCCGCCGCACGAGCGCCTGCTCCTCGAAGGTGAGCGGCGCGGGCTTGCGGAGTACGGCGTCGGGGATCGCCAGCTTGCCGACGTCGTGCAGCAGCGCGGCGTGTTCGAGATCCGCCAGATCCGCGTCGCTGAACCCCAGCACCCTGGCGGTGCCGGCGGCCAGCGCCGCGACCCGGTACGCGTGCGCGTAGACGTCGCCATCGGCCGCCGTCAGGGCCGACAACAGCGTGTCGAGCCCGGCGTCGCCGTGGATCGCGAGCGCCCCGACGGTCTCGGCCAGACGGTTGGCGCGCCCGTCCATCTCGCGCTCCAGACACTCGCGCCAGCGCCGCGCGTCGCACGCGGCCCGGTGCCACTCGAAGCCGCGCTGGACGGCGTCGCGCAGCCGCTCGCGGCCGAACGGCTTCGTCAGATAATCGACGACCCCCTGGCGCAGGCTCCGGACCGCCGACGCGACATCCTGCACGCCGGTCGCCATGATGACGGCCGTCTCGGGCGCTTCTTCCCTGATCCGCTCGAGCAGCCACAGGCCGTCCCGGCCGGGCATGCGCACGTCGCAGAGGGCGACAGCGGGCAGGCTCGATCGCACCAGGCCCATCGCCTGGTCGGCGTTGGCCGCGATCCGGACGTCGTAGCCGCCTGACGACAGCCACCGCGTCATGAGGTCGCGGACCCCCTGCTCGTCGTCGACGACGAGCACGAATTCGTCGGGCCGGTCTGCGGGTTCCACCGGCGCGTGTTGGTGTGCGGACGGCATGGCTGAACGGGCGCACTGCAAATCGTCCGCCAGGAAAAACCGTGCAATTCCGACCCCGCGTGGACGCAAGCGCACACGTCGCACACCGCGGCGAGCGCATCCGCGCACGGCGATGTGCGGCTTTGGGCTTTGGGCTCGGCCGCTCTACACGCTCACCTGGTCGGCCCGGGCTTCGCGCCGGCGCATGATCGTGTCGCTGAGATCCAGGCGTTCGAGGCGGCGATAGAGCGCGCGGCGGCTCAGGCCGAGCATGCGCGCTGCTGCTTTCTTGTTGCCGTTGGCGCGCGCGAGCGCCCGGACGATGTGTTCGCGCTCGACCGTCACCAGGAGGTCGGCGTCGGGAGCGGCCGCCGCCTTCGGCTCGGCCGCCGGCGTCATCGGCATCACGAGCGCGGGCATGCTGACGGACAGTTCACGTTCCGTGATGAAGTCGCCGTCGGCGAGGATGCAGGCGCGCTCGATCGCGTTCCGCAGCTCGCGCACGTTCCCCTCCCACGGCGCCGCGCCCAGCAGACGCTCGGCCCCCGACGTGAGCCCGAGCAGCGGCTTCTGCAGCCGCTCGGACGTGTCGCGGACGAAGGAGGCCGTCAGGTACGGAATGTCCTCGCGGCGCTCCCGCAGCGGCGGCAGCCGCACCTCGACGATGTTCAACCGGTAGTACAGGTCGGCGCGGAAGCGCCCCGCCGCGACCTCCGCCCGGAGATCGCGATTCGTCGCGGCGATGACGTGCGTGTTCACCTTGCGCGGATCGAGCGATCCGACGCGGTGCACCTCGCCCAGCTCCAGCACGCGCAGCAGCTTCGCCTGCACGGTGAGCGGCAGCTCGCCGACCTCGTCGAGGAACAGCGTGCCGCCATCCGCCACCTCGAACAGGCCCGGCTTGTTCTCGGTTGCGCCGGTGAACGCGCCGCGGACGTGCCCGAAGATCTCGCTCTCGAACAGCGTCTCGACGACAGCCGAGCAGTTCACCGTCACGAAGCGCTTGTCGCGCCGCGGTCCGAGCGTGTGCATCGCGCGCGCGGCCAGCTCCTTGCCCGTCCCGGTTTCGCCGCTGATGAGCGCGGTCCGGACGTGCGGCGCCAGACGCCGGATCAGGTCGAACAGCTCCTGCATCGCCGGCCCGCGACCGATCATTCCGCAGAACTCGAGCCGGCGCGCGACGTCGGTTTCCGCCGACAGCAGATGCCTCCGCCGCTCGATGTCGTCCCGCACGGTGGCGAGCAGCGCATCGAGCCGCGCGAAATCGATCGGCTTGCTCAAGTAATCCATCGCCCCGAGCTTGATCGCGTCGACGGCGGTCTCCACGGACGCGTAGCCCGTCATCAGGACGGCCTGACATCGCGGATCGATGTCGCGAATGGCCCGCAGCACCTCGAGGCCGCCGACGTCCGGCATCCGCAGATCCACCAGCACGAGATCGGCCCGGCGCGCCTGCAACTGCGCGATGCCCTCGCGGCCGCCCGCGCAGGTGATCACTTCATAGCCGGCCCGCCGCGCGAACCGTTCGACGACGTCGAGGATGCCCTGCTCGTCGTCGATCACGACGACGAGCGGTGACGGACCGGTCATACACACTCCTTCTCGTTCTCCGACGCGTTCGTCGCGCGCGCCTCGGGTTCCGGACACACCTGCCCGATGACCGCGCGGACGGCACGCAGGTCGTAGGGGGGCACGAGCGCGGCCGCCGCGCCGCGAGGGGCGCCCACATCGCCCACGGCCGCGGCCATGAGCACCATCGGGACGGGCCGGAGGGCCGCCGACCGGGCCTCTTCCCAGGGCCGCGGATCCGACGCCGGGATGGAGGCGTCGACGACGATCGCGGCGAGCCCCCCTGCGCGGTACCGCGCGAGCGCCACGTCCGGTTCGTCGGTCGCGGTCACGCGATAGCCCCAGCCGCCGAGCATCGCCGCGATGTAGTCGCGCTCCGACTGCTCCTTGTGGGCGACCATCACCTCGGCCGTCCGGGGTTCGTACGCGGGCAGCAACAGCCGGAACGTCGTCCCGACCCCGACCGTGCTGTCGACGCTGATCTGGCCGCCGTGGTCCCGCACGATCCCGTAGCAGATGCTCAGGCCGAGCCCGGTGCCCTCCCCCACGTCGCGCGTCGTGAAGAACGGATCGAAGATGCGGCGCAGATTGGCCTCGGCAATCCCGTGGCCGCTATCGGTCAGGGAGATCTGCACCGCCGAGGCGTCGAGCACCCGGTGCACGGCGACGACGAGCCGCCGCGGCGTGCGGCCGCGCATCGCCTGCTCGGCGTTGAGGACGAGGTTGAGGATCGCCTGCTGGAGCTGTCCGGCATCGACGAGCACGGGCGGGAGATCGGGCTCGATCCTTGTTTCCACCTCGACGGCGTTCAGGCGGAACTCGTAGGCGCGCAGCGCGAGCACCCGCGAAAAGATGTCGGCCGGATCCTGCGGGACGCGCGCCGCAGTCTGGCGCCGGGCGAACGCCAGCAGATTGCGGACGATTCGCGCGGCGCGCTCGGATTCCTCGGCGATCCGCCGGACGTCGGCGGCCACATCCGCGATCCCCCGCGTGTCGTCGCGGCACGGCGAGAGCAATTCCTCTTCGACGAGCTGCGCGTAGCCGATGACGCTGGTGAGCGGATTGTTCAACTCGTGCGCGACCCCCGCCACGAGCTGACCGATCGCCGACAGCTTTTCGGCCTGGATCAGCTGCGCCTGTGTCGTCTCGAGGCGCTCGAGCGCGCCGACGAGGCGCGCGTTGGTGGCCGCCAGCTCGTCGCGCATCTGCCGCAGCCGCCGGGCGTTGGCAATCTCCTCGGTGACGTTCTTCCCCACCTGCACCACCGCGGCATCGTCGGGGGTGTCCGCGATGGGGAACGTGGTCACGCTGAAGATCTGGCCGGCGGCGGTCGTGATTTCGGCGCGGACGTTCTGGCGGTCGAGCGCCCGTCCGACGGCGCAGTACGGGAACTCGCCGCCGCAGAGCCCGACCTCGTCGCACGAGTGGCGGCGCAGGTCCTGCACCGAGATCCCGAGGTGTTCGGCGAGCGCGAGGTTCCCGCGGAGCAGCCGCCCGTGCGAGTCGAACACCGCGATCGGCTCGCTGATCGCGTCGAAGGTCGCTTCCCATTGCTGCTTGCCGCGCCGCGCGTACGAGTGCAGGCGCGCGTTCTGCACGGCGGCGGCGATCTGGCCGGTGACGATCGTCAGCAGCCGCTCGTCGGCCGCCTCGAAGCGACCGATCCGGCGGCTGCCGAGCGTGATCGTCCCGAGCAGGTCCCCCGCGACGAAGAGCGGCACGCTGATGACGCCGCGGATCGTCGTCCCGGCGCCGACGTCGGGGGGCAGCAGCGCCTGGAGATCGGGGATGACGACCGGCGCGCGCGCGGCAATCACGCGATCGCTCGGGCGCGCGATGACCGGCTCGGGCGCCGTCCAGATCGCGCCCATTTCGGACGGACCGAGCCGCAGCACGTGTTCGAAGGCGCCGGAGACCGGGTCCCGGAGCCGCACGGAGCCGGCGTGCGCGTCGAGCGCCTGCATCAGCCGCCGCAGCGCGCGCTCGAGCAGATCGTGCGGGTCGAGCGACCGCCGCAGGTCTTCCCCGAGTTCGTTGATCGTCTGCATTTCCCAGACGAGCCGCCGGTTGTCGAGATTCATCCGGCGGTGCTCCAGGGCGCGCTCCGCCGTCGAGAACAGATGATCGAGGGCGAACGGCTTCTGGACGAAGGCGAACGCCGCCAGCTCATACGACCGGATCGCGGAGGCGACGGAACTCGTGGCCGAGACGACGACGATCTCGATGTCGGGCCGGCGCGCCTTCGCGCGTCGAATCATCTCGAAGCCGGCCTCGCTGCCGGGCGACAGGTCGACGAGCGCGAGCACGACGGCGGGGTCCTCGATCGCCGTGCTGGCCTCGACGGTCGACGCGGCGCTGAGGACGTCGAAGCCGCGCGCGCGCGCTTCGGCGGCCAGGACCGCCTGCGTCTCGCGATCGTCGTCCACGATGAGCAGCGTGGGAGGCATGTGGTGCTGCGACGCAGCAAGCCGCGGGCCGAAACCGCGCACGGCGCGCGCACGGACGTAACCTGCTGTGCTGTCAGGGGTTGCATGCACGGCCCGGCGCCGATTGGCCGTGCCTGGCGCCGGCGCCGGTTTCAGGGGTGAAACACTCGGCGTTTCATCGCTGCACGCGCGCGTGCGAAAGCGTCGTTCACGAGGGGCGGGAGTCGCCGGAGATCTGGTGCTTCTTCATCAGCCGCCAGAGCGTGGTGCGGCTGATCTGCAGCTCGCGCGCCGCGGCCACGATTTCGCCGCCGTAGCGCGCCAGCGTCGCCACGATCATGTCGCGCTCGGCGCGGTCGCGGGCGGCGGCGACTCCCCCTTCACTGGAGGGGGACTCGGCGGTCGTGCGCGGCGCCAGCAGCTCTTCGGGCAGATCCTCGCGCGTCAGCGTCGGCGGGCGTGCGACGGCGACCGCCCGCTGAATCACGTGTTCGAGCTGGCGTACGTTGCCCGGATAGCTGTACGCCAGCAGCGCCTCGCGCGCGGCCGGCTCACAGGCCGTGATGCCCGCCGCGGCGCCGTACCGATGCAGAAAGCAGTCGACGAGTTTCGCGACGTCGCCGGCGCGCTCGCGCAGCGGCGGCAGGTGAAGGCGGTGGACGTTGAGACGATAGAAGAGGTCGCGGCGGAACACGCCGGCGTCCACGGCCATGTCCAGATCCATGTTCGTCGCCGCCACGAACCGCACGTCGACGCGGCGCGGTTCGTTTTCGCCAATCCGCCGCACGTCCCCCGACTCCAGCGCGCGCAGCAGCTTGCCCTGCAGCGACGCCGCCATCGTCCCGATCTCGTCGAGGAAGAGCGTGCCCCCCGTGGCGTGTTCGATCAGCCCGGCGCGCGCGCCCGCCGCGCCGGTGAAAGCGCCGCGCGCGTGGCCGAACAGTTCGGTTTCGAGCAGGGATTCGGTCAGCGCGGCGCAGTTCAGCGCGACGAACGATCTGGCGGACCGCGGACTCTCCGCGTGAATCGCGCGCGCAACCAGCTCTTTGCCGGTGCCCGTTTCGCCGGTGATCAGGACGGTGCCCGGCGCGACGGCGGCGCGACGGATCAGATCCTTCACGCGCCGCATCGCGTCGCTCTCGCCGACGAGCACGTCCAGCGACCCGCGGCCGCGCATCTGCCGCTGCAGCAGGTCGACCTGCCGGGCGAGCTGCCGCCGATCGACAGCCGAGCGCACACGCATCAGCAGCTCGTCGCGGAAGAACGGCTTCTGGACGAAATCGACCGCCCCGAGCTTCATCGATTCGACGGCGGTGTCGATCGTGCCGAAGCCGGTCATCACGATGAAGGCCGCGTCGACCCGAAGGTCGCGGAGCTGCCGCAGCACGTCGAGCCCCGAGATGCCCGACATGCGCATGTCGGAGAGGATCACGTCGAAGGCGTCGTCGCGGGCGAGCGCCAGCCCTTCCTCGCCGCTCGCGGCGGCCTGGACGGTATAGCCGGCGGCCGTCAACATCCGGCCCATGCTCTCGCGAACGCCCTGATCGTCGTCGATCACCAGAATCCGCGACACGCACTAAGTCTACATCTGCGCGCGGCCGATACAGCGGGTGTGCGGACCGCGGCGCGACTGATCGTTTCCCTGCTCTGCGCCGCCGCCGTCGGCTGCAGCGCCCGCACGGTCCGAATCGCCCCCCCGTCGGCGATCGCGGCGCCGCGCGTTCCCGAGACGATCCGCGTGCAGACGCGCGACGGCGGTCGGCTCGTCGTCCGGCGCATCCCGCTCGAGGAATACGTCACGGCCACGCTGATCGCCGAATTCGATCCGCCGTCGGGCGATCCCCCCTCCGTCGAGCGGATGCTGCAGCTGCAGGCGATCATCAGCCGGACGTACGCGACGGCCAACGTCGGACGCCACGAACGCGACGGCTTCGACCTGTGCTCGACGTCGCACTGCCAGATCTACGATCCCGCGCGGCTGCGGACGTCGCGCTGGGCGGCGCTGGCGCGCGAAGCGGCGGCGCGCACGCGCGGCGAGGTGCTGTGGTACGGCAACGGGCCCGCGAATGCGGTCTTTCATGCGGACTGCGGCGGCCATACGAGCGCGGCCGCCGACGTGTGGGGCGGCCGCCCAGTCCCGTACCTCGTCGGCGCGCCAGACGACGGACCCGCGCGCGACGTCCACGCGACGTGGCGCGTCGACCTCTCGCGCGTAGCGCTTCGAGGGGCGCTCGATGCGGACCCGCGCACGGCCGTGGGAGGGCGGCTGGACGCGATCGACGTGACGCGCCGCGACGCGGCCGGCCGGGCCGTCTCGATCGAGATTCGCGGCGCCCGCACCGTGACCGTGCGGGGCGACGTGTTCCGCGAGGCCGTCACGCGCCGACTCGGCGTGTCGAGCCTGCGGAGCACGCTGTTCACGGTCCGCCGCACGCGCGCCGGATTTGCGTTCGACGGCCGCGGCTTCGGTCACGGTGTCGGTCTGTGCCAGGTCGGCGCGTTCGCGCGCGTGCGCGCCGGCGCGTCGATCGCCGACGTCCTGCGCCATTACTTTCCCGGCACCGTCCTGGTCGGTGCGGTCAGCCCGTAAAGGAAGGCCAAATCGATCAGTTTCGCAGCCCGGACATCCAGTTCAGCACGACCGACGCGGGCTGGTCCCCTTGTGTGGCGCGCGGGGCAAGAACAAGGAAGCGCTGCCCGTCGGCCGACGGCCGGTACACGCCGCGCGCGACCGACGCGGAAAACCGCGTTTCGAACAGCGCGGCGGGGGTGCCCGCCACGAACGACGCGCCAAGCGTCACCGGCACCGCCATGATGTTGCGTCCCGCCCGGTAGAACAGCTCCTTGCCGTCGCGGCTCCAGTAGGGTTCGACCCCGCCGTTCGTGGAAATCTGCCATTTGTGCCGCGGCTGGGGAAACTCCTGCACGTAGATCTCCGCGCGGCCGGACTCGTTCGACTGGTACGCGATGTACTGACCGTCCGGCGAGAACGTGGCCCAGAGCTCGGAGAACCTCGTCGCGACGATGGGGATCGATTTGCGATCCCCTTGCATGGGCAACGCCCGGATGTCCCATCCGGCCACATCCTTCCCCCGCACCGTGTAGAGCAGATACTTGCCGTCCGGCGACCAGTCCGACACATACTTTTGGTCGGGATCGACGAGCAGGGCCTCCGGGTCCTTCGTCCCGGACGCATCCTTCGAGTACAGATCGCCCGGGCCTTTCGCTCTGGATGTGTAGACGATGCTCCGGCCGTCGGGCGACCAGATCGCGTCGACGTTGGTGGTCGGCCCGAACGTGAAGCGCGACGACACGCCGCGCGTCAGGTCGCGGATCCAGACGTCGTCCTTGCCTCCATCCGTGCCGACGTCGTACACGAGGTGCGTACGATCGGGCGAGAGCCACGTATCGTGGTAGTCGGCCGGCGCGTCCATCGCCGGCGTCTCCTTGCCGTTGCGATCGATCCAGACGAGGCGGGATCCCGTCAGCTCGCCTCCGCGGTACACCAGCACGCCGGTGCGCGACACGGAAAACGAGGCCAGACCGACGGTATCGGTCCCGAGCCCTTCCCCGAGCGGCACCGGGTCCCCGGAGAGCGTCTGCGTGTCCGGGTCGAACTTCTGCGCGACGAGCGTCTGCTCACGGACGAACAGCAGGTACCCCGGCGCGGCGTACGCCACCCTGGTCGTCGTCCTGAAGAGCGTCTTGCTCGTGGTCGAGCCGAGCAGGCCGACGTTCAAAGCCATGTCTCCGCCGACGTCAGCGCCCGTCGCGCCCGCGCCGGCGACGGTGTAGAGGAAGTGCTTGCCGTCGGGCAGGAACTCGGGCCAACCGGATCCGACCAGCCCACCGGTCTTCCCGGCCTCGAACACGAAGGGCTTGCTGACGCCGCCGGCCGCCGAGACTTCGCGCAACGGATCGGTGGCCAGGCCGTCGAACAGGATCACCCCTTCGGGGCTCCAGGATCCGTCGCCGTCTCCCGAGACGTCGCAGATCGTCTGCGGCGGGCCGCCGGCGACCGCCACCTTCTTCATCTTGCCGGCGGCAATGAATCCGACGAAGCGGCTGTCGGGCGACCAGAACGGCCGGAACACACCCTCCGTGCCGGGCAGCGGCCGCACCTCGATCGAGTCCATCGGTCGAAGCCAGAGCATGCGCTGCCCACCCGAATCGGCCGCGAACACGATGTTGCGTCCGTCGGGCGAGATCACGGGCGGACTCGCGTTCTGCACGGCGGCCGGAAGCGTGAGCGGGAAGCGTACGATCGGCGCGGGCTGCGGCGCGCGCCTGACCCAGGCGACCGCGAACGCGATCGCCGCGACGCTCGCCAGACCACAGGCCGCCCACGCCAGCTTCTCCCGCACGCGACGGCGTCCGCTGACGATAGCAGGCAGGCCGGCCTTCGATCCACCCTGCAGCACCCAGGACAATTCCGCCGCAACGTCCCGGGCCGACTGCCAGCGGTCTTCGGGATCTTTCGCGAGGCATCGCGAGACGATGCGATCGAGCGCCGGAGGGGTCAGCGGGATCAGTTCCTCGATCGGCCGCGGCGTCGTCGCCAGGACGGCCGCCATGACGCTCGACGAGGTCTGCCCGTCGAACGCGCGCGTCCCCGTCAGGAGCTCATAGAGCACGCAGCCGAACGCGAAGATGTCGGTCCGGGCATCCACCTCGCGTGCCTCGATCTGCTCGGGCGCCATGAACTGCGGCGTCCCGACGACCGTGTGCGTCCCGGTGAGCGCCGCGACAGTCGCCTGCTCCACCGCGCCGGCGGCGGCCGCCGCCACCGAAGAGGTCGCGGCGAGCTTCGCGAGGCCGAAGTCGAGCAGCTTGATGCCCTGCTTCGTCACCAGGATGTTTGCCGGTTTGAGATCGCGGTGCACGATCCCCTTGCGGTGCGCGGCGTGGAGCGCCTCGCAGATCTGGATGCCGTAGGTGACCGCCTGCTCGACAGGCAGGGGGCCGGCGATCGGCGTCCCCTCGATGAACTCCATCACGAGATAGCCGCTGCCGTCGTGATGGCCGATGTCGTACAGCGTGCAGATGTTGGGATGATTCAGCGCGGAGATGGCGTGCGCTTCGCGTTCGAAGCGCTCCGTGAACGCCCCCTTCAGCGTCTTGACCGCGACGTCGCGATCGAGCCGGACGTCGCGCGCGCGGTAAACGTCCCCCATGCCGCCCGATCCCGCCGGACCGATGATTTCGTAGTGATCGACCCGGGTGCCCGACGTCATGGTCATGCGCGCGGATTATACGCGTCTTCCGCCCGCGTGAAGGTCGCTCATGCTCGCCCCCCGTATATATGACCGGATGCGTTTGCCGCAGCCGACGCCGTTGGGGCCGCAACCGGCTACAATGCGCACCGCATGCCACCGCGCGCCGGTCTCCGCCCCGTTTGTCGCCAGCGCTCGTCGCGGCTCGCTGACGTCCCTGTTCGATGCACCCGATGATTGGCTCGACCGCCGGCTCCTATCAGTTCCTCTCGAAGCTCGGCGAAGGCGGGATGGGCGAGGTCTACCGCGCCCGCGACCTGAAGCTCGGGCGCATCGTCGCGATCAAAGTGCTGCCCGACGCGCTGGCCGGCGACCCCGAACGCATCGCGCGGTTCGAACGTGAAGCGCGCGCGCTCGCCGCATTGAATCATCCGAACGTCGCCACGCTGTACGGCCTCGAGACGGTGCCGTCCGGGACGCACGGCCACCTGCTCGTCATGGAACTCGTCGAGGGTGAGACGCTCGCGGACCGGCTGGCGCGCGGGCCGATCCCGCTCGAGGAGGCCGTGACGCTTGCCCGGCAGATCGCCGAGGGACTGGAAGCGGCGCACGAACGCGGCATCGTGCACCGCGACCTGAAGCCCGCCAACATCAAGATCACGCCCGACGGGCAGGTGAAGCTGCTGGACTTCGGGCTCGCCAAGGCCATGGAATCGGATGGGGGGCCGGACCCGCGCGGCAACCTCGACCTGGCCAACTCTCCCACGTTCACCCGCCTTCGCCAAGGCTTCGGCGCGGCAGGCCCACGCCAAGGCTTCGGCGCGGCAGGCTCGCGCCAAGGCGGAGGCGGGGCGGACGCCGGGTACGCGGATCCGGGCCTGGGTACGGCAGTCGGCGTGATCATGGGCACCGCCGCGTACATGTCGCCCGAACAGGCACGCGGCTTCCCCGCCGACCACCGCAGCGACATCTTCTCGTTCGGCATCGTGCTCTACGAGATGCTGACCGCGCGGCGGTTGTTCGACGGGGACACGCTGTCGGACATTCTGGCCGGCGTGATCGCGCGCGACCCCGACCTCTCCGGGCTCGATCCGATGTGGAATCCGCGGCTGCCGGATCTGATTCGGCGCTGCCTCGCCAAGTCGCCGAAGAAACGCTGGCAGGCGATCGGGGACGCCCGCGCCGAGCTCGAGATCATCGCCGCGGCGCCGCGCGTCTCTCCTGCGATTCCCACGGCGGCCGCGCACGCGCCACGCTGGCGACGGGCGCTGCCGCTGGCGGCGCTCGGAGTCGCGCTGATCGCGGTCGCCGGCCTCGTGTGGCGCGGCCGCCCGGCTGCCCCCGCGGACGCGGTCACGAGATTCTCGATCGTACTGGCGGACGGGCAGCAGTTCGGGGGCACCCAGCGAAGCGTCCTGGCGCTCAGCCACGACGGCCGCCTGCTCGCCTTCACCGCCGGACCGCCGCGAAACCTGTGGGTGCGCCCGATGGACGCGCTCGACGTGCACCCCGTCAAGGGGAGCGAAGGGGACGCGTGGCCGACCGGTCCGGTGTTTTCTCCCGACGACCTGTCGCTCGCGTACTGGAACCCGGCGGACCAGACGATCGACCGCGTTCCCGTGGCTGGCGGCGCGCCGTTGACGCTGTGCGCGACGGAACTGCCGTCCGGGATGACGTGGTCGGCCAGCGGCCTCGTGTTCGCCAACACTGAAGGCATCTTCCGCGTCGCCGACGGGGGCGGGCAGCCGGATTTGCTGATCAAGGGCACCCCGGGCGAGTTGGCGTTCGAGCCCCAGCTGCTGCCGGACGGCCGGACGGTGCTCTTCACCACCGCCGACGCGGTCGGCGGAAGCGAGCGCTGGGATGCGGGCACGATCGTGGTGCAAACGGTCGGGCGCAGCGACCGCCAGACGCTGATCGATCAAGCCACCGACGCCCGCTACGTCGCCAGCGGTCACCTGCTGTTCGCGCGCGGCGGCGCGCTCTACGCCCAGCGGTTCGACGCCGCCACCCGCACCCTCAGCGGGGCCGCCGTACCCGTCATCGAAGGCGTGATGCGCGGGACGGGAACCTATGGATCCGGCACGCTGGATCTCGCGGTGTCGGACCAGGGCACGCTCGCCTACCTGCCGGGTCCTCTGACGCCCATCGGCGCCAGCGCGTCGATGGCGCGCTTCGATCTCGCGGGCGCTTCGCAGCCCCTGGGGCTGCCGCCCGGCTCCTACCAGGCGCCGCGCCTCTCGCCCGACGGACGCCGGATTGCCTTCATCGAGGACGATGGGAGGGACGCGAACGTGTGGGTGTACGGCCTCGACAGCGATCGCGCGCCGCGCCGGCTCACGTTCGTGGGGCACAACCGCAGCGTCGCGTGGTCGGCTGACAGCCAGTCGATCGCCTACCGATCCGATCGCGACGGCGCGATGGCGATTTATCGTCAGCGCGAGGACGGCACCGGCGCCCCCGAACGCCTGACCGTCCCCGCCAGGCAGACGTGGGACGTCCCGCTGTCGTTCAGCCCGGACGGTGAGTGGCTGCTCTTCGATCGCGTGGCCGGCGGGCGCACGACGCTGTGGGCCTTGTCGCTGCGCGAGCGGCGCGCCGCGCGCTTCGGAACCGTCGAATCCTCGCAGTTGACCGGCGCCGTGTTTGCCCCCGACGGCAAATGGGTCGCGTACGCGGCGCGCCAGATCGGGCGCCAGAACCAGGTCTTCGTCGAGCCGTTCCCGGCGACCGGCGCCAAGTATCTGGTCTCCGGCACCGGAGAGGACGCCCATCATCCGGTCTGGGCCCCCGACGGGACGGCGATCTTCTACACGCCCGGCCCGGGCACCCGAATCACGCGCGTGCCGGTCACGTTGACGCCGTCGGTCTCCTTCGGCGCCGCGTCCGTGCTGCCGCGCCCGTTCGCCAACCTCGCCGGCAGTTCCGATCGGCCGTACGACGTCGCGCGCGACGGCACGCACTTCCTGAGCGTGACGGATCCGATCGTCTCGAACAAAGGCCTGCGGTCGATCACGGTCGTGACGCACTGGTTCGAGGAGTTGAACGCGCGGGTCAGCGCCCAGCGCTGAACGCCACCTCCGGTCCGTGCGGCAGGCCTAGGGGCGGCCGCCGGACTCCGTCGCGAACCGCTTGAAGAAGCTGTCGGGATTCCACGTCGGCCGGGCCGGGTCGTCGGCCACGCGTTCCAGCAGTCCGAGAATCACGCGGTCGAAGGTCGCCGCCGCTTCGGTGTCCACCGGCTGCTTCAGGTCGTCGTTCGGCTTGTGGTACACGTCGCGCACCCAGTCGCGACGGATCTGCTCCTGCGGAGATCCGAACTCGTAGCCGAACTTGAAGGCCAGCGACGGAATGCCGCGGCGGATGAAGCTGTACTGATCGCTGCGGATGAAGCGGTTCTGCTCCGGTTCCCGATCGGTCTGCACGTCGACGCCGACCGCCTTCGCCGCCGCCGCCACCGTCCGTCCCAGCGACGACTCCGTCAAGCCCTGCACCTCGATCACTTTCAGCGGATACAGCGGCAGGAACATGTCGAGGTTGATGTCGGCCACGAGGCTGTCGAAGGGCACCGTGGGATGCGCCGCGAAGTACTTCGAACCCAGCTCCCCTTTCTCTTCCGCCGTCTGCGTCATGAAGAGGATGGAGCGTTTCGGCTTCGCCCCCGACGCCTTCAACAGCCGCGCGATCTCGATCACCGACGCCACGCCCGACGCGTCGTCCATCGCGCCGTTGTAGATGTCGTCGCCGTTCAGCGGACGGCCGACGCCGAGGTGATCGAGGTGGGCCGACATCACGACGTACTCGTGCTTCAGCCGCGGATCCGAGCCTTCGTAGATGCCGATGACGTTCTCGGAGTCGATCGCGGCACGCGTCTCGGTCGCGTGGGCGCGCAGCGTACCGGGCAGCGCAAATCGCGGCAGCGGCTTCTTGTCGGCGACGAGCGCGTCGAGTTCCTCGACGGTGTGCCCCGTGCCGGCCAGCAGCTTCTCCGCCCCGCGGCGCGTCATCGAGATCGAGACGGCCTCGCCGGCCTGATCCTGCAGAGCGCGATCGGCCAGCACGATGCTGGGTCGCGGCGGCTGTCCGCCCCGGCCGCGGGCCGCCCCGCCGCGTCCTGCGCCAGCGGCGCCGCGTCCGCCTCGCGCGGGGCCAGCGCCGGGACGCGGCCGCGGATTGGGAAGCGTCGCGATCCCGATCGCACCCGCCTTCCGCAGCACCGCCCAGCGCTCGCCGGCGGACCCGACGTGCGACTTCACGTTGTCGGAGGCATCCATCGGGGCCATCGCGTTCACGTAGACCGCGATCGTGCCGTGCAGATCGAGTCCCGCCAGGTCGTCCCACTTCGCCTCGGGGACCGACAGGCCGTAGCCGACGAACACCATCGGGGCTTCGATCGAGCCGTTCAATTCGCCGCGGGCGCTGAGCGAGGCATCCTCCCCCATCGTCAAGGGCTGCGCCTGCCCGTCGCGCACGAGCGTGAGCGTCGAATCAGCGGGCACGAGCGTGCGCGACTCCAGCTCGACGGGCTGGCGATAACCCGCGGTGCCGCCCGGCGTCAGGCCAATGTCCTTGAACTGCGCTTCGACGTAGCCGGCGGCTTGCTCGAACCCCGGCGTCCCGACGTTGCGCCCCTGCAGCGCGTCCGATGCCAGGAACTCGACGTGCTTCCACCAGCGCTGCCCTTCCGCGGCGGGATCCTGCAGCACGAGCGCGACGGCCAGGGCGACGAACACATATCGGAGCTTCATGATGAGGTGGGATTGTATCCGCAACTCCCGGGGTCAGATCTTGTTCTTTGCATCAATGTCCTCGACAGAGGGCACCTAATAGGGTGCCCTCTGTCGAGGACGATCGTGCAAAGAACAAGATCTGACCCCGGAATTGCGCGTCAGGCCGGCGCGAGCGCAATCACGCGCAGAGGGCTCCCGCTGCCGTTGACGACCTTCAGCGGCGCGGCGATCACGATCGCGCCCGTCGGCGGCAACTGATCGAGGTTGCACAGGCTCGCCAGCCCGAACTTGCCGGCGCCGTGCATCGTCGTGTGGTTCGGAAAGGGCGGATCGAACGTGCCGGCTTGTCCCGCGTCGGTGCCGATCGTCTCGACGCCCACGCCGAGCACGTCGCGATCGTGCGCCAGCAGCATCGACGTCCGCGCATCGAATCCCGGGCTGTGCGGCCCATCGTCGGCCGCATTGATGAAAGACGCGGGATCGGTGCGGCGACTCCATCCGGTGCGCAGCAGCACCCACGCGCCGCGTGGGACGCGCCCGTGCTGCGCCTCCCACCCCTCCAGCCGCTCGACGGTCAGCAGGAAGTCGGGATTGCCTGCGACGTCGCTCGTGACGTCGATCACGCACGCCGGCCCGACGAAGCGCGACGGCGGGATCGTGTCGCACGCATTGTTCGGCAGGTCCTTCCCCGTCACCCAGTGGATCGGCGCGTCGAAGTGCGTGCCGGTGTGCTCCCCCAGCGACAGGGTGTTCCAGTACCAGGCCGGACCTCTGTCGTCGTACTTCGAAATGACGTCGATCGTGAGGCCCGGCGAGGCCGCGAACATCGGCGGCAGATCGATCACGGGCGTCGACGGCCCGAGCGGGATCGTCAGATCGACCACCTTCACCGTGCCGCGCGTCAGTTCATCCAGCAATTGGGCCAGCACCCTGCTCATCGCGCCTCCGCCGCCTTCCTGCTCGCAATCCACCGTTTGAATCGGAACGCGTTCTCCGGCAGATGCAGATCCATGCCGTAATGGCTGGGACCGACGGCCGCGACCTTCGCCACGACGACGCCGAGGTCGTTCCGGGCAAACGCCTCGACAGCCGCCTCGCCGAACTCCACCACCGAATCGACGGCGGCGACGTGCTCGATGCCGGCCGCGCGCGCGATGCCGGCGAGATCGGTGAGCCCCGACGTCGTGTGCGAATCGAACCCGCCGGTCGACAGCAGGCTGCCGTTGTCGAAGACGACGTGCACGAGATTCCGCGGCCGGTACCGCGCCAGTGTCGCGAACGTCCCGAGGTTCATCAGGACCGAGCCGTCACCGTCCAGCACGACGACCCTCTCGTCCGGCAAATGGGTCGCCAGCCCCAGACCGATCGACGAGGCCAGCCCCATGGCGTGCTGCAGATAGAAGAAGTTGTCGCGGTGCCCCAGATCGTACAGCTCCTGCGCGCACGCCCCCATGATCGTCACGACGGGCTTGTCGTGCAGCTCGGGATAGAGCATCGCCAGACACTCCGCCCGTTTCACAGCGCCTCTTCCATCAAATCTCGCGTCAGGAGGAGGGCCACGGGCGAGAGCGAGCTGTGCGCGAAGGTGCAGGCCTCGCGAATCTGCCGGCCCACGTGCTTCGGATCCCGCGCGTACTCGAACGGAACGTTCAACGCCCGCAGGACGCCTTCGGTGACGATGCCGCCCCGCGTGTGCCACGGATACGGCTCCCCCCAGTGGCCGCGCAGCGCGATGAGCATGCACAGCGGGATGCCGTACAACAGCGCCAGCGACACGACCCCGTTGATCGCCGCGAGAAAGCCGTGGTTCTGCATCAAGAGGATGTGGCGCTCGCCGGCGAAGTACGCGCCGGCCGCGATGCCAATCGCTTCTTCCTCCTTGGCGACCTGGATCAAGGTCACGTCGGAGTCGCGCTGCGCCTGCTGCAGCAGCAGCCCCAGCCACGTCTCGGGCAGCGCCGACAGCGAGCTGACGCCGGCGTCCTTGATGCCCTGGAAGACGATCTTGGAGTTCTCGTACGAAACCGACATGGTCGTGGCGATTCTAACGTCAAGCGGTGCGCGCCCGGCGTGATTTCCTCAACAACAGATACGCGACGTTCAGCACCACGAGGTACACGAGGCCGCTCGCCAGGCTCAGACGCGAATCCCACCACGTCTTCAGGATCGCCAGGACGATGAGCACGAACCCGACAACGGAGCCGGTGGCCCCGAGGGGCGATCGCCGTGGCAAATCGACCGAATCGCGCGCCCCGCCGCGACAGAACCGCACATGCGCGGCCAGCGTCACCAGCCACGAGAGCAGCAGGCCGAACAGCGCCGCGTTCAGGATCGACACGAACGCCTGCTCCGGGGCCCATCGTTCCAGGGCGAGCGCCAGGAGGATCGAGAAAGACGACGTGATCACCGCGAGCGTCGGCGATCCGACGCGATTGAGGCGGCCCAGCGACGCCGGGGCCCAGCCGTTGCGCGCCAGCGCGAACAGCGTGCGCGAGGCGGCATAGAGCGCGGCGTTCGCGCCCGACAACGCCGCCGTCAGGACGACGAAGTTCATCAGGTGGGCGGCCCCCGGGATCCGGACGGTCCGGAACACGGTGACGAAGGGCGACTCGTGCACCCCGGCGTGATTCCACGGCATGACGCCTGTCAGCACGACGATGGCGCCGAGGTAGACGAGGGTGAGGATCACGAACGTCCGGCGCGTCGCGCGGGCGATCGCGTCGCGTGACTGCGCCTCACCGCTCGTGACCGCGACGAACTCGACCCCGGAGAACGTATAAAGCGCGAACGGCAGCGCAAGCAGCATGGCGAGCGCGCCGTTTGGAAACAGGCCGCCGTGCGCCGTGTACTGCGGCGTGGTGCGGCCGGTCATCATCAGGGCCGCGCCGAGGACGATGAACGCCGCGATGACCACGACCTTGATCATCGCGAACCAGTACTCGAAGCGGCCGTAGCGGCCGACGCTGAGCAGGTTGACCCCGAGGAGCAGCAGCGACGCGATCGCCACCCACACGATCGCCGGCACTCCCGGAAACCAGAACGCCATGTAGGTCGCCGACGCGACCATCTCGGTGCCGATCGAGATCGCGATGGCGGCCCAGTAGCCGGCCCCGGACAGAAACCCGGCCCACTCGCCCAGGTACAGATCGCCGTACAGCTGGAACGATCCGGCGGCGGGATGATGCGGGGCCAGGTCGCCCAACGCGAGCGTGACCGTCCAGGTGACAAAGGCGGCGAACACAAACGTGAGGATGACGGCGGGACCCGCGACTTCGATCGCCGCCGCCGATCCGAGCAGGAGCCCGGTGCCAATCGAGCCGCCGACGGCGACCATGGCCATCTGACCGGCGGTCAGTTCGCGCTTCAGCCCCTGCTCGCGCGAGGCGCCTTCGACCGTTTGCACGCCGGATGTATATCAGAGACGCGACGGACGTGCCCGGCTTTCACGAAAGCCGACGGACGATGTAGCATGCGCGGCATGCGTCGTCTCTTCCCGCTGCTCCTCGTCGCGCTCGTCTATCCGCTGCCGGCCGCGCAGGTCCCCTCGTCGCAGGCAACGCTCGACGGCATCGTCGATCAGATCACCGTCCGCCGCGGGCGCGGCGCCGCGGCCGCCGCACGGCCGGATCCGGCGGCGCTGCTCGCCCAGCTGCGCGCCATCGACCCGGCGACGCTCAGCGCGTCGAGTGCGATCGACCGCCGGTTTGCCGAAACGATCCTGGTCGGGCGCCAGATCGCGGCCGCGCACCGGGACGGTCCCATGGGGGAGGCCGCCTATACCCGGATGCTGCACGAGCAATACCTGCTGCCGTACGACGCCGCGCAGCTCTGGACGTACGCCTGGGACCAATTCAACGGGACGGTGGCGCAGCTCGTCGCGCTGGCGCGCACGATCGATCCAGACAAGACGTGGCTGCAGATCGCCAATGAGGAGAAGCAGCATCACCCGGATCCGGCCCGGATGATCGAAGCGCACCAGGAGGTCGTCAATCGCGCGCGCGCGCACATCATCGACAAGGACTTGATCCCGCTGCCGTGGCCGGAACGCTGCACGGTCGTCCCCCGCACGCCCACGGCCGGCAACAATCCGTACTACGGCAGCTTCTCCGGCGCGGCGAACCGGCCGCCGGCGCCGGACGGCACGCTGCTCGGCGAGTGGCAGATCAATCCGTTCGATCCGTCCTGGGACGAGGCCAAACGGCGCGATTACCTGTTCGAACACGACTGGGGCGTGATCCTCGTGACGGCGCCGCACGAAACGTACGGCGGCCACCACGTCCAGATCATGTATCAGATGCACAACCCGTCGAAGCTGCGCCGCCTCGTGAGCACGCCGATGTTCACCGAAGGCTGGGGACTCTACAACGAGCAGTTGTTCCAGGAGACGGGCTTCTTCCCCGACGAGACCATTCACCTGCGGCAGCTGCAGCTCCGGCTGTGGCGGAACGCGCGCGTGATCTACGACGTCGGGATGCAGACCGGCCGCATGACGCGCGCGCAGGCGATCGATCTGATGGTCGACCGCGTGGGATTTCTGCGCTGGGCGGCGGAAGACGAGGTCGATTCGGCGCTCGCGCGGCCCGGGTACTTCATCGGCTACTTCATGGGGATGTCGGAGATCCTGAAGATGCGCGAAGACTACCGGGCCCGGATGGGCGATCGCTTCACCTTGAAGGACTTCCACCGGAAGCTGCTCGAGATCGGCAGCCTGCCGCCCGCGCTCGTCCGCGAAGCGCTGTTCGCGAAGTGAGGCGCCGCCTGCGGCCGTTCGCCGCGGAGCCGCCGACGGCACGCGCCGCCTCTGCCACCTGCGTCAGGCCTCCGCGTCGGCGGAGGGCAGCTCCAGCATCTGCATCGGCGGAAGCGCGACCAGTCCTTGAAGGTCGCCGTACATGCCCGAGATGTTGAAGGTGACCGCTTCGAGCTGCTTGGCGCGCCGGGACCATTGCCGTTCCGCCGCGCGGCGCTCCTGCTCCAGCTCGTGCCGCATGTTCGCAAACGCCTCGACGACCGCCTCGACGCGCTGCCGGAACTCGATCCCCGACAGATAGCGATACAGCAATTCCAGCTTTTCTTCTTTCGTGTTCGCCGCGACCCGCGCCTGCGAGAGCTGCACGAGCTGCGCGCGCACGAGCGCCGCGACCGCCCCGGCGCACGCGAACTCGGCGACGATGACGCCGTCGATGAGGGTGAAGCGCGTGCACGCTTTCGGGAGCGCGGCGGTGACCAGGACCGCCACATCGGCCCGGCAGGCCCGCTGATCCGTCTTGAGCTTCGGGATCCATGCCTCGGACCAGTGCTTCGTGTTCTTGCACTCCCAGAGCACCGAGCCGCAGCGCCCGCCCTGCGGATCGACGACCGTGTGGTGAATGTCCGCCCCCCGGATCCCCTGACCGATGCCGCTGATCTCGTCTGCCGGAAACCGCGCGCGCAGCATCGACTCCAGCGTCGTCTCGCCGGCTTCCCCCTGCAACTGCTGCGAGCCGACGTCCGCCTTCCGGCGCAGGTCCTCGATCTGACGCCGCAAGTCCGAAAGCTGGCGATCCTTCTCCGCGTCTTTGAGGCGATGCTGCTCGGCCACGCGCTCCTGCGCGTCGACGACGAGCCTGGCCCGTTCGACGTCGAGCGTCCGGGCCACGGTCAGTTCGAGATCCGCCTTCTCTTTCTGCAGCTCTCGCTCGCGCCGCCGCAGGTCGCGCTGCTGCATGCGCGCCGCGTCGAGCGCCTCGGCCTGCTCCCTGAGCTGGTCCTTCAGATCGGCCAGGTCGGACGCGAGTTTCCGCTCCGCCTTCTTCATGGCTTCGGTTTGCGCCGCCTTGCGCGCGTCCTCGATCTGCGCATCGTAGCCGCGCTGCAGCTCCCGCTCGCGCGCCGCGAGCGCCCGCTCGAACTCGCGCTTCAGAGACGACTCGATATCGGCACGGAGCGCCCGGGTCAACGGGATCGCCGCGCCGCAGTCGGGACAGGTGATGGTCTGGTCCATGCGGGCGACTGTAAAGGAGGGGTGTGACAGATCAGGTCATTTTTCTGCGGGGGGCTTTGCCCCGCCGCACCCCCCTACCCGCTCTCTCGCGCGCCGCTGCGCCGTCGCGCTCCGTTCGCGGGGGGCGCTCGCTTGCTCGCGCCTCTTTCTGATTCGGGGACTTGGCTCTTCTTGGCGGGCGCGTCTTCTTCGGCCACGGACCCGCGATGGCGTGAGGCCCTGACGGCTTGCTTCTGGCCCGCCGCG
>DASUKM010000006.1:0-60024 GCA_036278735.1 Vicinamibacterales bacterium
GGACTGACTGCTCTTTGGGCGACACACGCTGTCGGTTCTCGCAGGAGATCAGGAGATCAGGAGGGGACTGGGGTGGGCCGGGGGTTGATCGTGGGACTGGCTACTCTTTGGGCGACACACGCTGTCGGTTCTCGCAGGAGATCAGGAGGCGACTGGGGTGGGCCGGTGGTCCATCGCGGGGTGGCTGCCATTTCGGATGACACACGCTGTCGGTTCTCACAGGAGGTCAGGAGGTCAGGAGATCAGGAGATCAGGAGATCGAAGGACGTCGGGTGGCACTTGGCCGGTGGCGCGCAGGGTCTTGACGCGCAAGGCAGGTCGGGCGTCAGTCGTCGCTGGCGGAAACGGCGATCTGCAGCGCTCGAGGGGTACGCTGAAATTGCGTGTCCGGGCGGGCGCGCCGGAATAAACGCGCACGATCCGCCGTGGCGCAATTCGTGCTGGGCGGATGAAGATGACTCCGATCGACTCGCTGACGGAAATCATCATCGGCGGCGCAATCGCGGTGCACACCGAGCTCGGGCCCGGCCTGCTGGAATCCATTTATCGCGAGTGCCTGCTCGTCGAGCTCGTCGCGCACGGTCTCGCGGCGGAATGCGAGCGGCGGGTTCCGGTGTATTACCGCGGGCGGCGCGTTAGAGACGATCTCAGGGTCGACCTCGTCGTCAACGACCTAGTGGTCGTCGAGGTGAAGGCCGTGGAACGGCTGCACCCGGTCCATGTCGCGCAGGTCATCACGTATTTGAAGCTGACCGGATGTCCGGCCGGGCTGCTTCTCAACTTCAATGGCACGACGCTGCGGTCCGGATTGCGTCGAGTGAAGCACCCCGCTCGTTACGTGCGCCAGAACCCTCCCGAGGAAGCAGAGCCGGCCACCGCCACCCCGACCGGCGCGGGCCATAAACCGGTCGCATCACCAGAAAACGGCACCACGGGGTCGTCACAGTTCTGATTCTCTAGTGCACCCGGACCCTTGTGCGCTCCTGATCTCCTGATCTCCTGACCTCCTGATCTCCTGACCTCCTGCGAGAACCGACAGCGTGTGTCGCCCAAAGAGCAGTCAGTCCCACGATGAACCCCCGGCCCACCCCAGTCGCCTCCTGCCCTCCTGACCTCCTGCGAGAACCGACAAGCGTGCGAACGTGGAAAGCCGCAGATCGGCCTGCTATGATGCCCCGCACAGGAGGCCGGATCCATGTCGCGTCGCATTGTCGTTCTGGGCTGTGTGTGCGGAGCCGCCGTGCTGCTCACGGGGGCGCACCTGTCGGGACAGCCGGCCGCGACGGCGGCAGCAAAGCCCGCCTACGCGGAGCCCTCCATCGCTCCCGACGGCAGCGAGGTTGCGTTCGTGTCGGGCGGCGACATCTGGTCGGTGCCGTCCGCCGGGGGCACGGCGCGGCTGCTCGTGTCGAGCGCCGCCGACGATCGGCGTCCGGTCTATTCGCCCGACCAGCGGCAGCTCGCGTTTGTCTCGACGCGCACGGGCGGCGGCGACATCTACGTCCTCACCCTCGCCGCCGGCACGCTCCAGCGTCTCACCTGGGACGATGGGCCCGACCAGCTCGACGGCTGGTCGCGCGACGGCAAGTGGATCTATTTCTTCACGTCCGGACGCGACATCAGCGGCATGGACGACGTGTTCCGCGTGGCGGCGACCGGCGGCACGCCGATGAAGGTCAGCGGCGATCGGTACGCGAGCGAATACTTTTCGGCGCCGTCGCCCGACGGGCGGACGCTCGCGATCAGCGCCCGCGGCATCGCCTCGTCGCAGTGGTGGCGCAACGGCCACAGCCACCTGGACGAAGCGGAGATCTGGCTGCGCGATCTGACGGTGGGCGACACCCCCTCGGCCTGGCGCGCGTTGACCCACGGCGGCGCGAAAGACATGTGGCCGATGTGGGACGGCGATGGTCGCTCGCTCTACTTCGTCTCGGACCGCACGGGTGCGGAGAACATCTGGCGCATCGATGCGCAGCCCGGCGCCGCCGCCCGGCAGGTCACGCGCTTCACCAGCGGCCGCGTGCTCTGGCCCTCGATCAGCGCGCGCGGCGACGCGATCGTCTTCGAGCGTGACTTCGGGATTTGGAAAGCGGACCCCTCCACCGGCCGCGCCGCGGAGATCCCGATCGCACGGGAGGGAGCCCCCGCCGGCCCAGGGTCCGAGCACCTGCGCCTCACGAACCGTTTCTCCGACCTGGCGCTGTCGCCAGACGGCCGCAAGATCGCGTTTGCGGCGCGCGGCGAGATCTTCGCGGCCTCCGCCAAGGACGGCGGCGATGCGGCGCGCGTCACGAACACGCCCGCCGACGAATCGTCACCGGCCTGGGCGCCCGACAGCCGGCGCATCGTCTACGTGTCCGATCGCGACGGCGATTCGCACCTCTTCCTCTACGACTTCGCGCGCAGCACCGAGACGAAGCTCACGGCCGCATCCGGCAGCGACAACGCCCCCGCGTTTTCTCCCGACGGCAAGTCGATCGCGTTCGTCCGCGACGGCCACGAGCTGCACGTCGTGCAGGCCGACGGGCAGCAGGATCGTCTGCTGGCGAAGGGGTACATCGCCGACGCCATCGCCGGGGGCCGTCCGATCGCGTGGTCCCCCGACGGCCGCTGGATTGCCTATTTCGTGACCGCCGGCCGCGGTTTCGTCAACGTGCACGTCGTGCCGGCCGCCGGCGGCGACGAGCGCCCCGTCACCTTTCTCGCCAACGGCAACGCCACCGGCGTCGCATGGGCCCCCGACGGCACGTTTCTCGTGTTCGATTCCGGCCAGCGCACCGAGCCCGGGCAGCTCGTGCGCGTGGATCTGGTGCTGCGGACGCCGACATTCCGGGAAGATCGCTTTCGCGACCTGTTTCACGAAGAGAACGCGCCGTCGCGTCCGCCCGAGACGCCGGAAGCGCCCGAGAAGAAGAGCCCCGAGGCCGACCGGGGACCGCACGCGCATCCCGTCAAACCCGTGAAGATCGTCTTCGACGATATCCGCCGCCGCCTGAGCGTGCTGCCGACCGGCCTCGACGCCGGCGAGCCCTTCCTCAGCCCCGACGGCAAGACTATCGTCCTGATTGCCGGCGCGGGCGGTCAGCAGAACCTGTATTCCTGGTCGCTCGACGAGCTGGCGCGCGAACGGCCCGTGGCGCGGCAGCTCACGTCCACCCCGGGCGGCAAGGCGGACGTCTCGTTCACACCGGACGGCAAGGAGATCTATTACCTGGACGCGGGGCGGGTGCATGCGCTGGCGCTCGACAAGCGCGAGCCGCGGACGGTTGACGTCACGGCGGAAATGGACGTCGAGTTCAAGACCGAGAAGCTCGAGATCTTCGGCGAAGCGTGGCGCCGGCTGCGCGACTACTTCGTCGATCCGCACTTCAACGGCCTCGACTGGAACGCGGAGCGCCAGCGCTACGAGCCGTACGTCGCCGGCGCGCGGACGATGGACGAAGTGCGGCGGATTGCGAGCCTGATGATCGGGGATCTCAACTCGTCGCACTCGGGCATCGCGGCGCCCCCCTCGGGCGGCGACGGGGAGGGGGTCGGCCACCTCGGCCTCACCTTCGATCGGGCCGAGTACGAGTCGTCGGGCCGGTTCCGCATCACCGGCGTCCTGCCCCTCGGGCCAGGCGCGCTGCCGCAGGCCGTCGCCGTGGGCGACTATCTCACGGCCATCGACGGCGAGGCCCTCGGCGCCACGACCAATATCGACCGGCTGCTCGACCACACGGTCGGCCGCCGGGTCGTGCTGAAGATCGCGAGGGATGCGACCGGCCGCGACGCGAAGGAGGTGGCGGTTCGTCCCGTGTCGCAGCGGGCCGAAAAGCAGCTCAGGTACGAGCAATGGGTCGCCGAGCGGCGCGCCTACGTCGACCGCATCTCGGGCGGTAAGCTCGGATACGTCCACATGCCCGACATGTCGGCGGCCTCGCTCGCGCAGCTCTATCTGGATCTCGACGCCGACAACATGTCGAAGGAAGGGGTCGTGATCGACATCCGCAACAACAACGGCGGGTTCGTGAACGTGTACGCGATTGACGTGCTCGCGCGCCGGCCCTACTTGAACATGACGCTCCGCGGGACGCCGACCACCGCCGCGCGGTCTCTGCTCGGCCAGCGTGCGCTCGAGCGCCCCACCGTGCTCGTCACCAACCAGCACTCGCTCTCCGACGCGGAAGACTTCACCGAAGGCTACCGCGCCCTCGGATTGGGCAAGGTCGTCGGCGAGCCGACCGCCGGCTGGATCATCTATACGTGGAATACGCGGCTGATGGACGGGACCAGCCTGCGCCTGCCGCGCACGCGCATCACGGATCGGAACGGCGCGCCGATGGAAATGCACCCCCGCCCTGTCGACGTGGAAGTGAAGCGGCCGATTGGCGAGTCGTACGGATCGACGGATTCACAACTCGACAAGGCCGTGCAGGTGCTGCTCGCCCAAATCGCCTCCAAATCCCAACGCCCTAAGCCCTAAGCCCTAAGCCCTAAGCCGAGCCTAGGCTCCCCGCCGCTCCCATCGAATCTCGACGCCTTCGCTGGAGCCGAGCGCGGTGCGCAGCAGGTTGACCAGGTGATCGGTGCTGCGGCCGTCGGCGAGCAGGTCGATCGTCGGCCCCTCGATGTAATAGTCCTGATCGGTTTCGGACTCCTCTTCGAGGACGTCGATCAGGTGCTGCAGCTCGGCTTCGCTGATGGTGCCGAGCAACTGATTCGTGTCGTTGTTGTACAGATCGATCATGGCACCCTCATAGTGCCACGACCGCTGCGGAACCGCACGTGGAACGCTGTGGGTCAGCCCTTGACGGGCTGACCGGGTGACTCACGCGATCGACTCCACAGATGCCGCCACGAGCGCCTCGAACCGTTCCATGATCGAGTGCCGGTGGCTGCGCGTGTGCAGCTTCAGGCAGTCGGGCAGGAGCCGCACCTGATCGGGCGACGGCCAGGTCGCGGCACGGCGGCGCAAGTGCCGGCCGTAGACCGCGCGGCACAGCCGGTCGTACGCCTGCGCGGGACCGCACGACAGCGCCATCTCGATCGACCGCTTGAGTCCGCCTGCCGCGCGCGCTGCGCGGCTGGCCGCCGGGGGAGCGGCCGGTTCGAAGTTCGGGTAACACTGCCGGACGCACGGGTTCGCCTGGACGAAGGCGGCGTAGAACCCGGACCCGGCGAGCGGCTTCAGGTGCATGATCTGGTTCGCGCTGAAGAGATCCTGCTGATCGAGCCGCATCGCCGAATCGGCGACGACGAAGTTCACGCACACCAGATCGCGCCGGCCGAGCAGCCGCGCAATGGCGAGAATCGTCAGCGTCACGCTCCACACGCGGCGTCCCCGCGTCACGATGAACAGGTCGATGTCGCCGCCGCCGGGCGGCACGTTGAGGTGCGCGACGCTGCCCGACAACGCCACCAGCCGCGTGAACGGCAGCGCGCACACGAGCCTCAGGAGCCAGCGGTGCTGCGCGAGCAGCGCGCGGCTGGCGCGCTCGCGACGCAGGCGTTCGGCCGGCGGGTTCTGGCTGCCGCGACAGAAGAAGAACCCCTCGCGATAGTCGATCACTGCCTGCAGCGCCGCGCTCTCCTGATACGCCGACAGCAGGCCGGCCTCGGTCTGGCGCCGTTCGATGAGCGAGGCCCGCAGTTGCGCGAGCGTCAGCGGATAGTCGAACAGCGACGCGTACAGCACCGCCCGCAGGATCGCGAATTCGTCGGCCGTCAGGTCGGCCGCGGCGCGCACGGGAACGGTCGCCTGGCGCGGGGTCATGACGTCGCGAGCAGCGCCACGCTGCCTCCCGTCACCGCGAGCTCCGTGAGGAGCGTCGCCCATGCCGCGCCTTCGACGCCGTGCGCCGGCACGAGCCAGACGTTCAGGACGAGGTTCACGCCCAGCGCGGCGCCGCAGAGGCCCGCGTACGCGCGCTGCCGGTCCCAGGCGACCAGCTGGTGCGTCAGGGCATAGTTCAGGAACAGCAGCGGAATCGAGAGCGCCAGGATCGCGAGCACGGGACCGGCGCCGGCGAACGCCGCCCCGAAGATCACCGCAATCAGGCGCGCCGACGCCGGATACGACACCGCGGCCACGGCGACGCCGCCGGCGAGGAGCCGCGAACCCAATCGTCGCAGCGGGCGTAGATCGGCGCTGCGGCACAGCTCCGGAAACCACACCGCCAGCACCGCGGCCGGGAGCAGCCGCGACGCGTCCACGATGCGGAATGCGGCGTTGTAGAGCCCGACCGCCGAGGAACCGCGCCAGTACTCGATCGCGAACACGTCGATGCGGAAGTACAGCGCCGAGAGCAGCGCCGCCGCCCCAATCGGCCACGCGCCGGCGAGCACCGTCTTCCGCGAGCGCAACGCGGTCCCCGCGACGTCGAACCCGCCGAGGCGCCGGACCGCCCACAGCGACGCCGTCAGCATCCCCGCCGCCGGCACCAGCATCGCGACCCCCAGCATCGGCAGCGTCGGCAGCCGCCAGGCCCAGAGCAGCACGGCGCCGAGCAGCGTCAGGCGCCCGGCGACGGTCAGCCCCGACTCGACGTCTGCCCGCGACATTCCGCGAAAGTAGTGCGCCACGAATTCCGTCGTCGTGAACGTGAGCTGGGCCGCGACGAGCAACACGAACGCGGGCCGCGCGGGCGCCGGCAGGCTCAGCCTCGCGACGGCGATCGCGGCGACGAGAGCACCGGCCCCGAATGCCGCCCTGAGCTGGAGCGACGGCACGAAGACGGCGGCGCGCCGTCGGGGGGCGCGCGCGACTTCACGCGCGAGATGGAGCGGCATGCCCGCGTCGCTCGCCACGCCGAGCAGCCATCCTGTCGTCCAGGCGAGCGCGAATACGCCGAAATCGCGCGGCGCC
Organism: Vicinamibacterales bacterium; assembly: GCA_036278735.1. Classification (GTDB taxonomy): domain Bacteria; phylum Acidobacteriota; class Vicinamibacteria; order Vicinamibacterales; family 2-12-FULL-66-21; genus DASUKM01. The sequence continues at coordinate 6,848 of DASUKM010000006.1, forward strand.
AGCACGCGGGCGGCGAGCACCGCGACCGCAAACGATACGAGCTTCGCGACGACATCCGCAGCGCTCTTGACGCCGGCCATCGCCGCGAGCGTCAGCGGCGGCTTACGAAGCGCGGAAGCGGTTTCGGCGTCCGTAAGCGCCGGCGCATCCGGACTCGCCGCGGAGACGATCGCCATGCGGGTCATGAGTGAGGAATCGAGGTGAATCGGCGCATTCGCGCGCGTGTCTATGCACCTCACGTGCCCTGCCCGCGCCGCTGCACGGTGGCAGCGTTCTTGGATTCGCGCTGCCATCCGCCACCGCACGGTATGACTTCTGTCTCTGCCCCACCGCTCGTGATGACGTCGCGCGAGGGCCTGGCCGGCGCCAGAGCCCTGACGCCGCCGGTCGCGACGATCGCGTTCGCTGCCCTCGCGGCCGCTGCGCCATTCGAGCTGCTGCACCCCGCGCTCGTCTTTCCGGGACAGAAGCTGACGAACCTCGAATGCGTGGTGGTCTCGGTGATCGCGATGGCGGCCTCGACCCTCGCGTCGCAAGACCTCCGGCGTCTCGCGCGCCTGCCGGTCGCCCGTGCGGCCGCCGTCTGGCTGGCCGTCTTGCTGATCGCGTCCGTCGCCGCCCCCGCGCATGCCGCGAATGCGCTGAAGACGACGGGGCGGGCCGCGGCCGGCGTCGTCGTGCTGCTGCTCGCCGCCGGCACGATCACGAGCGAGCGGCGTCTCGCGGCCGTGGCAGGCGCCGCACTGGGTACGGGGGTCGTGGTTGCCGCCATTGCGCTGTTCGAACATGCGCAGGTCCGGCCGGTGCTCGCCTGGCTCACCCGCTTCCGTCCCGGCCTCAGCGTCGTCGGCGGGGAGATCCGCGCGGGATCGACGCTGCAGTACCCGACCATCGCGTCGATGTATTTCGAGCTGGTGTTCGCGGCGGGTCTCGGGCTCCTCGTGGCCGCGGCGGCGGCGCGCCGCTGGGTGCCGGCGGCGCTCGTTGGCGGGTCGCTGCTCCTGGTCGCCGAGGCGGTGGTGCTGACGCTGACGCGTGCGGGCCTGATCACGATCGCCGCGCTGCTGGCGGTCGCGCTCGCGGCTCGCATGCACGGGAGAGGGTTCGACATCGCATCACGCGCGATGGTGGCCGTGGCGGCGGGCGTCGCGGCGCTGGTGGCGCTTGCGGCCCTTGGCGGTCCGCTGCTCCTGCGCGTGCAATCCGCCGACGACGCGGATTGGTACCACGCGACATATGACGTGCCGCGCGCGCTGACGATGAACGCCGGGCGATGGCACCAGGTCGCGGTCCACGTGTCGAATACGGGCGAAGTGACGTGGCGCTCGGATGCGGCACCCCCCTTCTATCTGGCATACCACTGGATGGCGGCCAACAGCGGCCAGTACCTGCAATTCGACGGCACACGAACGGCGTTCAGCGCGCCGGTGCCGCCCGGATCGAACACGACCGTCGGCGCGTGGGTGCGGCCGCCGGACGTTCCCGGCCATTACCGGCTGGCGTGGGACATCGTGCTCGAACAGCGGCTCTGGTTCGGGCTGCACGGATCGGCGCCGGCCTTCACCGACGTGAACGTCGTCGGCGGCGCGGGCGGGGCGGCGCTGCAGCCCGTGATCGTCATCGAGCCGCCGCGGGCGCTCCGGCGCCTCGTGCTCTGGCGAATGGCCGCCCGGATGCTCGCGCGCCATCCGCTGCTCGGCGTCGGGCCGGACAACTTCCGGCTGGACTACGGACCGCAGGCGGGCCTGTCGGATGCCGACGACCGCGTCACGTCGAACAACATGTACGTCGAGCAGTTCGCCGGCGCCGGCCTGCTCGGCGGCGCCGCGTTCCTCTGGCTGGTCGCGATCGTCGCGGCGGCCGCATGGCGCGGCATCAGGCGCGATGCCACGCCCCTTGCCATCGGCATGGCGGCCGCCGTGACGGCCGTCCTGATCCACGGGATGGTCGACACGTTTCTCACCTTCACGCCGACCTACATCCTCATCTGGCTCGCCTGCGCGACGCCGTTCTGCGTGGAGATGGCGGCGCGCACCAAAGGCCCGGACTGCGAGACCGATGCGCATCGCCTTTGACGGCACGACGCTATTGCCGGATCGCACCGGCGTCGGCTATTACGCCGAGCACCTCCTGCAGCATCTCGCCACCGAGTTCCCGGGGGACGAGATCACGGTGATCTCGAACCGTCCGATCGATACGGTCCTGCCGCTGCCGCGGAACGTGCGGGTGTGCGAGACGCACCAGTTCGGGCTGCGGCTGGCCTGGCTGCAGGCGGTGGCGCCGCGCGTGCTCGACACCATCCGGCCGGACGTCGCGCACTTCACGAACGGCATCACGCCGATCGCGACCCCCTGTCCCGTCACGGTCACGATCCACGACATGACGCTGACGCTCTGCCCGGCGAACCACCCGCTGCGGCGCGTGCTGCTGAAGCGGCCGCTGCAGGGGCTCGCGGCGCGGCGAAGCGGCGCCATCATGACCGTCTCGCACGCCGCGCGCCGCGACATTCTGCGGCTGTACGGCCTGCCGGCCGATCGCGTCCACGTCGTGCACGGCGCGCCCGCGGCCGCGTTCCGCATCATCGACGATCGGGCCCGCCTCGATGCGGTGCGGCGCCGCTACGAACTGCCCGCGCGCTTCGTCCTGTACGTCGGCGCGATCGAGCCGCGGAAGAACCTGCTGCGGCTGATCGAAGCGTTCGCGTGCGCGCGCCGTGAAGGGGACCTTCCGCACACGCTCGTCTGCGCCGGCCCCTACGGCTGGAAGGCCCGCGGCCTGCGGCAGCACATCGACGCGCACCATGTGGCCGGCGCGGTCCGCTTTCTCGGATACGTGCCCTTCGACGATCTGCCGATCCTCTACAACCTCGGGGAGATTTTTGCGTTCCCCTCGCTCTACGAGGGGTTCGGTCTGCCCGTCGTCGAGGCGATGGCGTGCGGGCTGCCGGTCGTCACCGCGCGCACGTCGTCGCTCGGCGAACTGGCGGAAGGGGCCGCCGAGGCGGTGGATCCCCTCGACACCGACGCGCTCGCGGCGGCGATTCTGCGGCTCGCGGCCGACGGCGAGCGTCGCCGTCATTTGCGCGAACTGGGCCTGGCCCGCGCGCACATGTTTTCGTGGCAGCGCGCGGCGCGTCAGACACGGGATCTCTATCGCCAGGTGGCGGGCCTGCCGGCGGCGCTGCCGCACCCCGCGCTCGCGCCGGCCGTCGCCGGGGAGGCGCTCGCCATCAGCGACGTCGACGTCGCGCGTGGGCCCGCGGCGCTCGTGCCGGACCAGGGACGGTGGTGATGACCGTCACCGCCTCCGGCCTGCCCGCGACGATTCGCGCGTTCGATCGGCTGTCGGTCCGCTACGACCGGTTGTGCGAAGGAGACATTCTGTCGCGCCTGCGCCGGCACACACACGCGCGGATGGCCGCGCTGTTCGGGCGCGGATCGCGGGTGCTCGAAATCGGCTGCGGCACCGGCCTCGACACCGCCTTTCTGGCGACGCTCGGCGTCACCGTCACCGCCGCGGATCCGTCGGCCGGCATGCTCGCGAGCGCGCGCGCGCGGATGCGCGCCTCCGGCCTCAGCGTGCACCTGCTGTGCTGCGGCCTCGACGAACTCGAGACGCATGTCGACCTCGAGACCTCGGGCCCGCTCGACGGCATCGTGTCGAACTTCGGCGCGCTGAATTGCGCGGCGCGCCTCGACACGCTCGCGCGCCTCGCGCACCGGAGCCTGCGCCCGGGCGGCTGGATCGTGCTCGGCCTGATGACGCCGTCCTGCGCGTGGGAGCAGGCGTGGTTCCTGCTGCACGGCCACCCGCGCGAAGCGTTCCGGCGCCGCCGCCGCCCGCCGGTGCTCGTCGAAGTCGACGGGATCGCCGTGCCGACGTATTACCACCGGATCGCCGACGTGATGGCGATGCTCGGCGTCGGCTTCCGGCTGGGCCGGCTCACGGGCCTTGGCGTGGCCCTTCCCCCGCCGTACCTCGAATGGTTCTGGACGCGGCTGCCGCGTCCCGTGCGCCGGACCGTCGCGGCGATCGACGAGGCCGTCTCGCCGCGCTTTCCGTTCAATCGGCTGGGCGATCACACGCTGCTCGAAATCCAATGGCTTCCGGGGAGCGCGGCATGAGCGACGTGGACGTGCTCCTCGGCCAGTCGTATTTCCTGCGCTTCGACCCGAAGCTCTCCGACGCGCAGCAGCCGTACGCGCCGCTCGGCACGCTGTACGCGGCAGCCTGGCTGCGCGAGCGCGGCTACCGGGTGGCGCTCTTCGACGCCATGCTGGCGGACTCCGAGGACGAATGGGCCGACGCCCTCGATCGCGGACGTCCGCGCGTCGCGGTTCTGTTCGAGGACAGCTTCAACTATCTGAGCAAATTGTGCCTGCTGCGCATGCGGGAGGCCGCCTTCGCGATGATCCGGATGGCCCGCGATCGCGACTGCCCGATCGTCGTCTGCGGACCCGATGCGACGGATCATCCCGCGCTCTATCTGCAGGCGGGAGCGGCCGCGGTGATTGCCGGCGAAGGGGAGGTGACGCTTCAGGCGGTGGTCGACGTCTGGCTCGCCGGCGGCGCCGCACGACTGAAGGATGTCGCCGGCCTCTGGCTGCCCGGCCCTGACGGGGGCGCCCGGCCGACACCGGCGCGCGATCGCCTCCGCGACCTCGACGCGCTGCCGCCGCCCGCCTGGGATTTGGTCGACGTGGAACGCTACCGCGCCCTCTGGCGAACGCGGCACGGCTACTTCGCGATGAACGCCGTGACGACCCGCGGCTGCCCGTACCATTGCAACTGGTGCGCGCGCCCGGTGTACGGGCAGCGCTATGCGGTCACCAGCCCGGCGCGCGTGGCGGCCCACGTCGCCGCGCTGCGCGACACCTATCGTCCCGATTGCCTCACCTTCGTCGACGACATTTTCGGCCTCACCCCCGGCTGGGTCGAGGCGTACGCCGATCGGATGGTCGAGACGGGATCGGTCGTCCCGTTCAAGTGCCTGCTCCGGGCCGATCTGGTCGGCGACCGGATCGTCTCGGCCCTCGTGCGCGCCGGATGCGAGTCGGTGTGGATGGGCGCCGAATCCGGCTCCCAGAAGATCCTCGACGCGATGGACAAGGGGACACGCGTCGATCAGATCGAGCGGGGCACGCGTCTGCTCCAGGATGCCGGGATCGCGGTCGGCTGGTTCCTGCAGTTCGGATACGCCGGCGAGACGTGGGAGGACATCCAGCTCACGCGCGCGATGCTGCGCCGCACCGCGCCCGACGACATCGGCGTCTCCATCTCCTATCCCCTCCCGGGCACGAACTTCTACGAGAAGGTCCGTGCACAGCTCGGCGAGCAGCGGAACTGGCGCGATTCCGACGACCTCGCGATGATGTATCACGGCGCCTATTCAACGGCGTTCTATCGCGCGCTGCATCGGCTCGTCCACACGGAGTTCCGCATGCGCCGCGCCGCTCGTGGGGTACGCGCGGCGTTGCGGCACCCCGCGACGATTCGCCTGCGGCGCCACGGCCGGATCGCGCTCAGCGCGGCCCGCCACGCACTCGCGCTGCCCGTCGCCCGCGCCCGGGTCGCGCGGCTCGCGCGCGACCCGGGCGGAGTTGCGACGCCCATCGCGATGCCGCACCAGCTCGCGGCGGCGCCTCGTCGCCAGGAGCCCTGATGCGCACGCGCTCTCGTCACCGCATCGTGCTCTACAACCCGCGCGCGGTCTTTCACACGATGCCGCTCGCGCTCCTGGCGGTCGCGACCGCGCTGGATCGCACCCGCTTCGACGTCCGAATCGTCGACGGCCGCTTCGAGCCGGATCCGATCCGCACCGTGCTCGAGGCCGCCGCCGGCGCGCTGTGCGTCGGGGTGACGGTGCTCACCGGGGCGCCCATCCACGACGCGCTCGCGATCTCGCGCGCGGTCAAGCAGGCGCAACCGGCCGTGCCGGTCGTCTGGGGTGGCTGGCATCCGTCGCTGTTCCCGCGGCAGTGTCTCGACGAGCCGTCGATCGACGCCGTCGTGAGCGGACAGGGGGAGCACACCTTCGCGGAGCTCGTCGAACGGCTGGCCGCAGGACGGGGACTCGACGGCGTGGCCGGCGTGGCGTATCGCCGCGACGAGGCGATCGTCGTCAACGCCGCGCGTGGTCTGGCCGATCTGAATGCGCTGCCGCCGCACGACTACGAGCTGATCGACGTCGAGCGCTACTTCACGGCCAAGGGGCGCCGGCAGATTGATTACATCTCGTCGCAGGGCTGTCGGTTCCGCTGTGCGTTCTGCGCCGATCCGGCCGTCTACCGGCGCGGCTGGTCGGGCCTGAACGCCGAACGCGTGGGCGGCGATCTCGACCGGCTGGTGCGCCAGCACCGCGTGCAGGAGGCCGCCTTCCAGGACGAGACGTTCTTCACCAGCGCACAGCGGGTCGAGGGGATCTGCGACGAGCTGCTGCGGCGCGGGATCGATCTCGGCTGGACCGCGACGCTCCGGGCCGACCAGTCCGCCCGCATGCCGGAGGCGGTGTTTGCCACGGCGGTGCGGTCCGGGCTCCGCCGTGTGATGGTGGGGGTCGAATCGGGCTCGGCGCGGCTGCTGGACTGGATGAAGAAGGACATGACCGTCGAGCACGTGCTCGGCGTCGCCGAACGGTGCGTCCGGCATCGCGTGGCCGCCATCTTCAATTTCATCGTGGGCTTCCCCGGCGAGTCCGACGACGAGGTCGCGGCGACGCTGCGGCTCGTCAAGCGGCTGCGCGCCATGTCGCCGGCCTTCGATACGCCGATCTTTTCGTATCGCCCCTACCCCGGCAGCGCGATCGCCGAATCCGCCCAGGCCATGGGCTACCAATTCCCTCAGAGCCTCGAGGGGTGGGCCGACTTCGATTACGTCAATGCCCGCGGCCCGTGGATCGGCGCCGAGCGGTGGCGCGACATCGAGCGCTTCCGCTTCTACGCGCGGCAGGCCTGGACGGCGAGCCGCTGGCGCTGGCCCCTGCGCACGGTGTCGCGCTGGCGGTGCGAGCACGACTGCTACGCGTTTCCCGTCGAGAAGCAACTGGCGGAGCTCGTGCGGCCGAGGCAGGCGGTGTCGTAACCCATGGACCTCCTCCTGGCCCACGCCTACTTCCTGGCGGAAGACCCGCTCGAGCAGCAGGTGATGCGGCCGTACCCGCCGCTCGGCCTGCTGTATCTGTCGTCGTACTTGAAAGCACGCGCTCTGTCGGTCTCGATCTTCGACGGCACGTTCAGCTCGTCCGAGGCGTTCATGGCTCTCCTCCGCCGCGAACGTCCGGCCGTTGTCGGGTTCTATTGCAACCTGATGACGAAGGTGAACGTGCTCCGGCTGATCGAGGTGTGCCGCCGTGAGGGAGCGACCGTCGTCGTGGGAGGGCCCGATCCTCCTTTCCATGCCGAACGGTATCTCCAGCACGGCGCCGACATCGTCGTGATTGGCGAGGGGGAGCAGACGCTCGCGGAACTCGTGCCGCGGCTGCTCGCCTCGCCGCGTGCGCGCGATCTCGCCGACATCGCCGGGCTCGTGTACCGCGATGCCGCCGGCGCCATCGTGCGCACCCCCGCCAGAGAGGTGCTGCCGACGCTGGATGGCCAGCCGTTTCCAGACCGCGCGGCCATCGACCTCGACGCGTATCTCTCGACCTGGCGCAAGCACCACGGCAAGGGGTCCATTTCGCTGATCACGGCGCGGGGCTGCCCGTACACGTGCCGGTGGTGCAGCCGGTCCGTGTTCGGCCAGAGCCACCGCCGCCGCTCGCCGGCGAACGTCGCGGACGAGGTCGAGCAGATTGTCGCCCGCTACCGTCCCGACATGCTCTGGTACGCCGACGACGTCTTCACCATCCACCCGGGCTGGCTGGCGCACTATGCCGCCGAACTGGATCGGCGTGGGCTCCGCGTGCCGTTCGAGTGCATCTCGCGCGGCGAACGGGTCAGCGAAGAGGTCGCGGATACGCTGGCCCGTCTGGGCTGCCTCCGGCTGTGGATTGGATCCGAAAGCGGCTCGCAGCGGGTGCTCGACGCGATGGATCGCCGCGTCACGGTCGAGCGGGTGCGCACCGCCACGCACCTGCTCCAGTCGCGCGGCATTCAGGTCGGCATGTTCATCATGCTCGGCTACCCGGGGGAGGCCGTGTCGGACCTCGACGCGACGATCGAACACCTGAAGCGCGCGGCGCCCGACGTGTTCCTCACCACTGTCGCGTATCCGATCACCGGAACGCCGTTCCATGCCGACGTGAAGGGGGACGTGGTGGCGACACGCGCGTGGGCGGAATCGACTGACCGCGATCTTGCGCTGCGCGGCCGCCACAGCCGTCTCTACTACCGGTTCGTCCGGCGCTGGATCAACGGCGAAGTGGCTGGCGACCGGCACCTGCGGCAGGGGCGCTATCTGCGCGCCGTGCGATCGCTCGCCTCGGCGCGGGTCGGCAGACTCGGGATGTCGCTCGTGAACCGGCAGCGGGAGGCCTGACATGATCGTGCTCTTCAATCCCTGGAGCACGCCCTCGCCGAAGAAGCCGCTGCCCATGTCGCTGCTGGCGATCGCGTCGATGCTCGAAGGAGCATTCGACTACGAGATCGTCGACGGCAATCTGGTCGACGACCCCGTCGCGCGCATCGTCGAGATCGGCAGGCAGCGCCGGCTCACCGCGATTGGCATCACGGTGATGCCGGGCCCACAGCTCGATCACGCGGTGCCGGCCTCGCGGCGCCTGAAAGGGGCGCTCCCGGGGGTGCCGATCGTCTGGGGCGGCTATTTTCCGTCGCAGCACGCCGACGTGTGCCTGCGCGCGCCCTACGTGGACTTCTGCGTCCAGAGTCAGGGGGAGCGCGCGTTCCTGGCGCTCGCGCGCGTGCTCGCGACCGGCGGCGACCCGGGCGCGATCGCCGGCGTCGTCTCGCGCGATGCGACCGGAGCCGTCCACCACGCGCCGCGGGGGCCGCTCACGCCGCTCGACGACCTGCCCGACTGGCCCTACGAGCGGCTGCCCATGGATCGCTATTTCCATCGCCATTACCTGGGCGCCCGTGTCGGCGCGCACCACTCGTCGTACGGCTGTCCGTTCGGCTGCAACTTCTGCGCGGTGGTCGGGATGGCGAAGCGGCGCTGGATGCCGCAGTCGGCGGCCCGGACGTTCGGCGTCGTCCGGCGTCTCCACGACGAGTACGGGGCGGATGCCGTCCAGTTCCACGACATGGACTTCTTCGTCTCCGAGGAGCGGACGTCGGAGTTCTCGGACCGCATGCGCGGTCTTGGCGTCGCGTGGTGGGCCCTCGGACGGGTGGACGAGCTGATGCGGTACCGCGACGACACGTGGACGCGCATGCGACGGAGCGGGTTGAAGATGGTGTTCTGCGGCGCGGAATCGGGGTCGGACGCCGTGCTGCGGCGGATGAACAAGGGAGGGCGCGCGAGCGCGGCGCTCACGCTGGAACTCGCCCGCCGGATGAAGCACCACGGCATCGTGCCCGAGTTCTCGTTCGTCCTCGGCAACCCGCCAGACCCGGAGACCGATATCGCCGAGACGATCGGCTTCGTCAGGCGCCTCAAGCGCATCAATGCCGACGCCGAAATCATTCTGTACAACTACACCCCCGTCCCGCTCGACGGCACGCTGTACGACAGCGCGCGCGCCCTCGGGTTCGCCTTCCCGGAATCGCTCGAGGAGTGGGTGGCCGGCGAGTGGCGGCAGTTCGCGCTCCGCCGCAACCCGCAGACGCCGTGGACCCGTCCGGGGCTCCAGCGGCGCATCCGGTGGTTCGAGAGCGTGCTGAACGCGTACTACCCCACGGTGACGGACATGCGCCTGACGGGCGCGCGCCGGGCACTCCTGCGGCTGCTCGCGGGCTGGCGCTATCGCCTGCAGTGGTACGCGTGGCCGCTCGAACTGCGGCTGCTGCATCGCTGGCTGCGATACCAGCGTCCAGAAACGACGGGCTTCTGACCGTGGCCCGCAGCCTCGCGCGGCGGTGGCGTCGAGCCGGCCGACCGGTGCTCGAGCCGATGCAGGCGTACGCCCGGTGGGCGCCGCGGTATCCCGCTTGCCCGCACAACCTGCTGATGACGCTCGAGCAGGCCGCCGTCCTCGCGCTGCTGCCGGCGCAGATCGACAGTGCGGCGGACCTCGCGTGCGGCACGGGCCGATACGCCCGGCTGCTGCACGACCGCCACGCGCGCGGCGTCCTCGCCCTCGACGCCTCGCCCGACATGCTGCAGCAGGCGGCGGGCGCGCCGGCGCGGCTCGTGCGCGGCGACCTGCGCGCGATCCCGCTCGCCTCCGCCTCGTTCGACGTGGCGGTCTGCGGCCTGGCCATCGGCGACGTCCCTGACCTGACCCTCGTCGTGGCGGAGTTCGCGCGCGTGCTGCGCCCCGGCGGCTGCGTCGTGTATTCCGATCTTCATCCGCGCGGCGCGCGCGCCGGGTGGGCGCGCACGTTCGAGGACGCCGCCGGCGACGGCTGGACGGTCCGGCAGCACATCCACGACCTCAGCGACCACGCACACGCGTGCCGCAGCGCCGGGCTCGTGATCGACGCCGTCGGGGAACCGGCGATCGACGTCGAGCACCCGTACCGCGGCTGGCCCGCCGCGCTGGTGGTCCGCGCGCGCCGCCTCTCATGATGCCCTTCCGGCCGTTCGATCGGCGGCGCCCGCTCACGTTCGTCAACGCGCGGGTGCTGCGGCCCGACGGCGGGTTCGGCCGCACGCTCCGGATCGCGCGCGGCGTCGTGGTCCAGCTCGACGGCGACCCTGCGTCGCACGACGCGGTGATTGACCTCGACGACGCCGTCGTGCTGCCCGGCCTGATCAACGCACACGATCATCTGGAACTCAACGTCTTCCCTCGCCTGCGGTGGCGCGAGCGCTACACGAACGTGCGCGAGTGGATCGCCGATTTTCAGCCGCGATTCGCGACGGACCCGGCGCTCTCAGCCGCGCGTCCCGAGACGCTGAACGATCGGCTTCTCGTCGGCGCGCTCAAGAACCTGCTGAGCGGCGTCACCACGGTGTGTCATCACAATCCGGTCTACCGGCCGATGTGCCGGCGCTTTCCGGTCCGGATCGTCAGGAAATTCGGCTTCAGCCATTCGCTGCAGATCGACGGCCCCCGCGCACGCGCCTCGTATGAACAGACCCCGAGGGGCTGGCCCTGGATCATCCACGCCGCCGAGGGAACCGACGAGGAGGCGGCGCGCGAACTGCCGCGGCTGTCGTCGTGGGGATGCGTGGGGCCGAATACGACGCTCGTGCACGGCGTCGCGATCGACGCCGGCTCGCGGCGCCTCGCGATCGAGGCGGGCGCGTCGCTCGTGTGGTGCCCCGGATCGAACGCCTTCCTGTTCGGCGCGACGGCGGACGTCGTCGACTTCAGTCGCGTCGGACGGCTCGCCATCGGGACCGACTCGCGTCTGAGCGGCGAAGCGGACCTCCTCGAGGAGCTGCGCGCCGCGCGCCGGACCGGTCAGCTCGATCTGCCGTGTCTCGTGCGGGCGGTGACAGCCGATGCCGCGGCGGTGCTCAGGCTGCCGCAGGCCGGACGCCTGCTGCCGGGGGCGCCGGCCGACCTGACGATCGTCGCGCCGATCCGCCGCGATCCGTTCGAGTCGCTGCTCGCCGCGCGCCGAACCGACATCCGCCTCACGATGATTGGCGGGGCGCCGATGGTTGCCGATCCGGCCCTGTTGCCCGTCTTCGCGGCCGCGCGCACGAAGGCGCGCCACGTCCGGCTCGATGGCTGTCCGCGGGTGCTCGCCGACCCGGTGGTCGCGCGCGTCGCGGCGCTTGGCGTTACGGAACCGGGCCTCGAGGTGCCGTCGTGACCCGTCTCGCGTCCCCGGCCGAAATGCTTCGCCGGATCCGGAGCCGCGCCGACGGCCGTCTGCGCAGCCTCCCCGTCCTCGTGCTGACGGTGCACAGCGCGTGCAACTGCCGCTGCGTCATGTGCGATATCTGGAAGGCGAATGCGGTCCGGCGGGAGTTGACGCCGTCGGATCTCGATCGCCACGTGGCCGCGATCGAGCGTCTGCGCGTCACGCGCGTCGTCTTGACGGGGGGCGAGCCGCTGCTGCACACGAACCTCTGGGCGCTCTGCCGCCGCCTGAAGCCGCTCGGCATCCGCCTCACGCTGCTCTCGACGGGACTCCTCCTCGAACGCCACGCCGCCGACATCGTCCGCTGGTGCGACGACGTGATCGTGTCGATCGATGGGAGCCGGAGCGTGCACGATCGGATTCGCCGGGTCGAGCGCGCGTACGACAGGATCGCGTCCGGCATCGCGGCCCTTCGCGCCCGCGCGGGTGCGCTCCCGGTATCCGGCCGGTGCGTCGTGCAACGCGCCAACGTCAGCGACCTGTCGAACATCGTCGCGGCGGCGCACGCGCTGACGCTCGATCGCATCTCGTTTCTGGCCGCGGACGTCACGAGCGCCGCGTTCAACCGGCCGGCGCCGTGGGACGACGAGCGCCGGGCGGAGGTGGCGATCGGTCCCGAAGACCTGCCGCGCCTGCACGATGCCGTCGCCGCGCTCGTCCGGACGTCGTCGGACGACTTCGCGTCGGGCTTCATCGAGCCTGGGCCTGACGGCCTGTGGCACATCGTCGAATACTATCGGGCGCTGGCGGGGCGCGGACGATTTCCCGCGCTGTCGTGCAACGCGCCGTGGGTCTCGGCCGTCCTGGAGACCGACGGCGCCGTGCGCCCCTGCTTCTTTCACCCGGCGTACCCGCGGGGCGAGACGCTCGAGTCGACGATCAACAGCGACGCCGCGATCGCGTTCCGGCAGCAACTCGACGTCGGGCGCAACGCGACGTGCGCGCAGTGTGTGTGTCGACTCAATCTCGGGGTCGTGCGGAGCGGGTAGCGTTCGTCATCGCGCGGCGGCCGCCGTCCAGTTGGCGACCACCGACAAGGGCAGTTCGCCGGCACGCACCTCGGGAACGACCGCGAGCACACGGTTGCCATCCGGCGTGACGTCGAACGCAATCCATCCGTGCTTCCGCTCGATCGAGAACAGCGGGACCGGCGTGCCGATGTGCAATTCGGGCGTGGTGCGAATCGGCACCGAGATCAGGCGCCCTTGATCCGACAGATACAGCAGCTCGTGTCGCGCGGCGTTCCACCGCAGCGCGCGCGCACCGTCGGTCGAAACCCGCACCCGCTGCCCTGGCCCGGGAAACGGGGCGACGTAAACCTCGTCGCGCCCTGATTCGTTGGTGATCATCGCGAGGTAATGGCCGTCGGGCGACAAGCGAACGTCGCGTTTCGAGAACGGCGTCTGGAGCACGGGGAACGGTGCGCCGCCGGCGAGCGGCAGTGCCCAGACGTCGAACAGCCCGTTGTCGCCGCGGTCGAGATACAGGAGCAGCGTTCCGTCCGGCGAGACGTCCTCGGGCATCTGGAAATCGGTCGCCGGCAACAGCTTCGCGGTCCGGCCGGTGACGAGATTCTTGCGATACATCTGCGGCAACTCGCCCCGGTCGAGGGAATAGACCATGCTCGCCGTCCCCGGCAGCGCCAGGGGAAACACTTCGGTGTCGCGGCCGGACGTGACGGGCGTCTCGGTCCCGCGATCGAGATCGAGCGACCAGATGTCGTAGGTGCCGGTTTCCGGCTTCGTGCGGTCGAAGAGCACGTAATGTCCGTCGCGGGCGATCGAGACGTCGAGATAATTGCCGGGCGGTCCGGCGGCAGACAGCTGGCGTCCGCTGCGATCGAACCACACGAGCCGCCGGGTGTCGTCGTGCGCCCGATACGCCAGCGTGCCGGTCCGTGAGGTCGAGAAGCAGGGCACGCCCGTCGACAGGAAATACATCACCCGATCGGCAATCGAGAACGCCTCGCCGGTCACGCGCCCGCTGCGGGCATCGAACGGCTGTGCGAGCAGGGTCGCGTCCTTCGCGAAGACCAGATACCCCGGATCCGCGTACTGCGCGGCCGATTCGAGGGGCATCACCGTATGCGGCGGTTCTCCGGCGGCATCCGACATCAACGTGCCGTGCCCATCGGCGTCCTTCATGAGATACAGGAAGCGATCGCTGTCGGGCAGGAACGACGGCCAGTACAGCGCCGACTCGTGACGCGCGCGATCCGGCCGCAGCAGCACGGACGGCGTGCCGCCCGACGCGGCGACCTGGTAGATCGCCTCGCCGCGGGCCCCCGCGAACAGCACCTGTCCGTCGTGCCCCCACGTACCGGACATCCCGATGCGCGACGTCACGCGGCAGATGCTGACCGGCGCCCCGCCGGTCAGGTCCACGCGCTTCAGCTCGTCTTCGGCGAAGAAAGCGAGCGAGCGTCCGTCGGGCGACCAGAACAGCGAGCGCGCCCCTTCCGTGCCGGCGACCTGGCGGGCCGCGGCGGCCGCGAGCGATCGGACGAAAATCCGCTGGGTCGGGGACGCGCTCTCCCACGACGGCTGCGAACTGGTGGCCACGAAGGCGATCCGCGAGCCATCCGGCGACACGGCCAGAAACCTGGTTTCCGCGTGGTAATAGAAATCGTACTCGGGCGGAGGCGGCACCGTGAACCGGATCGTCTGCGTTGCCTGGCGGCCTGCCGGACGCGAACGCACGAGCAGCGCCGCTCCCGCCGCGGCCGCCACCACGGCCGCCCAGGGCACGAGGCGCTTCCAGCGGGCTCCCGTGTGCCGCGGCGCGGCGATCGTCAGACCCTCGGAGATGGCCTGCAGTTCCAGGGCGAGGTCGCGGGCCGACTGCCACCGCGCGTCGGGATCCTTCACGAGGCAGTTCTGGATCACGCGCTCGAGCGGCTTGGGCGCCTCGGGCCGGAGCGACGACACTGGAGCCGGGTCCGTCGTCATGATGGCGGAGATCAGGGCGGCTCGCGTCGATCCGGTGAACGCGCTCCCTCCCGTCACCATCTCGTACAACGTCGCGCCGAAGGCGAAGATGTCCGATCGCTCGTCGGCTTCCCGACCTTCCAGTTGTTCCGGCGCCATGTACGGAATCGTTCCGAGGATGGAGCCTTCGATCGTCAAGCGCTCTTCGCGGGTCGGCGGGAGAGAGTCGCCGGGGGCGGCGGTCGCGGCGGTCGTGCGCGCGAGGCCGAAGTCGAGCAGCTTCACGCCGCTCCTGGTGAGCATCACGTTGGCGGGCTTCAAGTCGCGATGCACGATGCCCTGCCGGTGCGCGGCGGCAAGGGCGTCGGCCATCTGGACGGCGGCGCGGAGCACCTGTTCGATGGAGAGCGGCCCGCGTCGCAACCGATCCGCGAGGGTCTCTCCATCGAGCAGTTCCATCACCAGATAGCGGACTTCGCGCCCGGCCGGTTCGGTGCCGGCAACCGGCCGCTCGTTCACCGCGGCGATCGAGGCCTCCCCCACGTCGAACAACGCGCAGATGTGCGGATGCGAGAGATGCGAGATCGTGCGGGCTTCCCGTTCGAACCGCTGCCGCGCGTCCGGCGACGACAGATGCTCGGGCAGCACTTTGATCGCGACCTCGCGGTCGAGGCGGCTGTCTCGCGCCCTGTAGACCTCGCCCATCCCTCCTGCGCCAAGCGGCGCGATCAGTTCGTATGGGCCGAGTCGGGTACCTGGAGCGAACGCCATTGGAGTCTCTGGGAATGTTATCAGCGCTCAGAACGACGGCAGGTGGTCCGCAGGCAGCCCTGACCTCCAGGGAGGACATTCGTGCAACGAACAAGATCTGACCCCGTGTCAGGCGAGCGTGCGATAGAGCTGCGTCAGGGCTGCCGCGGTCCAGTCGGCATCGTGTGCGACAGCGCGGCGCCGCGCCTCGGAGGCGACCCGCGCGCGCCGGTCCGGATCGCGCAGCATCGCCAGGATCGCGGTGGCCAGCGCATCGGGATCCTGCATCGGAACCGCGACCGCCGCGTCCCGCGCCCAATCGGCCACGTAACCCACGCGCGTCCCGACCGTGGGGACACCCGCCGCCGACGCTTCCAGCACCGACACGCCGGCCGCCTCGTGGCGCGACGACTGCACGTACACGTGCGCCCGCTGATAAAACGCCGGCAAACAGTCCGTACGCTGGAAGCCATGAAACGTCACGTGCGCGTCGAGGCCCAGCCCGCGCGCGACCGCCGGCAGCAGCCCGCCCAGCGTATCCTCGCCCACGAGATCGAGGTGGGTGTCGGGCTCCTCCCGCACCACCCGTTGGAGCGCGGCGAGCAGCATCCGCTGATCCTTGACCAGGTTCAGGCTCGCGACCTGCAGCAGCCGCCACGGTGGACCTTCGGGCCGGACCGGCGGCGGCGAAAACATCGCCGTGTCGATGCCGAACGGCAGCACGTGCGCCGCCATCCCGCGCGCCCGCGCCCGCGCCGCCATGTACTCGGTGCAGACGAGCAGGCGATCGGCCCACTTCGCCGCCGTTCGAATCGGCGCCCGCGTCCGCATCGAACGCTGAAGGCCGTAGTCGATGTCGGGCAGCGACTCCAGCTCGCCGCTGTCGAATGTCGCGACGCTCGGGACATGCCGCCAGCGGCCGACGGCGGCGGCCAGCACCCCGCCGGGAACGCCCCAGCATCCGTGCAGCACGTCGAACGGTCCGTGGGCCTCGACCGCCTTCGAGAGTTTCCGAAACTGACGCGCCAGCCGGAACCACGGCAGCCCGTCGGTCCGGCCGACGTCCACGATCGTCGCGCCGCGCAACGAATAGGTGGACGGCTGCTGATAATGGCGCAGCACGAACACGACGACGTCGTGGCGGGCCGCGAGGCGCTCGACCGTCCAGAGGAGCGCGGGAACGACCCGGTCGCGGCCGCTGCGATCGAATCCGCCGGTCACGACCCAGCCGATCCGCATCAGTAATGCCGCCGGCTGCGGCCGACGAGCGCCTCCGCGTACGCGTGCATGGCCTGCCGCGCCACCGCTGGCCAGCTCAGGTGCTCCTCGAAGCGCGCGATGATCTCTTCGCGCGATCCGGACGTCGCCCGCCGGGCCGCGTCCACGATCGCGTCGCCGCAGGCGGCCGCGTCCCCGGTGCGCCAGAGCACGCCGGCGCCTCCCGTCAGGGCGCGGAACGAGGGAATGTCGGTGACCACGGGCAGGACGCCGCACGCCATCGCCTCGAGCAACGCATAGCCGCTGCCCTCGTGATGGCTGCCGAGCACGAAGAGGTCGGCGGCGCTGTAAAAGGCGGCGATCCGTTCGTGCGGCACGCGGCCGACGAGCCGGACGCGTCCGGCGAGTGCGGGCTGCTCCGCCAGGCGCGCCGCCACGGCTGTCCGCAGCTCGCCCGCGGCAAACACCATCGTCAGCGACGCCCGCGGCAGCCGCGCGGCCGCGCGCGCGAACCCGTCGACGACGGTCAGGGGATCCTTGTTGCGATTCAGGCGGCCGACCCAGAGGACGGCGGGATCCCCGTCGATCCGCGTGAGCCGCCGCGCGCCCTCCCGCGCCATGGGGGTCATCGTCGCACCGCTCTCGGGAATCGCCACGACCGTCTCCTCGCGGGCGATCGATCCGGCCTCCCGCCACGGCTGCGCCTGCGCCTCGGACGTGAAGAACAGGGCATCCGCGACGAAGCCGCGGCGCCTGAACGGCCACATGCGCCTGCGCGGCAGGTCGCCGTGATCCTGCAACACCAGCGCGCTCGACGCCGGCAACTCGCGGCGCAGCGCCGCCGTGCGATCTCGGAACGCCAGCCCGTTGACGTGCACGACGTCGGGCGCGCCCTCCCGAACGGCCTGGTGCAGCGCCCGCGATCGTGTCCATCTCCACGCTCGCGGCACCCCGGGTCCGCCGTCGGTCCGGAACACGTAGCGAATGCCGCCGCGGATCACCTCGGCGTCGCGCCCGAACCGCTGCGCCACGCCAACCGCCGAGGCCCCGGCCGCCAGCAGCGCCTCGCTCCAGCCCGTCAGCGTCGGGACGCGTTCGAGCCAGAGATCGGGGTCGGTCACGCCGTCATCGTATACGTAGTTGACCTGGATGATGCGCATGGCGGATGGCGGATGGCGGATGGCGGATGGCGGATGATAGCTCACAGCTGGCAACTGGCAACTGGCAACTGGCAACTGGCAACTGGCAACTGGTAACTGGCAACTGGCAACTGGTAACTGGTAACTGGTAACTGGTAACTGGTAACTGGTAACTGGTAACCGACACCCACCCATCCCCATCAGTAATGTGCCGCATTCCCCTGCTTCCGGACGCGCGCGAGCGAGGCGTGCAGCGACAGGATCGCCACCGGCACCAGGATCACGGCGAAGCCGAAGAGGGCAAGCACCTGGCCGGCGACGTCGTGGAACGAGGCGCCGTCGAGCAGCACCCGCCGGACGGCACTGATCGCATAGGCGTGCGGATACACGGCGGAAATCACGCGCATCCACGGCGGCAGGATGTCGATGGGAAAGTACGCGCCCGAGAACACGAATCCCAGAATGCCGGCCAGCAGCACGATCGGATCGCCGCGCTTGAACACGAGCGTGAAGCAGGCCGAGAGGATCCCCCACGCCGCGACCGAAAGGGTCGCCAGCAGCACGATCACGAGCGCCGTCCCCCAGTGCGCGCCCGGAAAACTCAAACCGACAGCCCAGGCGCCAATCGCGATCATCAGCACCAGCGTCGCGGCGCGATCGACGACGCTCCAGAGGGCCGGACCGAACAGCGACACGAACGGGTGCGCCGGCGTGACGAGCAGCGCCGGCAGCAGGCCGTTCAACTCGTCCTCGCGCACCTTCTCCGACCCGGCGACGAGCAGATTGCTCAGGTACTGCTGGAACGCGACGCCAATCAGCGCGAACGCGAAATAGCCTCGCGCCATCTCCGGCGACGATGCGCGCGCGGCCGGCACGAGCTTCGCCAGGAAATACACCCACACGATCCACCAGAACCGCCCGATCACGCTGAGCCCGAAGTTGAGCCGATAGCTGGTGGCGAGCAGCAGGCCGGCACGCACCTGCTCGCGGGTCTGCGCGATCGCGCGCGCAATCACGCTCCGCCTCGCGCGCCCGACCCGACGAGGCGGCCCGCCTCGAGCCGGATGACGTCCGTGCAGATGGACGGCAGCTCGTCGGCGCGTGGTGCGGTCACGATGGCCGCGCCCGTTTCCCGCGCCGGCCACTCGCGCTCGAGATAATCGAGGACGCCGGCCGCCGACGCCGCGTCGATCCCCTGGAGCGGCTCGTCGAGCAGCAGCAGCGTCGGCTCGTGCAGCAATGCCCGGGCGAGGTTGAATTTCTGGCGGGTCCCGGCGCTGCACGCCTGGAGCGGCAGGTCGAGGAACGCGCGCGCGCCGAAGCGCTCGGCCAGCGCCTCGATGCGCCGGTTCAGCAACGGCCCGCGCCGGCCGTGCAGCGAGCCGAACAGCCGCAGGTTGTCGCGCGCGGAGAGCCGGCCGTAGAACGCGCGCGCGTTGTCGGGCGCGAAGCCCACGAGGCCGCGCACGGCGGCCGCATCCGCCACGACGTCGTGCCGCAGCACCGTCACCGTGCCGGAGGTCGGCGTCAGCAGCGTCGCGATCACGCCCAGCAACGTCGTCTTGCCGGCGCCGTTGGGGCCGACGAGGCCCGCGATCGAGCCGGGGGCGATCTCGAGGTCGACGCCGTCGAGCCCGGTGCCTGGATGCCCCTCGTATCGGCGGACGAGGCGGGAGACATGTACGACCGACACGCGCTCAGTACTCGTACACGCCCTTGCCGACCTTGCGGCCCAGGCGGCCCGCCTTCACGTACTGCACGAGCAGCGGGCACGGGCGATACTTCTCGCCCATGCTGCGGTGCAGGTAGTCCAGGATGCTCAGGCGCGTATCGAGGCCGACGAGGTCCACCAGCTCGAACGGGCCCATGGGATGGTTGAGCCCGAGCTTCAGCGCCTTGTCGATGTCGCGTGCCGAAGCCACCCCCTCCATCAGCATGTAGAACGCTTCGTTGCCGATGCTGGCGTTCACGCGCGTCGTGATGAAGCCGGGCGACTCGCGCACGAGGACGGTTTCCTTGCGCATCGCCTTCGATACGTCCTCGATCGCCTGGATCGTCGGGTCCGACGACTCGAGCGCGCGCACGATCTCGATCAATTTCATCTTGTGCACGGGATTGAAGAAGTGCATCCCGGCCACGCGCGAAGGATCCTTCAGCGAGCCCGCCAGCTCGGTCAGGCTCAGGGCCGAGGTATTGGACGCGACGACGGCGTGCGGCGGCGCGAGCGCCTCGATCCGGGCAAAGAGCGCGAGCTTCAGATCGATCCGCTCCGGCGCGGCCTCGACGACGAAGTCGACGCCGGCCAGGGCGACGGCGGGATCGGTCGTCGTCTCGAGCCGGGCCAGCGCCTGCTGGGCCGACGTCGCGTCCATCTTGCCCAGCTCGACGCCCTTGGCGACAATCGCCTCGATGCCGGCGCGCCCGCGCTCGATCGCGATATCCGAGACGTCGTACATGCGCGTCGCATAGCCGGCCGAGATCGCCGCATGCGCGATGCCGTGCCCCATGGTTCCCGCGCCGAGTACAGCAATCGTCCGAATGGTCATTACGTGTCTCGTGTCGTTCAGGGTTCAGGGTTCCGGGTCGGGTTACGGGTTCCCGGTGCCGACGCCGACAATCGCCTTCAGCGTGTCGATCGCGGCGTCGACTTCCTGCTCCGTGTTGTAAAAATGCGGGGCCATCCGAATGCCGGCGCCCGGCCGGTGATCCACGACGATGCCGCGGCGGATCAGTTCGTCGGCGACCTGGGCGCCGTTGGGGACATCGATGGTCACGGTGCCGCCGCGTTCGCGGTCGTCGCGCGGCGTGTTGACGACGTAGCCCGCGGTGAGCGCTGCGTCCATCAGCCGGCGCGTGAGCTGCAGCGAGCGCTCGCGGATCCGATTGACGCCGACCTCCGCGACGATCTCGTATCCAGCGCGGACCGCATAGAGCGCCGGCACGTTCGGCGTGCCGCTCTGGAACCGCGCGGGCGTGCCGGCATACGTCATCGGCCCAGGCTCGAACGCGAACGGCGTCGCGTGCGCGGCCCAGCCGGCAAGCGCCGGCTGCAACTCCGGCGCGAGGTCCGGCCGCACGTACAGATACCCGGCGCCCGGGCCGCCGCACAGCCACTTGACGGAGCCCCCGACCGCGAAATCCGCCTCCCACGCGTCGAGATCCATCGGCAGGGTCCCGGCCGCCTGGTACACGTCGAGCACGACGCGCGCGCCGACGCGATGCGCCTTCTCGATGACCGCTCGCGCGTCGGTGACGAACGCGCTCCTGAAGAGCACCAGCGAGAGCGGCACCAGCACGGTCCGCTCGTCGATCGCCTCGAGCAGGCGATCGAGATCGATCCTGATGCGATCGGCCGACGGCACGTAGACGATGTCGGCGCCGTACCGGCGGAAGCCTTCGTAGAGATAGTGGTTCGAGGGGAACTCGAGATCCGTCATCACGATCCGGTTGCGCCGTCCGTCGAACCGATGGCACGAGGCGACGATCCCCTGCGCGACCGTCACGTTCTGGTGCATCGAGATCGTGCCCGTCCGGACGCCGAGAATGGGCGCGAGCAGATCCCCGGTTTCGCGGCCGATCTCCCACCAGCCCTCGTGCCACGCCTGCACGCCGCGCGTGGCCCACGCCTCCGCATACGCGCGCAGGTTGTCTGCCGTCCGCCGCGGCATGGCGCCCAGCGAGTGGTTCACCAGGTATGCGCACGAGTCCAAAATCGGAAACTCTCGGCGCCAGTCGGTCCAGCTCGGACTCCCCGCCACGCACCCTTGGTCGCCGCTTCGCCGGCTCCCGCCGGGCGCCTGGCTCGCTCGCGCGGCTCGCTCGCGCGTTCTGGAGTTGTCTGTCATGATTCTGGAACCGCGGGTGTCCCCGTCTGCTTGAAGACGCGCAATGCGTTGTCGTACAGGATCTTACGCTTCGTCTCGGGGCCGAGCGGCAACATCTCGAACTGCTCGACGTTGGCTCGCATCGATTTGACGCCGGGACTCGGCCAGTCGGTGCCCCACACGGTCTTGCCGGCAATCTCCTCCAGACGAGGAAAATACTCCAACAGCTTCGCCGGCGGGATGCCCGAGATCTCGAGATGGACGTTCGGATGCCGGCGAACGAGAAAGAACGCCGCGTCCATCCACAGCGGCCGGCCGCCGTGCGCGAGCAGGATCGTCAGCTTCGGAAAATCCACCGCCACGTCGTCGACGTCCATTGGATCCCCCAGCCGGCTACGCGCCGCGGGAAACACCGACGTGCCCGTGTGAATCGTGACCGGGAGCCCTGCCGCCTGCGCCCGCTCGTACAGTTCGGCGAGGTGCGGCAGCGCGTCGAGATACGCATTGGCCCGGAACAACTGGTGCGGCGGATGAATCTTCAGCGCGCGCACGCCTTGATCGACGAGTCGATCGACCGCCTCGCCGACGTTCGTCGTGAAGCGCGGATTGACCGAGCCGAACGCGATCAGCCGGGACGGGTCCGTCGACGCGTATCGCACCATCCAGGGATTCGCCTCGTCGGTGAAGCCCATCACGTCGGGGCTGACGTAGTTGATGAGCCCGACGCGCTCGATACCGTCGGCATCCATCCGGGCCAGCAGCCTCTTCGGATCCGCCGCGTAGCCCTCGAGTTCGGCGCGGTTCGATTTCCCGCGCCAGAACGTCTCGGCGACGCCCGGCGGCATCATGTGGAACGGCTGTATGTGGATGTGGGCGTCGATGACCGGCAGCATCGGTAACGGGGTATGGTACCGCATCCGGATGCGCGCACGCAGCGCTGGCGGGTCCGCGGCGGAGCGGCGCGGGGCGCCGGGGTCCCCGCAAGCGACGGAGCCGGGGTGTGGGGCGGAGCCCCACGTAAGGAAGACCCGCCCTACGTGTTCAGGTCGATCCAGACGCTCTTGACCTGCGTGTAGTGTTCGAGCGCCTGGGCGCCCATCTCGCGGCCGAAGCCGCTGGCCTTGTAGCCGCCGAAGGGGGCCGCGGTGTCGTAGACGTTGTAGGTATTGACCCACACGGTGCCCGCCTGCAGCTTGCGCGCGACGTAGTGCGCCTTCTTGATGTCGCGGGTCCACACGGCCGCGGCGAGGCCGTACGGCGTGTCGTTGGCGCGCGCGATCGCCTCGTCCAGATCGGCGAACTCGATCGTGGCCAGCACCGGGCCGAAGATTTCTTCGCGCGCGATCGTCATCTCGGGGGTCACGCGGTCGAACACGGTGGGCTGGAAGAAATAGCCCTTGCCGGTGCCGATGTCGGCGCGCTGTCCCCCGGCCACCAGCTCCGCCCCTTCCTTCCGGCCGGTCGCGACGTAGCGTTCGACGGTGTCGAGCTGCTTCTTCGAGGACAACGCGCCGAAGCGCGTCTTCGGATCCATGGGATCGCCGGCCACCATCTTCCTCGCGCGCGCCGCCAGCTTCTCCATGAAGGCGTCCTTGATCGAGCGGTCGACGAGCAGCCGCGAGCCCGCAGCGCACACCTCTCCCTTGCCGTAGAAGATCCCGACGGTCGCCCCTCGAATCGCCGCGTCGAGATCGGCGTCGGGCAGCACGATGTTCGGCGACTTGCCGCCCAGCTCCAGCGTGATCTTCTTCAGCGTGTCCGCTGCGCTCCGCATGATCGACTTGCCGGTGGCGGTGTCCCCCGTGAAGGCGATCTTGTCGATCCCGGGATGCTCCACCATGGCCTGACCGAGCGTCGAGCCGGGGCCGGTGATCACGTTGAGCACGCCGGGCGGCAGGCCGGCTTCGACGGCGATCTCGCCGAGAGCCAGCGCCGTCAGCGGCGTCTGGCTCGCGGGTTTGAGCACCACGGTGTTGCCGCAAGCGAGCGCCGGCGCGACTTTCCACGCGGCGATCAGCAGCGGGAAATTCCACGGCACGATCGCCCCGACGACGCCGAGCGGCTCGCGGAGCGTGTAGGTCAGATAGTTGCCCTTGACGGGAATCGTCTCCCCCATCACCTTGTCAGACCATCCGGCGTAGTACTCGAAGCACTCGGCCGCGGCGGGAATCTCGATGTGGCGCGACTCCGAGATGGGCTTGCCGTTGTGCCGCGTCTCGAGCCGGGCCACCTCGTCGACGCGCTCCATCAGCCGCGTCGCGAGCCGGTGCACGAGCCGCCCGCGCTCGCGCGCCGACATCGTGCCCCACGGCCCCGTCAGCGCCGCGCGCGCGGCCGCGACCGCGGCGTCGAGGTCGTCCTTGCCCGCCGAGGGCACCTGCGCGATCACCTCTTCGGTCGCCGGGTTGACGACGTCCATCGTCTTGCCGGTGGTCGCGTCGCGCCACTCGTTGTCGATGAGGATCTTGCGGCGATCGATGGCGATTGTCGTCATGATGATTGTCTGGTCACCGGCCGCTGAACGTCGGCGGCCGCTTCTCGAGGCTGGCCGCGATGCCTTCCTTCGCGTCGGCGCTCTCGAAGAGCAGTTGCTGCAGCTCGCGTTCGAGCGCGAGCCCTTCGGCCAGGCCGGCTTCGGCGCCCGACTGCACGGCGCGCTTCATGCGCCCGACGGCGCGGCTGGCCTTGTTGGGCGGCGTGAACCGGCGCGCGTACTCGAACACGGCGTCGCCAAACGATCGGCCCTTCAACTCCGCATCTCCCCAGACGTCGGTGACGATCCCGAGCGCCCGCGCCTCGTCCATCGACATCAGGCGCCCGGTCGCCATCAGTTCGATCGCGCGCGCCTTGCCGACCAGCCGCGCCAGCCGCTGCGTGCCGCCGGTGCCGGGCAGTACGCCGAGCGAGACTTCCGGCAGCCCGATCTTCCCCGGCCCCTGCCGGGCAATTCTCATGTCGGCCGCGAGTGCCACCTCGAGGCCGCCGCCCACCGTATGCCCATTGAGCGCCGCGATCACGAGCTTCGGCGTCTGCTCGAGCCGGGTGAGCGTCTCGTTCGCGTGCAGGCAGAAGTAGTACTTGAAGTCCGGCGCGGCCCCCTGGAGCGTCCCGATGTTGGCCCCCGCGCAGAAGAACTTTTCCCCCGCGCCGCGCAGCACGATGACGTGCACCTGGGGGTCCATGCGCGCGGCGAGCACCGCCTCGTCCAGCTCGCGCATCATCTCGTACGAGTACGTGTTGGCCGGCGGCTCGTTCAGCTCGATGACGAACACGCCCTCGCTGATCGCGATGTCGATCTTTGTCATGACACAGCTTCCAGCTTCCAGTTTCCAGTTTCCAGTTTCCAGTCAGGGTTCCCGGGTTCCGGGTTCCGGGCCCTCGGTTGCGTCGGACGCCCCGCCCGGCGTGCCGCGCCGCGTCCCTGCGCGCCGCGCCCCGCGCCTCCGCGCCCCGCACTCCGCGCCTACAGCTCCGTCCGCACGTACTCGAAGTTGACCGGCGTCCGGTGCACACCGCGCGTTGGCGGCGCGATGTAGTTGGCGAACTTCCCTGCTTCGTACACCGGCTCGTTCATGATGCTCAGGAGGAACTCGCGATCGGCGGCGGCCGGCAGGAACTCGTAGCGCCGCCGCGTCCACTCCTCGTCGGAGAGCGGCACGCCGTTGGGATCGAAGTGCAGCGACGAGAACATGCCGATGTTGCGGTTGAACTTGCGGTCCGGCAGCCGCAGCCGGTCGGACAGGCCGTGGCGCTCGAGGATGCGGTTCCACCGCGTCACCCCCGCCTGGCAGTCGCCGACGTACCAGTCGCGCAGCACCTCGTTCATGGCCGTGCGCATCGGGATCTGCCGGCGTTCGAGCCGGCCGTCGGCCGCCACCTCGAGATCGTAGATGGTCTCGGTCGCCGCGTGGTCGTCCCACTTCTCTTCGTACGCGCGCCCCTTCAGGCCGTTGGCGAAGTACGAGGCCGCGTTGGTCGAGATCTCGTTGCCGTGCAGGTCGAGGCTGAGGCTGAACCAGAGATTGATGAACTTCTGGATGGCCGGCAGATCGATCCCGCCGATTCGCCGGACGTCTTCCGCGAAGCCGCTCTGCTTCATCAACTGACAGGTGCGCTCGAGGATCCGCGCGATCCCCGTCTCGCCGACGAACATGTGATGCGCCTCCTCCGTCAGCATGAAGCGCGTCGTGCGCGACAGCGGGTCGAGCGAGCTCTCCGAGAGCGACAGCAGCTGCGACTTGCCGTCGCGGTCCGTGAACATCGTGAACATGAAGAAGTCGAGCCAGTTCTCGATGGGCTCGTTGAACGCCTCGAGAATGCGCGGCTTGTCGCGGTTGCCGCTCTGCCGCTCGAGCAACTCCTCCGCTTCGTCGCGGCCGTCCCGGCCGAAGTAGGAGTGCAGCAGATACACCATGGCCCAGAGGTGCCGCCCTTCCTCGACGTTCACCTGAAAGAGGTTGCGCAGGTCGTACAGGCTCGGGCAGCGCTGCCCCAGCCACCGCTGCTGCTCGACGCTCGCCGGCTCGGTGTCTCCCTGCGTCACGACGAGCCGCCGCAACTGATTGCGGAACTCCCCCGGCACCTCCTGCCACACCGGCTGACCGAGGAAGTCGCCGAAGCCGACGCGGCGGTCGTGGACGGGATCCGCGAGAAAAATGCCCCAGCGATACTCCGGCAGCTTCACGTACTCGAAATGCGCCCACCCGGCGGGATCCACGCTGACCGCCGTGCGCACGAATACCTGATGGTAGTTCTGGAACCCCTGCGGCCCCATGTCGCGCCACCACTGGATGTACTTCGGCTGCCAGTGCTCGAGCGCGCGCTGCAGACGCTTGTTGCTCGACAGGCCAACGTTGTTGGGAATCCGTTCGGCTGAAATCATACTGACGCCTCATCAGCTGCCAGCTCCCAGCTCCCAGCTCCCAGCTGCCAGCGCACAAGGAAGACCTTCTTCCTTATCGAGCTGGAAGCTGGCGGCTGGAGGCTGGAGGCTCATGTTCTGTTGAAGTCGAATTCCGGGCGCGACTGCGATCCGTACGACGTGAGCGCGCCCTTCTCGCCGACGGCGTTCGGCCGCTGGAAGATCCAGTTCTGCCACGCCGTCAGCCGTCCAAAGATCTTCGTCTCCATCGTCTCGGGGCCGGGGAAGCGCAGGTTGGCCTCCATCCCGGTCAGCGCGTCGGGCGAGAGCGACGCCCGGCTCTCGACCGCCAGCCGCACTTCGTCGTCCCAGTCGAGTTCGTCGGGCGCGAACGAGACGAGCCCGACCTCGAGCGCCTCCTGCGGGTCGAACGGGCCCTCGTGTTTCAGCGCCAGATCGACGCGCGCCGGTTCGCCGAGGAAGCGCGTCTGCAGGCGCGTCAGGCCGTTGCTCATCGGGAGCGCTTCCCCGTTCATCCCCGACAGCGCGATCGTGTTCTCCTGCTCGGGATCGTCGAGCATGTACTGTCGATCGCAGGCGAGCGCCAGTTCGAAGAGCGAACCGGCAAAACAGCTCCCCGGCTCGATGAGCGCGAAGAAGCTGCGCGCGGTCAGGTCGATGCGCTTCAGCGTCCGCTTCATCAGCAGCACGATCTCGCGGACGAGCCAGTGATCGCGGTGCGCCAGCAGCGTCGCATCCATCGCGAGCATCGCCGGCTGATCGCCGGCCGTCTTGACCAGCACGGTGCCGATGAGCGGCTCGTTGACGCGCAGCCGCAGCACGGCGTCGTCGAGCTCCCGGAACGCGCGCAGCGGCCAGAACCGATCGCCCGCGGCGACGATCTCGGACGGCGTCGAGGGCTCATTGGCGCCAGGGCCCACGACCGTGAGGGTCGCGACGCGCTTGTCGCGATCGATGTCCACCGTGACCGACGAATAATGGATGGCGTCGTCGCGAACGACCGGATGCAGCGGCCCGAGCGCGATGCCCGGCCCGGAGGACGGCCGATCGGAGGCGGCCGCGAGCTCCAGCGCGCGCTCGCCCACCCTCTTGCGGAACTGGCTCGTCGGATACACCGCGTCGACGAGCCGCCACTCGACCGCGCGGCGTCCCTTCACGCCTTCCGCGACGGTGCCGAACACGTCCGCCAGATCGCGCCGCACCTTGCGCTTGTCGACGACGCGCGTGAGGCCGCCCGTGCCCGGCAGGACGGCGAGCAGCGGCGTCTCCGGCAAGCTGACCGCCGAATTGCCGTCGTCGACGAGGAGGATTTCGTCGCAGGCGAGCGCCAGCTCGTAGCCGCCGCCGGCACAGATGCCGTTGAGCGCCGCGAGGAACTTGATCCCCGAATGCTGGCTCGCGTCTTCCATCGCGAGACGCGTCTCGTTGGTGAACTTGCAGAAGTTCACCTTCCAGGCGTGCGTCGAGCCGCGGAGCATGAAGATGTTGGCGCCGGCGCAGAACACCCGTTCCTTCGGACTCGTGACGACGACGGTGTGGACCTCGGGATGCTCGAAGCGCAGGCGCAGGATCGCGTCGGCGAGCTCGATGTCGACGCCAAGATCGTACGAATTGAGTTTGAGGCGATAGTCGGGCGAGAGGCCGGCGTCCTCCTGGACGTCCATCGCAAGCGTCGCGACCGGCCCCTCGAACGTCAGCTTCCAGTGCTTGTAGCGATCGGGCGCGGTTTCGAACGAGACAGGGGGCGCAGGCGTCCGGGTGGGGGTTTCCACGTCCTCAGCGTACCGTCGCCCCTGCACCATGTCAAGGCAGTATAGTGCTCGTAATGGCGCTGTAAGCGCTATATACTGCACCTACCCCCATGCGCGAAGACGATGTGCTCCGGCGGTTGGGCGGCCGGATCCGTTCGGCCCGGGCGGCACGGCATCAGACGCGTCGCGCGCTGTCGGAGCTGTCCGGCGTGTCGCTGCGTTTCCTGGTTCAGCTCGAGGCGGGGCGCGCGAATATTTCCGTCAAACGGCTCGCCGACGTCGCGCGCGCGCTCGACACCACCCCGGCGGCGCTGCTCGACGACCGCGACGACGAGCGGCCGCTCGTCGTGGCGCTGCTGGGGCTGCGCGGCGCGGGCAAGACGACGGTCGGACGCCAGCTCGCGCGCCGCCGGCACGTCCCGTTCGTCGAACTGGATCGACGCATCGAGCGCGCGGCGGAACTGAGTCTGGCGGAGCTGTTCTCGCTGCACGGCGAGGACTACTATCGGCGGCTCGAGCGCGAGTCGCTGGCGGAATTGCTCGCGGAGCGCCGGCCGATGGTGCTGGCCACGGGCGGCGGCCTCGTGACGTCTCCCGAGACGTATGCGCTGCTGCGCGGCGCGGCGGCGACCGTGTGGCTGCGCGCGAGCCCCGAGGATCACTGGAACCGCGTCGTGCGCCAGGGAGATCGCCGCCCGATGGCGGACCATCCGCAGGCGATGGCGGATCTGCGGGCCCTGCTCGCCGCGCGGGAGCCGTTGTACGAGAGCGCCGAATACACGGTGCAGACGTCCGGCCGTGTGATCGCGGAGGTCGTCGACGAGATCGCCGCGAAGGTGCGTGTCGCGTGAGATGCCGGTCCCTACTCGTCTCTCAGCGCGATCAGCGGATCGACCCGCAGCGCGCGGCGTGCCGGCTGGTAGCAGGCGAGCAGCGCGACCCCGACCAGGATGGCGGGGGCGCCGGCAAGGCTCACCGGATCCAGCGGCGTCACGCCGAACAGCAGCGACCCGATCGTTCGGGTTGCGAGGGCTGAGGCGATCATGCCGACGGCTCCACCCACGAGCACGGGAATCATCGCTTCTCGAAGGATCAGCCGCAGGACGTCGACGGCGCGTGCGCCGAGGGCGACACGGATGCCAATCTCGCGCGTGCGCTGGGCGACCAGGTAGGCGAGCACACCGTAGATGCCTATCGCGGCCAGTGCGAGCGCCACGGCCGCAAACGAGCACAACAGCAGCAGATTGAACCGTGGGCGCGCGAGCGCTCCGGAGATCACGGCGTCCATCGGGCGCATCCGCAGCACCAGCAACTGCGGATCGTATGCCGCGATGCGATCGCGCACGGCGGCCGCGATCGCATCGAACGGCAGAGTGGAGCGAATCACCAATGACGGTCTGAGCACGTCCGGGTTCTGGGCGTGAGGGACATACACGGTCGGGCGGGCGACCTCGGCGACGGCACGGCCGCGCACATCACCCACGACGCCGACGATCAGTCGAGGGGCGGGGGAGACGCCTTCGTCGGACCCGAGCAGTCGACCAATCGCCTCCTGGCCGTGAAAATAGCGGGCAGCGAACGCCGCATTGACGACGGCCACGCCAAGCTGCTGCAGCGCAGGGTGGTTCAACTGCTCGTCGGTGAAGCGATCGGCGGGACCGAAATTTCGGCCGCGAAGAAAGGGGATTTCCAGCGCCCTGAAGTAACCCGGCGTGACGACGACCAGATCCGCTTGCCATCGATCGCGCGGATCGGTCGGGGGATGGCTGCCCGTGGCGCCCGGCGCATCCGCCGGCCAGACGCCGCCGCTCGCGGGATCCGTCGCGAGCGGTACCTGGGTGACGAGTCCGGCGGCGTCTACGCCGGGCACCGCCTCAACGGCCGCCATCAACCCGTCGACGGCCTGTTGCACGTGAACCCAGGGACGCTGACCCGGCGCGGCCTGGAACAGCCGCCCAACGGGCCACCGGGCTTCGACTTCCATGACGTGCGCGGGATGAAACCCGAGATCTACTCCCCGAAGGTTCACGAACGTCCGTACGAACAACAGCGCGCCCGCCAACAGCGTGAGCACCACGGCGACCTGCACGCCGGTCAACCAGCGCCGCACGCGAGCGCCGGTCGCGGTGGCCGTCCGCGCGTCTCGCCGAACACCGCCGTGGAATTCCGCGCGCGCAGCCTGCAGCGCGGGCGCCAGCCCTGTCAACACCGTGCAGGCGACGCCGGCGGCAAGCGCGAAGACGAGCACTGCGGCGTTGATACCCACGTCGGACAGCCGCGGAATGTCCGACGGTGCGAGGCGGACCAGCACGCGCGCGATCCAATAGCCAATCGCGAGGCCCGCCGCCACGCCAGCGCCGCACAGCAGCGCCGCCTCGGTCAAACACTGCCGAACCAGGCGCCTCCAGCCGGCGCCGAGGGCCATCCGCACGGCCGTTTCCTGGCGGCGGCCCGCGGCTCGTGCGAAGAGCAGGTTGGCGACATTCGCGCAGCCGATCAACAGCACGCCCGCCACCGCGGCCAGCAGCGCGATCAAGGCGAGCCGCGTGCTGGCACTGTCCGAGCCGGCGAGCGGCTCGATCTGCGCGATCCATCCCTTGTTGCTCGCGGGCTGCTCCGACTGGAGTTGCGTGGAGATGCCGCCAAGCTCGCGCCGCACGTCCTCGATCGTCCGGCCGGGCGCGATACGGGCGAGGACCCCGAATGAGTGCGACCGGCGCTGCGCCGGCGGCACAGGGCCGATCGGCAGGCTGGTCCACGCGTCGGTCCCGTCGGGGAATGCGAATCCGCGCGGCATCACCCCGACAATCTCGCGCGGCAGCCGACCTTCCAGCATCACCCGGCGTCCGGCAATCTCCCGATCACCGCCGAATGCACGCTGCCACAAACCGTAGCCGATCACGAACTGTCCCACGGCGCCAGGTGCGACGGTCTCCGCTTCGGGGCTGAGCGGCCGTCCGAGAATCGGGCGCACGCGCAGCAGATCGAACAGACCCGGAGAGGCCGTCGCGGTTTTCACGACCTGCACACGATCGCCGATCGTCCACAGCGTCTCGCCATTGAACGGGATCGCGTAGGCTGCCAGCCCCTCGAGCGTCCGGCTGCGCGCGCGCCAGTCGGCGAACGTGCCCGCCGACACCTCTCCACGGTCGATCCCCTCGCCTGGATTGCCCTCGTACAGCCGCACCAGCCGATCCGGCTCCGGGTACGGCAGCGGTTTCAGCAGGACGGCGTCCACGACGCTGAAGACGGCGGTATTCGCGCCGATCCCGAGGGCCAGCGCCAGGACGGCGGCCGCCGTGAAGCCGGGCGCCTGGCGCAGGGTGCGGATCGCGTAGCGCAGGTCCTGAAGCATGCTGTTGAGACGACGGAACGTCGCCGCGGGCCGGCGGGGCGAAGCCCACCGGCCAATTACGATAGCATCCCCTCGTGGATCTCCGGCAGCTCGACATCATTCGCGTCGTCGCCGACACGGGCTCGTTCACGGCAGCCGCCAGGCAGCTGCACGTCTCGCAGTCGGCCATCAGCCGGCAGGTCCTGCTGCTCGAAGAGGAGCTGCGCGAGCCGGTGTTCCTGCGGCTCGGACGCAAGGTGCGGCTGACCGGCGCGGGAGAGTCGCTGCTGCAGCTTTCGCGGCGCGTGCTCGGCGACATTCGCGACACCACCGCGTCGATCGTCGATCATCAGCACACGCTCAGCGGGACGATTCACCTCGCGGGGGGGATGACGGTGTGCCTGCACGTGTTTCCGTCGCTGCTGAAGACGTATCGCACGCGTCACCCGGACGTGGAAGTGAAGCTGACGACCGGCGCGACGCCGCAGCTCGTCGAGAAGCTGCGCAGCGGCGCCGTCGACGTCGCGCTCCTGACGCTGCCGGTCGACGGAGCGGATCTCGTGCAGGTGCCGGCCATGCGCGAAGAGCTGCTGCTCGTCACCCCCGCCTCGCATCCGCTGGCGCGCAAACGCCGGGTCGCGCCGCGCGATCTGGATCGCCAGGCCTGCGTGCTGTTCGAGCGCGGCTCGAGCACGCGCCGGGTGATCGACGCGATGTTCGCGCGCGAGCAGATTCAGCCGGCGATCGTGATGGAAACGGAGAACGTCGAAATCCTGAAGGCGCTCGTCATGGCGGGCATGGGCATGACGATCGCGCCCTATCAGGCGATCGCGCGCGAAGTCCGCGCGCGCCAGCTGCACTGCGCGCGTCTGGAAGGGGTGACGCTCGTCCGCGAGACCGGCTGGGTCTACGTGCGCGCCCCCCGCGTGCCGCGCCTCGTGCAGGAAATGTTCGACGCGCTCGGCCGGACGCTGCCGCGGCTCCGGCTGGCGCCCGGACGCTGATCGTGGGAGACCGCGTGACGCGTTCGCGGATCAGTACTCGTCGTACCAGGTGTCGGTACCGGTCGAGGCCACCGGCGTGCGACGGTCGGGGGACGGCGGCGTGAGGCGCTCCCGGATACGGGCCTGCAGCCAGCCAATGGCGTCCGGCTCGGCCGCGCGCAGCGCGCGCCAGTCGGATTCTTCGAGAACGATGGTGAGGGTACGGGTGGAGGCGTGCTCGGTGTTCATCATGCGCGCATGATAAGCGCCTCACCCATGCGCGTCACGCATAGATTTCGCATGGGTGCGATGCGCGCCGCGCATGGCGAAGCAGGCTTTGGGCTTTAGGCTTTAGGCTTTAGGCTTTAGGAACCTCCCAAAGCCGACAGCCCAAGACCCAAAGCCTACGCCGCCGTTTCGCCGGGCGTGAGGACGAGCACGTCGATCCCGAGCGGCGCCACGAGCTGCTTCAGGCGATCGGGCGTGCCGGTCAGGGCCGGGAAGGTGCCGTAGTGCATCGGAACCACCTGGCGGACGCCGAGCATCTCGCACGCGCGCGCGGCCGCGTCCGGGCCCATCGTGAAGTGATCGCCGATCGGCAGCAGGGCAATCTCCGGGGCGTACAGCTCGCGGATCAGGCGCATGTCGCCGAACAGTGCCGTATCGCCCGCGAAGTAGACGGCGCGGCCATCTTCCATCCGAATCACGAATCCGGCCGGCTCGCCGAGATAAACGATCCGGCCGTCCTCCTGAACGCTGCTCGAGTGCACCGCCGGCACCATCGAGATCTCCAGGCCCGCGACCTTCACGGTCCCACCAATCCCCATGCCCTGCACGTTCTGCAGCCCCTTGCCCTGGAGCCACACCGCCAGCTCGAAAATCGCGTACACCGGCGCCCCCGTCGCGCGCGCCACCGGGACGACGTCGCTCGCATGGTCCGAGTGGCCGTGCGACACGAGAATCACGTCCGCCTTGTCGATGCGCGCCCCTTTGGGGGCCGCCGGGTTCCCGTCGAGCCACGGGTCGAGCACGATATGCCGCCCGCCGGGGGAGGTCAGCACGAACGTCGCATGCCCGAACCACGTGATCGCCAGTGACGACATGTACCTAGTATAAAATCGATAGTGAACCGCCGGCGCGCATTCTCGTGACGACTGCCCCTCTGACGTTCATCCGCGGCCGAAAGACGCGAGCGCACGAGCTGCCTCGGCAGCCGAAGCCCGACTGGCTGAAGGTGCGCGCGCCCGGCTCCGAGAACTACCGCCGTCTCAAAGGCCTGATGCGGGATCTCGGACTCCACACGGTCTGCGAGGAAGCCAACTGCCCGAACATCGGCGAATGCTGGCACCATGGCACCGCGACCTTCATGATCCTCGGCGACACCTGCACGCGCTCGTGCGGCTACTGCAACGTCGTGCACGGCACCCCCGGCGCGCCGGATCCCGGCGAGCCCGCGAAGGTCGCGAGCGCGGTCCAGACGCTGGGACTCGACTACGTGGTCGTCACGTCGGTGGACCGTGACGATCTCGCCGACTTCGGCGCCGGCCACTTCGCCCGGACGATCCGCGAAACCCGCGCGCGGCAGCCGCGCTGCCGCATCGAGGTCCTGATTCCGGACTTCCAGGGCCGCGAAGACGCGCTGCACACCGTGCTCGACGCCGGTCCCGACGTGCTGAACCACAACATCGAAACGGTGCCGCGCCTCTACCGCGCGGCGCGGCCCGGCGGCCGCTACGATCGCGCCCTGCAGGTGCTCGCGCGCGCGCGGGCGTACGCGCCAGCCGTCGCGACCAAGTCCGGCCTGATGGTGGGGCTCGGCGAGGCATGGGACGAGGTCGTCTCGACGCTGCGCGATCTGCACGGCGCCGGATGCCAGATCGTCACAATCGGGCAGTACCTGCGGCCCTCGCCGGCGAACCTCCCGATGGTGCGTTATTACACCCCGGCGGAGTTCGCGGAGCTGAAGCGCATCGGCGAGTCGCTCGGACTGGGCCACGTCGAATCGGGTCCGCTCGTCCGCAGCTCGTACCACGCGCACGAACAGGCCGACGCGCTGCTCGCCCGTCCGTGAACGTGCTCGCGACAGCGCCCGCCGTGTTCGTCCGGTCCCGGGCCGAAGCCTCCACCTCCCTCGACCTCGTCCGCCGGCAGATCGTCGACTGCCACGCGTGCGCCCGGCTCCGGACGTATTGCGAGCGGATCGCGCGCGACAAGAAGCGCGCGCATCGCCACGACGAGTACTGGGGACGTCCGGTACCCGGCTTCGGCGATCCCGAGGCGCGGCTGCTCGTGCTGGGGCTCGCGCCCGCGGCGCACGGCGCGAACCGCACGGGACGCGTGTTCACCGGCGATGGCTCGGGCGACTTCCTGATGGCCGCGATGCACGCCGGCGGCTTCGCCAACATCCGGACGTCGCAGCACGCCGGCGACGGACTCGCGCTGCACGACGCCTACATCGCCTCGGCGGTGCGCTGCGCGCCGCCGGACAACAAGCCCACGCCCGGCGAAATCGCGGAATGCCACCGGCATCTCGTCGCCGAAGCCGCCGCGTTGCCCCGGCTGCGCGCCATCGTCTGCCTCGGACGGATCGGCTTCGACGCCGCCTGGCGTCTGCTCGCCACCAACGGCACGTGCGTCCGGCCGCGCCCCCGATTCGCCCACGGCGCCGTGTCCCGCCCGCCCGGAGGCCCGATCGTGATCGCCGCGTACCACCCCAGCCGCCAGAACACGAATACCGGCAGACTCACGCCCGCGATGCTCGCCTCGGTGTTCCGCCGCGCGCGCCAGGAAATCGAGCGGTAGAGTCTCAGATACAATTGGGGTTGCCTGCTCCGCAAGCAACGAGATCAGGAGATCAGGAGATCAGGAGGATTGGATGAGGAACCACGTTTCGCATGCGGCGCTGGCGCTGCTCGTCGGAGCGGCCGTGTTCGCGTGCAGCGGCAAGCCCAACCCCGACCGCGACAAAGGGGACATCGTCAAGCTGGAAGGCTGCGTCCAGGCGGCGCCAGGCCATGACCAGTACGTGCTGCAGGACGTGGTGAACGTGCCTCCGGCGACCGAACCGCGCGGCAACACGTCGATGGAGCACGGCCGCGCCGTGCTCGACGGGTCGTGGGCCCGGCTGAGCGGCGGCTCGACGGACCTCGGTCCGTTCCTGGGCAAGCGCGTCGCGGTCGACGGGCGCGTGGCCGAGACTGGCGGCAATACGATGGGCACGGGCGGCTCGACGGATCCGCAGACGGCGCTGCGCGAATCGGCGCCGGACGCGTCCTCGACCACCGATCGCGGCGTCAAGCCGTCGACGGTGCCGCCGCGCGGCGCGAACGCCAACGGCTGGGCCGCGCTGATCGCGGCCGAGCACATCTCGAAGATTTCGGATACGTGCGAGTCGCAGCAGGAAAAATACAAGGAAGGGAACACCGGCCGTGGACCGGCCGGCGCGGCGCCGCCGCAGGACAACCCCGGACCGGGCTCGCACCGCTAGCCCGGTGCCTGGCACCTTTGGCAACGTCCTTGCGGAAAGGGACGTGCCAACGGTGCCAGGCACTCGATTACTTCTCGGCCATGAACGGATACCGGTAGTCCACCGCCGGGGCGAACGTTTCCTTGATCGTGCGCGCGCTGATCCAGCGCACGAGGTTCAGCTTCGAGCCCGCCTTGTCGTTCGTCCCCGATCCCCGCGCGCCGCCGAACGGCTGCTGCCCGACGACCGCGCCCGTCGGCTTGTCGTTCACGTAGAAATTCCCGGCCGCGTTGCGCAGCGCGCTCATCGCTTCCCGGACCCCGACGCGATCGCGGCTGAACACGGCGCCCGTCAGCGCATACGGCGACGTCCGGTCGACGATCCCGAGCGTCTCTTCCCACGCCTGATCGGGATACACGTAGGCGGTCACGACCGGTCCGAAGATCTCTTCGCAGAGCGCACGATAGCCGGGGTCGTCGGTCTGCAGGAGCGTGGGCTCGATGAAGTAGCCCGACTCCCCCCTCACCGCCCCGCCGTAGACGATCTTCGCGTGCTGCTTGGCGTGCGACAGATACTCGCCGATCTTGTCGAATGCCTTCCTGTCGATGACCGCCGCGAGGAAGTTGCGGAAATCGCGCGGGTCCCCCATCTTGATGTCCTGCATCAGCGCGATCGTGCGATCGCGCACCTCGTTCCAGAGCGACTGCGGCACGTAGACGCGGCTGGCCGCCGAGCACTTCTGCCCCTGATACTCGAAGCCGCCCCGCGCGATCGCGACGGCCACCGCCGCGGGGTCGGCCGACGGGTGCACGACGATGAAGTCCTTGCCGCCGGTCTCGCCCACGAGCCGCGGATAGCCGCGATAGCGGCCGATGTTCTCGCCGACCTTCTTCCACATGCTGTTGAAGACGGCGGTGCTCCCGGTGAAGTGGACGCCGGCCAGCTCCGGCGAGTCGAGCAGCACGTTGGAGATCTCGACGGCATTGCCCGGCACGAAGTTGATCACGCCGGGGGGGAGCCCCGCCGCTTCGAGCAGGCGCAGCGTGTAGTGCGCGCTCAGCATCGCCGTCGACGCCGGCTTCCAGATGACGGTATTGCCCATCAGCGCCGGCGCCGTCGTCAGGTTGCCGCCGATCGCGGTGAAGTTGAACGGCGAGATCGCGTAGACGAACCCTTCGAGCGCGCGGTACTCCATCTGGTTCCACACGCCGGGGCTGCTCATCGGCTGCTCGCTGTACAGCTCCTGTGCGAACGCCGAATTGAAGCGCCAGAAATCGGCCATCTCGGACGCGGCGTCGATCTCGGCCTGAAACGCCGTCTTCGACTGTCCGAGCATCGTCGCCGCGTTGAGGGTGGCGCGCCAGCTCGTCGAGAGCAGTTCGGCGGCGCGCAGCAGGACCGCCGCGCGATCCTGCCAGGGCCACGCCGACCATTCGCGCCTGGCGGCCGCGGCGGCGGCAATCGCCTGCTGCACGTGCTCGGGCCCGGCCAGGTGATAGGTGGCGAGCACGTGCGCATGCTCGTGCGGCATCACCGTTTTCGCCGTCTTGCCCGTGCGGATTTCCTTGCCGCCGATCACGAGCGGAATCTCGATCTGCTCGGAGGCCATCGCGTCGAGCCGCGCCTTCAGCTCGGCGCGTTCGGGGCTGCCCGGCGCATACGAGCGGTTCGGCTCGTTGACGGGCGTCGGAATGCGGCGCACGCCCGCGAATGCCGCGTTGAGCGTCACCTCCGATCCGTGGGCCGTCGAGGCGGTCTCGGGCCGGGGTTGCGCGGGAAGTGTCGAAACAGGAGTGGACATCATCGGCCTCTGAAATATGGTCAACAACACTGGTCAGGGCATAGCGCCCTGACCCACAGCATCCGTGGGTCAGCCCTCGACGGGCTGACGAACCTCGCCGCGCTTCGGACGGTACACATGCGTCGCATGGCCGAAGAACACCTCGGCCGATTCCATCACCGTCTCCGAGAGCGTCGGATGCGGATGGATCGTGAGGCTCAGGTCGCGCGCCGTCGCCCCCATCTCGACGGCGAGCACCCCCTCCGAAATCAGCTCGCCCGCGCCGGGTCCGACGATCCCCATCCCGAGAATGCGCCCGTCGTCGGGATCGAGCACCAGCTTGGTCAGACCGTCGGTCCGGCCGAGCGTGATCGCGCGGCCCGAGGCGCCCCAGGGGAAGCGCGCGATCGTGACCTTGCGTCCGGCCTTCTGGGCATCGGTTTCGGTCAGGCCGCACCAGGCCAGTTCCGGATCCGTGAACACGACGGCCGGAATCGCGAGCGGCTCGAACGCCACGCGCTCGCCGGCAATCGCATCGACCGCGACCCGCCCTTCGTGAGACGCCTTGTGCGCGAGCATCGGTTCGCCAACGACGTCGCCAATGGCGTAAATGGACGGCTCCGCGGTCCGGCGACTGGGGTCGACGACGACGAACCCGCGGGGATCGATAGCGACCCGTGTCCGGTCGAGTCCAGGCACGGCCGAGTTCGGCCGCCGCCCGATCGCCACCAGCACGCGGTCGAACGTCTGTTCCTTCTGCTCGACTTCCCCTTCGAACGTCACCGCGACCCCGCCGCCGGCCGCCTTCATCGCGGTCACTTTCGTCTTCAGGCGCACGGCTTCGCA
Source organism: Vicinamibacterales bacterium (assembly GCA_036278735.1). GTDB lineage: Bacteria > Acidobacteriota > Vicinamibacteria > Vicinamibacterales > 2-12-FULL-66-21 > DASUKM01. Next base: position 45,624 of record DASUKM010000006.1, read on the forward strand.
GATCGCGTCGATCCGTTTCGCCAGGATGTTCACGAGATCGCGATCGGCGCCCGGCAGCAGGCCGCCGGTCATCTCGACGACGGTGACGCGGCTGCCGAGCGCGGCATACACGGTGCCCAGCTCGAGCCCGATGTACCCGCCGCCGATCACGAGCAGCGACCCCGGAATGTCGGGCAGGTCCAGCGCGCCCGACGAGTTCATCACGCGCGGACTGTCGATGGCCAGCGAGGGGATCGTCGCCGGGCGCGAACCGGTCGCGAGAATCGCGTGCTCGAAGGTCAACCGCTCCGAGCCGCCGGCGGTCAGGGCGACGTCGATCGTGTGCGGATCGACGAAGGTCGCGAGCCCCTGGACGTAGGTGATCTTGCGGAGCTTCGCGACCTGGCCGACGCCGCCGGTGAGCTGCGCGACGACCTGGTTCTTGAAGCCCCTGACGCGATCGACGTCGATGGCGGGCGGCGCAAAGCTGATCCCGAACGCCGAGGCGTCGTGCGCCTCGCCGATGACGTCGGCCACGTGCAGCAGCGCCTTCGACGGGATGCAGCCGCGGTACAGGCACACGCCGCCCGGGTTCTGTTCCGGATCGACGAGCGTGACCTGCATGCCGCGGTCGGCGGCGTAGAAGGCGGCCGCGTACCCACCGGGACCGGCGCCGACGACAACGAGTTGCGTGGACGGCATCGGCGGATCAGAGCGCGAGCACGAAGGGCTGTTCCATCGCCTCCGCCACCCAGCGCACGAAGCGCGCGGCGTCGGCGCCGTCGATCATGCGGTGGTCGTACGAGAGCGACAACGGCAGCATCAGGCGCGGCTGGAAGGTATCGCCGTCGAACGCCGGTTCGACGCGCGCGCGCGAGATTCCCAGGATCGCGACCTCCGGCCAGTTGACGACCGGCGTGAACGAGGTGCCGCCGATCCCCCCGAGGTTGCTGATCGTGAACACGCCGCCCGACATCTCCTCGAGCGACAGCTTGCCGGCGCGCGCCTTGTCCGACGCCTTCGCCAGCTCCACCGCCAGATCGAGGATCCCCTTGCGGTCGACGTCGCGAATCACCGGCACGAGCAGCCCGCGGTCGGTGTCGACCGCCACGCCGACGTGCACGTACTTCTTGTAGACGATCTGTCCCCGCGCCGGGTCGATCGACGAGGCGAACTGCGGGAAGCGCCGCAGCGCGCCCGCGACCACCTTCAGCGCGATCGCGGTCATCGTCAATTTGCCGCCCGCCTTCTCGGCCTGCGGCCCGTACTGCTTGCGCAGCGCCTCGAGGGCGGTGATGTCGGCGCGGTCGTGCTGCGTCACGTGCGGGATCACGTTCCACGCGTGGCCGAGGTGTTCCGCCGTCTTGCGGCGCACGTTGCTCACCGGCTTTCGTTCGACGTCCCCCCATTTCTCGAAGTCGGGGAAGGCCTCCGCCGGACCCGCGCCGGTGCTTCCCGCGAGCGCCTCACGGACGTATCCCTGCACATCGTCGGTCGTGATCCGGCCGCCCGGGCCCGAGCCGGCGATCTGCCCGATCTCGACCCCCAGTTCGCGCGCGATGCGGCGCACCGACGGCGCCGCGGGAGCGGCCGGTCCTTCCGGCAACGCGGGTTCGACCGCGGGGCGCGTGCCGCCGCGGATGTCGACCACTTCGCCGCGCTTCGGTCTGGCGGGAGCGGGCGGCTCGAGTTCGTCTTCGGGCAGCCGCTGGCCGCTGTGCGCGGGGGGGCGCGGCGCGGCTTGCGCCGTCTCCTGGACGGCGGCTGCCGCGGCGGCCCCTTCGCCGGTGGACGGCCGTTCGGGCTGGCCCGGCGCCTTCTGGCTCAGGCCGCCCTGCTCGGGCGCCGCCGCCGGCTGCGGTTTCGGCCCTTCGCTGCGCGCGGCCGCCTTGGCCTTGCCGGCGCCCGATTCGTCGAGGGTGAGGATCGTCTCGCCGACCTTCACCTTCTGGCCCTCTTTGACCCTGACCTCCCTGACGGTGCCCGCGACGCTCGACGGTACTTCGATGGTCGCCTTGTCGGTCTCGAGCTCGAGCACGGGCTGATCGGCCTGGACGGCGTCACCCGGCTTCACGAGCACGCGGAGCACATCGCCGGCGCTGACGTTCTCGCCGAGTTCGGGGAGCTTGAATTCTGTGGGCATCATGCAATCGCTGGATTCGGCTTCTCGGTGTCGATGTTCAGGTCCTCGATCGCCTGCTTGACGACGGCGGCGTCGATCTGACGCGCCTGAAGCAGTTCGGCGAGCGTCGCGAGCGCCACGAACCGCGCATCCACCTCGAAGAAATTCCGCAGGGACGCGCGGTCGTCGCTGCGGCCGAACCCGTCGGTCCCGAGCGACCGGACGCGGCGCGGCATCCAGCGGTCGATCGAATCGGACAGGACCTTCAGATAATCGCTCGCGGACACGAACACGCCGGGCGCGTCCTTCAGGCACTGCGTGACGTACGGGACGCGCGGCGTCTCGCCAGGATGCAGCATGTTCCAGCGATCGCAGGCATGGCCGTCGCGATACAGCTCCTGGTAGCTCGTGACGCTCCAGACGTCGGCGGCGACGCCGTATTTCTCGAGCAGCCCCTGCGCCTTGATGACCTCGTTGAGGATCGCGCCGCTCCCGAACAGCTGCGCGCGCGCCTTCGCTTTCGTGTTGGGGCTGGCCTTGAACCGGTACAGCCCCTTCAGGATGCCTTCGCGCGCCCCCTCGGGCATCCCCGGCTGCTCGTACTGCTCGTTCATCACGGTCAGGTAATAGAAGATGCTCTCCTGCTCGCGATACATCCGGCGGATGCCGTCCTGGATGATGACCGCCAGTTCGTAGGCGAACGCCGGGTCGTACGACACGCAGTTGGGGTAGGCGATCGAGTACGCGTGGCTGTTGCCGTCCTCGTGCTGCAGCCCTTCGCCCGCGAGCGTCGTCCGGCCGGAGGTGCCGCCGAGCAGGAACCCGCGCGCGCGGGAATCGCCGGCCGCCCAGATCAGGTCGCCAATCCGCTGAAAGCCGAACATCGAGTAGAAGACGAAGAACGGGATCACGTTGATCCCGTGCACCGCGTACGACGTGCCGGCGGCGATGAACGACGACATCGAGCCGGCTTCGGTGATCCCTTCCTCGAGGATCTGGCCGTCGGTCGCTTCCTTGTAATAGAGGAGCGTGTCCATGTCGACGGGTTCGTACTTCTGGCCGACGTGGTTGTAGATGCCGACGGCGCGGAAGAGCGCCTCCATGCCGAACGTGCGCGCCTCGTCGGGGACGATCGGGACGATCAGGTCGCCGATTTCCTTGTCGCGCAGCAGCTTGGACAGCATCCGGACGAAAACCATCGTCGTCGAAGCCTTGCGCCCCTCGGTGCCCTTGTAGAACTCCTCGAAGATGCCCTCGAGCGGCACCGTGAGCGGCTCGACGCGCACCTGGCGAGTCGGCGTGTAGCCGCCAAGCGCCTTGCGGCGTTCGCGCAGGTACTGCAGCTCCGTGCTGTCGTCGGCGGGCCGGTAGAACGGCGCGTCGGCGATCTGCTCGTCGGAAATGGGAATACCGAAGCGGGTGCGGAAGGAGCGGACGTCCGCATCGTTCATTTTCTTCTGCTGATGGGTGACGTTCTTCCCCTCGCCGGCTTCGCCGAGTCCGTAGCCCTTGATCGTGCGCGCCAGGATCACGGTCGGCTGCCCCTTGTGCGCGACGGCGACGCGGTAGGCGTTGTAGACCTTGACCGGATCGTGTCCGCCGAGCCGCATGCGCTTGAGCTGATCGTCGGAGAGGTGCTTCACCATCTCGAGCAGGCGCGGGTCGGTCCCGAAGAAGTGCTCGCGGACGTACGCGCCCGATTCGACGGCGTACTTCTGGTACTGCCCGTCGGGAATCTCTCCCATGCGTTTGGCGAGCAGGCCGTCGTAGTCCTTCGCGAGCAGCGGATCCCAGTCGCCCCCCCACAGCACCTTGATCACGTTCCAGCCGGCGCCGCGGAAGTTGGCCTCGAGCTCCTGCACGATCTGGCCGTTGCCGCGCACGGGCCCGTCGAGGCGCTGCAGGTTGCAGTTGACGACCCAGATCAGGTTGTCGAGCTTCTCGCGCGCCGCGAGGCTGATCGCGCCCAGCGCTTCCGGCTCGTCGGTCTCGCCGTCGCCGAGGAACGCCCACACTTTCGAGTCCGACGGCTTCTTCAACCCGCGGTCTTCCAGGTAGCGCGAAAAGCGCGCCTGGTAGATCGACATGATCGGCCCGAGCCCCATCGACACGGTCGGGAACTCCCAGAAATCGGGCATCAGCCAGGGATGCGGGTACGACGAGAGGCCGCCGCTCGGGCGCGTTTCGTGGCGGAAGTCCTCGAGCTGCTGCGCGCTCAGCCGACCTTCGAGGAAGGCGCGCGCGTAGATGCCGGGAGACGCGTGCCCCTGGAAGAAGATCCGATCCCCTTCGCCGTCGCGCCCCTTGCCGTGGAAGAAGTGATTGAAGCCGACTTCGTAGAGCGTCGCGGCCGACGCGTACGTCGAGATGTGGCCGCCGATGCCTTCCGACACGCGGTTCGCGCGGACGACCATCGCCATGGCGTTCCAGCGGACGAGGCTCTTGATGCGCCGTTCGATCTCCTGGCTGCCGGGCAGCGGCGTCTCGTCTTCGGGCCGGAGCGTGTTGACGTAGGCCGTGACCGCGGTAAAGGGCAGCTGCACGCCGTTCATGCGCGCGTGATGCCGGAGGGTGGCGAGCAGCCGCAGCACCCGGCCGCGGTCCCCCTGCTGAATGACGTAATCGAGCGACTCGAGCCACTCGCGCTGTTCGAGCGTCTCGACGTCAGCGTTCTCGCGTGGCGCCGTCTGTTTCATCGCGGATGAACCTCGAAGGAATCCTGTCGTTCTACAATCCTTTCATTGTACTACCGCGCGGCGCGGCGCGGCCAGCAGGGCCGGCCGGCCACCGGCGGTACATAATTGATGCTCATGATGCGCTTTGCTGCCGGATTGCCGTTCGTCCTCACGTGCGCGGCCGCCGGCCTCGGCGCGGCCGCCGCCGGAACCCAGACGTCCACGCCCATGCCCAGCCTCGACCAACTCCGACAGATGACCGCCCGTTATGCGCCGGCCGACATCGGCGCCGACCTCTCGTCGCTCCCCGCCAGCGAACGCGCGGCGCTGACGAAGCTCGTCGACGCCTCGCGGCTGATGGACGCCATCTTCCTCAGGCAGGTCTGGGCCGGCAACCCGTCGATGCTCCAGACGCTGTCGCGCGAGTCGCTGCTGGCCTCCCCCGCGGACCGGCCGCTGGCCGCCGCGCGGCTGCACTACTTCCTGCTCAACAAAGGACCGTGGGATCGGCTCGATCACAACACGCCCTTCGTGCCGGGCGCACCCGACAAGCCGGCCGGGGCGAATTTCTATCCCGCCGGCGCCAGCAAGGCCGACGTGCAGCGCTGGATCGCGTCAACGAGCGGCGGCGCCCACACCGAGGCGACCGGCTTCTTCACGACCATCCGCCGCGAAGCGGATCACTTCGCCGCCGTTCCCTACAGCGTCGAGTACCAGGGAGAGCTGGCGGAAGCGGCGGATCTGCTCCGGCAGGCGGCGCAGCTCACTGCCGACCCGACGCTGAAGAAGTTCCTCGCCGCGCGAGCCGACGCGTTCCTCTCGAACGATTACTACGCGAGCGACGTCGCCTGGATGGAACTCGACTCGGCGATCGAGCCGACGATCGGCCCCTACGAGGTGTACGAAGACGAGTGGTTCAACGCGAAGGCGGCCTTCGAGGCGTTCATCACGGTGCGCGACGAAGCGGAAACGCGAAAGCTGCAGGGCTTCAGTGCGCACCTGCAGGAACTCGAGAACCACCTGCCGATCGACCCGAAGTACCGCAACCCGTCGCTCGGCGCGCTGGCGCCAATCCGCGTGGTCAACGAGGTGTTCGCCGCCGGCGACGGCAACCGCGGCGTCCAGACCGCGGCCTACAACCTCCCCAACGACGAGCGGGTCGTCCGCGAGAAAGGCACGAAGCGGGTGATGTTGAAGAACGTGCAGGACGCGAAGTTCAACGTCGTGCTCCTGCCGATCTCGAAGGTGGCCCTCCCCGCCGCGGATCAGGCGAAGGTCTCCTTCGAGGCGTTCTTCACCCACATCCTGATGCACGAGCTGATGCACGGCCTCGGGCCGCACGAGATCACCGTCGGCGGCCGCCACACCACGGCGCGGCAGGAGCTGAAGGAAACCTACAGCGCGATCGAAGAGGCCAAGGCCGACATCTCGGGCCTCTGGGCGCTCCGGTATCTGGCGGATCACGGGCAGCTCGACCCGGCCATCGCCAAGTCGATGTACACGACGTTTCTCGCCTCGGCGTTCCGGTCGATCCGGTTCGGCACCAGCGAAGCGCACGGCCGCGGCATCGCCGTCCAGCTCAACTACCTGCTCGACGCCGGCGCGTTCAAGGCGCTCCCCGACGGCACCTTCACCGTGGACGATGCGAAGATTCCGGCAGCCGTCGAGGGGCTCACGCACGAGATCATGACGATCGAAGCCGAGGGCAGCTACCCGAAAGCCAAAGCGCTCCTCGCCACCGGCAACGTCCGGCCCGAGGTGCAACGCGTGCTGGATCGGCTCGCGAACGTGCCCGTCGACATCGAACCGCGCTTCACGGCCACGAAGTAGCTGCCAGCTGGCTACACGGGGATCTTGAGCGTCTGGCCGGGCTGAATCTTGTTCGGGTCGGAGAGCACGTCGCGGTTGGCCTCGAAGATGCGCGTGTAGGCATTCGCGTCGCCAAGGTGTTCCCTGGCAATCTTGCTCAGCGTGTCTCCCGCCTTCACCGTATAGGTGCGGGCCGAGCTGCTGCCGCTCGTGCCGACCGGCTGCGGCTGCGACTGCGGACTGACGCGAATGTCGGCGTCGATGTCCTTCTGCCAGTCGGGCACTGTCTTGATTGCGTTCCAGATCTGATTTTTTTCATCGTCGGATTGAACAGTGCCGTGGAAGTGGAGCTTGTCTCCTTCCTGCTGAGCCGATCCCTGCATGTGCACCGATTTCGCTGTCTGAATGGCGCGATCGTACTTGGCTCGAAGATCCATGGGTCCTCCTTTGATGAGCGTAGAGGACTGACCGCTTCAAGCGCCGTACCGCTCTTCAACCTGCGCCGTTTCGAAAACTCTTCACGACCCGCACGGCGACGTCCGGGCGATCGCTGATGATCGCGTCGACGCCCCACTCGAGCAGACGACGCATGTCGGCTTCCTCGTCCACCGTCCAGACCTGGACGGCGACGCCGTTGCGATGCGCGTAGTCGACGAACCGCTCCGAGACGACGCGGGTGCCCCCCGCCCGTTCGGGTACCTGGAAGGCGTCGTAGGGGGGATGCCGCACGCGCCACCGGCACCATGAGGCGTACAGCGCCCACCGCGTCTCCTCGCGGCTCGCACCGGTGACGAGGCGCGGCTCGGACGCGCGGACGGCCCGCAGCACGCGCGTGCCGAACGAGCCGACGGCCGCGCGCTCGACCGCGCCGGCCGCCCGCAGCTCGTCGACGGTGCGGCGCGCGAGCGCCGGGTCGTTCTGCTTCAGCTCGATGATGAACCAGGCCTGCGCATAGCGCCGCAGCACGTCGCGCAGCGCCGGGACCCCGATGCCCTGGCCGCGGAAGGGAAACGTGCCGCGCCGTGACGCAGGCGTGAAGTGAAAGCCGGTGTCGAGCCGCGCGAGCTCGTCAGCCGTCAGCGCAGCCAGCGGCCCGTGGCCATCGGTCGTTCGATCCAGCATCGCGTCGTGGTGGACGACGACGATGCCGTCGCGCGAGAGGTGGACGTCGAGCTCGAGCCCGTCCGCTCCCAGCGCCAGACCGTGATCGAAGGCCGCCAGCGTATTCTCCGGCCGCAGCGCCGACCCGCCGCGATGCGCGAAGACCTGCGGCCGCCCAAGCGCCAGCGCCGGATGTGGTCGCGGAGACACGGCGGTATGGTACTCGGATGTTGGAGGGCGGAGGGCGGAGGGCGGAGGGCGGAGGAACGCCCCGTGCGCCCCTAAAGCCCAAAGCCCAAAGCCCAAAGCCTGTATTTGCGCCAGCGCAACGACTGGCTCGCCGCGGTCGCCGATCATGAGTCCAGAAGCGAGGAGACGACATGATCGCAGCATTCCCCACGTTCGACGAAGACCTGCTGGAACGCATCTGCGCGGAGTATCGCGAAATGCCCGCGCTGCGGCTCACGGTGGCGCAGGCGCAGCGGCTCTGGAGCCTCGACCGCGAAACGTGCGCAGAGGCGCTCGCCGCGCTGGTGCGGTCGCACTGCCTGTGGCGCACGCGCGATGGCGTGTACGCGAAAGCGGGCGTCGGCGAAGACGTCTGCGCCTGGCACCGCACCACCGCCCGCGTCTGACGCGGTTCACGAGAGCCGTCCAAGCGAAGGAGACGAATCATGACTGTCACAGCCGATACCCCGGTGGGCACGCTCGCGACGGCGTACCCGGCGACGATCAAGGTGTTCCAGCAGTACGGCATCGATTTCTGCTGCGGCGGGGCGATGGCGGTGCGCGAGGCGTGCGGCGGGCACGACGCGCCGCTCGCGAACGTGATCGCGGACCTGAACGCCGCGCTCGGCGACCACGAACCGGATGCGGGCCCGGATTGGCGCCTGGCGCCGATGTCGGATCTCATCGCTCACGTCATCGCGACGTATCACGTGCCGCAGCGGCAGGAATTCGCGCGGCTCGAAGACATGCTCCAGACCGTCCTGCGGGTGCACGGCGACCACTGGCCCCAGATGCTCGGCGCGGTCGCGAACACGTTCCGCACGCTCCGGGCCGAGGCCGAGGTGCACACGCGCGATGAAGAGGAGCACGTGTTTCCGGCGATGGCCGAGCTCGACCGGCAGCCGCACGCCGGCGCCGACGCGCTCGACCCGCTCCTCGACGATCTCGAGCGCGAGCACATCGTCATGGGAGCGTTGCTCGCCGATCTCACATGGCACACACACGGATTCGAAGCGCCCGCCGACGCGTGCGCGACATTTCAGGGGCTGTTCCATGGCCTGCACGCGCTGGCCGACGATCTGAAGCAGCACGTCGCGCTCGAGAACCACGTGCTGTTCCCGCGCGCCGCGGCGCTCGCCCGCACGGCCCGGCGGTGAGGTCGCAGGACGTGGGGACGCCGCACGAACCGTCGTGCGCCTCCCCCACGCTCGTCACCCGGCCCTCCGCGCCCCGCGCTCCGCTCCCCGCACCCCGCGCCCCGCGCTCCGCTCCCCCGCACCCCGCGTCTCCTACCTGTTAGAATCGGGACATGGCGTCCCCACAGGCAACCACGGTCGGGCAACTGCGCAAAGACGTCGAGGCGGGTCGCGTGCCGCGCCGGCCGGTCAAGACGGAGATTCGCAGCAACCTCATGCGCAAGCTGCGCACGGGCGAGACGCTGTTTCCCGGCATCATCGGGTACGACGACTCCGTCGTGCCGCAGATCGTCAACGCGATCCTCTCGCGCCACAACTTCATCCTGCTCGGCCTGCGCGGCCAGGCCAAGACGCGCCTGCTGCGCGCGCTGACGACCCTGCTCGACGAGGGGCTGCCGGTCGTGGCCGGCTGCGAGATCCACGATGACCCGCTCGCGCCGCTCTGCGCCGCCTGCCGCGGGCGCCTGCGCGAGCACGGCGACGATCTGCCGGTCGCGTGGCTGCCGGCCGCCGCGCGCTACGTCGAGAAGCTCGCCACGCCGGACGTGACGATCGCCGACATGATCGGCGACCTCGATCCCATCAAGGCGGCGCGCGCCAGTCTGCAGCTCTCCGACGAGATGACGATGCACTACGGCCTCGTGCCGAGGGCGAATCGCGGCATCTTCGCCATCAACGAGCTGCCCGACCTGGCCGGCAAGATTCAGGTCGGCCTGTTCAACATCCTGCAGGAGGGCGACGTCCAGATCAAAGGCTATCCCGTGCGGATGCCGCTCGATCTGCTGATGGTCTTCAGCGCGAACCCGGAAGACTACACGGCGCGCGGCAAGATCATCACGCCGCTCAAGGACCGGATCGGCTCGGAGATCCGCACGCACTATCCGGCGACCCGGCATCACGCGATGGCGATCACGGCGCAGGAAGCCTGGACCGACCGCACGGCCGGCGGCCAGCCGGTCGTCGTGCCGCAGTTCGTCCGCGAGATCGTCGAGGAAGTCGCGTTCCAGGCGCGGCAGGATCAGAAAGTGGACAAGCGCTCCGGCGTCAGCCAGCGCCTGCCGATCTCGCTGATCGAGAACGTCGTCTCGAACGCGGAGCGGCGCGCGCTGGTCGCCGGCGAAAGCCCGGCGGTCCCGCGCGTCACCGACGTCTACGCCGCGCTGCCCGCCATCACCGGCAAGTTCGAGCTGGAATACGAGGGGGAACTGAAGGGGGCCGACAACGTCGCGCGCGATCTGATCCGCGGCTCCGTCGCGTCGGTGTTCAACGGCTGGTTCGCCAACGCGGATCTGCGACAGGTGACCGAATGGTTCGATCTGGGCGGCAGCCTGCAGATCGACGACACGCTCTCGTCGGCCGACCTGCTCGCGCGCACCGCGCAGGTCCAGGGGCTGCACGATCGCGCGCGCGACGTGGGTGGCCAGAAGCGCGCCGCCGAACCGCTGCTCGCCGCGTCGGTCGATTTCGTGCTCGAAGGACTGTACGCGCTGCGCAAGATCAGCCGCTCGGACGAAGGGCAGTTCCACGCGGCGGAAGCCGCGAAGCGCCCCCCCCGCATGGCCGCCGATCCCGTCGAGCGCGAAGCCCCGGTCGCCAGCAGCAAGAAAAAGTATTACAACTGATCCGTGATGCGGTCTCCATCGGTTTTGCACTCGCCGCCGCAGCACGGCGGCGCGCACGGCGCGCCCGCGAGGGAGCGGCGCGGGGCCGGGGCCCCCGCAAGCGACCGAGCCGGGGTCCGGGGCGGAGCCCCGGCTGAATAAGGTGCGGTACAAGTACTCGAAGTTCACCGGCGACGACCTCGACGGCCTCGACCTCGAGGACCTGCTGTCGAAGCTCTCGGACCTGCTGCTCTCGAGCGGCTTCAACGACCCGTACGGCCTTCCCTACGACGACGAAGACGACGAGTCGGGCCACTCGTGGCAGTCGCTCCACGACGCCATCCTCGAGGCGCTGCTGAGCGGCGGCGCGCTCTCTGACGAGACGCTGGAGCGGCTCCTCGGCAAGGACTGGCGCGACGCCGACGACGCCGAGGAACGGCTGGACGCGCTCATCCAGAAGATCATCGAGAAGCTGCAGGCACAGGGATACCTGACGGGACCGCCGGATCTCGAGCGCGAGCGCGAGGCGCGCGAAGGCAACGTCGGCGCAGGCGCCGGACACGCCGAACAGTACCGGTTCGAGATCACCGACAAGAGTCTCGACTTCCTCGGCTACCGCGCGCTGCGCGACCTGCTCGGCTCGGTCGGCAAGAGCAGCATCGGCCGCCACGACACGCGGGAGCTCGCCACCGGCATCGAAGCCAGCGGCGCGTCGAAGCACTACGAGTTCGGCGACACGCTCAATCTCGACCCGAGCGGGACCATCCTGAACGCCGTCCTGCGGACGCGCGCAGAACAGCCGGCGGCAAAGACCGGGCCCGGCAGGATTTCTGTCGACTACGAGGACCTGATGGTCGTGCAGGGGGAATACCAGAGTTCCTGCGCGACGGTCCTGATGCTCGACTGCAGCCACAGCATGATCCTGTACGGCGAAGATCGGTTCACCCCCGCCAAGCGCGTCGCGCTCGCGCTGGCCAATCTGATCCGGCTGCAGTATCCGGGGGACGCGCTCAAGGTCGTCCTGTTCCACGATTCGGCCGAAGAAATCCCGCTCGCGCAGCTCGCGCGCGTCCGCGTCGGGCCGTACTACACGAACACGCGCGAGGGGCTGCGGCTCGCGCGGCGGGTGCTCGAGCGCCAGCAGAAGGACATGCGGCAGATCATCATGATCACGGACGGCAAGCCCTCGGCGCTCACCCGTCCCGACGGCCGCATCTACCGCAACGCCTTCGGTCTCGACCCGTTCATCGTCTCGGAGACGTTCGCGGAAGTGGCCGCGTGCCGCAAGGCAGGCATCCTGATCAACACCTTCATGCTCGCGCGCGACTACGACCTCGTGAGCTTCGTCCGCAAGGTCGCCGAAATCTGCCACGGCAAGGCCTACTTCACCACCCCCCGCACGCTGGGGCGCTATGTCCTGATGGACTACATGGACAAGAAGACCCGGACGGTTCACTAGCCCGCGCAGCGCCGCCCATGCTTCCTGTCACGATCCCGATCTTTCCGCTGCCCAACGTGGTGCTGTTCCCCAACGTGTTCCTGCCGCTCCACATTTTCGAGCCGCGCTATCGCACGATGGTCGAGGAGGCGGTGCGCGGCGATCGCATCATCGGGATGGTGCTGCTGCGCCCCGGCTGGGAGGGGGATTACGAAGGACGGCCGCCGGTCTACGCCGTCGGCTGCGCCGGCGTCATCACGCACTCGGAGCGGCTGGCCGAGGGCCGCTTCAACATCGTCCTGCGCGGGATGGAGAAGTTCCGGATCGTCGACGAGGACGGCAGCCGCCCGTACCGGATCGCGCACGTCGACAGCCTCGTGGAGCGGCCGGCCGACAGCGACCGCGACCTGATGCGCCGCGAGCGGCAGCGGCTCGAGGCGCTGCTCGTGCCCCAGGCCGAACGGCAGGTCGACCTGAAGGTGCCGTCGTCGATGCCCGACGAAGACCTGGTGAACGCGCTGGCGCAGTATCTCGAGTTCGACCCCGTCGAGAAACAGGCGCTCCTCGAACGCGACGGCCTGCTCGAGCGCTGCCGCTCGCTCATCGAGCTGCTGGAGATGAAGGTGATCGTCGCCGGCCGCTCCTGGGCGCGCGACGCCACGCACTGAGTAGGCTTTGGGCTTTGGGCTTTAGGCTTTGGGTGGCTTTAGGCGGGATTGGGTTCAACGTTCTTCCCAAAGCCCAACGCCCAAAGCCCGACAGCGTCAGCGCCGTGGCCGGTATTCCACCTTGATGTCGCTGACGAGCGCGACCGGACTGCCGGGCAGCACGACGGTCTGATGGCCGGCGGAGGTGAGCGCGTCGAGGCGTTCACCGAGCAGGCTCACCTGGTCGACGTTGGCGGGGATCGTGACGCTGACGTGCTCCGCGCCGGCGGGGGCCACGGCGCGCAGACCGCTTGGGCCGGCGCCGCCGCCGATGCGGTCGAACAGATCGGCCGCCGTCCGGACTTCCGTCTGCACCGCCGCGCGGCTGATCAGATCGCCCTTCATCGTCAGGACGCCAATCACGACCGTGTAGTGCCCGAAGCCGCGCCCGGCGCGCGATTCCGATTCCGAGTAGGTGTGGCGCGCGTGCAGATCGAAGGTCAGCGTCGCGGCACCCGTGTGCTTCGGCAGCGTGACGAGGATCCCCTTGTCGGGGTCGCGTCCTGCCAGGACATCGCAGAACGTGCGGCCGGTCTTCTCGCCGCGGCCGAGCACGGACGGGCACTTCACGTCGGCCGCCTTCGTCACCTCGCGAGGGGCGGCCCTGCGCGGCGCGCGCCGCTTCTGCGCGTGCGGGCCCGCCGGCGCCGTCGCGACGAGCCCGGCCATCAGACAGACGCTCCAGAGACGCACCATGCGAGCCAGTATAATTCCTGGGTCCGTGCCGCTTTACCCTTCGCGCATCGTCTGCCTGACCGAGGAGACGACGGAAACCCTGTATCTGCTCGGCGAGGCGGACCGCGTCGTCGGCGTCTCGGGCTATACCGTGCGGCCGCCGGAGGCGCGGCAGAAGCCGCGGGTGTCGGCCTACCTCAACGCCCGGTTCGACAAGATCGAGGCGCTGCAGCCCGATCTCGTGCTCGCCTTCTCGGATCTGCAGGCCGACATCGCCCGCGAACTGATCCGCCGTGGCATCGCCGTCTACACGTTCAACCAGCGCACCGTCGCGGAGATCCTGCAGATGGTCCGGATCGTCGGGGCGCTCGTCGGACGCGCGGAGGCCGGCGACGATCTCGCGCGGCGGCTCGACGCGGGGCTCGACGAGGTGCGGGCGCACGCCGAGGCGATGTCCGGGCATCCGCGGGTGTTCTTCGAGGAGTGGGACGATCCCCTGATTTCCGGCATCTGCTGGGTGGACGAACTGATCGAGATCGCGGGCGGGACGCCGACGTTTCCCGAGCTGCGTCAGGCCAGGCTCGGCAAGGAGCGGATCGTCGATCCCGCGGAGGTCGTGCGCCGCGATCCCGAGGTGATCGTCGCGTCCTGGTGCGGCAAGGCGGTGAACACGGCACGAATCGCCGGCCGATCGGGCTGGCAGGACGTCGCCGCCGTGCGGCACGGCCGGATCCACGAGATCAAGTCGTCGCTGATCCTCCAGCCGGGTCCCGCCGCGCTCACCGACGGCGTGCGACAGCTGCAGGCCTGCCTCGGCGCGGAGACTGCTACAGCCACCACACGCCGAAGGCCAGCGTCAGCACCGTAACG
>DASUKM010000007.1:0-24366 GCA_036278735.1 Vicinamibacterales bacterium
GAGAACCCGAGAACCCGAGAACCCGAGAACCCGAGAACCCGAGAACCCGAGAACCCGAGAACCCGAGAACCCGAGAACCCGAGAACCCGAGAACCTGAGAACCCGAGCACCCGAGCACCCGAGCACCCGAGAACCCGAGAACCCGAGCACCGTGCCCCGCCGTAATCCCGCGCGTATCTTCCTGTTGTCCCCGGCGAACTGCGGCGGGCAGCGCGCCCGGATGGTGATGTCCCCCACCGCGCGGTTCGAGCTGGCCGTGCGGCTGCGAAACGGGAGCGGCGTGGCGCTCGGGGAGGTCTTCGCGTTCGTCAGCGGTTTGTACTTCCGCGGCAAGCTCGCCTACGCGCTGACGTTTGCGCGCCCCCCCGAGCCGGATGACGCGATCGTCGGCAGCGGCGCGCTGGTGATCACCCCGAGCGCGGGGCTGCGACCGGTCGAAACGCCGGTGACGATCGACGCGCTGCGGTCGTTTGCGGCGGTGGACATTGCGGCCGCCGACGCGCGCTACCGCGAGCCGCTCCTCGCGAGCGCGCGGACGCTCGATCGCGAGCTGGGGCAGGCGTGCGACGTCGTGCTGCTGGGCAGCATCGCCTCCACGAAGTACGTCGAGGTGCTGAAGGAGGTGTTCGGGGAGCGGCTGCTGTTTCCGACCGATTTCGTCGGCCGCGGCGACATGAGCCGGGGCGGCTTGCTCTTGCGCTGCGCGCGCGCGGGCCAGGAGCTGCCGTACGCCCCCGTGGCCGGCGCGGTCCGGCACGGCAAGCGCCCGCCGAAGCTCGCGCCGCTTCCGCGGGACCGTCAGGGCTGAAAGCCCCGCACCCCGCCCTGTGTTCTAATGTCGAGACGGGCTGCCCACGCGCGGCCCCTCTTTCCCACTCCAGGTGCAATCAGGGCCTCTCGCTCCGCTTCGCCGACTCCTCGTCGCGCTCGTGGCGCTCGCGATCGCGCATGCATCGCCTGCCGCCGTCGGCCCGACCGAGTACGAGGTCAAGGCGGCCTTTCTCTTCAACTTCATCAGCTTCACCGACTGGCCGCCCTCGGCGTTCGCCACGCCGTCGAGCCCGATTCACATCTGCGTCGTGGCACACGACCCGTTCGGATCGGGCCTCGAACGGATGATTGCCGGCGAGCGCGTCGGCCAGCATCCCCTCACGCTGCAGCATCCGGAGGCGCCGGCCGATCTCGCCGATTGCCAGGTGCTGTTCGTGCCGGCGGCGGTGTCGCCAACGTCCCTGTTGCGGACCACCGGACGCCGCCCCGTTTTGACGGTGGGGGAATCCGACGCCTTCTGGCGCGGCGGGGGCATCGTGAACTTCGTGCTCGAGCGCGGACGCGTGCGCTTCGACGTCAACGAAACGGCCGCGGAACAACGCGGACTGCGCTTGAACGCCAAGGTGCTTCGCGTCGCGAGAAGGGTCATTTAGCGCATGCGTACCGCCAGCCTGACCCGCTCGCTCTTCGTCGCCGGCCTGCTGGTGGCCGGCGCGGCCGCGCCGGTGCGTGCAGCGGCGCCGGCCCAGCCCACCGACGAGCAGTTGAAGCGCCTCAGCCTCGAAGAACTGGGCAACATCGTCGTCACTTCCGTGACCAAGCAGCCGGAAGCGGTCTGGGCCACGCCCGCCGCCATCTACGTCCTGACGCACGACGACATCGTCCGCTCCGGCGCGACGTCGCTGCCGGAAGTGCTCCGGCTCGTGCCCGGCGTGCAGGTGTCGCGCCTCGACGCCGACCACTGGGCGGTGGGCGTCCGCGGCTTCGCGAATCAGTTCTCGCAATCGCTGCTCGTGCTCATCGACGGGCGCAGCGTCTACACGCCGCTGTTTGCGGGCGTGTACTGGTCGGTGCAGGACATCGTGCTCGAGGACGTCGATCGGATCGAGGTGATTCGCGGACCGGGCGGCACGATTTGGGGGAGCAACGCCGTCAACGGCGTGATCAACGTGATCACGAAGAGCGCGAAAGACACGCACGGCGTGCTGGCAAAGGTCTCGGCCGGCAGCCTGGATCACGCGATCGGCGTGTTCCGGTATGGCGGCAGCCGTGGAGACGAAGACGCGCTCGACTATCGCGTGTCGGGCAAATTCGCCCAGCGCGGCGGGCTGGAGCATCCGGGCTACGACGCGTTCGACCGGTGGCATCTCGGGCAGATCGATGCGCGGCTCGACTGGAAGTCGCAGCGGCGCGATGCCGTCACTGTCGATGCACGCTGGTACACGGGGACGGAGGGGAAGCTCGTCGGCATCGGCAGCTACTCGCCTCCGGTGCAGACCACGATCGACGGGCCGGAGGACGTCTCGGGCGGCCACATTCGCGCGCTGTGGCGCCGCGCGCTGGGGCCGGACCGCACCCTGCAGACGCAGGTCTACTACGATCGGACGAATCGCCACGGCGTGCAGCTCGGCGAACTGCGCGACACGTACGACGCGGACTTCCTGGCGCATTTCGCCCTGCCAGGCAAGCAGACGCTCGAATGGGGCGCCGGCGCCCGCTGGAGCCCGAGCACGTTTCTCCAGACGATCCCGACCGCCGATTTCGACCCGCATCACGACACGGATCGGCTGTTCAGCCTCTTCGGACAGGACGCGATCGCATTCGGGCCGCGGATGACGTTGACCGCCGGCTCGAAGTTCGAGCACAACGACTATACGGGGTGGGAGACGCAGCCGAGCGCCCGGCTGCTCTGGAGGCCGACGGCGTTTCAGTCGGCGTGGGTCGCGGCCAGCCGCGCCGTGCGCATTCCGTCGCGGATCGATCGCGACCTGTCGCTGACCGGCTTCGTCTCTGACGGCGCCGTGCCGACGTTTCTTCGCATCGTCGGCACCCGAACGTTCGACGCCGAACGCCTCGTCGCGTACGAAGCCGGCTACCGGCGGCTCCTGAGCGATCGTCTGTACGTCGACGTCGGCGTGTTTCACGACCGGTATCGCGGCTTGGAGGGGATCGGCAACCTGTCGATCTTCCCCGAAGCGGATCCGGCGCCGGCGCACCTGCTGATCGAGGTGCCGTACGTGAATGCCATCGACGGCACGGCGGACGGGTTCGAAGTGGCGCCGAGCTGGACGCCCGCCCGATGGTGGGCCATCAAGGCGGGCTACTCGTACCTGCGGCTGCACCTGCACAACGTGCCGGGCGTCGAGGAGACGGCGAGCGTCGCGGCGGAGGCGGGCTCCTCTCCGCAACACCAGCTGTTCCTGCAGTCGAGCATCACGGCCGCCCGCTTCGATCTGGAGCAGACGGTCCGCACGGCGAGCGCGCTGGCCGGCCAGCACGTGCCCGCGTACGGCACTGTCGATCTGCGCGCCGGCTGGCAGGTGCAACCGTCGCTCAGCCTGGCGCTGACGGGCCAGAATCTGCTCGGCGGCGATCACGTCGAGTTCTCGAGCAGCGCCGGACTCGTCGCCATCGGCCCGAGCGTCCTGGCGACCGTGACATGGAGGCGATGAAGAAGGTGCGGCGCTTCAGGGATCAACCGCTCGCGCGAAAGGCGATCGTGCTCGGCCTTCTGCCGACGCTCGCCGTGCTGCTGGTGGTGACCGCCGCCTACATCACCGACGCGTACGTGGAGGGGCGGCGAGCGCTCGATTCGGATCTGCGGACGCAGGCGGCCGTCATCGCCGAAAGCGCGAACGCGGCGCTGGGGTTCGATCAGCCGCAGGTCGCACGCGATCTCGTCCGCGCGCTGCACGCGAGACCGGACGTCGACGCCGTGTGCGTCTACGACGCGGCCGGCCAACTGTTCGCGTCGTACGAACGGCAGACGGGGTACTGCGGCTCGGACAGGGCGCACGGGCCTGCGGCCGCCACACGGCGCCCCGTGGCCACACAGCGCGTCGACATCGGATCGCGCGTGGCGGGAACCGTCGAGGTCGTCGGCAATCTCGACGCCGTGCACGCCCTCCTCGGCACACAACTCGTCGTCGCCGCGACGGCCGCGGCCGCCGCGCTCCTGCTCGCCCTGCTCATGACGGGGCGGCTGCAGCGGTTCGTCGTCGATCCCATCCTCGCGCTGGCGTCGACGGCCGACGCCATTTCGACGACCGGCGACTACGCCATCCGGGCGGAGAAGCGTACCGAAGACGAGGTCGGACGCCTCGTGGACTCTTTCAACGGCATGCTCGGCCGGATCGAGCGCCAGAACGACGACCTCAAACGCGAGGTCGACGATCGCACGCGCGCCGAGCAGGCCCGCGCCGTGGCGCTCGAGCGCGAGCGGGAAGCCAGCCGCCTCAAAGACGAGTTCCTCGCCGCCGTCTCGCACGAGCTGCGCACGCCCCTCAACGCGATTCTCGGCTGGGTGCAGATCCTGAACGCCCGGCCGCCGACCCCCGAGACGCTCGAGAAGGCGCTCCCCAGCCTGTCCCGCAACGCCGCGGCCCAGGCGCGCGTCGTCAGCGATCTGGTCGACGTCTCGCGCATGATTACCGGCAAGCTGTCGTTCCGGCGCGACACTGTCGACGTCCGCACCGTCGTCGAGCGGGCGGTGGACGTCGTCGGCGGCGCGGCGGATGCGCGCGCCGTCGCGCTCGACATCCACGTGCCCGACGAGTCGTGCCTGATTTCCGGCGATGCCGACCGCGTGCAGCAGATTCTGTGGAATCTGCTCTCGAATGCGATCAAGTTCACGCCGTCCGGCGGACAGGTCACGCTGCGGCTCACGACGACCGACGCGGAACACGTCGTGACGGTGAGCGACACGGGTTCGGGCATTCCGCTCGATTTCCTGCCGCACGTCTTCGAGCGGTTCCGGCAGGCCGACGGATCCGCCACGCGACAGCACGGCGGGCTCGGCCTGGGACTCGCGATCGTCAAGGAACTCGTCGAGCTGCACGGCGGCACCGTCGACGCGGCCAGCGAGGGTCCCGGCCGCGGCGCGACGTTCGTGGCGCGCTTCCCGCGGCTCGACGCCGTCCGGCGGACGCTGGAAGAGGCGGACACGAGCTTGCCGCCGCTCAATGGCGTGCGCGTGCTCGCGGTCGACGACAACCCCGACGCGCTCGACATCCTCGTCGCCGCGCTGACGGGCGCCGGCGCCTCCGTCAAGGTGGCCACGACCGGCGACGATGCCGTGCGGATCTGGGAGGCGGAGCCGTGCGACGTGCTCGTCTGCGATCTCGCGATGCCCGGCATGGACGGCCTGGAGGTGCTCGAGGCGATCCGCCGGCACGACGCTGCGCACGGGCGGTCGACCGCCGCCGTCGCGCTGACGGCGCACGCCTCCCAAGACGACCGCACGCGCAGCCGCCGTGCGGGCTTCCAGGCCCACGTGGCCAAACCCTACACGGTCGCGGATCTGCTCTACGCGGTGGCGCTGGTCTCGCAGCGCGTCTAGCGACGCCAGTTACCAGTTACCAGTTGCCAGTTGCCAGTTGCCAGTTGCCAGTTGCCAGTTGCCAGTTACCAGTTACCAGTGTCGCGCTAGATCGCTTGCTGCGCAGGTTGGCCGCTCTGCGTGTTTGGAACCCTGAACCTGCAAACTGGAAACTGGAAACTGGAAACTGGAAACTGGAGACTGGAGACTGGAGACTGGAGACTGGAGACTGGAGACTGGAGACTGGAGACTGGAGACTGGCGTCGCGGCGATGGAATGCCGGACCGCGCGTCCGGCACTCCACGTCGCGAGCGCTTACTGCTGATAGGGCTGCATCGCCGCCATCTCGGCGTGATACGTGATCGTCTCGCCGGCCGGCACGTCGACGTCGAAGGCGATCGGCGCATAGCCTGCCGCCTGGATCTCGATGTGGTGCGGGCCCGCTTCCAGGTTCATGTGCTGGAAGATCCCGTCGAAGTCGTCGACGATCCCGACGTAGTAGCCGTCGGCGAACACCTGGGCGTCGCGCGGCGCATCCTTGATCCGGACCCCGCCGTAGAAGTGCCCGGGGATCGGATTGAAGTAGCCGTCAGGCGCCGCATAGGCGTAGGGATCGTACCCGTAGCCATAGGCGGGCCCGTAATACACGCGCGCCCGGAACGTCGGCCGGTAGATGTACGGCCGGTACGGCACGACGTTGAGGATGCGCGGCCGCACGATGCGCGGAACGATCCGTGGCACGATGACCGTGCGGTTGTAGCGGCGATTACCGTAGCCGCGGTTGGCGTACGCGCCGTGATTGTCGCCACGGTTCGTGTAGGCGCGATTGCCGTCGCGACGGTTGTCGTAGCCGCGATTCGCGTAGCCGCGGTTCGAATTGCCGCGGTTGTACGCCGGCGCGTTGTCGCGCCGGGCGTCGGAGCGCCGCGGCGGCGGAGTCGTCCGCGGGACCGCCCGTCCGGTGATCGCGCCCCGCGCGGGCGCCTGCGCATGCTGCTCGGCATGTCCACGATCGTGCGCCCGCTGACGCCCCTGGTCGGCCGCATGGGCTGGAACCGCCGCCAGTGCGAAGACGGCGGCGAACGCTGCAATGGGGATGAGCCTGCTGGGTTTCATGTTGGTCTCCGGCCCCTTACAAGGCAACGACCCTGCCATCTTCGATCGACAAAACAGGCCGTAAACTCACCGGTCTGCCGGCTACAGTCCACTTTTGTGGACACTCACAGCAGACAGCCAGCTCCAGCCGCCAGCTTCCAGCCGCCAGCTTCCAGCTCTAGAGGAAGAAGGGCTTCCTTTTGAGCTGGCAGCTAGCGTCTGTAGCTTCCGAGCCGAGACGTATAATCCAGCCCATCATGCACAAATCGAGGGCCGGGTTCATCGCGTGTGGTGTGCTGTTGGGCTTGGCGGCGCTTGCGGCGCAGGGCCAGCAGCCGGCGCCCGCGGCCGCGGCTCGCGTGGCCCCCGACGCGGCCATCGATTTTTCTCGATTCGACCTCATCGCGCCCGTCGTCCAGGAGGCGATCGCCGACAAGAAGCTGCCCGGGGCCGTCGTGCTGATCGGCCGCGGCGATCGGGTGCTGTACCAGAAGGCGTTCGGGAACCGGTCGGTCGAGCCGGACGTCGAGGCGATGACGCTCGACACGATCTTCGACATGGCGTCGCTCACGAAGATCCTGGCGACGACGACGAGCGCCATGCAGTTGATCGAGAACGGACGCATCCGGCTGAACGACCGCGTCGCGACGTTCATTCCCGGGTTCCAGAAGTACGGCAAAGGGGACATCACCATCCGGCACCTGATGACGCACACGTCGGGCTTGCGGCCCGACCTCGATCTCGGGGAGCCGTGGACCGGCTACGACAAGGCGATCGAGCTGGCGATCGACGAAGTGCCCACGGCGCCGCCGGGGCGGCATTTCGTCTACAGCGACATCAACTACATTCTGCTCGGCGAGATCGTCCATCGGGTGAGCGGCCTCACGCTGGACGAGTACGCGCGGCAGCACGTGTTCGCCCCTCTGGGGATGAAGGACACGATGTTCACGCCGCCGGCGTCGCTCCGGCCGCGCATCGCGCCGACGCAGCGATGCACCCGGTACGGCTGGCCATGCGAAGGGCCCGACATGCAGATACTGCGCGGCATCGTGCACGATCCGACGGCGCGCCGGATGGGAGGGGTCGCCGGGCACGCCGGGCTGTTCAGCACCGCGGCCGACGTCGCCACCTTCTGCCGCATGATTCTGGACGGCGGCCGCTACCGCGACGTGCGGATCCTCTCGCCGCTCGCGGTGGCGAAGATGACGACGCCGGCGAGTCCGGGCGATCTGCAGGACGTCCGCGGCCTCGGCTGGGACATCGATTCCGTCTTCTCGTCGAACCGCGGCGAGCTGCTGCCGATTGGATCGTTCGGCCATACCGGCTTCACCGGGACGTCGATCTGGATCGACCCGGCGACGCGCCTGTTCGTCGTCTTCATGTCGAATCGCGTGCACCCGAACGGCAAGGGGGACGTGACGCCGCTGCGCGCGCGCGTGGCCACGATCGCCGCCTCCGCCGTCGTCGAGGTGCCGCCGGGAATCCGCGCCGACCGCTTCACCAGCGGGACCCTCGAGCCCTCCGGCACGCTGCCGGTGCGGCCGGCGGACGAGGTGCTGGCGGGCATCGACGTGCTCCGCGCCGAAGACTTCGCGCCGCTGCGCGGCAAGCGCGTCGGACTCGTGACGAACCACACCGGCCTCGCGCGCGACGGCGCGACGACGATCGATCTGCTGTTCCACGCGAAAGGCGTGTCGCTCGTGTCGCTGTTCAGCCCGGAGCACGGCATCCGCGGCAGCCTCGACGCCAGCGTGCCCGCGAGCGTCGACGCGGAAACGAAGCTGCCGATTCATTCGCTCTACGGCCAGACCCAGCGGCCCACGCCGGAGATGCTGGCCGGGCTCGACGCGATCGTCATCGATCTGCAGGACGTCGGCGTCCGCTTCTATACGTACACGACGACGATGGCGTACGTGCTGGAGGAGGCGGCCAAACGAAAGCTGCCGGTGTTCGTGCTGGACCGGCCGAATCCGATCGACGGCTGGGAGATCGAAGGCCCGACGATCGACAAGGACCTGCTCGGCTTCACCGGCTACCTCCCGGCGATGCCGATCCGTCACGGCCTGACGATGGGGGAGCTGGCGCGGCTGTTCAACGGCGAAAACCACATCGGGGCGGACCTGACGGTGATCGCGATGCAGCACTGGAACCGGGAGGACTGGTTCGACGAGACGTCGCTGCCCTGGGTGGGGCCCTCGCCGAACATGCGGGACCTGAACGAGGCGACGCTGTACCCGGGCATCGGGGCCATCGAGGGAACGAATCTCTCGGTCGGCCGGGGAACGGATACCCCCTTCGAACAGGTCGGCGCGCCGTGGATCGACGGCGTGCGCCTGGCGTCGGTGCTCAACGCCCGCGGCCTGCCGGGCATCCGCTTTTACCCGGTCCGCTTCACGCCGGCCTCGAGCAAGTATGCCCACGAGGAGTGCCAGGGGGTGTTCCTGATCGTCACGGACCGCTCGGCGTTGCGGCCCGTCCGGGTCGGGCTGGAGATCGCGGCGGCCCTCGAGCGCGAATACGGCTCGACGTTCGATCTGGAAGCGGACGCGCGGCTGATCGGTTCGCGCGATACCATCACGCGCATCGAGAAGGGGGAGGACCCGGCCTCGATTGCCGAATCGTGGTCCGCGGGTGAAGCCCGGTGGCGGCTGCTCCGCGCGAAGTACCTGCTGTATCGCTGATTGTGTGGGTCAGGCCTTCATGGCCTGACTCGACGGCGCGCCGGCCATCGCGCCTTCACCGGCGCCGCTTCTTGTCGGCGTACATGCGGGTGTCGGCGGCCTGTACGAACGTCATGATTTCGGTGACGCCCGGCGCCACGCCGATGCAGCCGATGCTCAGGCCCACGCCCGGCGGCAGCCCCGCCGCTTCCGGCGCGGCCTCGAAGGCGGCCTGCAGCTCGACCCCGCGGCGGATCGCTTCCGCTTCGATACACGAGATCAGCACCAGGAATTCGTCGCCGCCCCAGCGGAACACGTAGTCCGCTTCCCGGATCTTGCGCCGCAGGAAGCCGGCGACGTCGCGCAGGATCCGATCGCCCGTCTCGTGCCCCAGCGTGTCGTTGATCGTCTTGAACCGATCGATATCGATGAAGAGCAGCGAGAGCGGCGTGTTGTAGCGCGCGTGCCGCCGCAGCTCGCGCCCGATCACTTCGTCGAAGAACCGCCGGTTGCGACAGCCCGTGAGCGGGTCGGTGATGACGAGCTGGCGCAGGTCGTCCTGGGCGGTCTCGAGCCGGCGGTTCGCGCGCCGCAGCTCGTACGTCATGTCCTCGAACGTCATCAACTGCATGCCGAGCGCGGCGACCAGGTCGATCACGACGATCACCAGGAGCGCCCGCGCGACCGCCGGGGCATCCGGCTGCCGTGCGAACACCGCAATCCAGATGTTGACGGCGGCCAGCGACCAGAGCGTGACCGCGACGATCACCGTGCCCAGCATCCGGACCTGCCTGAGCAGGAGCAGATGGGCCACGCCGGCCGAGGCGAGCGCGGCGGCGATGAGCAGGTGGCCGGGGGTGAACACGGCTCGCGGCGTCAGCGCCGCGGGGGCGAGCAGGAACCAGATCGCCACCGGCAGCAGCAGCAGCGCGTACAGCCGCCGCAGCCGCGGCGTGTGCCGGTACGCGTCGGCCGCCACCACGAATGCCAGCGCGCCGACGATCCCGAGGAACTGCGAGGTGCCGTACGCCATCCAGCCGAGCTGAACCGGCGCGTACGCGACAGGGGCGATGAACATGGACGTCGCAATGAGCGTCCAGCCCGCGATCCAGTAGAGGATGTAGAGCCGCCGGCGGTAGATGTACAGCAGCAGCAGCACCGCCGCGATCACCGCGCACGCCACCCCGACCATGAGCCGGGGATCGATCGAGGTCGGCCGGGGAGCGATGCCTTGGGCTGCCTGAACGGCAACCAGGAAAATCAGGAACACGCAGATCGATTGTCGCAGAAGACAGAGGGCAGAGGGCAGAGGGCAGAGGGCAGAGGGCAGAGGCAGAGGGCAGAAATCCGAATTCAGAAATCTCCTGACTCCTGACTTCTGACTTCTGATCTCTTCAGGGATACAGCATCAGGTAGACGACCACGCCCGTGACCGACACGTACATCCAGATCGGCAGCGTCCAGCGGGCGATCGCGCGGTGGCGATCGTAGCGGGCGCTCAGCGCGCGGGACAGCGTGACGATCGCCAGCGGCACGATCGCGGCGGCGAGCACCGTGTGCGTCAGCAGGATGGCGAAGTAGACGGTGCGGATCGGGCCGTGGCCGGTAAAGTGTTTCGCGCCGAAGCGCGCGTGGTACGTGAGATAGGAGACGAGGAAGAGAATCGAGACGGCGAAGGCGGTCAGCATCACCGCCCGATGCTGGCGAACGTGTCCGCGGCGGATCAGCACGTAGCCGACGCCGAGCAGGATCGCGGCCGTCGTGTTCAACCACGCGTTGACGAGCGGCAGGTCGGCCAGGCTCACGTCAGAGCTTGTCGGCGATCATCAGGATCCAGAGCAGCGGCAGATACGTGATGGACGCAAAAAACGCCACGCGCGCGTCGTGCGTGGTGCGGGTCCGCGCGAAGCGGATCGTCAGCCACAGAAACGCCATCCCGAGCAGCAGCGCGCCGGCGAAGTAGACGGCGCCCGTCATGCCGATCAGCGTCGGCGCCAGGCTCAGCGGGATCAGGGCGGCGCCGTAGATGATGGCCTGACGGCCGGTGCTGCGACCGTCCGGATCGATGACGGGGAGCATGGGCAGCCCGGCGCGGCCGTAGTCGTCGCGGAAGAGCCAGGCGATCGCGAGGAAGTGCGGAAGCTGCCACAGAAACACGATCCCGAACAGGATCCAGGCTTCGACCGACACGTCGTTGCGCACGGCGGCCCAGCCGATCACCGGCGGCAGCGCGCCGGGAATCGCCCCCACGACCGTCGCAAACGACGTCCGCCGCTTCATCGGCGTGTAGACGACGACGTAGCTGAGGAGCGTGGCGAGCGCGACAGCGGCGGCGAGCAGGTTGGCGGCCGCCGCGAGCATCAGCAGTCCCGTGATCGCGATCGCGACCCCGAAGACGAAGGCCTCGATCGGCTGCAGGCGCTGGTCCGGCAGCGGGCGCATGCGCGTGCGGCGCATCAAGGCGTCGGTGTCGCGTTCGAGCAGCTGGTTGAGCGCGGAGGCCCCTCCCGCCACGAGGCCCGTGCCGACGAGCGTGCCGAGCAGCGTGACCGCGCCGGCGTCCATCCCGGCCATCGCGTAGCCGGCCATGGCCGACACGACGACCAGGAAATTGAGCCGCGGCTTGGCGAGCGTGAGAAAGTCGAGCGCCCGCGTGCGAGACGCCGCGAGGACGACCGCTTCCGACCTCATGAATGCGCTCCGAGCGCGTCGGGCACGATCCCGACCGGTGCGCTGAGCGCGGTGGCCCCCGCGAACTTCACGCGGAAGCTCCTGAGCGTGAGGACGAGCGACGTCCCGAACACCAGCGCGCCGTTGACGACGTGGGCGGTGTTGATGTCGGGCTGCTTGCGGCTGAGCACGACGAATGCCCCGAGCGTGACCTGCGTGATCAGGAAGAGCACCAACAGCAGTGCCGGCCGAAGCAGCTCGCGGCGATCCCGCTGATGCGCCCAGACGTGGCCGGCCGTGGCGAGAATCGCCCCCGTGACGACGACTGCGCCGGCGCGGTGCGCGAAGTGGATCGCGATCTTTGGCGTCCAGACCGGCGGCAGGAGATGCCCGAAGGCCAGCGGGAACGTGGGAATGGCCAGTCCCGCCCCGGTATGGCGCATCGTGGCGCCGAGCAGGATCTGGACGTAAATCGCCGCCGTGGTGAACACGGCGATCCGCCGCAGCGTGGGATCGTCGACGCGCGCGCCGGCCCGGCGCCACCCGGGGGACGTGACGAGCGCGACAGTGATCGTGAGGCAGAAGAAGATCTGCGCCAGCCCGGCGTGGCCGATCGAAATGGGCGGCGGCAGCAGGAACAGGACGGTGAGGCCGCCGAGCACCCCCTGGAGGATGACGGCGCCGAGCGCGAGCCACGCCAGGTTGCGCACCCATCGCCGCGACTCCACGAGCGCGGTCCAGACCGCCAGCCCGATCGTCAGAAAGCCGACCGAGCTGGCGATCAGCCGATGGCTGTGCTCATAGAAGATGCCGCCGACCCATTTCGAGAACGGGAACGAGAACATGAACCAGCCGTACGTATTGGGCCAGTCGGGGACGGAGAGGCCCGAATCGGTGCTCGTCACCATGCCGCCGGCCGTGATCAGCAGCACCGTGACAACGACGAGCAGCTTCGCGTAGCGATGGAGCCACGACATGTCAGTTGCCACTGGCGGCTGACGCCTTGAACGTGAAGGTGACCTGCTTCTGGTCCTTCGGGCCGAGCGTCACGGTCTGGGTGAGCGTTCCGAGCTTCTCGTGCCAGGCCTCGATCGTGTAGGTGCCTGGCGGCACGTCACGCAAATCGAACGTCCCGCCGTCGCCGGTCACCGCGAAATACGGGTGGCTGACGACCCCGATGTAGGCGTGCATCCAGTTGTGCACGTCGCACTTGATCGGGATCATCACCTCGGGCTGCGTGAACGTGACGGTGCTCTTCATCCCGTTGATCGGCTGCCCGTAGTTGAATTCCTGGTTCGTCTCCGGCATGGCGTGGACGTTGTGCAGGGTGTCGTCGCTGTTGACGATCTGCACGGGCTGTCCGACCCGGACGCCCAGCACGTGCGGGTGATAGGTGCAGCCCTTCTGGTCGAGCGTCACCGGGCTGGTCGGCGTCTCGAAGACGTACTCCTGGCCGAGCCCATCCTTGATGTAGACGAACACGTTCTCGAGCCCGCCGTTGCTGGTGACGTACGACTGGTCGGTCAGGCCGTTCGGGTTGGCGTGCAGGCAGACCGGGTCGGAGGCCATCTTGATCACGGGATTCGGCGGCAGGGTGCCGTCGACCAGGACCTTGCCGCTGATGCGCCCCGCCGTCGCCTGGTCGACCTTCTTGGCGTTCGGGGCGGCCGCCGGAGACGCCGCTTTCTGCGATTCGCTCTGCCCGCCGCCCCCGCACGCGAACGCGATGGACATGACGGCAACCGGCAGGGCAACTCGAATGAGGCGGCGCATAACCTTTCTTGAATATCACAAAACGCAGGCTTTGGGCTCAGACCCGTCGAGCCAGCAACCCTACCGCGCTTCGTGCAGCTTGCGGAGGATGCGGTCCTGGATCCAGTGCGCGTCCCACCACTCGACCGGATTCACCATCTCGCCGTTGACGAGCATCGTGAAGTGCAGATGGTCGCCGCCGGCGAGGCCGGTCTCGCCGGTGCGGCCGATTTCCTGTTCCTTGTCGACCATCTGGCCCACCTGCACGCCGATCGACGAGAGGTGCCCGTAGAGCGACTGGACCCCCATGCCGTGATCGATGATCACGCAGTTGCCGTAGATGCCGAGCGGGGCCGCGTAGACGACCTTCCCCCTGTTCGCCGCGACGAGGTGCGAGTGCACGACCTTGGCGAGGTCGAAGCCGAGGTGGACCTGCTGATCCACGTCCTTGCCCTGGTACACGTACGTGCGCTGGTCGGCAAACGCCGCTTCGACGGCGCTGTTCGTGTAGGGATGGAACGCGGCGCCGCCCCAAAGCAGCTTCGGCGACGTCACCCCGGCGAAGCTGGCGATCTTCGCGGCGTTCTTCCGCCGCAGCTCGCCGTTGATCACCAGGAACTTGTCGAGGGTGCTCCCCTCCGGCTTCACTTCCGACGTCGTGGCGAGGATCGCCGGGACGACCCGATCGAGGAACCGGTCGTCGAGACGGATACGGCTGCGCTTGAAGGGTTTCGGGAACACGCGGTAGTCGAAGTCGGCGCGCGCGGTGTTGCCGGCGGGATCGCGCGCGTAGAGGTGCATCGGCGTGTTCAGATCCTGATCGAAGCGCAGCGCGAAGAACGCGAGGCGGATCGAGGGATCCGTGATGTGGACGCCGTCGACGCCGTCGGCGCCGCTCGCGGGATAGCCCGGGTAGGTCAGATCGCCCACCTGCACCCCGGATTCGACGTCGGCGGGGGTCACCTTGTAGACGACCATCTCGGATCCGCCGAGGTTGATGTAGTGCTTCGTCGAGAGCACCGTCAGGATCGGCCGATCGAGGCGCACCTGCACGTTGCGCGTCACCGTCGTTTCGATCGTCCGGAATCCGCGCAGCACGGGACGCGACGCGGTGACGACGATGCGTGCGGCGCCGGACTTCAGATCCGGCAGCGTGTCGCGCCCGATCGCGCGCGTGATCCGGACGCGGTCTCCGGACTGCTGCGTCACCTGCGCGCCGGCCGGCGCGTCGAGCGAGAACAGCGCCGTCTGCCTGCCGTTCTGCTCGAAGACGATGCGGAGCGTCTTCAGTTTCGCGGCCGGCGCCGTGACGGAGACGTCGAGCGTGGCCGACTGGCCGATGTAACTGGCCGGTTTCGCGATGTCGATGGATGGCCCGCCGAGCCGACCGCTGTAGATCCAGGCGCCGCAGACGATGAGGAGGAGGATGAGGAAGAGGCCGAACAGGTACCGCATTTCGCGGACGATGATAGCAGACGGAGGACGGAGGGCGGAGGGCGGATGACGGAGGACGGATGGCGGATGGGGGATGGCGGATGGCGGAGGATGGATGGCGGAGGATGGATGGCGGATGGCGGAGGACGGAGGATGGATGGCGGATGGCGGAGGACGGAGGGCGGAGGACGCGCGAAAGCGCTACGGCGGACTCGCGGAGCCTTGGCGAAGGCGGTGAGACCCGGCAGCGCTTGCGGCGCATCGTCGCTGCCGCTACAATCAGAAGTTCCTGTCTGCGCCGGTATCGTCTAGGGGTCAGGACACGTGGTTCTCAGCCACGGGACCGGGGTTCGAATCCCCGTACCGGTACCAACCAGCCCTGTCAGCCCATGAAGGGCTGACTCACAGATGTGCGTGACGCCCCCGCACTCCCGGATGATTCCGGTGTACCCTTACCAACCAACGCCGGCCCGGTCGCCGGCACGCATCCTTCCATGATCCGCAAATTCGCCGCGGGGCTGGCGCTCGGCATCGGAGCGGTGCTGATCGTGCTGGCGATCGGCCGCGCCGGGCTGCTTCAGACCGCCGAGATGAAGGCGTACGACTGGCGGATGCGCGCAGCCGCCGATGCCAGCTCGGTCGATCGCGACATCGTCCTGGTCGAAATCACCGACACGACGATTCGCGATCTCGCGCAGGTCTACGGCCACTGGCCGTGGCCGCGGGTGGCGTTCTCGTCCGTGATCGATTTCCTGCACCGCGCGCCCGCGAAGGTGATCGCCGTCGATCTGCTGTTCGCCGAGCCCGACCGGGTGAAGGCCTACACGATCGGCGATCAGACGTGGTCCGGGGCCGAGAGCGACGCCGCGCTCGCCGACTCGATCAAGGCGGCCGGCAACGTGGTGCTGCTGGCCGACGCGGTCAACGAAGGGGTGCGCGGCGGCGCGGAGACGGGCGCCGCACCCGTGTGGCGCGATCCCGGCTACCGTCTGGGATCCGCGATCGAAGAGCGGCCGGTGATCCTCCCGCCGCTCCCGCCGCTCGCCTCGGCCGCCATGGCGCTCGGGCACAATTTCCTCGCGCTCGACGATGACGGGCCGGCGCGGCGGATGGCGCCGTTCGTGCGGCACGGCGAGCGATACCTGCCCTCACTCGGGATCGCCGCCGCGTTCGCCGCCGATGGCATCAGGCCCGGCGAGGTCCGTCTCGACGGACGCACGCTCGACGTCCGCGGCCGGCACATTCCGCTCGTGCCGACGAAGGTGACGAGCGTCTATGATCCGCGCGCCTCGCACGATCAGCTCACGATGCTGATCGACTACCGCGCGCCCGTGATCGTGGACGGGAAGCCGCCGTATCCGACGTACGAACTGCGGCACGTGTGGTACTCCGAGCAGCAGATGCTCGCCGGCGAGAAGC
This sequence comes from Vicinamibacterales bacterium, assembly GCA_036278735.1. Taxonomy (GTDB): domain Bacteria; phylum Acidobacteriota; class Vicinamibacteria; order Vicinamibacterales; family 2-12-FULL-66-21; genus DASUKM01. Next base: position 16,339 of record DASUKM010000007.1, read on the forward strand.
CGCTCATCGATCCGTCGGCCTTCAGGAACAAGATTGTCTTCATCGGCCTGAACGCGTCGGGGCTCGGCGACGTGTTCGTGACGCCGTTCGGCTCGCGCGGCACGATGCCGGGCATCCAGCTCCACGCGAGCATGGCCGACAGCGTGCTCGCGAACCGCTTCATCCGGCCGGCGCCGCCGGCCTCGCGCGTCGCCTCCGTCGCGATTGCCGCCGCGGGCGTGGGCCTGTTCTCGACGTTCCTGCCGTTTGCGGCGGCGCTCGCGGCCACGCTCGCCGTGCTCGGCGGCTGGACCTGGCTGACGTTTGCGGCGTTCGAGACGGGGCTGTGGCTGAATCTGGTGCAGCCGGTGTCGGCCGGCGCCATCGCGCTCTTCGCCGGCACCGCCTATCGGTACTTCGTCGAGGGGCGCGAGAAGCGCATCGTCAAGCGGCTGTTCGGCCGGTACGTGTCGCGCGACGTGTATGCGCAACTGCTCGAGCACCCCGAGCTGGCCGAACTGGGCGGGCGCCGCCGCGACATGACGGTCCTCTTCTCGGACATTCGCGGGTTCACGACGGTGACGGAGCGCGGGGAGCCGGAGCACATCGTCGCGCAGCTCAACGAGTACTTTTCGCGTATGGTCGAGGTCGTCTTCCGCCACGGCGGCACCGTCGACAAGTTCGTCGGCGACATGGTGATGGCGCTGTTCGGGGCGCCGCTCGACGATCCGCGCCACCCCGATCACGCGGTGGAGGCGGCCAGAGACATGATCGCCGAGCTGGGCGCGCTGAACCGCCGCTGGGCCGAGGAAGGGCGGCCGCAGCTCGACATTGGCATCGGCGTCAATTCCGGCGAGATGATTGCCGGCAACATCGGCTCGTCGTCGATCATGAGCTACACCGTCATCGGCGACAACGTGAACCTGGGGTCCCGGCTGGAATCGTTGAACAAGGAATACCGGACCCGCATTATCATTAGCGACGCAACCCGAACCCGATTGACAGACGCCCACGACGTGCGGCCGCTCGGCGACGTCGTCGTGAAGGGCAAAACCAGGCCCGTGGCGATTTACGAGCTGTGCGTCCCGGCGCCGCTCGTTCAACCGACGGACGCGACGGCCGCCGCGGCCGCGGGCCACGTCAAGGAGAAGGAACACTCCACATGAAGCGACGCTTTCTCGTCACCGTGTTCGCGGCCGCCGCGCTGGCGTCGGCCGCCCCGGCGCACGCACAACTCGGCGGCTTCCTGAGCAAGGCGGCGAAGGCCAAGGATGCCGCCGACAAGATCTCCGATCTCAAGATGTCGGACGCCGACGAACGCAAGCTCGGCGAAGAGGTCAGCCAGAAACTGCGGGACCGGTTCGGCGTCTATCAGGACGCGGCGGTCACGAAGTACGTCTCGCTGGTCGGCACCGTGCTGGCGCAGGCGAGCAGCCGCCCGAATCTCGACTGGCAGTTCGTCGTGCTCGACACCGACGGCGTGAACGCCTACGCCGCCCCCGGCGGCATCGTCCACATCACGCGCGGGCTGCTCGGGCTCATCAAGAACGAAGGGGAACTGGCCGACGTGCTCGGCCACGAGATTACCCACGTGACCGCCAAGCACACGGTCAAGGCGATTCAGAAGGCGAAGATGGTGCAGCTCGGCGCCGAGGAGACGAAGGGCAATTCCCTGACCGGCGAGGCGCTGAACCGGCTGTCGCAGGCGGCCTACAACATCCTCTTCGAGAACAAGTTCGATCGGAACGACGAAATGGAAGCGGACCGCGTGGGCATCGCGCTCGCCAACAAGGTCGGCTACAGCCCTGCGGGGCTCCTCGACGTGCTGAAGCGGCTGGACGCGCGCAACAGCAGCGCGCAGCAGCCCAACGGGCTGTTCGCGTCGCATCCCGACACGGAAGCCCGCCTGAAGGGGATCGAGAAGACGATCAAGGACGAGAACCTGCACGCGACCGCCACGGTGGCGGCGCGCTACACGGCGCACATCACCTGGGACGCGAAGCCGGCTGCGGAGATCCCGACTGTCGACGCGGGCGCGAAAGGACTGGCCGGCGGCTCGTCGTCGCGCGCGAAGGGGGACGACAAGGACAAGACCGAAGAGGCGCCGAAGAAGAAGGGGGGGCTGCTCGGGCACCTGAGCCTGTCAGGCGGCAACCAAGCGCAGTCGTCGCAGACGGTCGCCTCGGCGGGCGGGCGCGCGATCGGCAACGACAACAACGGCAAGGGAGGCGGCAATCCGCGGATCGTCGACGTGCGGATCACCCCGGCCGAGCTGAGCGCGTTCGAGAAGGGGATCGTCGGGTAGCACCCGAATGCTGCACAATCCGGGTCACATGATCCTGGGCGCCGCGGCGCTGGCCGCGACGCTCGGGGTCATGACCATCACGATCAACCGCCACGTCCGGCGGAAGCTCCGCCTGTCCCTCGTCCTCATCGCCGTCTACCTCGGCCTGACGCTGTTCCTGGCGCTGCGGCCGGATCTGGCGCGCGCGACCGAGTCGCAGCTCCACGATCTCGACAACCTGGCGCTCGCCGCGGCGTTGATCAACGCGCTGGTGATCGCGCTGATCAATCCGCTCCGCATCGACCGCATTCCCGATCGGTTTCCGACGATCCTGCAGGACGCGATCGTCATCGGCCTCGTGCTGCTGACGGCGTCGTTCCTGAGCGCCAATCTCGTGCCCGCCTCCGCCGTCAGCGCGGTGGTGCTCGGCTTCGCGCTGCAGGACACGCTGGGCAACGCGTTCGCGGGGCTCGCGATCCAGAGCGAGAAGCCGTTCCACGTGGGGCACTGGATCCGCGTCGGCGACTTCGAGGGGCGCGTCAGCGAGGTCACCTGGCGCGCGACGAAGCTGCGCACGAAAGCAGGGAACTTCGTCGTGGTGCCGAACAACATCGTCGCGAAGGAGGCGATCATCAACTACTCGGCGCCGGTGATGCCGTCGCGGCTCGACGTCGAGGTCGGCGGCACCTATCTCGTGCCGCCGAACCAGGCGAAGGCGGCCGTCATGGACGCGATGCGCAGCTGCGCGATCGTGCTCTCCACGCCCGAGCCCGAGGTGCACATCAAGGCGTTCGAGGGATCCGCCATCGCGTATCTGGCCCGCTTCTACATCGCGGACTACGAGCAGGAAGAGCGCGCCGTCGACGAGGTCCGGACGGCGATCTACTACGCCATGCAGCGGCACGGCGTCGAGATCCCGTGGCCGGTTCAGGTGGAGTACTCGCGCGAGTGGCACGAGCCGGATCCCGAAGAGCGGGTCCAGGAACAGGAGCGGCTGCTCGCCGGCGTCGACCTGTTCGCGGCGCTCTCGCCGGAGCTGCGCCGCGAGATCGCCGCCGCGACCTCGATCGCCCTGTACGCCTCGGGCGAACGGATCGTCCGGCAGGGAGATCCCGGCGAGTCGATGTTCGTGATCTGCTCGGGGACGGTCAGCGTCGTGCTCGAGCCGGCCAACCACGAAGTCGCGCAGATCCACGACGGCGGCTATTTCGGCGAGATGTCGCTGCTGACCGGCGATCCGCGATCCGCGACGGTGGTGGCGCGCGGCGACGTCCGGCTCGTCGAGGTGAGCGCCGGGCTGTTCCGGCGCCTCGGAGCCGAACACCCCGAGGCCATCGAACGCATCGGAGTCGCGGCCGTGACGCGCCGCGCCGAACTCGATCGCGCCCGCACAGCAGCCGCCGGCGCCGTCGCGATCGAAACGAGCACGCTCCTCACGCGGATGAAGCGGTTCCTTCGACTGACGTAGGCGTTGGGCTTTAGGCTTTGGGCTTTGGGAGGGCTTTAAGGCGGCTTTCGCGCGGCTTTAGGGCATGGCAAAGCCCCCGCTCAGGAGTTCCTGCTCTTCCCAAAGCCTAAACCCCAAAGCCCAAAGCCTACTTCGTCCAGACGAGGACGCGCTCGCCGTCGCGGCCGGTGTGATCGACGATCAGGGTCGGTCCGTAGCGCTCCAGATCCTCCACGGTGAGCTTCAGATCGGCGAGATCCACGCGGTCGCCGCCGATGTCGATGCGCGTGCCGCGCATCTTCAGCCGCAGCAGCCAGAACGGAATGCTCATCTTGACGACGCGATCCTGGTCGGGGTCGAAGGCGAGGATGTTCAGCGAGTCGGGCCGGATGGCGCTCGAGGGACGATCCGTGTTCGTGCGCGTCACGTGCCCGCGGTCGTCGAGTTCGATGAGCGGCTTCTGATCGGCGAACTGGCGGCGGATCGTCTCGAACTCCGCGGCCGCCTTCCTCGTCGTGGTCGAGTGGATGTCGATGTGGGTGCGGGCGAACCACAGGCCCGCGGCGGCCAGCGTGATCCCGACGAGCACCGCCAGCGCGAACAGGCCGGCGACCACCCAGATCCAGGTCTTCACCTTGCGGGCCACGATCGCGGTCCTTTCAGCGAATGTCTTTCGCTTCGTCGACGCAGGTGGGATCGTTCCCCTGCTCGCACAGCGCGACGGCCATCCGCGACTGCCGCCGGGCGGTGTCGCGATCCCCGCGGCTGAGCGCGAGCTTCCCCAGCTGGAGGTGCGCGCGCCCCTTGATCCAGTGCGCGGCGCTGCCGGCCAGGGCGGCCTCGAGGTCGGTCGCGGCCGGCTCGCGCCGATCGAGCGCCACGCGCGCCGCCCCGCGCTTGAGGTGCCACAACTCCGACTCGCCAGGAATCTTCGGACGCGTGTCCTCCGCGAACATCTCGAGCCCGCGCGTGAGCGCCGCCTCCGCCTCGGCGTAGCGCTTCGCCCGGAGCGAGGTGCCGCCGATCTCGAGCAGGATCAGCCGGTTGCGCGTGTACATCCGGTTCAACTGCCGCAGCGCGCCGAGCGCGGCGTCGTAGCGCTTCTCGCGATTGTAGATGAGGACGAGCGCGAACAGCGCGTCGGGCCGGACGTCGCTCGGCGCCTTGGCGGCCTGCTCCATCATCGAGATGCCCTTCTCCTTGCCGCCGCCGAACCCGACCACGTAGGCCATCAGGCGCATCGGCCACGACAACGTCGACACGATATAGCGATACGTGCCGACGAGCAGCATGGCGTCCTTGCGCGACGGCGCCAGCTCGAGCGCGGTTTCTCCTTCGTCGTAGCAGCGATGGGCGGCGCGGAAGCCGTCCATGAGCTTGCCTTCCACGCTGGCGGTATAGGTGGCGTCGAGCCCGAGCGCCGCGGCCAGGTCGTAGTGGGCGCCCGCATCCCCGGGCGCGGCCTTGACGCGGGCTTCCGCGAGATCGATGGCGCGCTTCACTTCGCGCTGGAACTCGGCCGCGAGCGCCGGCGCCGGCTTGGGCAGGTCCACGTGGGAGCGGGTGAAGCCGCCGAGATAATAGTCGACCGTGACGGCGCCGCGCTGGAACAGGATCTCCAGCCACAGCGTCGACGCGAGTGCGCGATGCGCGTCCGAGTCGTCCGGCGCGGCCGCCACCGTCTCGCGCAGCAGTCGCGCCGATTCGTCGTAATCGAGGTCGTAGGCGAGGTTCGAGGCGTGCTCGATCGCCTCAGCCGTGCTCTGCGCGCCGGCGGGCGCCCCGAGCAGCGCGACGGCGAGCACGCCCAGCACGGCGACGCGGGTGGCGGCTCTTGGTGAGCGCAGCGTCATCGGACTATGATAACGGGTCAGCGCTGCGACGTTTTTCGGGACGGTGCGTCCTGCCCGCCCCGCGTGTGTGAAAACCGGGCCCTGCCCGGCTGGACGAGGAGGATTGCATGCCCCGCGGTCGACCCCGGAAGAAACCGGAGGATGTGTTCATCAAGTCTGCCGAGCTGATCGGCTGGGCGCTCGGCGGCATCGAACGCGAGATTGCCGAGACGCGCGAGAGGCTGAAGGCGCTCACGTCGCAGGCCGAGCGCCTGCGGGCCCGCGTCGGTTCGCGGGTGAAGGGTCGCGGCCCCGCGGCTGCCGCCTCGTTCGACGAGCCCGGGATCACCGGCGCCGCTCCCAAACGCCGCCGTCGTCACATGTCCGCGGAAGCCCGCAAGCGCATCTCCGACATGATGCGGAAACGCTGGGCCGAACGGAAGAAAGCCAAGAGTTAGGCTTTACGCTCGAGCCTAAAGCCTAAAGGCTGAATTCCCGTCCAAGTCCGTGCGCGGAGGCCCGTTCCCAGGCGAGCCGGGCCGCCGCCACATCTTCCACCGCCAGCCCCAGGGACTTGAAAATCGTGACCTCCGCCGGGCCGGTGCGCCCGGCGAGGCGGCCGGCGACGACGGCGCCGAGCTCCCCCTGGACGTGCGAGAGGTCGAACGCCTTTTCGCGCAAGGGGATCACGAGGTCTCCCGCTTCGGTCCGGGCGGCGGCCAGCGAGTCGACGAACACGCGGCCGCGCCTGACCAGCGCGGTCTCCATCTCGCGCTGATCGGGCCGGCAGGCGCCCACCGCGCAGACGTGCGTGCCGTCGGCGACCCATTCGCTGCGCAGCACCGGTTCGTGCGCCGCGGTCACGAGCGCGATCACGTCGGCCCCCTCCGCGGCGGCCTCGGCCGAGCGCTCCGCCCGGATGGTCGCGGCGAGGGTCCCTTGCCGATCGCGCACGAATGCGTCGGCATGCTCGAACCGGCGGCTCCACACGCGCACCTCCGTGATGGCGCGGACCCGCATGAGCGCGTCGAGATGGCTGCCCGCCTGCACGCCGGATCCGAAAATCGCCAGGGTTCGGGCGTCGGCGCGCGCCAGGCGCTTCACCGACACGGCGGAGGCGGCGGCGGTCCGGGCTTCGGTGATGAAGCGTCCGTCGAGGATGGCCAGCAGCCCGCCCGTGGCCGGGTCGAGCAGGACGATCGTCGCCAGGTGGCTCGGCAGCCCTCGCGATTCGTTCGATCCGTAGACCGTCACGAGTTTGGTGCCGAGCGCGGCCGGTTCGCGGACGAACGCCGGCATGATGCCGTAGAAGGCGTGCCCGTCGCCGACCTGGAGGACGGTGCGGACCGGCTGCTCGACGCCGCCGTTTGAAAACTGCGCGAGGGCCGTTTCCATCGCGGCAATCAGGTCGTCCATCGACAACACGTCGCGGACGTCGCGTTCAGAGAGCAGCAGCGGCATGAAGGTCTCGTCCGATCCGGGGTCGCCTCACGATATCAGCCTCCAGCCTCCAGCTTCCAGCTCCCAGCTCGAAAGGAAGCCGCTTCTTCCTTGCCAAGCTGGAAGCTGGAAGCCGGACGCTGCAAGCTGGGATGGATTCCGGCCGTAAATCCAGCTAAACTTTGACGTTCCCGTCTGCAGGGCGTCCCATGATTGGTCAGACGATCGGCAAGTATCGCATCGTCGCGCGGCTCGGCCGTGGCGGCATGGGCACCGTCTACCAGGCGGTCGACGAGACGCTCGACCGCGACGTCGCGATCAAGGTGCTCAATCCGGACCTGTCGGAAAGCGACGTCCTCAAGCGGTTCCGGGCCGAAGCGGTCACGCTGGCGCGGCTGAATCACCCCAACATCGCGACGATCTACGAGCTCTGTCACAAAGACGACGAGCTGCTGATGGTGATGGAGTTCGTGCGCGGCGAGACGTTCGACGCGCTGTCGACGCGGCTCGGTCCGATGGCCGTCGAACGGGCGGCGTATTTGTGCGGCCATGTGCTCGACGCGCTCGGCCATGCGCACCGCGCCGGCATCGTGCATCGCGACCTCAAGCCCGCCAACCTCATGCTGAGCACGGCGGGGGTCGTCAAGGTGATGGACTTCGGGATCGCCCGGATGGTGGGGACGGAGCACCTCACCAACGATGGGTACATGATGGGCACCCCGGCCTACATGGCGCCCGAACAGGTGATGGGGACGGAGGTCGACGGGCGCGCGGACCTCTACGGCGTCGGCGTCGTGTTCTATCGCCTGATTACCGGCAACCTGCCGTTCAAGGCGGACACGGCGATCGCGATGGTGCAGAAGCAGATCAAGGATGCGCCGACGCCGCTGCGGCAGTTCCGGGCGGAGCTGCCGTCGTGGTGCGAGACCGTGATCGCGCGCGCGCTGGCGAAGGCGCCGGAGGATCGGTTCCAGACCGCCGACGAGTTCCGCGCGGCGCTCGTGCGCGCGAGCGGAGCGACGGCCGCGATCGAGGCGACGTCGTTT
>DASUKM010000008.1:0-12120 GCA_036278735.1 Vicinamibacterales bacterium
CTCACCGTGTTCATCGCCGAAGACGCGCCGCGCGCGAAGATCGACGCGATTCGCGCGGCTGGCGCGGAGCTGCGCCCCTGTCGCGACTACGACGAAGCGGAAGCGCGCGCCAAGGGACACGCGGCCGCCGGGCACGGGCTCTTCGTCTCTCCGTACTCGCACCCCGACGTCGTCGCCGGCGCGGGGACGATCGGGCTCGAACTCGCCGAGGGGATGCCCGGGCTCGACGCCGTCGTCGTGCCGATCGGCGGCGGCGGACTCGTCAGCGGCGTGGGCATCGCGATCGGCGCGCTATCGCCGGCCACGCGGGTCATCGGAGTCGAGGTCGCCGCGTCGTGTCCGTTCACGAAGAGCCTCGCCGCCGGCCGCCTGGTCCACATCGACGTTGCTCCCACGCTCGCCGACGGCCTCGCCGGCAACCTCGATCCCGACACCATCACGCTCGACATCGTCCGCTCGGTCGTCGACCGCATCGTCCTGGTGGACGAGCCGCAACTGCGGCGCGCGCTCGCCGAGACTGTCGCGCAGGAGCACGTCGTCCTCGAAGGAGCGGCCGCCACCGGACCGGCCGCCCTGTGCCGCGACGATCTCGATCTGCACGGATGCCGCATCGCCGTCATCCTGACGGGCGCTAACATCGACGTGCGACAACTCATGACGGTCCTCAGTAGCCAGTAGCCAGTAGCCAGTAACCCAGTAACCAGTAACCAGTAACCAGTAACCAGTAACCAGTAACCAGAAGGCAGTAGCCAGTAACGACGACCAAGAAGTAATTGGTGACCTGGCACTGGTGACCGGCGACTGGTAACTGGGATCTGGTAACTGGGATCTGGTTACTGGAATCTGGTTACTGGAATCTGGTTACTGGCTACTGGTCACCGACTCAGATACCACCAGACGGCGGCCGCGGCGCCGGCGGCGGCGCCGATGGCGGCGGCGAAGAGACCGAAGCCCGGGTTGTCGGGAGAGGTGTCGAGCGGCATCAGGACCGACCGGTCGGCGACGTCGCCGGTGCGCACGTCGAGCACCGCCGCGACGCTCCTCAGCTCGGCCGCGAGCGCGGCGGCGCTTTGTTCGCGCTGCTCGAGATCGCGCGCGAGCGCCTTCAGCAGAATCGCGTCGAGCTCCGGCGGGACGGCAGGATTGGCGTCCGAGGGGGGCGGCACCTTGCCCTGGATGACGTGCATCACCGTGTCGGCGGCGGTGGGCGCCAGGAATGGATTGCGGCCCGTCAGCATCTCGTACGCGATCGTCGCGATCGAAAAAATATCCGTCCGGGCATCGACGGCGCTGTCGATCGCCTGCTCGGGCGAGAGATACGCGAGCACGCGGCGCGCCTCCGGGGGCAGCGCATCCGGATTCCGCGCCGCCTCCGCGCGGAGGCGGCCGCCGCGCGACCAGCGCGCCATCCCGAAGTCCAGAATCTTCGCGCTGCCCTTCCCGGTGACGATGACGGTGTCGGGACGCAAGTCGGTGTGGATGATGCCGCGCGCGTGGGCGTCGGAGACGGCATCGGCCACCTGCACGGCGATGTCGAGCGCGTGCCGCGGATTCATCGGCCCGCCGGCCATCTCCTCGGCGAGCGGACGTCCGGCGGCGAACTCGTACGCCAGGAACACCCGATCGCCGGCGTCGCCGACGTCGAACAGCGTCGTGATGTTCGGATGCGAGAGCAGCGCCGCGGCCTGCGCGTCTTCCGTCAGCGCCGCGCGCTGCGCAGGGTCGGCGACGATCCCGGCGGGCACGAGCTTCAGCGCGACGGTGCGGCCGACCTTCGTATCGCGCGCGCGATGCACATCCCCCAGCCCCCCGGGGCCGAGGTCTTCGAGCAGGTTGTAATGCGCGATCGTCACTCAGCATCCATCCCTGGCCGTCGTACGCGTCCGTGAAATCCGCGTCGGTCCGTGGCCGTCGTCGTCATCGGGACATCGCCGGGATCACTTCCGCGGAGGCCGCGACGGCCGGATCTCGACGCGGCTCGGCAGGCTGCGCGGATCGTGCGCGAGCAGGTCCATCATCACGCGGGCGATGTCGTCCGGCGCCAGCTTCCAGTCGGCTTCGCCGCCCGAGCCGCGGAACTCGAAGCCTGTCGAGACCGACCCCGGCATGATGTAGCTCACGCGGATGTCGTCGTACCGGACCTCCTGCATCAGCGACTCCGTGAACGCGTTGAGCCCCGCCTTCGAGGCGCAGTAGGCGCCCCCTCCTGGCAGCGCGTTCCTGCCCGCGAGGCTGCTCACGTTGATGATCCAGCCGCCACCCCGCCGCTTCAGGTGCGGGATCGCGGCGTGACAGCAATAGAAGACGCCGCTCAGGTTCGTGTCGAGCACCTGGCGCCAGTCCTCGATCGACATGTCCGCCACGTTGGCGAACCGGCCGACGCCCGCATTGTTGATCAGGATGTCGAGGCCGCCGAACCGCGCCGCGGCCGCCTCCACGAGGCGCGCGGCATCCTCGGGGCGGCCGACGTCGCCGGCCACCGCGTGCACGGCATCCGGTTTTCCGAGCCGCTGCGCGGCCTCGTTCAATTCGTCCTGTTTGCGCGCGTTGAGGACCACGCGGCAGCCGGCGTCGAGCAGGGCTCTGGCGGCCGCGAAGCCGATGCCCTTCGAACTTCCCGTCACGACCGCGACTTTGCCGTCGAGTGATGTGGACATGACCGTGTTCTATAGAATATGCGAGTCCATGTCCTCCGTCGCGATCATCGGAGCCGGGCCGCTCGGCGGCGCGCTCGCGCACACGCTCGCGGCGCGCGGCAGCGCAGACGAGGTGCGGCTGATTGATCCGTACGCACGCGTGGCCGAAGGCAAGGCGCTCGACATCATGGAGGCGTCGCCGATCGAGGCGTTCGGCACGCGAGTCCGTGCCGACACGCACCTGAGCGCGGCAGCCGGCGCGACCGTCGTCGTGTTCGCGGATCTGTTCGACGGCGGGGAAATCGCGGGGGAAAGCGGGCTGGCGCTGCTGCGGGACGTCGTGCGGCTGGAACCGGCGGCACCGCTGCTGTTCGCCGGCGCGTCGCAGCGCGAGCTGATCGGGCGGGCGGTCGGCGAGCTGCACGTGCCGGCACGCCGCGTGGTCGGCTCGGCGCCGCTCGCGCTCGAGTCCGCGGTCCGGGCCGTCGCGGCAGTCATGCTCGACGGCTCAGCGGTCGACGTCTCGCTCGCGGTGTACGGCGTGCCGCCGCGCTCCGCCGTGATTGCGTGGGAATCGGCGACCGTCTCGGGGCAGCCGATCGCGTCGCGGCTGCCCGCACACCAGATGGCCACGCTCTCCTCGCGCCTGCCGGGCCTCTGGCCGCCCGGCCCGTACGGGCTCGCCAGCGCCGCCGCCGTCGTCGCCGGCGCGCTCACGATCGGCACACGCCGGCGGCTGACTTGTTTCGCGGCAATCGACGTGAGCTCCGCCGGGCGCAACCCGATCGCCGCGGTTCCGGTGGATCTCGCGCCCGGCGGCATCGCGCACGTCCGCGAGCCGGCGCTCAGCCGGCAGGAGCGGACGCTGTTTGAAAACGGGTTGACCCAGGTCAGCGTCAGGCCGTAAAGGCCTGACGGCGATCTCAGGCGTTCTGCATCCGGCCGTGCAGATCGAGACCGCCCGCGAAATCGCCGAGATGGCGACGCAGAATCAGGCGCCCGCGATGGAGCCGCGACTTGAGCGTCTGCGGCTTGACGCGCAGCACCGCGCTGGCCTCTTCCGTCGAGAGGCCCTGAATGTCGCGAAGCAGAACCGGAATGCGATACACCGACGGCAGGTGCGTCAGCGCGGCAATCAGCCGTTCGCGCATCTGCGCGCGCATCAGCTGATCGTCGGCGAGCGTCGACCAGTCCGCCGGCTCCTGTTCGGGACGGCCGATCGCGTCGCCGCTCTGGTCGCTGCGCGACACCTCCGACGGACGGCTGAACCGCACGGTGCGAAGCCGCGACATCGCCGTGTTGAACGTGATCCGGTAAATCCAGGACGACAACGCCGCGTCCCCGCGGAAGGCATCGATCTTCCGATACACCTTCATCAGGACGTCCTGGGTCACCTCTTCCGCGTCTTCCCGGTTCTTGAGATATCGAAACGCAAGCTGCTGGATCCGTGGACCGTAGGCCGACGCCAGGTCGGCAATCGCAGTGCTGTCCCTGGCGCGCATGCGGCCGATCAGATCGCGCTCGCCTGTCTGCTCACGCATCTGTGGCCTCCGTGTAGGACTGAACACCCGAACGCGGGCAATTATTCCGCACCGGGCGTCGCACGATCGGCTGAGGTGTGAGGGTAAGCTGTTGGGAGTCAGTTGTTTGCGAACGACGGATCGGCCACCGCCTACACGGACGGGCACGGATGCTGGCGATCGACCATCGTCCGCCCGAACACCCGGCCGAAGACGTCGACGAGGACGCTTTCCACCTCGTCCATTGGCACCGCTCGCCCAAGCTGCGCCCGGATCGACGTCACCCCGCGATCGGTGATGCCGCAGGGAACGATGAGGCCGAAGTGCGCGAGGTTCGGCTCGACGTTGAGCGCGAAGCCGTGGCTGGTCACCCAACGCGAAATCCGCACGCCGATGGCGGCGATTTTCTCGTTGCCAACCCACACGCCCGTCAGCCCCTCGATCCGCCCGGCGTTGATGCCGAACGCCGCAACCGTGCCGATCAGGACTTCTTCCAGGTCGCGGACGTACCGGTGCACGTCGCAGCGGTCGGGTTTGAGGTCGAGAATGGGATAGCCGACGAGTTGCCCCGGACCATGGTAGGTGACGTCTCCGCCGCGTCCGGTTTCGAACAAGCCGACGCCGATCGCGGCGAGCGCTTCAGGCGTCCGCAGGACGTGCGATCGATCGTTGCGCGCTTTCACGCCAAGCGTGATGACCGGCGGGTGCTCGAGCAGCAGGAGCTGGTCTTCAATCCGGCCCGCCTTTCGCTCGTCGACGAGCCGCTTCTGCAGATCCAGCGCATCCGGGTACGCGACCACGCCGAGGCGGTGGACTTCCGTTACAGCCATCCCTCTTCGAAGTGTTCGAGGCGATCCTTGAGGAACGACAGGAACCGTCCTGCATCGGCGCCGTCGATCAGCCGATGGTCGTAGCCCAGCGAGAGATGACACGTCGGCCGGATTGCAATCGCATCGTCGATGACGACCGCGCGCTTCTCGATGCCGCCGACCCCGAGAATCGCGACCTGCGGCTGGTTGATGAGCGGCAGCCCGTACACCGCGCCGAACACGCCCGGGTTGGTGATCGTGAAGGTGCCCCCCTGCACCTCCTCGGGATTCAGCTTCTTCGAGCGCGCGCGGGTGGCGAGATCGTCGATCGCACGGCTGAGGCCGAGCAGGTTCTTCTCGTCGGCATTTCGAATCACGGGCACGATCAGTCCCTGCTCGAGCGCGACGGCAATCCCGAGATTCACGTCCTTCTTGTAGACGATGTTCTCGCCGTCGATCGAGGCATTGACGACAGGAAAGGCGCGCAGCGCATCGACCGTCGCCTTGGCGATGAGCGCCGTGAAGGTGAGCTTGCTGCCGGCGCGCTCGTAGTCAGCCTTCTTCTTCTCGCGCAGCGCCGCCAGCCGTCCGAAGTTCACCTCGTACACCGAGTACACGTGCGGCGACGTGTGGGCGCTCAGGACCATGTGCTCCGCAATCTTGCGGCGCATGATCGACATCGGGACGATCTCGACGCGCTCGCCGGGCCGGAACGCCGGGCCTGGCTGCGGCGCGGGTCGCGGCGCCGCGGGCGCTGGCCCCCTCGCGGCCTGACCCGAGTCCAGGTAGCCGAGAATGTCGTGCTTCGTCACGCGGCCGTTGATGCCGGTCCCGTGCAACTGCTGGATGTCGACGTCGTGCTCCTTGGCAATCCGGCGCACGAGCGGCGACGACTTCTGTCGACGTAGCTCCTCTTTAGTCGGGGCTCCGCCCCGAACCCCGGCTCGGTCGCTCGCGGGGGCCCCTGCGCCCCGCTCCGCTCCCTCGCGGGCCGCGCCGTGCGCGGCCTCTGCCATCGGGGCTCCGCCCCGAACCCCGGGCGTCGGTGTGGTGGTGCTTCGGGCTTCGGCGGAGACGGCGGGAGCCGCCTCCGGCTGACCGACGGCTCCCTCCGGCATCTCCGACGGTGCGTGTGTGGCCGGCGTGGGGGCTGCGGCCGCGGGTTTCGCGCCGGCCTCGCCGATCACCGCGACGACGGAGTTGACCGGAACGGTTTCCCCTTCCTTGACCTTGATGTCGGTGAGGACACCGGCCGCTGGCGACGGGATCTCCGCATCGACCTTGTCGGTGGAGATTTCAAACAGCGGCTCGTCGCGATCGACGGCGTCGCCGACCTTCTTGATCCACCGGACGATGGTGCCTTCGGCGATCGATTCCCCCATCTGGGGCATCACGACGTTGGGCATGAGGGGTTCTCGGGTTCTCGGGTTCTCGGGTTCTCGGGTTCTCGGGTTCTCGGGTTCTCAGGTTCTCAGGTTCTCAGGTTCACAGGTTCACAGGTTCACAGCCGTTCATTGTACCAGCAGGGGCTGTCCCCGCGGGGCGGGCGCCTCAGTAGGCGACCAGCTTCTTCGCCGCCCCCACTACCTTGTCGACGTTCGGCAGGAAGGCGGCTTCGAGCGAGGGGGCGTAGGGCACGGGGGCATCGGCCGAGGCGACGCGGACGAGGGGGGCGTCGAGGTACTCGAACGCCTCCTCGGCGATGATGGCGGCCAGTTCGCCGCCGATGCCGCCGGTGCGCGTGGCCTCGTGCAGCAGGATCACGCGGCTCGTTTTTGCGGCGGACGCGAGGATGGCCTCCTTGTCGAGTGGCGCCAGGCTCCGGAGGTCGAGGACTTCGGTCTGGACGCCGTCCTGTTCGAGCTGCTTCGCGGCTTCGAGCGCGGTGTGCGTCATCGCGCCGAACGTGATGATCGACAGGTCGCTCCCTTCGCGCCGCACGGCTGCCTTGCCGATCGGGACGATGTAGTCCTCGTCGGGGACCTCGTCCTTGATCCGGCGGTACAGGAACTTGTGTTCGAAGTACAGGACAGGGTCGTCGTCTCGAATCGCCGCCTTCAGGAGCCCCTTCGCGTCGTAGGCGTTCGAGGGCTCGACCATCTTGAGTCCGGGCGTGTTCAGGAAGAACGATTCGGGATTCACCGAGTGGAACGGCCCGCCGCTCACGCCGCCGCCGCACGGGCCGCGCACCACGAGCGGCACGGCCGCGCCGTTGCGGTACCGGCTCGTCGCCGCGTAGTTGGTCAGCATGTCGAACGCCGACGCGATGAAGTCGATGAACTGCACTTCGCACACCGGCCGCATCCCCATGTAGGAGGCGCCGATCGCGGAGCCGACGATCGCCGCTTCGGAAATGGGGCTGTCGATCACGCGCTGCGCGCCGAACCGCTCGAGCAGCCCTTCGGTGACCTTGAAGGCGCCGCCGTAGGCGCCAATGTCTTCCCCCATGACGAACACCCGCTCGTCGGCCGCCATCTCGTCGAACAGCGCCTGGCGGATGGCTTCGAGGTAGGTGATGACAGGCATCTTGTCAGGCTTTGGGCTGTGGGCTGTGGGCCGTGGGTCTTGGGACGAACTCCACGCGCGGCCTCATGAATTCGTCGCCCGCATAGACGCCCCGCGTCACATCCGCCGGATCGGGTGCCGGTTCGGCGGCGGCGAGGTCGGCTTCCTCGGCGGCGTAGCTCTTCGCCAGGCGATCGATCTCGTCCAGATCCTTTTCCGACGCGGCGCCTCGGTCCATCAGCGTCCGGCGGAAGCGTACGATGGGATCCCTGGCCGTCCATTCTTCGACCATGGCTTTGGGGACGTAGCGCATGTCGTCGTGCTGCGCGTGCCCCTGCATGCGCATCGTATCGACCCCGAGGAGCGCCGCCCCGCCGCCCGCGCGCGCGCGGTCGACCATCCGCTTCGCGACGTCGTAGACGGCCAGCATGTCGTTGCCGTCGACCATCTCGTGCGGGATGCCGTACGCCGCCGCGCGCTCGTCGATGTGCGCGATCGCCATCTGCTTCGCGATCGGCGTGGAATAGGCGTACTTGTTGTCCTCGGCGACGACCACGAGCGGGACCTTCTGGACGGCGGCGAAGTTCAGCCCTTCGTGGAACGCGCCGGTGCTCGTCGCGCCGTCGCCAATCCACGCCATCGCGACGAGCGACCGCCCGCGCATCCGCGCCCCCATGGCAATCCCGGCGGCCACCGGAATCGAATCCCCCAGCATGCTGATCGGCCCGACGATGACCGGTTCCTGCGCATCGGGGCCGCCGCCGATCCAGGCCGGCATGTGCACGAGATGGACGTTGAGGTCGCGTCCGCGCGAGTTGCCGGTGCCCTTCGCCATGTACTGCCGGAAAATCTCGAGCGGCCGCACGCCCATCGTCATCAGCGCGCCCATGTTGCGGATGAGCGGCAGAACGGCATCCGTGCGGTCCAGCGCGTACGCCGTCGCGACCGACTCCCCTTCCTGCCCAAGGCTGCGGTACAACCCGCCGACGACCTTGCTCTGGCGGAAGAGGATGACGAGACGCTCTTCGACATGCCGCGCCAGCACGGCGAAGTAGAACATCTCCTTGAGCTGATCGACGCTCAGCGCGTCTGACGGGCTATCGCGCATCATTCAAGAGCTCCACGTTTCCAGCTCCCAGCTTCCAGCTTCCAGCTCAAAAGGATGCCGTGGCTTCCTTACACAGCTGGCAGCCGGCGGCTGTCGGCTGTCACGCATGAATCGCCGCGCCATGCGCGGCGTGCGCCGCCTCGGCCACCGCCTCCGACATCGTCGGATGCGGGTGAATCGTGCGGATCAATTCCTCGACCGTGCATTCGAGCTTCAGCGCGACCGTCGCCTCGGCGATCAGCTCCGTCGAGCGCGGACCGATCATATGGACGCCGAGGATCTCGTCGTACTTCTTTTCGGCGACGATCTTGACGAACCCTTCGGTTTCGCCGGCGATCCGCGCGCGCCCGAGTATCCCGAACTTGAACGTGCCGATCCGGACGTCGTAGCCCTGCGCTTTCGCCTCCGCCTCGGTCAGCCCGACGCTGCCAATCTCGGGGTCGCAGAACGTGCAGGCGGGCACCTGGTCGTAGTCGATGGGCCGGAACTCGCGGCCGGCCACCCGCTCGGCGACCGCGATCCCTTCCGCCGACGAGAGGTGCGCAAGCTGCGGATGCCCGGGCCGATCGAAGGTGATGACGTCGCCGACGGCGGAGATGCCGGGGACGCTCGTCCGGTACTGCGTATCGACGTGGATGTAGCCGCGGTCCAGTTTCAGGCCCGCCTCCTCCGCGCCCGCGCCGGTCGTCACGGGACCCCGCCCGGTGGCGACGAGCAGCAGATCCGCCTTCATCTTGACGGTCTTGCCGTCGGGCGTCTGCGCCTCGAGCTCGACGCCCCCCGCGCCGGCCTTGGCGCGGGTCACCTTCGTGCCGGTGAGCACCTTGATGCCCTGCTTCTTGAACGACTTCTCGAGCTCGGCCGAGACCGCTTCGTCTTCGGCCGGCACGATTCGGGGCAGCAGCTCGACGATCGTGACGTCGGCGCCGAAGCGGTGAAAGATCGATCCGAACTCGACCCCCACGGCGCCGCTGCCGAGGATGACGATCGACTTCGGCACCTGCTTCAATCCGATCGCTTCGTCGCTCGTGATGATCCGCTGGTGATCGATCTCGATGCCCGGAATGCTCCGCGGCTGCGACCCGGTGGCGACGAGGATCTCCCTGGCGGCCGTCAGGGTGCGCGGCTGGTCGCCCGACACCTCGACCGTGCCCTTGCCCGCGAGGCGTCCGGTGCCCTTGATCCAGTCGATCTTGTTCTTGCGGAAGAGCAGCTCGATGCCGCTGGTGAGCCCCTTGACGATTTTGTCCTTGCGCGCCTGCACCTGGTTCATGTCGAGGCCGATCGACGCTTCGCCGATCGTGAGCCCCCATTCCTTCCAGTCCTGCGCGATCTTGAGCGAATGCGCGTGCTCGAGGAGCGCCTTCGTGGGGATGCAGCCCCAGTTCAGGCAGGTGCCCCCCAGCACCGGCGCGCGCTCGACGCACGCGGTCTTCAGCCCGAGCTGCGCCGCCCGAATGGCGGCGACGTAGCCGCCCGTCCCGGAGCCGATCACGATCAGATCGTATTGATTGGGCATGGAACCTCGAGAACCCTCTCTCCGCGTCAACTGTTCTTCCGCATCGACGACAGCGGCACGAACGCCACTGTCGGCGACGGAGGCGTGGCGGGTGCCGCGGGTGCTTCGACCTCGCCGGGCGCCAGCCGGCCGACCTGGGAACGCAACCGCGTCACGTCGTACCGCAGCTCCCAGTACGACTGATTCAGCGCCTCGAGCTTGCGCGACAACCGGCGCGCGTAGCTCCACGCGGCCCAGGCGAACCCGAGCGCGACGATTGTGACGGCCCACAGGAGCACAGCCCCGTAACTTACCACAGCGCTCGGTGCCGCTCGCCGACGGCTCGCCGAAGCGCCGAGCGCGCGAAGACAGCCGTGCCGTTGCGCTACAATGCGCTCGGATTCCCACCATGAGCCGGGCCGCCAAGACGATCCTGATCTGCGACGACGATCTGGGGATGCGGGACACGCTGAACGCGATCCTGCGGCGCGATTACCGCGTGCTGTCGGTCTCGACCGGCGAATCGGCGCTGGCGCTGCTGAAGAACACCGACGTCGATCTGATCCTGCTCGACGTCCGGCTTCCGGGCATCAGCGGCTTCGACGTGCTGCGGATCGTCCGGGAGAACTACAGCCTCATCGAATGCATCATGATCTCGGCGATCAACGAGGTCGAGACCGCCGTGCAGGCGATGAAGCACGGCGCCTATCACTACATCACCAAGGATTTCGACTACGACGAGCTGCGCTCGCTCGTCCGCAACGCCTGCGAGCGGCAGGATCTCAATCGCCAGGTCCTCACGCTGAGCGCGCAGGTCGCCGAACAGGGGGGGCGCGAGTTCGTCACGGGCCCCAGCCCCCAGATCCGCGACATCGTCGGCGTGGTGCAGCGCGTGGCGAAGCTGTCGGCGACGGTCCTGGTGCTCGGCGAGAGCGGCACCGGCAAGGAGCTGCTGGCGAGGCTGCTGCACCGGCAGTCCGGCCGCGGTGACGGTCCGTTCATCGCCGTCAACATGTCGGCCATCCCGCACGAGCTCGTCGAGAGCACGCTGTTCGGCCACGAGCGCGGGTCGTTTACCGGCGCGCACAAGCAGCAGCTCGGCAAATTCGAGCTGGCGGCCGGCGGCACGCTGTTCCTCGACGAGATCGGCGACCTGCGGCTCGACCTCCAGGCCAAGCTGCTGCGCGCGATCCAGGAAGGGGAAGTCGAACGGGTCGGCGGCACCAAGCCGATCAAGACGGAGTTCCGCCTGATCGCGGCGACCAACGTCGACCTCGAAAAGGCGGTGAAGGAAGGACGCTTCCGCGAGGATCTCTACTACCGGATCAACGTGATCCCGATCCGGCTGCCGCCACTGCGCGACCGGATCGAGGACCTGCCCGAACTGGCGCGCCTGTTCCTCGAGCGCTACAAGAGCAAGTTCCGCAAGCCGATCAAAGGGATTTCAGAGTCGGCCCTCAAGATTCTGGCGTCGTACTGGTGGCCGGGAAACATCCGGGAGCTGGAAAACCTGATCGAGCGGCTCGTGGCCGTCAGCGACAAGGAGTGGATCACCGACGAGGACCTGCCGCTCGAATACCATTTCGCCAAACTCGATGCGGCGCCGGCGGGCGGCGAGAGCCGGTTCCAGGACGCCTGCGATACCTTCGAACGCAACTTCATCCTGCGCGCGCTCGAGAAGGAAGACTGGAACGTGACGGCCACGGCGCGCTATCTCGGGATCCCCCTCAGCACGCTCAAGCACAAGATGGCCCGCCTCGATCTGCGCGACATCGCCCGCAAGCTGCGCGGCGCCTGAGGCCACGGATCACACGGAAGTCACGGACAACGGCCACGGATCACACGGAAGCCACGGACTACACGGAAGCCACGGACAACGGCCACGGATCACACGGAGGCCACGGACTCCACGGAAGCCACGGACAGCGGCCACGGATCACACGGAGGCCACGGACTCCACGGAAGCCACGGACAAGGGCCACGGATCACACGGAAGTCACGGACAACGGCCACGGATCACACGGAAGCCACGGACCACACGGAA
>DASUKM010000009.1:0-93166 GCA_036278735.1 Vicinamibacterales bacterium
CTCGTGTTCGAGGATCACGTCCAGGTCCCGCGGCTCTACGTCCAGTGGCCCACCGTCGGCGAGCACAACGACGATCAGTACGCGCTCGACGTGCTCGCCGCGATCCTCACGGGCCCGCGAACCGCGCGGCTGACGAAGGCGCTCGTCTACGACCAGCAGGCGGCGGCGAACGTCTTCGCGCGCCAGAACACGAACGAGAACGTCGGCGAATTCCTCGTCGTCGTCACGCCGCGGCCGGGGCACTCGCTCACCGACCTCGAGACGGCCGCCGACGCCGTCATCGAAACGCTGAAGGCCGAGGGGCCGACCGCCGAGGAAATCCAGAAGGCGACCGCCGGCGAGGAACTGGCCTTCCTGTCGAACCTGCAGTCGAACCTCGGCAAGGCCAATACGCTGGCCGACGGCGCAGGGCTCCACGGCGATCCCGGCTATTTCCAGAAGGCGTTCCAGAAGACGCTGGCGGTCACGCCGGCCGACGTGAAGCGCGTGGCCGACAAGTACCTGACGGCCGGCCGGGTCGTCCTGAGCGTGGTGCCGCTCGGCAAGGCCGATCAGGCGTCGCACCCCGACGAGAGCACGAAAGTGACCGACCAGACCGAATCCCGCGTGGAGGTGTCGCGATGAAGTCGCCGCTCGTATGCACGATGGTTGCGGCGCTGGCGCTGCCCGTCGCGGCGCAGCAGACGCTCGATCGAACGAAGATTCCGCCGCCGGCCCCTCCCCCGCAGCTGCACGTGCCGGTCTGGACGAAAACGACGCTCCCGAACGGCGCCGAACTGATCGTCTCGGAGAAGCACGATCTGCCGCTCGTGTCGTTCAGGATCACGTTCCAGGGAGGAGCGGATCAGTTCGAACAGGCCAATCGCCGCGGCGTGGGCAGCCTGACGGCCGCCATGCTGAGCGAAGGCACGAAGACGCGCGACGGCGAAGCGCTCTCGAACGCGCTCCAGTTGCTCGGCACGAGCATCCGGGCCAACGTCGGCGGCGAGAGCGGCAGCCTCGAGTTCCTGTCGACGACGGCGAAATTTCCGCAGACGCTCGACATCCTCGCCGACATGCTGCTGAACTCGACGTTCCCGGACCGCAGCCTCGAACGCCTGCGCGCCCAGCGCCTCGTCGCGCTCGAGCAGGCCAAAGCGCAGCCCGAAGCGGTCGCGCGGCGTGTGTATCCCATCCTCCTGTACGGCGGCGCGCATCCCTACGGGCAGCCGATCACGGAAGACACCGTCAAGGCCATCACCCGCGACGATGTCGTGGCGTTCGACAAGACGTACTTCCAGCCGGGGCGAGCGCTGATCACCGTGGTCGGCGACGTCACGGCCGCCTCGGTGAAGCCGGCGATCGAAAAGGCGCTGGCCGACTGGCCCAAGGGGGGCGACGAACCGTCGTTCAAATATCCCGCCGTTCCCAATCCGTCCGCCACGACGATCTACATCGTCGACAAGCCGGCGGCCGCGCAATCGATGTTCCTGATCGGCAACCCGGGGCCCCCGCGGAACACGCCCGACTATTACGCGCTCCAGGTGATGAACACCATCCTCGGTGGCATGTTCCAGTCGCGGCTGAATTCCAACATCCGCGAGCAGAAGGGCTACAGCTACGGCGTCAATTCGGTGTTCCAGTACGGCAAGGGGCCCGGCCCCTTCTACGCCGGCGGCGACATCGTCTCGGCCAAGACCGCCCCGGCGCTGACCGAGTTCATGAAGGAACTGAAGGGCATCGAAGGGGCGCGTCCGGTGACCGACGGCGAACTGACGATGGCGAAGGACTCGCTCGTCCAGCGGCTGCCTGGAGAGTTCGCGTCGGTGGGGGCCATCAACAACGCCATCACGTCGCTCTGGGTCCAGGGGCTGCCGGACGACTATTACCAGCAGTACGGAAAGGCGATCGACGCCATCAGCCGCGACGACGTCGTCCGTGTGGCCAAGCACTACATCGACCTCGGCCATTTGACGATCCTGATCGTCGGGGACCGGGCCAGCATCGAGGCGCCGCTCGAGGCCACGGGGATTGCCCCGATCAAGGTGGTGGACATCAACGGTCAGGGCATAAAGCCCTGACCCACGGATCTCCCCATGTGGGGGTGTGGGTCAGGGCTTCAGCCCTGACTCAGCGCAATTCCTGCTAGAGTCAACAAAGCGCCGCGCGCCGTCGTAATTCCTGTCGGCTTCATCCATCGAATTTCAGGACTGTTCCACCCATGACTTCACGCTCCCTGGCGGGCGCCGCGTCCGAGCGGCGGTCCCACTCGTGGCTGCCCGTGCTCCTGGTGCTGTTCGTCGGCAGCGGCGCCGCCGCGCTCATCTACGAGATCGTCTGGTTTCAGCTCCTCCAGCTCGTCATCGGCTCCTCGGCCGTCTCGCTCGGCGTGCTGCTCGGAACGTTCATGGGGGGCATGTGCCTGGGCAGCCTGCTCCTGCCGCGCGTGATCTCGCCGCGCCGGCACCCGCTGCGGGTGTACGCGCTGCTCGAGCTCGGCACGGGGATTATCGGGATTCTCGTGCTGCTGGTCATGCCGCTGGTCGATCACGTGTACACGGCGTGGGGCGGGTACGGGTTGACCGGCTATCTGCTGCGGGGCCTGATCGCCAGCATCTGCCTGCTGCCGCCGACGCTGCTGATGGGGGCCACCCTGCCGGCGATCTCGCGCTACATGGAAACGACCCCCGAAGGGGTCGCGTGGCTCGGGTTCTTCTACGGCGGCAACATCGGCGGCGCCGTGTTCGGGTCGCTGTTCGCGGGCTTCTATCTGCTGCGCGTCTACGACGCCGGGGTCGCGACGTACGTGGCGGTGGCGGTGAACTTCAGCGTGGCGGCGCTCGCCTACGCCCTCGCGACCGTCGCCGCCTACCGACCACCGGCCAGCGACGAGCCAGCCGCCGTCGCGCCTGGCCGTACCGCCGACGCCGCGACGATCTACGTGGCCATCGCGTTGTCGGGGCTGTGCGCGCTGGCCGCGGAAGTGATCTGGACACGCATGCTCGGGCTGCTGTTCGGGGCCTCCGTCTATACGTTCTCGATCATCCTCGCGGTGTTCCTCATCGGCCTGGGGATCGGCAGCAGCATCGGCTCGGTGCTCTCGCGGACGATGACGCGCCCGCGCGCGGCGCTCGGCTGGTGCCAGATGCTGATCGCGGCGGCGATCGCCTGGACGGCCTACATGCTGTCGGACTCGCTGCCCTACTGGCCGATCAATCCGTCGATCTCGACAGGCATCTGGTTCAACTTCCAGCTCGACATGGTCCGCGCGCTGTGGGCCATCCTGCCGGCGACGATCCTCTGGGGCGCGAGCTTCCCGCTCGCCCTGGCGTCGCTCGCGACCGAAGGACAGGATCCCGGACGGCTCGTCGGCGGTGTCTACGCGGCGAACACGGTCGGGGCGATCGTGGGGTCGCTCGCCGCGAGTCTCGTGCTCGTCTACTGGTTCGGCTCCCAGCACGCACAGCAAATCCTGATCGCCGTCTCGGCGCTGGCCGGGCTGCTGGTGCTGACGGGTTCGGCGAGTCCGCGCGAAACGAAGTCCCGGTGGCGCTGGGTGGGCTCGACGTCGATCCTCGCGGCGGTGGCCGTGGCGGCGCTGCTCGCGCGCGCCGTTCCCGCGGTGCCCGGCCTGCTGGTCGCCTACGGACGCTATGCTGCGACGTGGGTCGGCCAGAGCACGATCATCTATATGGGCGAGGGGCTGAACTCGTCGGTGGCGGTCTCCGAACTGCCGAGCGGCGTCCGCAATTATCACAATGCCGGCAAGGTGCAGGCGTCGAGCGAGCCCCAGGACATGCGGCTGCAGCGCATGCTCGGGCACCTCACGACCCTCGTGCCGCGCCACGCCGACTCCGTCCTCGTGATTGGATGCGGCGCCGGGGTGACGGCCGGCGCCGTCAGCATCAGCCCCGACGTCAAGCAGCTCACGATTGCGGAAATCGAACCCCTCGTGCCGCGGGTCGTCTCGACGTACTTCGCGCGGGAGAACTACGACGTCGTCCGGAATCCGAAGACGCGCGTCTTCATCGACGACGCGCGGCACTACCTGCTGACGTCGCGGGAGAAGTTCGACGCCGTCACGTCCGATCCGCTCGACCCGTGGGTCAAGGGGGCGGCGATGCTCTACACGTCGGAGTTCTTCGACGTCGTGAAGGCGCACCTGAAGCCGGGCGGGGTCGTGACGCTGTTCGTGCAGCTCTACGAGAGCAACGACGAGGCCGTGAAGAGCGAGGTCGCGACGTTCCTGCAGGCGTTTCCCAACGGCTTGATCTTCGGCAACACGGACGAAGGGCGCGGGTACGACATGGTGCTGCTCGGCCAGGTCGAACCGACGACGATCGATCTCGACACCGTCGACGCGCGGCTCGCGAACCCGGCGTACGGCCAGGTCGCGCAGTCGCTGCGCGAAGTCGGATTCAATTCGGCCGTCGATCTGTTCTCGACCTACGCCGGCCGCCGCGCGGACCTGATGCCCTGGCTGAAAGGGGCGGCGATCAATCGCGACCGCAACCTGCGGCTGCAGTACCTCGCCGGGCTCGGCCTGAACCTGTACGAGAGCGGCTCGATTTATTCTGAGATGATGGCCTACGAGCGCTACCCCTCCGGCGTGTTCACCGGGTCGCCCGAACGGCTGCAGGCGCTGCGCGACGCCATCGAGCGCGCGCCGGGACGGTAGGGCCCGCGGCCGATGCTGAAGCCGACGCGGCATCCGCTTCCGCTCGTCATCGTCAGCGCGCTGCTCGCGTGCGCCGGTGCGCTGGTGCTGCTGGCGAGCGTGGGGGCCACCGGCCACGCGCTGCCCTCGCGCCTGAGCGATGCCGATTTCTGGGCCCTCGTCACCAGCAGTTCGGAGCAGGACGGCTACTTCCGGTCCGACAACCTGCTGTCGAACGAGCTGGGACTGCAGGAGGTGATTCCCGATCTGGTCGCGCGGACGTCCGGCGCCGGGCGCGTCTACATGGGCGTGGGGCCCGAACAGAACTTCACGTACATCGCCGCGCTCCAGCCGCGGATGGCGTTCATCGTGGACGTGCGGCGCGGCAACCTCGATCTGCAGTTGATGTACAAAGCGCTCTTCGAACTCTCGAAGGATCGCGCCGACTTCGTCGCGGGCCTGTTCTCGCGCCAGCGGCCGCCGCACCTCACGAAGCGGTCGACCGCCGCGGAAATCTTCGACGCCGTTGCCCACGCGGCCACCAGTGACGCGCTCTATCGCGCCAACCTGAAGCGGATCGAGGACCAGTTGACGAAGGTCCATGGGTTCGCGCTGAAGCCGGCGGATCTGCAGGGGATCGAGTACGTCGCGAGCGCGTTCCATACGTTCGGACCCGACATTCAATACTCGTCGACCGGCAGCTTCGGCGGCCGCTACCAGCCCACCTATGCCGACCTCATGACCGCGACCGACGAGGCCGGCAAGCCGCGGAGCTATCTCGCGACGGAACAGAACTTCGACGTCCTCGAGAAGCTCGAGTCGAAAAATCTGATCGTGCCGGTCGTCGGCAACTTCGCGGGCCCGAAGGCCATCAGGGCGGTCGGCAGCTACATCCGCGGGCACGGCAGCCTCGTGTCGGCCTTCTACCTGTCGAACGTCGAGCAGTACCTGTATCAGCAGGATCTGTGGTCCGACTTCTGCCGCAACGTCGCGACGCTGCCGCTCGATGCACACAGCACCTTCATCCGTTCGACCCGTCACGGCGGCTACGGCCGCAGCTACCGGCGCGGATTCGGCCTCATGTCGGAGCTGGGCCGCATGGCAGACGAAGTGAGGACCTGCGGGCCGGCGGGGAGCGACTGAGACGGGTTCCGAGTTCAGGGTTCCGGGTTTCGGGCCGGGTTCAAGGTTCCCGGTTCTGTCTTGCATTCGTGTCTGTGATTAACGGCGGCTCGGCGGGGCCGAGACCCGCACGAAGGTCAGCGGGACCTGCGTCCCTCCCTGGGTCCACTCCCCGGCGATCGCGCCTCCTGGGCCGAGCGTCCCGCGAAAGGTCCCGGAAACCGCGCGCGATTCGAACGTGATCTGCTGCGAGTCGATCGTCACCGTCGTGACGGGAATCTGCTGATTGCGGCTGGTCTGAACCAGGGTCGCGCTCGCGCGGCCGTCCGCCGCGGCGGCCAGCGTGAGCACGAGGGATCGCCGCGCGCCGCCGGCGCCGGGCGCGGCTTGCCAGGTGCCCGCGAACGCGTTCGTCAAGAGGCTGCTCGGCGGTGGGACCTTCACATCCGCCTCGCCGTGACGCTCGAGCGCGAATGGCGCGGAGCCCTCCTGATTCGACGCGGTTCCCGAGACCATCGTGCCATCGGCCGAGAGGCGCCCCTCGAACGACGCGGGCTCGGGCACTCTCGCGGTGAACGTCAGCACGCCGCCGTCGACCGCAACCGTGTCGAGCGGCACGTCGATGCTCGTCGACGAAGGAATGCTCAGGGAGCCGATCCACGCGCCAGTCGCGCTCCTGGCCAGATCGACGGTCAGGGGCATCTCGTGATCGGGAATCTCGATCGTGCCCGTCCAATGCCCCGACGGCCGGGGGCTGGTCTGTGCGGCCAGGGGACCTGCCGCCACCAGGAGCCACGCCGCGGCGATCGTGAGTCGACGTGAGATCTCCATACAATGCTCCTCTCCGCTGAATTCAGTTCCGCTCGATTCCAACCCGCTGTTCCCGGCATATCTCGCGCGTGCATCAGAAATCGCGGCGCGCGAACGTGGCGGCGGCGCCGTAGAGCAGCAGCCCCGAGGTGCCGGCCGAGATGGCGAGGCCCCACCACGGAAGCGCGCCGGTTCGGAAATAGACGTCTCCTGCCATCAGCCCGAAAATCCCCTCGCCCGAGCCGTCGAATACCTGCCCGCAGAACGCCAGGACGAGGGCGATCGCGAGGGTGACGAGCAGCGGCCGCCAGGCGTCGCTGAAGATCGTGGACAACAGCATCGCCAGACTGAAAAACGCGGACCCGGCGGCGAACAGGCACACGCCGTGCACCAGCGCCTCGTCGATCGCGTAGCGCTGTCCCACGGCCGGGGACAGCAGCGGGATCACCAGCGCGGGACCAATCGCCAGGACGAGCAGTTCGACGAGGCCGATCGCCGTCCGGGTGCCGAGCAGCCGGTTGCGCGACACGGGCATCGACAACGTGAACAGCGATCCGGCTCCCGACGAACCGGAAAAGACGCCGCCGACGCCGAGCAGCGCCGCAAAGAGCGTGACCATCCGCATCAGGTCCTGTCCGAATCCCTGCGACCAGACGAATCCGCGGTACGTCCTGGCCAGCGCCGCCGCTTCCGTGATGCGGCGTCCAAGCTCTCCCCCGGCCCCTTCGGGGGGCACCAGCGGCAAGAGCTGCAGCACCTTGGGGTACGTGAACACGGTGGCGGCCGCCGAGCAGACGAGCACCAGCAGGCCAATCAGGAATCGCCAGCGCGTTTCGAGCCACGCCTTGTACCAGAGCATCTCAATCCTCCCGCTGCGCCGCGACCGACTCGAGGAAGATATCCTTCAAGGTGATCGGCACGACCTCGACCGAGGCCGGCCCAAGCGTGCGCGCCTCGGCGAGGACCGGCCCGGCCCCGGCAGAGGAGGTCACCGTCAGGACGCGCCCCGTGCGCTGGACCCGCGCGACGCCGGGCGTGCGAAACGCCGCCTCGGGCGCCGCGCCGTCAAAGACGATCTGCACCCGGCAGTAGCGTTCGCGCAGATCGTCGAGCAGTCCGGAGACGACGACGCGGCCACGATCGACGACCGCGACACGATCGGCGATCTGCTCCACTTCGGCGATCTGATGCGAGGAGAAGAAGACGGTCGTGCCGTCGCCCGACGCCACGTGGGCGACCAGCGCCTGCAGGACGTCCTCCGCGACGGCGGGGTCGAGCCCCGCGGTCGGCTCGTCGAGGATCAGCAGATCGGCGCCGCGGCAGAGGGCGAGCAGCAGCGCGAGCATGGTGCGCGTGCCGCGCGAGAGCGCCTTCACCCTGGCGACGAGCGGCAGCTCGAACCGCTGCAGATAGCGCTGCTCGAGGTCCCGACGCCACCGTGGAAAGAAGCGGGCGGTGAAGCGGACCATCTCCTCGACGGTCATGTAGTCGTAGAGGTCTTTCTCTTCGCTGACGTAGCCGGTGCGGCGCCGGATCGCGAGGCTCCCGGCCGGGGCGTCCGCCGGCAGGCCGAACACGCGGGCGGCCCCCCCGGTTGGCCGGACCATCCCGAGCAGGATCTTGATCGTGGTGGTCTTGCCGGCGCCGTTGCGTCCGAGGAAGCCGCAGAGGGATCCGGCCGGCACCGCGAGATCGAGCCCGCGAACGGCCTCGACTCCTCCGTATCGCTTCCGCACGCCGGTGGTTTCGATCGTCAACGGATCAGCCATTGCGCGCTCCTTTGCTCGACCCGGCCCGGCTCAATCCCGCCAGCTCGGCTTCCACCAGACGTCGAATCGCCTCGTCGCTCAGGCCCCTGTCGCGCAACCGTCCGATCGCCGCCGCGACGACCCCTTCGGCGGCGCGGAGCTTGTCGGCCTGGGCGCGCGCCCGCGGAGCCGAGGGGGCGACGAACGCGCCCGCGCCGTGCCGCAGCTCGATCACCCCGTCGTGTTCGAGCTCGCGGTACGCCTTCGCCACGGTGTTCGGGTTGATCACGAGCTGCTCGGCGAGCGGCCGGATCCCCGGCAGCTGTTCCCCCGGCCGCAGCGCGCCGGTCTCGACGGCATGCTTCACCTGCTCCATCAACTGCAGGTAAATCGGGACGCCAAGCGCGGGATTGGGGCGGAACAGCATGCGACTGTATTACTGAACTAATACAGTGCTACTGTTTCGGCTTGGTGTCAACTGGAATCGATACGAAGCGGGTTCGGGGTTCGGGGTTCAGGGTTCCGAGCTGAGTTCCGGGGTCAGGCTCGCCCGGCACCCCGAACCCTCCCCCCCTTGATGTACACTCCCCGCCCATGAAGCCGACCTGCGCCGCGCTGTTCGCTGCTGTCCTGCTTGCCGCCGTCCCCGCGTTCGCCCAGGAAACGCCGACCGAGCGCGGCGCGGCGCGCGACGTGATCCAGCGCATGGACGCGCTCGAGAAACGGGTCGACGCCGCGGCGCTCGTCCGGACGCTCGCCGTCCCCGACGCGGCGCGCGACGCGGTGGCGGCGCGCGCGAAAGCGCTGATGGACGGCGAACTGCTGGCCGTCAGCGACGACATCTGCACCCATCCCGAAATCGGGTTCAAGGAACACCGCTCCGTCGAGAAGCTCGCGGCCGTGCTGACGGCGCACCAGTTCGACGTCACGATGGGCGCCGCGGGGTTCGACACCGCGTTCGTCGCGAGATACCGCCAGAACCACGGCGCCCCCAACCTCGGGGTGATCGTCGAGTACGATGCGCTGCGCGGAACGCAGGGGCCGTTTCACGGGGACCAGCACTGCGCGCAGGGGCCCGTCGGGATCGCGGCGGCGGTCGCGGTCGCGGAATATCTGACGCAGCATCGTCTGCCCGGCAGCGTCACCGTGTTCGGGACGCCGGCCGAAGAGATGCTCGAGCCCACCGCCAAGAAGGTGATGCACGCGGCGCACGTGTTCGACGGCATGGACGTCATCGTGCGCAGCCACTCGACGTCGGCGACCTCGCGGCCCGCGCCGGGGTTCGGGAGCTGCTGCCTCAACATCGACGGCGTCAAGTACACGTTCACCGGCGCCCCCGCGCACCAGATGACGGCGTGGAACGGCCGCAATGCGCTCACCGGCGTGATCCACCTGTTCGACAACATCGACGCGATGCGCAGCAACATGCGGCCCGAGGCGCGCATCCAGGGGATCGTCACCGAAGGAGGGGCGGCCCCAAACGTCGTCCCCGACCGCGCGCAGGCGGATTTCTACATCCGGTACCCCGACGAGGTCTATCTGACGCAGGTCCGCGAGTTCGTGGACAACGCGGCGAAAGCCGCGGCGCTCGCGACAGGCACGCGCGTGCAGATCGACAACTACGGATCGGCCCGCGACGGCATTTCCGTCGCGTCACTGTCCGAGGTCGCGTTCGCGTACATGAAAATGTACGGCGCGGGCAAAATCGAGCCCGATCCCGGCAAGCCGCAGGGCTACGAGGAAACCGGCACGGTGTCGCGCGACATTCCGGGCATCGGCTTCACCGCCTACAGCTCAAATTTCCCGAACCATACGTACGGCATGGAGAAGGATGCGCTCACCGCCGTCGGCCACAACGGCTTCGTCGTCGACGCGCAGGCGATGGCCGCGCTGCTCCAGACGTTCGCCACGCACCCGGCCTATCGCGCCGCCGTTCAGCAGGAGTTCGCCGGCCTGAAGGCGCTCTTCGGCGACTACCTGGCGGATCTGCAGAAGACGTACACGCGGCCATCGCTCGACAAATAACCCGAGAACCCGAGAACCCGAGAACCCGAGAACCCGAGAACCCGAGAACCTACTGGAGCTCCGACAGCAGGCTTTTCGCCCTGTCCGCGTCTTCGGCCCGGACGACGAGTTCCGCTCCGCCGGTGATCGGGTTGAACCCCGTCCCGAGGACCCCCGCGCCGAACAGCCCCTGCACTTCCTCCCCCTTCACCGTGAACTCGATGTGGTCGCGCTCGAGGAGCGATTGGGCCAAGGCCAGACGCGCGGGGTCGCCCGAGCGAAACACCGTCACGAGCCCTTCCACGTCAGCCTCCTTCCGTGCCACGCGTCGATGGTATCTTCCGGCCTCGAGGGATCAGGAGCCCCCCTTCGCTCGTTCGATCTCCTTCGAGACGTCGCCAGCCTCGCGGCGCACCGCGTCGTCGGGTGCCAGCGCGCTCGCCGACTGCGCCTGCTGCAGAGCCTGCTCGAATTTCCGGGCACGCTCGAGCACCCTGGCCGCGGCGAGGTGATAGTAGGCGTTCGTCGGCTCGAGCGAGGTGGCGCGCAGCGCCATGCCGACGCCGGCGTCGTCGCCGAGGATCGATTGCGCCTCGCCGAGCATCGAATAGGCCGCCGCGTACCGGTTGTTCAGCGCGACCGCCTTGCCGAGCAGCCCCTTGACCTTCTGCAGCGTGGCCGAATCCGCTTCTCCGCGCCATGCCAACCGGGCGAGCCGGTAGTAGGCGTACGCGTCGGTGGTTCCGGCCTCCGCCGCGTGTGCGTACGCAGCGGAGGCGGCGTCCGCCTTGTTCTCGCGATCGAGCAGCAGGCCCTCGGCGACCCAGCTGTCGGGGGCCGGACCCGCTTTCCGGGCCTCGTCGATCGCCGCGCGCGATTCGACGGGACGTCCCATCGCCGCGCAAAACAGCGCGCGGCGGGAAGCGGCGTCTGCGGGACCGACCTGCGTCACGGTAAAGCCTTCGCGCTTCACGGATGCGTCGAGATTGAACTGCCGGAACGTGTAGACGTTCTTCGAGATGTAGACCCACAAGAGCCGCTGAACGTCCTCAGGGGATCCCAGCGCTTCGTGGAAGGCCGCCGCGGCACTGGTCCCGGCGTCGACCAGTTTCAGGTACTGATCCAGCTTCGACCAGCGCGCACCGTTGTCGGCGAACATCAGAAAGTGGACCAGCGCCCACGACTCGGCGTCGAACCGCCGCAGCCCCTCTTCGGTCCGGAGCTCGGGGGAGTTCCCGTCCACGGCGAGCAGCTGCGCCACCGTGAGGCGCGCCCCCGAGCCGAGGACGCTGAGGTACCCGCGGATGGGCGGTCCGAGCAGCAGCTTCTGCTGCCGGACGACCGTGTTGCTCAGTACCGCGGCGAACCCGCGCCGGAACCAGAGCGGCACGTTGGCGGGCAGCGTCTGCATCAAGATGAGCGAGGCGTACGAGAAGTAGGCCTGTTGATAGGGATTGCGGTCCCAGTTGTCCGCCGAGAGGACGTCGGTGCGCAGCGCCAGATAATTTTGATCGGCCCCCTCGCCCCAGACGCTGACAGGATGCACCGCGTCGTTCTTTTCCCAGTACTGCGGCGCAAGCGCCTTCATCGACTTCTCGTCCTTCACCGCGAAAATTTCGAGCGGCTTGTCGAGGTCGACATGGAGCCAGGGCCACAGCGCGGCAATCGCGCTGCGGATCTGTTCGAATTCCCACGCGACCATCGTCGCGTCTCCCCGCGAGGCGTTCGAGGTGACCGCGAAATGCGGACTCCTGACCTCGGTCCACTTGTCCGCCGCGCGCGCGGCCGATGGCCGCACGATCGCCGCGATGGCCGCACCACACACCAGCACTCGTCGACGGGTCCGGATTGGCAACCTCATGCGCGATACTCTGTCCCCTTGGCGGGCCCGCGTCAATATCGGCGTCCGCGTCGGCCCGCTCCGCGGCGCGGGCCGCGCCAGAGAACCGAGGCGCACCGGGGCGGGCTGCAATACACTGTACGCATGAAATTGCGTCAGCTGGCCCGCCTGGCCGCAGGTGCCTCGTTCGCCGTCGTATCGGTGTCCGTCGCGGCCCAGCAGAGCGTCGCGCCTCACGCCTCTGAGGCAGACCTCGTCCGCCAGGGACAGCAGCAGCAGCGCCAGGGCCACCTGGACGCCGCACTGTCCGCCTATCGTCAGGCGCTCGCCGCGGCGCCCGACTCGTACCAGGCCAACTATCAGGCAGGGGCCGTCCTCGACCTGCTCGGCAGGTACGACGCGGCGCGCCCCCGTTTCCAGAAGGCGATCGACGTCGCCCCGACGCCCCAGAACAAGGTGAGCGCCCAACGCGGCATGGCCGTCTCGTACGGCTTCACCCGCGACTGCAAGGATGCCGAGAAGTACGAAGCGCAGGCGTACCAGTATTTCCTGTCGGTGAAGGATTACTACAACGTCGGCGAGATGGCCGACGAACTGGCCCGCCTGTGTCTGGAGGCGAACGACCTGGACACGGCGCAGTCGTGGTACCGGAAGGGGCACACGCAGGGGCTGCTGCAGCCGGACATCACCCCCGCGCGGAAGGATCTCTGGGCGTTCCGGTGGGAAAGCGCGCTCGCGCGGGTCGCCGCGCGCCGCGGCCGCAAAGAGGAGGCGCAGAAGCACGTGGCCGCCGCGAAGGCGATCCTCGACAGGGGAACCAATCCCAGTCAGGCGCCGTTCTTCCCGTACTTGACCGGCTACGTCGCCTTCTACGCCGGCGACTACAAGACGGCCCTCGCCGATCTGCAGAAGGGCAACCAGGGGGACCCGTTCGTGCTGGCGCTGATCGCGCAGTCGTACGACGCGCTCGGCGGGGCCGCGAACGCGAAAGCCGCCTACGAGCAGATCATGACGATCACCGTCCACAACCCGACCGCCGCGTACGCGCGCCCGATCGCGCGCAAGGCGCTGGGGAGGTGACGGCCGCTACCAGAGGCCGACTCTTCCGCGGACCGACGCGATCAGCTTCTGCGGGTCGAAGCCGACGCCCTGTTTGAACACGGTCTCCACCTTGCGGACATCGGCGATGTTCGCCGACGGATCGCCGTCGACCACGACGAGATCGGCCTGCTTGCCCACCGCGATCGTCCCCACCCGCGCCGCGCGCCCGAGATAGGTCGCCGCGTTCGACGTCCCGATCCGGATCGCCTCGACCGGCGTGAACCCCGCTTCGACCAGCAGTTCGAGCTCGCGCTGATTCGAGAAGCCGGGCACCACGCCGCCGTAGCCGGTCGGGTCGGTGCCGGCCAGCAGCAGGCCGCCCGCCCGGGCGAACGCGCGTTCGAGCGCCATCCCCTTCGGGAACAGCGTGCGGTACAGCGAGGTCGGATTCTGCTGGATGCGCGCGTAGGTCTGCTCGAACTGCTGCTTCAATTCCGGCAGGAGCACGTCGAGCCCCGGCGGCTCGGGACGTCCGGGCGTGAACGTCTCGAAGACGGTGAGGGTCGAGGTCAGCGCCACGTGATGATCGACGAGCGTCTTCACGAGCGCCTTGAAGGGCTCGCCGTTCTCGTCGACGGCGGCGAGGGCGCGCTGGCCGACCGCCTGCCCCGGGCAGACGTCCGGCTGCTTGTCGGGAACGAAATCGGTCGCCACCATGAAGCCGTGTTCGAGGTTGTCGATCCCGAGCGCCGCCGCCTCGGCGTACGTGACCGAGCAGAGATGCCCGGTGATCTTCAGGCCGCGCGCGTGCGCCTCGTCCGCGGCGGCGCGCAGCTCGTCCCGCGTAATCGTCATGTACGCCTTGAACGAGGTCGCCCCCATATCGGCCCAGTAATCCACCTGCCGCCGCGCGTCGCCGGCATCCTTCAGCGCGCGCATCTGCAGGAACGTATTCGGGCCGGTGAGGTACGGCGCCGTCGTGTCGAGTGCCGGCCCTGGCTGCTGCCCCTCGTCGATCTGCCGCTTCAGGACGAAGTCCATGAAGCCGTTCGTGTTCCCGCCCGTCCTCATCGTCGTGACCCCGCCGGCGAGATAGAGGCGAACGAAGCTCTCGCCCACCTGGCCGTAGACGCCGGGGCCGGTCGGGTAATAGAGGTGCTCGTGCACCATGACGAGCCCGGGGATGACCGACTTGCCGGTCAGGTCGATGGTCGTGGCCCCCTCCGGGACCGGCGTGTCAGACGAGGCGCCGAAGGCGGCGATGTCGCCGTTGCGGATCACGATCGTCTGATCCGCGCGCGCGGGGGCGCCGGTCCCGTCGATGACGCGCGCGTGCGTCAAGGCGACGACCGGCGCATCCACCTTGATGAAGGCGCGCACCGCGTTGCTGAACGAGGGGGGCGCCTGCGCGCCGGGACAGACGACACAGCAGGCGACCAGCAGCAGCGTCAGGAGGAGACGTCGAGACACTCGAGATCCTTTCCGGCTCGCGCGAGACCCGCGGCGTGGCTAGAACGCGAAGTCGATGCCGACCACGGGGCTGAGACGGCTCTTGAGGCCGCCGTCCGTCAACGGCATGAGCAGGCTGGCCGTCACCAGCAGATTGCCGCGCGGATTGTACTTCGCGCCGATCGTCCCGAACACGAGATTGAGGTTGCCGGGCCGCGGCTGGAACTCGAGGAACTGCGACATGTGCGGCGGCAGCACCTTGGGACCTGGCAGCTCGTACTGGAACGTTTTGTCCATCATGTCCAGACGTCCGGCCTTCCGCAGCGTGCGGCCGACGATATCGCCGAGCACGGTGAGGCGCGGGCTGGCGACGAACTCGGCGCCGCCGGCGTATCCGATTTCGTCGGGAAAGTCGCCGGTCGAGACGATCGCCGTGCCCGGCACGGTCGTGCCGTTCTTCCGCGAGAGCGTGTAGCTCGCGTTGACGTGCTCGGCCAGGCGGCTCTGCCCCGTCGATCCGATGAGCGTGATCTTCCCCTGCGTGCTCCCGCCGAGCAGATTGGACTCGTCGCCGGTCGGCAGCCGCAGGTCGAGACCGACGGCCACGCCGCCCCCAGGAAAATCGGCGACCCGGTACTTCGACCGCAGCAGCACGTCCCCGAGGCCCGTGGCCGAGCCGCTCCTCGCAAATGTCTTCTGCGTCGCCGTCGGATCGCCGGCGACGAACGTATGGATCAGCGGGTTCGACGACGTCGAGAGCCGGATGATCGTGGCGAGCACCTTCGCGTCGAGGCTGACGCGGACGATCGGCACGGCGATCCCGACGTCGAGGCGGTTCGTCACGCCGTAGTTGCCGAAGAGCGCGAATGTGTCGCTGGTGATGCGCATCGACAGCGCCGCCTGGATCACGTCCCCTTCGAAGAACGGCGACAGATTGGTGCCGTCCGGCGTCTGGTTGACGCCGAAGAAGGGGGGGGCCACCGCGCCCGACCCGGCCGAGCAGCAGTCCTCGTGGTGCAGGTAGAAGTCGATGGACCCGTCGCCCAGATTGCTCCCCTCGATGCTCGAATAGCTGACGTGCTGGTAATTGAACCCGGCGCTGAACCGGTGCCGGCCGTTGGTCGTCGCGCGCTCCGCGAACGCCGGCCCGAAGCTCGAGCTGCCACGGCGGAACGTGCCGAGACCGGGGTCGAAGGTGTACGTGAAGCCGCCGGTGGACGATCCGATCGGGAACGAGGCGAGCTGGTCGCCGATCAGTTTGTTGACGCTTTCGACAATCGCGACCTCCGGATTGTCCGGGTCGTCGCTGCCGAAGGGGCTGAAGTGCGCCGAATGCGACAACCCCGGCGTTGTCGGCGTCGGCAGCGTGACGTCGCGCAGAATCAGATCCGGCAGCAGGCTCGACAGCGACGTCTGCCCCTGGGCGAACGCGGGCGACGCCGCGAACCCCACCGCCCCGGCCCACACCACGATCAGCGTTCGAATCCTTCGATGATCCATAGGGCCTCCTGTTTACGAAGCTGCATCACCCGGGTCACGGTCGTCGTCTGCTTCGCGCCGGCTTTGGGGGTCAGCGTCTGGGTCACCCGGCAGCTCACCCGCAT
The DNA here is from genome assembly GCA_036278735.1 of Vicinamibacterales bacterium. Lineage (GTDB taxonomy): Bacteria > Acidobacteriota > Vicinamibacteria > Vicinamibacterales > 2-12-FULL-66-21 > DASUKM01. Next base: position 16,255 of record DASUKM010000009.1, read on the forward strand.
GCTGGCGCTGCCGCTCGAGAGCACGCGGACGTTGTCGATCGCGACGTCGAGCGAGCGCATCTGTTTGAACGCTTGTTTCAGCGTGTCGACGTCGATCGAGGGCTGCACCTTCTTCACGGCGTCGGCATCGAGCGAGGCGAGCGCCGCCGAATAGCGCTGGAGCACGTCGCGCGCCACGGCATCGAGCGTTCGATCCGCGGGCTCCTGCGCCGCGACAGGTGTCCCCGCCCCCAGCGGGAGCAGCGCGACGATGAGCGCGAACACGCGCCACAGAAAACGCCTGGGCATGATGAGGACGCCTGACGGATCCGCCACTGTAGCATGGGCCGCCACGGACGGCACGGACGAGGCCGCCGCAGGCTCAATCGCGCGTTGAACTCTCGTCGGCCATCCAGATGTTGGATGCCTCGTCGGTCTCGAGGGTGACAAGGAGGCGAAGATCCCGGCTGGCGGACATCCGGGAGCCGTCGTGTTCGGCGCCGGTAACCGCACGAACCTGCCATGTCGAAAGGTCGAGCACCTTCAGCGCGCCCGCCACATCGAGGAGGAGCCGATCACCGATTGGATACCAGGCGATCGTCCGTGATGGGACGTCGAGTTGCCGGATCCGCCGCCGACGGAGGTCGAGGACTGCAGCGTATGCCGTCTTGCGGGAATCGACGACGGACCCTGCCAGACGATCACGCGTGGGCGACCAGGCTGCGGCGGCGAAGTAGGCGCCGGGAGGCAGTTCGGCGGGCGCGAGCTTCTCGTACCGGGACCAGGGCCGCGCGCCATCGGCCGCGAACAGGCGCAGGCAGTCGGCCGCGGTCGTGACCAGGCGCTTGGCGTCCGGCGAGAGAAGCGGCGACCATCCGATGTCCGCCTCCGCCGTGCGGGTGGCGGGCTCCAGACCGCTGCCATCGGCCCGGATCGTCCAGATCTCGAAGCGGCCGCCGCGGTCCGACTCGAAATAGAGACGCTGCCCGTCTGGCGACCACGACGGCCACCGATCGAATGCAGGGTCGTCGGTCAACTGTGTCGCTGCCCCACCATCGACCGGCACGACGTAGATGTCCTGCTGCGGACGAAGGCTTGCGTAGGCTACGCGGCTGCCATCAGGCGAGACGGCCAGGCTCAGCACTCTCTCCGAGGCGGAGAGGATCGTGCGCGGTGCTCCGATCAGCGCAGCGCGCGCCGGATCGAAATCGACGCGGTCGATTCGGGTGCGCGCCGAATAGGCCGCAAAGACCCACCGGCGCCCCGAGCGCGCCGCGTACATCACCTCGTCGGCCGGCAGCGGCACGTTCTCGGGCTCGTCGCGCTGTCGCCCCGTAGCCTCGTCGATGCCCACGCGCCAGAGGTTCATCGATCCGCCGCGATCGCTCAGGAAATAGAGATCGCGTCCATCGTCCGACCAGACTGGATTCCAGTCGACGGCGGGGCTGGCGGCGATACGGACCGGCCGGCCGCCGTCCACGCCGACGGTCCAGATCTCGCGGTTGCCGCTGGGATCGTCCTCGCCCCAGAACGCAATGCGCTTGCCCGAGGGGGACCAGGCCGGCTGGTGGGCGTCGACGGCGTCGATCGTGCGGCGGCGCCCCGATCCGATATCGAGGACCACCAGCTTGCCGCCGTCGATTCCCTCGTAGGGCAGGAACAGATGCTCGGTCGAGTAGGCGATGCGGCGGGCGTCCGGCGACCACGCGGGATCGAAGCCCTCGCCGGCGAGCTTCCGAACCGACTCGCCGTTGACCCCCATGAGGAACAATCCGCCGCCGTCTCGGCTCGACGAGAACACGAGTTTCGTCGCGTCGGGCGACAGGCGCGGCGAGTCATTGCGCACACCGGCGCCGGAGGTCAGCGCCGTCGGCTTCTTGGCGCCGACCGGTACCGAGTAGATCTGACTGTCGGTGCGGTCGCCGGCCACGAAAAAGAGGGTGCGGCCATCGGGAGAGAGCTCGGGCCCCCACTGCAGCCCGGGAAGAAACGAGAGCTTCTGGAAGCGGAATGCTCGCGGCTCCGCAGCTCCGCCGCCAATCCAACGGATGCCCAGTGCCGCTCCGCCCACGGCGCCGATGAGCGCGGCGGCACCAATCCATCGCCAGCGCCACGCGTGGGGCCGCCCCGATCCTGCCGGCGCGTCGGGATCGGTGGGCTCCGCGCCGCGCTCCGCCAGGGCCGACAGCACAATCCGCGCCTCGCCGATGTCGCGCAGCCGGAGATGCGGGTCTCGTTCCAGGCAGCGTCCGACGAGCTCACGGAGCCGGACGGGAATCGGGCCCAGTCGGTCGAGATCCACCGGCTGGCGCAACACCGCGCCGAGTACGTCGACGGCGCTCTCGCCGCTAAACAGGCGAGCGCCGCTCAGCATCTCGTAGAGAGTGACCCCGAAGGCCCAGATGTCGGCCCGCTTGTCCACCCGGCCGCCGCGCGCCTGTTCGGGCGACATGTAGGCGGCGGTGCCCACGATAACGCCTGCCCCCGTCCCGGTGTCGACCACCGTCGGGGAGTTCGCAAGCACGCTGGACGCGACCGCCCCAGGCGAAGGATCGAGCGCCTTCGCGAGCCCGAAGTCGAGGACCTTCACCTTCCCGTGGAACGGCGCCTTGACGTTCTGCGGTTTGAGATCGCGATGAACGATCCCTTTCTCGTGCGCCTCTTCGAGCGCTTCGGCGATCTGGCGGCCAATCGAGAGCGTTTCATCGAGCGGCAACGGCCCCGCGGCCAGGCGCTCGGCGAGCGTCGGACCCTCGACGAACTCCATCACCAGGGCCGGTACGTCGCCGACCTCCAGGCCATAGACCTGCGCGACGTTCGGATGATTGAGCTGCGCGAGGAGCCTCGCTTCACGCTCGAAGCGCGACAGCCGCTCGCGATCGCCCGCAACGTGCTCCGGCAGCACCTTGATCGCCACCTGGCGCATCAGGCGGCAGTCCGTCGCGCTGTAGACGACACCCATGCCGCCCTGGCCCAGTTTGCCAGCAATCTCGTACGGACCCAGGCGGGAACCCGCGGCAAGTGGCGCCATGTGAGCCGCAGGCTAACACAGGCGGATGATTGCGATTGGGGCCACGCGCCCGACCCGCGCGCCAGCGCTCGTCGAAGAGCCTCGTGAGGGTGCCGGGCGACGAGACGGCGATCCGCGTGATCCGTGGCCGGCTTGACGCGGCGCGTGGAACGGACCAGAGTAGGATCGAGCCGGTATGCCGGCCCCCCGTTCAGCTCCCGTATGAGACTGGCTCCTGGCAATTCCGTCGGACCGTACAAGATCCTTGGTCCGCTGGGCAGCGGCGGGATGGGCGAGGTGTATCGCGCCGAGCACGTGCGGCTCGGCCGCGAGGTGGCGGTCAAGGTCCTTCCGCTGCTGGGGGAAGACGATCCGGTGCGGCGCGAGCGGTTCGAGCGCGAGGCCCGCATCCTCGGGTCCCTGAATCATCCCAACATCGCCACGCTGCACGGCGTCGAGGACTGCCGCGAAGGCACGCTCCTCGAGATGGAGCTGGTCCCCGGCGAGACGCTCGACGACCGGATCAAGCGCGGCGTGATCCCGCCCGTGCAGGCGCTGCCGATCTTCAAGCAGATCGCGCAGGCGCTCGAGGCCGCCCACGACCGCGGCATCATCCACCGCGACCTCAAGCCGTCGAACGTCAAGATCACGCCCGAAGGCCAGGTGAAGGTGCTGGACTTCGGCCTGGCCAAGCCGTTCGATCACACCGAGACCGATCAGGCGCAATCGCCGATGTTCACGACGACGACGCAGAGCGTGATCCTCGGGACGGCCGCGTACATGAGCCCCGAGCAGGTGCGCGGCAAGGCGCTCGATCGCCGGACGGACGTCTGGGCGTTCGGGTGCATGCTGTACGAAGCGCTGACCGGCCACAGTCCGTTCGTCGCCGAGACGATGTCGGACACGCTGGCGGCGGTGCTGCGATCGGAACCGGACTGGACGGCGCTGCCGCCGCTGCCGGTCGCGCTGCAGCGGTTGATCCGCCGCTGTCTGCAGAAGGATCCGCAGGAGCGGCTCCGCGACATCGCCGATGCGCGCCTCGAGATCGAAGAAGCGCTCGGCGAGACCGCGGCGCTGCGCGCGCCGGTCGTCGTCGACCCGCCGCGCTGGCGGATCGACGGCCGGTGGCGATGGGCGCTGGTGGCGGCGGCCGGCGTGATCGTCGCGGCGGCCGGGGCGTTCTGGGGAGGCGGGCTGTTCACGAGCCGCACGGCGCCGATCGCGCGGCTGGCGGTGCCGGTCGCGCCGGGGCAGCAGATCGATCGCACCGGACCGCCGCCGCTGGCGGTCTCCCCCGACGGCGGGCAGATCGTGTACGTGGCGTCCGCCGGCGGGCATGCACGCTTGTACCTGCGCCCGCTGGATCGGTTCGAGGCGACCCCCATCGCGTCGACCGACGGCGCGACCGCGCCGTTCTTTTCCCCCGACGGTCGATGGGTCGGCTTCTACGCCGCCGGCGCGCTGCAGAAGGTGTCGCTCGGCGGCGGCGGCGCCTTGCGGATTTGCGAGGCCCCCTCCGTCTGGAGCGCCTCGTGGAACCGCGACGACACGATCGTGTACGCGACAGCCGCGAGCCCGAACGGCTTGTGGCGGGTGGCGGCGGGCGGCGGCACGCCCGAGCGCCTCACCACGCCGGATGCGGCGCACGGGGAACTGCAGCACGCGTACCCGCAGACGCTGCCCAACGGCGACATCCTGTTCGACATCATGACGGAACACGGCTGGCAGCTGGCGGTTCTGGCGCCGGACACGAAGCACTGGCGCGCCATCGGACAGCCCGGCGCCGGCGCCCCTGCCGCATACGTACCGTCGGGGTCGCTCGTCTATGCGGCGCCGGGCGGCCTGGTCGCCGTCCCGTTCGATCTGCAGCACGAAACGCTCGGCGCCCCGATCCCCCTGCTCGAGCCGGTGTCCACCGGCCCGTCCGGCACCGCAACCTTCGCCGTCTCCGCGTCGGGGACGCTCGTGTATCTGCCACGGCCCGATGCGCCGCCCAGCCGGGCGCTGGTCACCGCCGACCGCGACGGCCGCGTCAGCGACCTCTCCGAGGAGCGCGCGGCTTACACGCACCCGCGCTTCTCGCGCGACGGCACGCGGCTGGCCGTGGCGATTCAGTCGACCTCCGGATCCGATATCTGGGTGTTCGACCTGCGGCGCGGGACGCGCACGCGGCTCACCAACGGTGGGGAAAATATCGCACCGGTCTGGTCGCCTGACGGGCGCTCGATCACCTTCCAGACGTCGCACGCGGGGCGCGCGCCGCTCTACCGCGTGCCGTCGGACGGGAGCGCCCCTCCGGTCCCCGCGTTGTCGCCCACCCCGGCCGCGTCCGCGATGTCGCGCTCCCTGGCGGGCATGCTGCCGGGAACGGCCCCGGTGTTCCCCGCAGAGGACCCCCAGCTCCCGATGTCCTGGTCCCAGGACGGTGAGCACCTGGCCTTCGACGTCCGTAAACCCAGCGGAGAGCACGACATCTGGGTGCTCGGGCCGGACGGCCAACCGGCCTCGTTCTTGCTCACCTCCTTCGATGAACACTCGGCCGCCTTCTCGCCCGACGGCGCCTGGCTCGCCTACGTGTCGGACGAATCCGGCCGGAACGAGGTGTACGTGCAGCCATTCCCGGGACCCGGCGGCAAGTGGGCCATCTCCTCAGACGGCGGGACCGAGCCGACGTGGTCCCCCTCGGGGCGGGAATTGTTCTACCGGCAGGGAGACCGGATGGTGGCCGTTGCGATTCAGCCGGGTGCCGAGTTCCAGATTGGCGCGCCACACGTGCTCTTCGACGCGCCCTACGACACCGACGAGGACAGCCGCGACTACGACGTCTCGGCGGATGGCAAGTCGTTCGTGATGGTGCGCGGACAAGCGTCCGCGCCGCCGGATGTGTTTCGCGTCGTGCTGAACTGGACGCAGGAAGTGAGCACCCACCGATGACCCCCGCCGCGCCGGCTCAGCGCGCCGCGTCGCGCCACGCCGCCGTGGTCCCGCTCGACGCCTGGGTCGAACACGACTGGCGCGAGGGGGTGCACCTCGCGGCGCTCGCGCCGCTGCAGCGGATCCGCGTCTGGACGCGCAATTCCGTCTACGACATCATCACCGGCGAAGCGGCGGGCGACGTGCGCGTGCGCGGCGGCCGCGTCTTTACGGACTGGACGCGCGCGCGGCTCGCCGGCTCGAACGCGGGGGGCAGCGTTCTCAAGCGGTTGACGATTCACGCCGGCCTGAGCCTCGAGTTCCAGATCGGCCCCCGCCGCGTGAACACGTCGCGCGTATCGGCCGTCGAGGTCCTCCCCGACGCTGCAGGGTCGCGTCCACCTTTTTCCTAAAGCCTAAAGCCCAAAGCCTAACCCCTGTTCCTGCGCGCCAGTTCCTCGCGCGCCCCCTCCAGTGCCCGTCGCACCTCTTCGGCGTTCTCGAGATCGGCCAGGTCGAATCGACGGACCCGGCCGTCGCGCCGGCGGATTCGCGCCTCGCGCTCGCCGATCTCGATGGCGACGATCTCGTCCCATCGTGCGCGGAAGCGCCTCCTGAACGGACGCTGGCGTCCGGTGGCAATCGCCTCGTCGTCGATCCGCAGGGCGCGACGGCGCTCTCCGAGGCCGCTGAGGCGGCCGTGCAGCAGCCCAATCACGAGGATGATGACCGCCGTGAGGATCTGCGGCCGGGCGATATGGCCCGTACGGTGCCAGCGATCGAGCGCCTCCGCCCCGAGCACGCCGGACGCCAAGACGTCGGCCCAGTCGACGCCCGATCCGGTGTGCGCGTGCCCTGCGACCCCGCGCCGCATGCGGTGCAGCGATCGCAGCACGGACACGAGAAACGGCAGGCTCGCGCCGATTTCGATGAACGCGAGCGCGAGCGGGAACCCGCGGGGATTGGATCCGAGCAGCTGGACGCCCGCGATCAGCAGGGCGGCGCACGGCACGAGATGCTGAATCTTCTGCAGCATCTGGGCGCGCTGCAGGCGGCGCGATCGCAGGGGCACGATCCGCATGGCGAGGGGCGGCTCGTTCACAGGGGACGGTGATTGGGTCATCTCGTCGTTCGGGGTTCGGGGTTCCGGGTTCGAAGTCGGGTTCAGGGTTCCGGGTGCCGAGTCGGGTTGCGGCACTCTACCGTCCGGGCTCGACGACGACGGCGGTGCCATAGCAGAGCACCTCCGTCACCCCCTGCATCACTTCCGTCGCGTCGTACCTGACCGCCACGACGGCGTTGGCCCCGAGCGTGGCCGCGTGCGCGAGCATCAGGTCGAAGGCCTCTTCGCGCGTCTTTTCGCAGAGTTCGGTGAGCAGCGTGATGTTGCCCCCGGCCAGCGTCTGCAGCGCCGCCCCGATCGTCCCGACCACGGAGCGGGATCGCACCGTGATGCCCTTCACCACGCCGAGCGTCCGGGTCGCACGGTACCCATCAATCGCCAACGCCGTCGTCGTCATGCTGTGTTCCACCGCCATTACGGCTCCCTTCGCTGCCCGCGCCCCGTACCCCGCGCCGCGCGTCCGGCGGCGCCGCGCAGCACGCGACCCGGCAGCGCGTTGGTCATCTTCCCGTTCGCAATCACCGGCACGCCGTTGACGAGCACCCACTCCATCCCCACCGACAGCTGATTCGGGTTCTCGAAGGTCGCCAGATCCTTGACGCGTGCAGGATCGAAGACGACGAGGTCGGCCCAGAGACCCTGCTTCAGGACACCGCGATCGGTGAAGCGCATCCGCTGCGCCGGTAACGACGAGAACTTGCGGATCGCATCCTCGAGCGTGAGCGTGTGCTGCTCGCGGACGTACTTGCGCAGGATGCGGGGAAACGTGCCGTAAGCCCGGGGATGCGGATGTTCCTGTCCGAGCAGCCCGGTCGGGGCGGTCCCCTGCGAGTCGTTGTCGATCGAGACCCAGGGCTGCTTCAGCGCCAGCTCGACGTCCGGCTCCGACATGCCGAACACCGCGACCGACGTGTAAGCGTGATCCTTGATCAGGAGGTCGAACAGCGCGTCGATCGCATCCTCGTGCCACAGCGTGGCGACGCCGGCGAGCGTCTTTCCCTGCAGCGGGCGGAGTTCCGGATTCTGGACGACGCAGATGAGGATGGCGTCCGGCCCGGGAATCTCCTGCCACTCGTTGTCCCAGTCACCCGTGGGGGACTCCATGTCTTTGCGGATCCGCTGCCGCGTCGCCGGATCCTTCAGGCGCTCCAGCAGCGTCGCGTCGCCGCCGTCGTGCGCCCACGGCGGCACGAACGCCGAAAACGTGTTGAACCACGCGGTGTAGGCGTAGGTGTCGGCGGTCACGTCGACGCCGCTCTGGCGCGCCGCCTCGACGCGCGCGACGATCTCTTTCATGCGGCCCCAGTTCTTCCTGCCGGCGGCCTTGATGTGCCAGATCTCGACCGGAATGTGCGCCTCGCGGCCGATCCGAATGGCTTCGTCGAGCGCGGGCAGCACCGCGTCTCCCTCCGACCGCATGTGCGTCGCGTAGATGCCGCCGGCGTGGGCGGCTTCCGCGGCGAGCGCGATCAGTTCTTCGGTCTTCGCATACGGAGCGGGCGCGTATTGCAGCGACGTCGACACGCCGACGGCGCCGTCGGCCATCGCCTGCCGGACGAGCGCCTTCATCCGATCGAGCTCGGTGGGCGTCGGCTGGCGGTTCGCGTCGCCGAGCACCATCCGGCGAACCTGCGTGGCGCCGACGTAGCTGGCCAGGTTGATGCCCAGGCCGTGCCGCTCGAGCCGCGCGAAGTACTGCGCGAACGTCCGCCAGTCGGGCGTGATCTTCAGATGCTCGTAGCCGAGATGGTCGGCCTCGACGATCGCGTCGTTCAGCGGCGCGGCCGACCCCCCTTCGCCGGTCACCTCCGTCGTGATCCCCTGAAAGATCTTCGACGGCACGTGCGGATCGACGAGCATGGTCAGCTCCGACTGTCCCAGCATGTCGATGAAGCCGGGGGCCACGACGAGGCCGTGCGCATCGATCCGCTGCTTCGCGGGGGCGCCGCCGAGCGCACCAATCGCGGCAATCCGTCCGCCGCGGATCCCGACGTCGCCGGCATACCAGGGGGATCCCGTCCCGTCGATGATCCGGCCGTTCTGGATGACGATGTCGAAGGGAACGCCCGCGGTCTGCGCCTGCAGCGCCGCCGCACACACGAGGCACGCGACACAGAGGAAGCGCGTCACGGGGAGAGCATAGACGATCTGGGCTTTGGGCTTTGGGCTTTGGGCTTTGGGCTTTGGGCTTTGGGCTTTGGGCTTTGGGAAGCTGGCAGCTCACTCGGTCCGATACACCGTCCCCCCTTTCATCACGAAGACGACCCGGCGGACGGCGGTGATGTCGTCGATCGGGTTTCCGTCGGTCGCGACGAGATCGGCGTCGAAGCCGGGCGCGATGGTGCCGAGGCGGTTCCCCAGGCCCAGCGCGGTGGCCGACAGCGACGTCGCGCTGATCAGCACGTCCATGGGCGTCTCGTGTGCCTCGCGGACCCGATAGACGAACTCCTCGGCATTGCGTCCGTGCGCGCCGGCGACCGCGTCGGTGCCGAACACGATCTTCACGTGGCGCTCGCGGGCGCGACGGAACACCCCGGCAGTCGGGCCGATCGCCTGGCGCAGGACCTCGACCACGTCGGGGCCGAAGCCGAACGACGCGGGGTCGTCGAGATAGTTGTGCAGCACGAGCAGATTCGGATCGAAGTAAGTGCCGCGCTGCGCCATCAACGCGAGCGTCGCGTCGCTCACGAACGTGCCGTGCTCGATCGACGTGCACCCGGCCAGGACGGCGGCGCGCGCGCCGGCGTCCCCAATCGCGTGAACCACCGATCGCAGCCCAATCGCCGTCGCCTCGCCGCACGTCGCCTGGATCTGCGCATCGCTCATCGTCTGACCGCCGCCGGCGCCGAGGCCGGACGTGGCGAACAGCTTGATGACGTCGGCGCCCTGCGCCTTCGTCTGCCGGACGAGCGCGCGGAGCGCGTCGGGGTCGCCGCTCCGCTCCTGGATCTGCCGCAGGGACGTGAGGACGCGCGGCCCCGGCAGCAGACCGCGCGCGATCGCATCGCGAACGGGGCCGTCGACCGGCGCCCCCACGCTTTCGACGGTCGTGAACCCGCCCTGCAGCGTCGCCCACGCGTTCGCTTCCGTGTACAACGCCGCCTGATCCGGCGGCGCGCCGCCCGCCACCGACCGGTGGTGTTCGTTGAAATGCCAGTTGAGGTGTACGTGCGTATCGATCCACCCGGGCATCAGGGTTCGACCGCGCAGGTCGTAGTCGATCGGCGTCGCGTGGGGATCGATCGCGGCAATGCGGCCCCCCTCCACGACGACGCGCGTGTCGTGGAGGGTGTGTCCGGCGCCGTCGAGCAGCGTGCCGACGGCGATGACCGTGCGGGCGGGCGGCGCCGCGGCGAACCAGCACAGGATGAGCAGCGCACACGAGAGATGTCGCATAGAAGGATCTCGCCACAGAGGCGGTCGGGGCCGCGCGCCGCGCCGGCGCGAGCCTCACCAAGAGTAAACCATCGCGCATCGGATCACGTCAGAGTGTCTATGGCGAGACTGCGCTTCGCGTTCCGCACGCTCTTCAAGGCGCCGTTCCTGACGGTCGTCGCGATTGTGTCGCTCGCGCTCGGCATCGGGGCCAACGCCGCGATCTTTTCGCTGTTCGACGAGCTGCTCCTGCGCCCGCTCCCGGTCCCCGCCCCATCGGAGCTGGTCGACCTGAGCGCGCCGGGGCCGAAGCCGGGTTCGCAATCGTGCGGCCAGCCCGGCGACTGCGACGCGGTGTTCAGCTACCCGATGTTCCGCGACCTGCAGCGCGTCCAGACGGTGTTCACGAACGTCGCGGCGTTCGTGCCGTTCGGGGCGAACCTGTCCGCCAACGGCGAGACGTTGAGCGGGCGCGGCGTGCTCGTGTCCGGCAGCTACTTTCCGGTGCTGCGCCTTCCGCCCGCCGCGGGCCGGCTGCTGTCGTCGGCCGACGACCAGATCAGCGGGCAGTCGCCCGTGGTCGTGTTGAGCTACGGATTCTGGGAGCGTCGCTTCGGCAAGGACCCGTCGGCGGTCGGCCGGACGATGATCGTCAACGGCCAGACGATGACGATCGTGGGGGTCGCGCCGCGCGGATTCGAGGGCACCACCGTCGGCATGCGCCCGCAGGTCTACGTGCCGATCACGATGCGCGAGACGATGACGCCGGGGTGGAAGGGCTTCTCGCGGCGCACCAGCTACTGGGCGTATCTGTTCGCGCGGCTGCGGCCCGGCGTGACGATCGACGCGGCGCGCGCCTCGCTCGGCACGCAGTATCACGCGATCGTCGACGACGTCGAGGCGCCGCTGCAGAAAGGGATGAGCGACGCGACCCTGAAACGCTTCCGGTCGAAATCCATCGTTCTCGCGCCCGGCAGCCGCGGGCAGAGCACCGTCTCGACCGAGGCCACGGCGCCGCTGCGCCTGCTCCTGAGCGTCACGATGCTCGTCCTGATCATCGCCTGCGCGAACATCGCCAACCTGCTCCTCGCGCGCGGGGCGGCGCGCGCGGGCGAGATGGCGGTTCGGCTGTCGATCGGCGCGAGCCGATCGCAGTTGATCGCACAGCTGCTCACCGAGTCCGTGCTGCTGGCGCTGCTCGGGGGCGTCGCGGGGCTCGTGGTGGCGCGCTGGACGATGAACCTGATCGCGTGGCTGCTGCCCCCCGACACGGCGGCGACGCTTCAATTCACGATCGACGGGCCGGTGCTCCTGTTCGCGCTCGTCCTGACGCTCGCGACCGGGGTGCTCTTCGGTCTCTTTCCGGCGCTCCATGCCACGCGCCCCGACCTGCTGTCGACGTTGAAAGGACAGGCGGGCCAACCCTCCGGCGCGAAAGGGGCGGCGCGGTTCCGCACGTCGCTGGCCACCGCGCAGATTGCGCTCTCCATGGCGCTGCTCGTGGCGGCCGGCCTGTTCACCAAGAGCCTCGTCAACGTGAGCCGGGTCGATCTCGGCGTCGACATCGACCACGTCGTCACGTTCGGTGTGTCCCCGGAGCTGAACGGCTACAGCTTCGCACGCTCGAAGCAGTTCTTCGTGCGGCTCGAGCACGAACTCTCGGGGCTGCCCGGCGTGACGCGCGTGACCGCCTCGCTGGTGCCGCTGCTCGCCGGCAACAACTGGGGCAACGACGTCGCGGTCCAGGGCTTCAAGTCGGGACCGGACGTCGACAGCAACGCGCGCTTCAACGAGGTCGGCCCCGGCTACTTCCACACCATGGGGATCCCGGTGCTCGCCGGGCGCGAGTTCACGACGGCCGATGCGGACAACGCGCCGAAGGTCACGATCGTGAACGAGGCGTTTTTGAAGAAATTCCACCTCGGGCGCGACGCAGTCGGCACACGGATGGGGGATCACGGCGGCAGCGGGCCGATGGACCGCGAGATCGTGGGGATCGTTCAGGATGCGAAGTACAGCGACGTGAAGCAGCAGGTGCCGCCGCTCTTCTTCGAGCCGTATCGCGAGGACGACAGCATCGGGGCGCTCACGTTCTACGTGCGCTCGTCGCTGCCCGCCGAACAGGCGCTGGCCGCGATCGGCCCGGCCGTCAGACGGCTCGACCCGAACCTGCCGATCGAGGACCTGCGGACGCTGCCGGAGCAGGTCCGCGACAACGTGTTCCTCGATCGCTTCATCACCGTGCTCTCGACGGCCTTCGCCATTCTCGCGACGCTGCTGGCTGCCATCGGCCTCTACGGCGTGCTCGCCTATACGATCGCCCAGCGGACGCGCGAGATCGGGCTGCGGATGGCCCTCGGGGCCGCGCCCGGCCGCGTGCGATCGATGGTGCTGCGGCAGGTGGGCCGGATGACGCTCGTCGGCGGCGTCGTCGGCCTGGCCGGCGCCTGGCTGCTCGGCCGCATGGCGCGCGCGCTGCTGTACGAAATGCAAGGCGCCGATCCCGTCGTCCTCGTCTCGGCCGCCGTCCTGCTGACCTGCGTCGCGCTCGGCGCGGGCCTCGTGCCGGCGCACCGAGCCTCGCGGATCGATCCGATGCGCGCGCTGCGCTACGAGTAGCGGCGCGGACATCGATTCGCGCGTTTGTGGGATCGCAGGAGTTCAGGAGACCCCTCCTGCCCTCCTGACCTCCTGTTGTCTTCGTGACAGCGTGCGTCGCCGCGCAGGGTGCCCGCCCGATCGAATCCACGACGGCCCACCCTCCAACCCTCCTGACCTCCTGTTGTTTTCGTGACAGTGTGCGTCGCCGCGTAAGGTGCCCGCCCGATCGAATCCACGACGGCCCACCCTTCAACCCTCCTGACCTCCTGACCTCCTGTTGTCTTCGTGACAGCGTGCGTCGTCGCATAGAGATCTCACGCATCACGAATGGCGGTCAGCGGATCGACCCGGGTGGCGCGGCGGGCGGGGACGAAGCAGGCCGCCGCCGACACGATCACCAGGAGGATCGCGATGGCCGCGTACGTGATCGGGTCGGCCGGTCCGACGCCGACGAGCATCCGGCCGAGGATGCGGCTCGCGCCGAGCGCGGCAATCGCGCCGATCGCCAGGCCCGCGGCGAGCTGAAGCGCGCCGCGCCGCAGGACGAGCCATCGGATCTGACGCCACGTCGCGCCAAGCGCCACGCGCACGCCGATCTCGCGCGTGCGCTGGGCGACCGAGTAGGCCATCACGCCGTAGAGTCCGACGGCGGAGAGCACGAGCGCGATGACGCCGAGCAGGCCGAAGACGCCGCTCGAGAGGCGGTAGGGCCATCGGCTCGACGCCATCATTTGATCGAACGTCTGAATCGTCGTCAGCGGCTGGTCGCGATCGATCGCCTGCACCTCGCGGCGCACCTCGCTCAACACCGCCACGGGGGCCATGCGGCTCCGGACGAGGATCGTCATGCGGGCGGGCGGATCCTGCCGGTACGAAAGGTAGACGACCGGATTCGGATCGCGGTCCTCGAGCGAGCCCTGGCGGATCGTCGGACTGATCCCGATGATGGTGTACCAGGGCGCGGCGTGCGCGCCGGGTTCCCCCCCGGACGGGATCAACTGAATCCTGCGCCCGATCGGATCCGCGCCGGCAAAGAACCTGGTGGCGAGCCGCTGATTGATCACGGCGACCGCCGGCCCGGCGGCGCGGTCCGCGGCGGAAAGCGTTCGTCCGCGCAGGAGTCCGCGATTCAGCAGTTGGAAATATCGTGCACCGATCGTCACGGTCGAGACGAACGGTCGCGGCGCGTCCGCCGTGGACCGGTCGAGCGCGAGGCGTCGTTCCCCTCCATCGAATGGTGGAACGCCCGTCGTCAGGGCGGCCGACTCGACGCCGGACGTCGCGACCAGCCGCGAGTCGAGGCGGTCGTAGAAGGCGCGGCGCGCCTCCGCCGTCGCGTACCGCTCGCCGAGCAGCTGCACGTGCATCATCGTGAGCCCGTCGGTCGGGACGCCGGGATCGCGGCCGGCGACGTTCAGGAAGCTCCGGAGCATCAGGCCAGCCCCGACGAGCAGCACGACGCTCAGGGACAGCTCTGCGACGATCATCGCGCCGCTCAACCAGCGGGTCCGCACGCCTTCCGTCGCACCGCGGGCGCCCTCCTTCAGCACGTCGCCGCTCCCCGTGCTCGACACGTGCAGCGCCGGCGCAAGCCCCGAGAGCACGGCCGCGGCCAGGCAGACGGCCGCGACGTACCCGAAGACCGTGTAGTCCACGGTAAAGGAGAGCCAGAACGGCTTGCCGGGATCGTCGATGGCGGCAGCAAAGGCGTGGATGCCCCAGACGGTGACCGCCAGGCCCAGCAGGCCGCCGGCCACCCCGAGCACCGCACTCTCGATCAAGAGCTGGCCGACGACGCGTCGCCGTGAGGCACCGAGCGCGATCCGCACGGCGATCTCGTGCCGGCGATGAATCGAGCGCGAGAGCAAGAGGTTGGCCACGTTCGCGCAGGCGATGAGCAGCACCAGCCAGACGGCCCCCAGGACCGCAAGAAACATCGTCCGCGCCGCGCCACCGACGAACGCCTCGGTAAAGGTTTCCAGGCGGATGCCCGTCAATCCATCGCTGGCTCCGGGATAGGCCGCGAAGATGCCCTGCGCGACGGCATTCATCTCTGCCTGCGCGGACCGGCGATCTTCGCCGCGACGCAAGAGCCCGAACGCCCGCAGAACGCGGGCGTCGCGTCGCGCCTGCGGTCCGGTGGGGACGAGCGGCAGCCAGACGTCGGTGTTGTCGGGAAACTTCAGATCCGCCGGCATGACGCCGACGATGGTGGCGGTCTGGCCGTCGAGCGCGATCGGCGAGCCGATCACGCCGGTGTCGCCGCCGTAGCGCGCGTTCCACAGGCCCGCGCCGATGATCGCCACGGGTGCGGCTCCCTTCCGATCGTCGCCCGCCGCGAAGCCGCGGCCGAGGATCGGACGCTCGGCGATCAGATCGAAGCTGTTCGCCGTCACCCACGCGCCGCGCACCTCCTGCGGCTGCGCGCGATGGTCGCTGAGGTTCATCGTCGCGGAGCGATACGCCCCCAGCCCTTCGAAGGTGCGGGTGCGGGCGCGCCAGTCCAGGAACTCGGGATACGAAACAGGCATCCGCCGCCCCGCGCGAGGCTGCCACCACAGCACGTACAGCCTCGCGGCGTCCTTGAACGGGAGTCCGCGCAGGAACGCGGCGTCGACGACGGTGAAGCCGGTGGCGTTGACGCCGATGCCGAGCGCGAGCGTCACGATCGCGGCGGCCGCGAACCACCGGTCCTTGCGGAGCAGGCGTAGCGCGAAACGGACGTCGCCGATCGCCGTGTCGAGCCCGGGCAGACCGCGGATGTCGCGGTGCCGCGCGCCGAGCGCCGCCGGATTGCCCAGGCGCACGAGCGCCGCGCGGCGCGCCGCGTCGGGCGTCATCCCCCGGCGCACGTTGTCCTCCGTGAGCATCGCGAGATGCGAGTCCAGCTCTTCCTGGAAATCGCGATCGAACGCGCGGGTCCTGACGAATGCCCTCACCCGCGCGAGCGTGCTCCGCCATCGCGTGCGCACCGGCTACCTCCTCGGCGCAAGCTGCAGGAGCCGCCCGATCGTCCCGGCGACGCGTTCCCAGTTCTCGGCTTCCGAGACGAGCTGCCGCCGGCCAGCCCTGGAGATCGCGTAGAACTTCGCCTTGCGATGGTTCTCGGAGGTGCCCCACGCCGCCGTGATCCAGCCGTTCTGGAGGAGGCGCACGAGACAGAGATAAATCGTCCCCTGGTTGACGCGCAGCGCCTCTTCGCTGATCTGCTCGATGCGCTTGGCCAGGCCGTAGCCGTGCATCGGCCCGAGCGCGTCGAGCGCCTTGAGGACCATCAGGTCGAGGGTGCCCTGCAGGATGTCGGACTTCGGCGCGGTCACGTCCCGTTCTCCTGTGTGATGCCTAGACGAGTGTCGCGCGTTCCCTGTGGGATGTCAAGAGGAGACCGCGCGGCGGCGTGGACACGGCAGGCAGAGGGCGGGAGCGCGGTCCCGCCCGCCGTCACGCGATCGGCACCGCCGCGCTCGCGTCGCCGAAGTGCCGCGCGTACCAGGCGATCGATCGGTCGAGGCTGTCGATCTGGTGCCCCACCTCGCGGATGCCGTGCCCTTCGCGCGGGTACATGACGAACTCCGTCTCGACGCCGACGTCCTTCAGCGCGACGTAGAACTGTTCCGCGTCGGGGATCGGCACGTCGTTGTCGTTGGCGCCGTGCATGATGAGCGTCGGGGTCGCCACCTGCGCGACGTAGCGGAGCGCCGACCGCTTCCACATCTGGTCCATGAGGTCGGATTGTGTCGGAAGCTTCCCGAACTCCATCTGCTCGTACTGGTTGTAGTACGTGAGGTAGTTGTAGCTGATGAGATTCGTGATGCCGGCGATCGGGATCGCCGCCTTGAACTCGCGCGTCTGCGTAATCAGCCAGTAACTGAGCTGGCCGCCATAGCTGACGCCCTCGACCCCCATCTTCGCCGGATCGATCCAGTTGTAACGGCGGATCGCGGCGCTCACGCCGTAGAGCACGTCCTGCGCCTCGTTGCCGTTCTGGTCGCCGAAGACGGCGTCCGCGAACGCCTGGCCGTAGCCGGTCGATCCGCGGTAGTTGACGTGCAGCACCGCCCAGCCCCGGGCGGCAAAGACCTGATCGCGGAAGTTGAACGCCGGCCCGTTCTGGCCGTGCGGACCGCCGTGGATGTTCACGATGAGCGGGTGCTTGCTGCCCGGCGTGATGCCGGGGGGGCGCAGCAGGAAGGCCTCGACGCGGTACTTGTTGTCGTTGCTGACGAAGTCGAACGAGTCGACGGTGCCGAGCTGTTTCCCGCCGAGGACGTCCGCGTTCAGGTCGGTCAACTGTTTCGCGGCGTCGCCAGTCTTCAGGAACAGCTCGGCGAGATCGGCCGGGCTCGTGAAGGCATAGGCGACGCTGCCCGACTTCGCGACCGCGAACGAGCCGACGCTGCCCGGCAGGTCCACGATGGCCTCCGGCTTCCCGCCTTCGGCGCCGGCGCCCGCCCGGTAGAGATGGACGCTGCCGCGCTCCTGCACGGTGAAATACAGCGAGCGGCCGTCGGGCGACCACTGCGGGACTCCCTGCCGATCGTCGATGCCCCCCACGTCGCGCGCCTGCGATCCGTCGGCGTTCATCACCCACACATGCGTGTCCTCCATCGTCGTCTCGCGATCCGTGAGGCCGCGGGTGGTGCCGCGGAAGGCAATCCGCCGCCCGTCGGGCGACCAGACCGGATCGTACTGCGTCGCCTCGTTCGCGGTGATCTGGCGGATGGCGCCGGTCGACGGAGCGACGCCGTAGACGTTGTAGTGGAAGAACTGATCGGCGTAGGGGGAGCGATCGGAGCAGAAGAGGATCGTGGAGCCGTCCGGCGACCAGTCGATCGAATGTTCGTAGTACGGGCCGTCCGTCAACTGGCGGACCTGGTGGCTGGCGACGTTTACGATGAAGATGTGCAGCCGCCGGTTGTCGTTGAACGGCTGGACGCCTTCGGCGGCCGTCGGCCGCCACAGGTATCGCGTGAAGACCATCGGGTCGCCGGTCGCCGCGGCGGTCTCGGGACCCGGCGTTGCCGAGACGTACGCGATCTGCGCGCCGTCGGGCGACCACGTGATGTCGGCTCCCCGGCCCGGCAGCGGCGAATTCGTGCCGGTGACCTCCGCGAGCCACGTGGCGGCCGATCCGTCCGGCCGCGCGACGACGAGACCGGCCTTTCCGCCGGCGGCGCCGTGAAAGGCAATCCATCGCCCGTCCGGCGACCACGCCGCGTCCGACGATGGCGCGGCGCCGGTGCCGCCGAGCCGCACGGAGTGGCCGGTCGCGAGCGTCATCACCCAGAGCTGCGAGGAGGGGCGCCCGGGTCTGTCGTTGGACGCCACCGCGTAGGCGACGAGCGTGCCGTCGGGCGAGAGCGCCACCTGTCCGACGTCCCGCATTCGCGTCAGATCGTGACTGACCAGGCGATTGCCCTGGGCGCATGCCGGCCAGGGGGCCAGCGCCCCGGCGAGCGCCATCGCGATGGGAAGAACGTTCACTGTCCTGAGACGCATGGATGCGAGTCCTTTCTGGGTCGCCGCAACCGACGCCCGCGACCACCGGCGGCGGTCCGCTTGCGGCACGTGCGCCCCTACAGTACCCGCTTCGCCCGCCGGGCGCGACCGCTGCGATGGGGGGAGGTCGCTCGGGACCACGGTGATCTTCGGCATCCTGCCGGCCCTGTTCGCGATGCGGGCGCACGGCGCGGATCCACACTGGATCACGGTCGTGGGAGTGGTCGGCGACGTCCGATTGGCGCCCACCCTGCCCCCGGCGCCGCACGCATATTTTCCGTTCACCCAGGTTCCCGACTACGTGACGAGCGACGTGGCGATCGGCGTGACGGCCGATCCGGTCTCGGTGGCGGCGGCGCGCGGCGTCGTGCACGGGCTCGATCCGAATCAGCCGGTGGCGAACGTCGCGCCATTCGACCGCCTGCTGTCGGATTCACTCGCGCGCATCTACCCATGCGCGCGGTGCGCTACGACTAGCGGCGCAGCGATCTGCTGTCTTCGTGACAGCGTGCGTCGCCGCGGAAGATGCCCCGTCGCCGGAAATCCACGACGGCCCACCCTGCGGCCCTCCTGACCTCCTGTTGTCTTCGTGACCGCGTGTCGCCGCGTAAGATGCCCGGTCGCCGGAAATCCACGACGGCCCACCCTGCGGACCTCCTGACCTCCTGACCTCCTGTTGTCTTCGTGACCGCGAGCGTCGCCGCGGAAGATGCCCGGTCGCCGGAAATCCACGACGGCCCACCCTGCGGCCCTCCTGACCTCCTGACCTCCTGTTGTCTTCGTGACCGCGTGCGTCGCCGCAACGAGATCTCGATTCACTGCCGGGCCGTGTCGATCGTGGCCTTTCCCTGCGCCACCAGATTGCGCAGCAGTTGCAGGTCCGCGATATGGAACGACGCGGTCGCCAGGGGCTCGAGCGGGGCGCCCCCCGCGGCGACGGCGGCGAACACGCCGTCGCGGGTGCTGAACACCGAGACGCGCAGATCGCCGGCCGTGCGGTAGTCCCCCTCGAATCGATCGAGGCGCGTCACCGTGCTGTTCATCGCGATCAGGCGATCGAGCGCCGCCAGCATCGGCGCGATTTCGTCGTAGTCCACGTACGCGATCGCGGCGCGCGCGGCGGCGTGCTCCACGGGCTGACGCACGTCGATACTGAAGCCGTACTCCTTGCTGCCGCTCGCGGTATCGGTCACCTCGAGCGCCCGGACGCCGACCCCCGTCCCGTCGAGGCCGCGCACGAACCCGGCGAGCGACGATCCCTGGACGACCACCGCCCCCGCCTGGAGCAGCATCGCCTCCAGATGGGTTCGCGGCGGCGGCGGCAGCAGGACCTGCTGTTGGATGGCGGCGGCGAGCACGAGAGGCATGACGAACATGACGCACTCCTCCTGACGTTCAGACGGCCGGCTGCTGGTTGACGACGACGATGCCGGCGAGCACGAGCAGGCCGCCGGCGATCTGTGGACCCGACAGGGGCTCGCCGAGCAGCGGGATGGCGAGCAGCGCCGCGAGCGGCACCTGGGCGAGCAGGCCCACGGAGGTGACCGTCGCGGGCAACTGGCCGAGCGCGTACGCCAGCGCGAAATACGCCGCGAGCTGCGAGATCAGGCCCAGCCCCGCGAGCGCCAGCCACGTCCGCGCCCCATATCCCCACAGCGGCACGTGCAGCGCCGCGCAAATCACGGCCAGCGTCACGACGCTGCCGGCGACGGCGAGCGTGCTGAACGTGAGCGTGTCCATCCCCGCGCGCGCGCGCTCGGTGGTCACCAGATAGCCCGCGAAAAACACGGAGGCGGCAAGTGCGAGCGCGTCGCCGTCGAAGCGCGCCGCGCCGCCGGTTCCCAGATGCTCCCCTACCATCGTCGCACAGCCGGCGAGCGCGAGCGCGAGCCCCAGCCAGAACGCGAGGCGCGGGCGCCGGCCCGAGATCCACCAGGCCGCGAGGCCGACGAACACGGGCGCGTTGTTGCCGAGCAGGACGGCCGAGGCCGCGGTGGTACGCAGAACGGAGGTGTTCCACAGGGCGAGGTCGAAGGCGAAGAAGACGCCGCCGGCGAGCGCGCCGAGGATCGCGCGCACGGAGGGCCGCACCGCATGAGGGTGGGCGAACCTCCACGGCACGAGCACCACCGCGGCGATCAGCACGCGGTAGAGCGCCGACGCCGGTCCGGGCACGCCGGCCCAGCGCACGAAGATCGACGACCACGCGATGCCAGCGACCGCCACCGCCAGCGCGCCGTACGCGCGCACGCGGGCCGGCGTCACCAGGCGGCCGCCGGAGCGATCACCGCCCGCCGCCGCCCGGAATGCGCTTCTGATACGGCGGACGGGGCGGCGCGGCCGGCTCCTGCGCGACGCGCCTCATCACCTCCTGAATCGCGCGCGCGAGCTGGGGATCGCTCCCCTTCGCGAGCTGCGTGGGGTCGTCGGGCACCGCGATGTCCGGATCGACGCCGTGTCCTTCGGCGAACCAGGTGCCCTTGGGGTCGTACATCCGGAACGTCGGAACGGTGACGCCGCCGCCGTCGACGAGCGGCGGCGCGCCGCTGATCCCGATCAGGCCGCCCCAGGTGCGCTCGCCGATGAGCGGTCCGAGCCCCGCCTCGCGGAAGTAGAACGGAAACGCGTCGCCGCCCGATCCGCTCCAGCCGTTGATCAGCATCACCTCCGGGCCGCGATGCGCGACCGGCGGCGACTGCTGGCTCTCGCCGTGGCGGACGGCCCAGTACGACAGGATCGGCCGGTGGAGCAGTTCGATGAACCGGTCGGGAATCTGGCCGCCGCTGTTCCAGCGCTCGTCGATGATCAGGCCGTCCTTCTTCCACTGCGCCATGAACTGCCGCATCAGCTCGTTCTGCGCCCCGACGCCGGTGCTCTCGACGTAGATGTAGCCGATCCGGCCGTGCGTGGCCTTGTCGACGATCTGCCGCCGCTGTTCGATCCACTCGCGGAACCGCAGTTCGGTCTCGCTCGACAGACACTTGACGACGACCTCGCGCGCGCCGCTCCTCGACGGCGATCCGTTGACCGTCAGCACCACCGTCTTGCCGCCGAGCCCGTCGAAGCTCGCCCAGGGATCCGCTTTCGTGTCGAGCGGCACGCCGTTGACGGCGAGCACGTACTCCCCCTCCTTCACGTTCACGCCGGGCTCGTCGAGCGGCGAGCGGACGTCGGTGTCCCACGGGCCGCCGCGCACGATGTGCTCGATGCGATACGCCCCGTTCGACAGCTCCCAGTCGACCCCCAGCATGCCGACGCTGCGGCGCGGCCCCTGCTCCTCGTCCCCCGGCGCGTTGTAGGTGTGCGACGAGCTCAGCTCGGCGATGAACTGCTCGAGCACGAAGTCGAGGTCCCAGCGCGTCACCGACTCGTTCACCAGCGTCAGGTATCGATCGCGCAGCCCCGCCCAATCCACCCCGTGCATGCCGGGGTCGTAGAAGAAGTCGCGCTCGAAGCGATACGTGTCCATGAACATCTGGCGCCACTCGGCGCGCGGATCCACCGGCACGTCGATGTCGCTCGTGGCCATCGGCTTCTCGAATTTCTGGTTCGGCTTCACGTCGACCATGGCGAACTTGCCGTGCTGCGCCACGAAGAGCTTCTTGCCGTCGAACGTCGCCTCGAATCCATCCGCATCGTCGAGGATCGTCTTCTCCTCGCGTTCGCTCAGGTCGTAATAGACGATCGGGCTCTTGTCGCCGTCGGAGCCGGCGCGCGGCCGGCGGAGGTACAGCAGCTTGCCCTTGATCGCCTGCAGGTCGGCGTAGTTGCCCGCCTTGGGGGGCAGCACGATCGCGCGCGCCTCGAACCCGTCGAGATCGATGTCGACGTTGGATGGCGCCGGCGGGCGGGGCGGCTGCGCGGCGGCGCCGGGCGCGGCGGCCTGGGCCGGCTGCCCTTCGGTCCCCTTCTTCTCCTCATCCTTGCTTCTGGCGGGCTGCTTCGGCGGCTCTCCCGTGTCGAGCGACGCCTCCTCGGCGTCGTTGCGCGGGGCGAGCGGCGACTTCACGTCGTTCCGCAGCGGCACCGCCATCAGCTCGGTCGAATTGGCGTACGCCCAGCTCGAATCAAAACTGCTGTAGACCGGATCGAACACGCGATCCGACGCATAGAACAGGTACTTGCCTTCCGGATCGAACACCGGCCCCGTGTCGTTGAGGTACCCGGAGGTGGCCTGATGCTTCGAGCCGTCCTTCGTGTCGTAGAGAAAGATCGCGCTGTTGTTCGTGCGGTCCACCGGGCGTGAGTACGCGAGCCACCGTGAATCGGGCGACCACTGGAAGGCAAACGCTTCGAGCCCGCCGTGCGCGATCCAGATCGGGCTCTGGTCGACGTCCGTGATCTTCCCCGAGGCGATGTCGCAGATCCGGATCTTCATCGCCTGATCGATGAACGCCACTTTCCTGCTGTCGGGCGACCACTGCGGCGCATACCGGAAGCCCGGGCCGAGGGTCGTGATCTTCTTCTCCGCGCCGCTGCCGTCGGCCGGCCGGATGGTCAGCTCGTACTCGCCGCTGCGATCGTTCCAGTACGCGATCGTCTTGCCGTCGGGCGACCAGCGGGGATAGCGATCCGCCACGCCGGAGCTGCGCGTCAGGTTCAGCACCGCCCCGTGTTCGGCCGGCACGGTGACGATGTCGCCGCGCGCCTCGAAGACGCCGCGCTTGCCGGTGGGCGACACGGCGGCGTCGTTGATGAGCGCGTCGGCCTTCTTCACCGTCGGACGCAGCGTGGACTCGTCGGTCACGACCCGCACGTCGACGGGGGCCGTCTTCTCCGACGCGAGATCGAGCAGATACAGCGACCCGCCCGCCTGGAAGACCATCGCGTCGGGGCCAATCGAGGGGAACGTGATGTCGAAATCGGTGAAATGGGTGACCTCGCGGACCGCGCCCGTCGAGGCGTCCATCGCCCAGATGTTGTTGCGCTCGTGCGCGTCGCGGTCCGACAGGAAATAGATCGTGTGGCCGTGCCACATCGGCTGCGCGTCGTTGGCCGGGTTGTTCGTCAGGTTGCGCGAGGCGTAGGTCTTCAGATCGAACAGCCACAAATCCGGGGACCAGCCGCCGCGGTACCGCTTCCACGTGCGGAAGTCCTGCGACATCGGCATGTAGACGAACTGCGTCCCGTCGGGCGAAAACGCCCCGAACTCCCCGAGCGGCACCGGCAGCTTTTCCGGAAGGCCGCCGTCGAGGCCGACGAGATAGAACTGGTTGTAGCGCTGGCGTCCGCTCGCGCGGCCGGACGCAAACAGCACCTGGCGCCCGTCGGGCGTCCATCCGATCACGCGGTCGGCCATCGGATGATGCGTGAGCCGCACGGCTTCCCCGCCGGCCACCGGCACGACGTACACGTCGAGGTTGCCGTCGTAATCGGCGCTGTAGGCGAGGTGCTTGCCGTCGGGAGCGAACCGCGGAAACGATTCTTCGCCGCGCGGCGAGCTCAAACGCACCGCCGTGCCTCCGGTTTTCGGCACGAGCCAGATGTCCCCCGCGTACACGAAGGCGATCCGATCCTGCGAGACGGCCGGATAGCGGAACATGCGGGCATCGACCTGCGCCGACGCGCGGGCCGGCAGACACAGCACGACGGCGAGCGCCGCCGCGATCGCGGAACAACTCATCGGACGAATCATCGGTGGTACTCCAGCGCAAGGCGCCCGAGACGGACCGCGTCCGGGCGCGGTCCGGCCCCAATCTCCATGGAAGAGGCGCGAGAGCAAGAGAATAGCAGAGTCCACCTGTTAGAGTGGATGGATGCTGGAGATCACGCCGGCGCTCGCGCTCGACGACTCTGACATCGAGGAGCGGTTCGTGCGCGCCTCCGGCCCGGGCGGACAGAACGTCAACAAGGTCGCGACCGCCGTGGAGCTGCGGTTCGACGCGGCGCACTCGACGGCGCTCACCGACGACATCCGCGCGCGGCTGCACGCCCTCGCCGGCCGGCGCATGACGTCGGAAGGGGTCCTGGTGATCGACGCGCGCCGATTCCGCACGCAGGCGCAAAACCGCGACGACGCCCGCGCCCGCCTCGTCGCCCTGCTCCGCGCGGCGGCCGTCCCCCCGGCGCGACGCCGAAAGACCCGGCCGACCGCCGCCGCAAAGGAGCGCCGGATCGTCTCGAAACGCCGCCGCGCCGAAGCGAAGCACGCGCGGACCCGCGTCAGAAGTCAGGAAGACTAGAACTGGAAGCTGGACGCTCCCGTCGTGAAAGCGCGCTGACGTCGCGCCGAGATGAAGCTCGTCGTGGTGCATCAGCGGTAGCGCTCGCGGTCGGGGCCCGGGGAGGAGCCCGAACCCCGAACTCGTCGCGTCAGCGCTCGCTGTGGTGCTCTTCTTCGTAGAGGTCGACAGGATTGAGGTCGTCGTCGAACGTCTGCTCGGGGGTGAGGCCGACCTCGCTCATCTGCGATTCGATGTTGCGCCCCTCGCCCTCTTCCTCCTCCATGCCCTTCTCGTACTCCGGCTGCTTCGGCTTCTCGGGTTCCGGGCTCTCGTGCCGCTGCTCGTCTGTGCGCATAGGGCCTCCTCAAGGGCATGGTATGCAAGCCGCGATACCTCAGCGGTACAGTTTCCAGGTTTCCAGTTTCCAGTTTCCAGCTTGGTTCCGGGTTCCGGGTTCCCGCCCGCCGTCTTCCGCCCTCCGCCCGCCGTCTTCCGCCCTCCGCCCTCCGCCCTCCGCCATCCGCCATCCGCCATCCGCCATCCGCCATCCGCCATCCGTCATCCGTCATCCGTCATCCGTCATCCGTCATCCGTCATCCGTCATCCGTCATCCGTCATCCATCCCCCCTCATCACCCTTCCGTAATACTCCTCGTACATCGGCACGACGCGCTCGGCACAGAACCGTTCGACGACGGTGCGGCGGGCGGCGGCGGCGATGCGCTGATGCAGCCCGGCGTCGGCGAGGAGGGCGACCGCGCAATCCGCCATGCCGGCGACGTCTTCGAGCGCACGCAGGAACCCGCTGACGCCGTCGTCGATCACTTCCGGCAGGCCGCCGGCGTTCGACGCGACGACGGGCACGCCGCACGCCATCGCCTCGAGCGCGGCGAGGCCGAAGCTCTCCTGCGCCGAGGGCAGCAGGAGAAGGTCCGCGGTCGAGAGCAGCGGGATGATCGCTTCCTGCGCGCCGAGCGCGTCCACGCGATCCGGGATGCCGAGCTGACGGCCGAGACGATACGCGGTCGCCAACTCGGGTCCGTCGCCGATCAGCAGCAGCCGCGCGGACACGCGCGCGGCGATGGCGGCGAACACCTGCATGACGAGATCGATCCGCTTCACCGGCCTGAAGTTCGACACGTGCACGACCAGCTTCGTCGACTCGTCGCGCGCGAACCGCTGCCGCAGGCCGGGCACCGGCAGGCGCCGATAGACGGCGCAGTCGAGAAAATTCGGGATGACGGCGACCTCACGCCGGACGCCCAGTTCGCCGCGCGTCGCGTCGCGCAGGCTGCGCGACACGGCCGTCACGCCGTCGGACTGCTCGATCGAGAACGCCACGATCTCCGAAAACGACGGATCGTTGCCCACGAGCGTGATGTCCGTGCCGTGCAGCGTCGTCACGACGCGCGGTACGTGCCGGTACGACGCCTCGAGCACCTGCTGCGCCAGCCGCGCCGCGGTGGCGTGCGGCACCGCGTAGTGCGCGTGGATCACGTCGAGCCGGAACTCCCGCGCGACCTGCACGACTTTGTTGGCGATCGACAACACGTACTGCGGCTCGTGGAACAGCGGGTAGCTCGGCGTGTGCACCTGATGGAAGGACAGGCCCGGATGGAACTCGCGGAGCCGGAAAGGGGGATCGGTGCTGATCAGGTGCACCTGGTGGCCGCCGTCGGCCAGCGCCTTGCCCAGTTCGGTCGCGACGATGCCGCTGCCGCCGACCGAGGCGTAGCAGATGATCCCGACGTTCACGGCACGTCCGGCGGCAGCAGATCCGGGAGGACGGGCGGGTCGCGCACGACGAACCCTTCCGCGAAGCGGACGCCCGCGCGGGCGCCGAACTGGGCGTCCCGGCTTTCGATGAGCTGCCGGAACGACGGGTGCGTGAGGCGCGTCTCGACGGCGCCGCGGGTCGATGGGGTGAACTGCGACGAATGGCACGCGAGTGCGCGCCGCTTGACGTCGTACTGATCCGACACGTCGATCACGAACGACGGGATCGCCGAATCATTGATGAAGTAGTAGCAGACGCGCCGCGGCTTCCAGGCCTCACCGCCCGCTTCGTATCGGCGCAACCCGCTGTTGAAGACCGCCTCGGTGAGGACGCGGCTCGCCGCGACGTGGTCGGGATGGCGATCGGACCAGTACGGGATCCCGACGACCATCGGCCGCGCCTCCCTGACGAGCCGTGTCGCGGCGCGCAGGTGTTCGGCACTCGCGGCAATCCCGCGATCGGGCCAGCCGAGATTCACCCGCCATCGCGCGCCCAGCACCTCCCGCGCCTCGTCCGCTTCGCGCAAGCGATCCTCGACCGTGCCGTTCGTCCCCATCTCGCCGGCCGTCAGATCGCAGAGGCCGACCGCCCGGCCGAGCGCCGCATGCTTCGCCACCGTCCCGCCCGCGCCGATCTCGATGTCGTCGGGATGCGGACCGAAGACGAGCAGGTCGACCGGAGTCATGGCTTCCCAAAGCCTAACCCTGAGCCGAAGGCCGAAGCTGGCGCTCGAGGTACGCGGCGGTCGCGCCCGCGACAGTGCGCCAGGTGCGCCACAGCAGAAAGTCGTGGATGTCGTCGGGGATCACGAGCTCCTCCGTCTTCACGCCCTGGGCGTCGAGCCGCTGCTTCAAATCGACGGTCTGATGGAACTCGACGTTGCGGTCGTCGTCGGCCTGAATGAGTAGAACCGGTGATTTCCAGGTCGGGACGGCCGAGATCGGCGACGACTCGTACGCGGTGTGCGCCGCGTCTTTCACGTCCTGCTCGGTAAGGCCGTCGCCGGCGAAGGCGGCCGTCAGATCCGGTCCGCCGCGCCCCTGCCGGGCCCAGTTGTGGACGCCGTGGATGTCGACGCCGGTCGCGAACACGTCGGAGTTGCGTCCGAGCCCGAGCGCCGTCAGGTAGCCGCCGTACGATCCGCCCCAGATCCCGATCCGTGTCGCGTCCACGTCGTCGCGCGACTGCAGGTAGCGGCCGCCCGCGATCACGTCGAGATATTCCGACGCGCCGCGCGCGCCGGCGTGCTCCGGCTCGTGAAACGCGAACCCGTAGCCGATGCCGAGGCGGTAATTCACCGACAAGACGATGAAGCCGCGGCTGGCGAGGTACTGGTTCGTCGCGTAATCGTTCGAGTAGTAGGCCATGTAATGCCAGCCGAGCAGCATCTGGCGCGGCGGCCCGCCGTGCACGTACACGAGCGCCGGCCGCTTCGAAGCGCCGCCGCTCGCCGCCTTGAACAACTGTCCGTGGATCTCGAGACCGTCGCTCGACTTGAAGACGACCTGCTGCGGCGTCACGAGCTGCGTGGCCGGGAACTCGGCAGGCACGCGATCCTCGGCGATTCGCCGCGGCGCGCCGCCTTCGAACGGCTCGACGGTCGGTACGGGCGATCGCTGCGCGTCGGCGCCCAGATAGACGAGGAAGCGCCCGTCGCTCGTGACGACGGGCGTCCAGTCGATGCTCGTGCCGCGCGTCATCGCGGCCGGCGCCGCCGCATCGACGGACACCTTGAAAATGTGACGGCGGTCGGCGTCGAGCCGGTCGCCGCCCGTGTTCGCGCTGTAGACGAGAAAGCGCCGATCCGGCGTGATGGCCGCTTGTTCGACCAGGAAGTTGCCTGGCGTGAGCAGCGTCGCCTGTCCTCCCGACGCGCTCACCGAGTAGAGGTGCGGCCAGCCGTCGGCGTACGACATGAAGACGATGCGATCGCCGGCGGCCCAGTGGGGATCCATTTCGTCCGCGATGCGCGGATACGAATCCATCTTGCCCGTGCCGCTCTTCCAGGCCTCGCGCGCCGCCAGCGTCGAGGCGTCCCCGACCCAGAGCGCCCACGGTGTCGGACGGGGCTCGAGCGTCGGGACGCCGCCGCGGCCCGGCTGGCGCACGAAGAGGATGCGACCTCCGTCGTCAGACCACTGCGGCATCGAATCGCGCGAGGTGGAGGGGGCGATGTACCGGATTGGATGATCGCTGTCGGTGAACAGCGCGATGAAGCTGTGATCCTCGCGATTGGACACGAACGCCAGCGTCTGTCCGTCCGGCGACCACACCGGGGCTTCGCTGGTGCCCTTGACGAAGAACGACTCGGCCGGCTTCGATCCATCGATCGGCGCGATCCAGATGCGCTTGTCGCGCACGAACGCGACCCGGTGCGTGTTCGGCGCAATCGCCGGCGTATCGCCGTCGCCGAGCAGCTTCGGCTCGCCGCCGCTCGCGCTCACGGCCCAGACCTGCATTTTCGGCTGCACGGGACTGCTCGCCGGATCCGGCATCAGGTTGCCTTCCGCCGGCCAGTTCGCGCCGTGGTCTCCGCCGCGCACGTACACGATGGTGCCGCCGTCGTCGGAGAACGACAGGTTCGTCAGCTCCTGGCCGTCGTCTTTGTCGTACGAGGTCACCTTTTTCGGAGAGAACCCGGGCGCATCGGCCACATAGATGTTGCGGACGCCGTGCTCGTTGAACGTCCAGGCCACGCGCGCGCCGGCGGGCGCCGCGGTGAGGTTCTCCGGGAACGGATAACTCATCACCTGGTCCAGCGTGAACCCTGAAGATCGCTGGGCCCGTGAACCGAGACTCGCGATCGTGAACAACAGCGCGAAGCAGACGATGGCCGTGCGTTTCATCTCCGTCCTTCCTGGCAAACGACGCGCGATTATAGAACGGCCGAACGGCCGCCGGCGCGTCTCCGTCTAAACGGGTCATGCGATTCCTCCCGGGCCGCCTCGGCCGCGTCGCGCGGCGCCTGTTCCACGCGCCGCTGTTCACCTCGGTCGCCATCCTCACGCTCGCGCTCGGCATCGGCGCCAACACGGCGATTTTCAGCGTGGTCCGGGGCGTGCTGCTGAAGCCGCTCCCCTTCGATCGCCCGGCCGAACTGGTGGGCGTCTGGCACTCGGCGCCGGGGATGGGCATTCCGGTGATGAACCAGTCGCCGGCCACCTATCTGACGTACCGCGAAGACGGACGCGTCTTCCAGGACATCGGGATCTGGCGGACGACGTCCGTGTCGGTGACGGGGCAGGGAGAGCCCGAGCGCGTCCGGGCCCTGATGGTGACCGACGGCGTCCTCACCACCCTGGGGGTCCGGCCGGCCCTCGGCCGCGACTTCACGCGCGACGACGACAGCCCGCGCGCTCCCGAGCGCGTGATGCTCACCTCCGCGTACTGGGCGCGCAAGTTCGGCAGCGACCGGTCGGTCGTCGGCAAGCTCGTCACGATCGAAGGCACGCCGCACGAGATCATCGGGGTCCTGCCGGCCGGCTTCGAGTTCCTCGACACGAATCCGCAAGTGGTGCTGCCGGCGCGCTTCGATCGCGCGAAGGTGTTCGTCGGCAATTTCAGCTGGCAGGGGGTCGCGCGGCTGAAACCCGGGGTCACGCTCGCGCAGGCCAACGCCGACGTCGCCCGGATGATTCCGCTCGTCATCCAGAAATTTCCGCTGCCCCCCGGCTTCTCGAAGCAGATGTATGCCGACATCCGCATGGGGCCGCTCGTCCGGCCGCTCGCCGACGACGTCATCGGCGACGTGGGTCGCGTGCTGTGGCTGCTGCTCGGCACCGTCGGCATCGTCCTCCTGATCGCCTGCGCGAACGTGGCGAACCTGTTCCTCGTGCGCGCCGAAGGGCGCCAGCAGGAGCTGGCGATCCACGCGGCGCTCGGCGCGGGCGTCCGGCAGATCGCGTGGGAGCTGCTCTCGGAGAGCCTCCTGCTCGGTCTCGTCGGCGGCGCCGTCGGCCTCGTGCTCGCCTCGTGGGGCATCCACGCGCTGATCGCCATCGCCCCCGACGGCCTGCCGCGCGTGCACGCGATCGGGATCGATCCGGTCGTGCTCGTCTTCACCCTCGGCGTGTCGCTGCTGGCCGGCCTGCTCTTCGGGGCCATTCCGGTCATCCGATACGCGCGGCCGCACCTGGCGGCCGCGCTCAAGCAGGGCGGGCGCCTGGGCACCGCGGGCCGCGAGCGGCATCGCGCGCGCAACGCGCTCGTCGTCGTCGAGATCGCGCTCGCGGTGGTGCTCCTCGTCGCCTCCGGCTTGATGATCCGGACGTTCGTCGCGATGCGGCACGTCGCGCCGGGCTTCACGAATCCGGAGCAGGTGCTGACGATTCGCGTGTCGATCCCCGAGTCGCTGATGAAAGATCCGGAGCAGACGGTCCGGACCCATCAGGCGATTCAGCAGCGCCTCGAGCGCATCCCCGGCGTCCGCGCGGTCGGCGTCACCTCGTCGATCACGATGGACGGCTACGACGACAACGATCCGATCTTCGTGGAAGACTTCCCCCGCGCGAGTGGCGGGATGCCGCCCCTCCGCCGGTTCAAGTGGGTCGACGGCAGCTACTTCACGACGATGGGCAATCCGCTGATTGCGGGCCGGCTGATCACCTGGAACGACGCCTACGCCGAGGCGCCGGTCGCGATGGTGAGCGAGAACGTCGCGCGCGAGTACTGGAAGGAGCCGGCGGCCGCGCTCGGCCGGCGGATTCGCAACAGTCCGAACGATCCCTGGCGCACCATCGTGGGCGTCGTCGGGAACGAACGCGACAACGGCCTCGCGAAGCCGGCCCCCGGCGTCGTCTACTGGCCGTTCATCGTGAAGCACTTCTGGGACAACGACGTGTTCGTGCAGCGGTCGGCCGGCTATGCGATCCGGACGGATCGCGTCGACTCGCCGACGCTGCTGAAGGAGGTACAGCAGGCCGTCTGGTCCGTGAACGCCGGGCTGCCGGTCGCCAACGTGAAGACGCTCGACGGGATCATGGCGGGCTCGATGGCGCAGACGTCGTTCGCGCTCGTGATGCTCGCGATCGCGGCCGCCGTCGCGCTGGTGCTCGGGATCGTGGGGATCTACGGCGTGATCGCGTACGTCGCGGCGCAGCGCACGAAGGAGATCGGCATCCGGATCGCGCTGGGGGCCGTCGGCCGGGACGTGACGGCGCTGTTCCTGCGGCATGGGCTGTTGCTGGCGGGGGTCGGCATCGGGATTGGGATCGTCGCCGCGGCGGCGGTCACGCGCGTGATGTCGGCGCTGCTGTTCGGCGTGAGCGCGCTCGACCCGTTGACCTACGTCGTCGTCGCCGGCGCCCTGGCGGCGACGACGCTGCTCGGCTCGTACGTGCCGGCCGTCCGGGCGGCCCGGGTCGATCCGGCCGAAGCGCTCCGCCGCGAAGCGTGACGCAGGCCGGGTTTTCCCCGGCATTGCGCAGTACACTTGGGACGTGAAGGCCGTCCTGGCCGCCGGCGTCGCCGTCCTGGCGGGCGCCGTGCTGGCCGCCCAGAGTCAGCATCCGCTGCGGTCGGGCGTCGAGCTGACGGTCGTGACCGCCACGGTCCGCGATGCGGACGGCCACCTTGTCACGGGACTGCCGCGCTCCGCGTTCACCGCATACGAAGACGGCGTGCAGCAGCCGGTCCAGCAGTTCAGCCACGACCGCGTCCCCATCGGCCTCGGTCTGCTGCTCGACATCAGCGACAGCATGTACGGGCGCCGGATTCAGGACGCGCGGCAGGCGGTCGAGCGATTCGTCGCCGACCTGCTCGCCCCCTCCGACGAATTTTTCGTGCTCGCCTTCAACCACGAACCGCGACTGCTCACGCCCTGGACGAGCGATGCGGCGGCGGTGCGAGCGGCCCTCGAACCGGTGCGTCCCTCGGGCGGGACGGCCATCTACGACGCGGTGCTCACCGCGCTGCCCCTCATCGACCATCGTTCGCGCGAGCGTGCGGCGCTCGTCGTGATCTCGGATGGCGCCGATACGGCGAGCGATGCGACGCTGCGCGACGTCGAGTCGGCGCTGCTGCGCACCGATGCGTTCATCTATGCGGTGGGGATCGATTCGCCCGAGCCGCAGCCGATCAACACGCGCGTGAACGCGCAGGCGCTGAACGATCTCACGAACCCGACGGGCGGCCGGTCCGAGATCGTGCACGACAGCGCGGAACTGGCGGCCGCGACCGCCCGGATTGCCGAGGAGCTGAACAGCCAGTACATGGTCGGCTACGCCTCGCCGCACCCCTCCGACGGCCAGTACCACAGCATCCGGATCAAGGTGAACGGCGCGGGCTACACCGTGCGGACGCGGAACGGCTACGTCGCGGCGCCGCTCGGCCGCAAGGGTGCGGGAGACTAGGCGCAGCCATATGATGGAGGACCAATGTCCACGATCCTCCAGCATCTTCCCGTCGGCCGGAAGGTCGGCATCGCGTTTTCCGGCGGCCTCGACACGAGCGCCGCCCTCCACTGGATGCGCGGCAAAGGGGCAATCCCCTACGCCTACACGGCGAATCTCGGCCAGCCCGACGAACCCGATTACGACGACATCCCGCGCCGTGCGCTGCAGTACGGCGCCGAACGCGCCCGGCTGATCGACTGCCGGGCGCTCCTCGTCGGCGAAGGGCTCGCCGCGCTGCAGTGCGGGGCGTTTCACGTCTCGACGGCGGGCCTCCCCTACTTCAACACGACGCCGATCGGGCGCGCGGTCACCGGCACGATGCTCGTGGCGTCCATGAAAGAGGATGGCGTCGACATCTGGGGAGACGGCAGCACGTTCAAGGGGAACGACATCGAGCGGTTCTATCGCTACGGCCTGCTCGCGAACCCGCACCTGAAGATCTACAAACCGTGGCTCGACCAGCAGTTCATCGACGAACTCGGCGGACGCGCCGAGATGTCCGAGTACATGCGCCAGGCCGGCTTCGCGTACCGCATGAGCGCCGAGAAGGCGTACTCGACCGACTCGAACATGCTCGGCGCGACGCACGAAGCCAAGGACCTCGAGCGGCTCGACGCCGGCATGACCCTCGTCGAACCGATCATGGGCGTCGCGTTCTGGCGCGACGACGTCGCGATCCAGCGTGAAACCATCAGCGTCCGGTTCGACGAAGGGCAGCCCGCTGCCCTCAACGGCGTCACGTTCCGGAATCCGGTGGAGCTGATGCTCGAGGCGAACCGGATCGGGGGGCGCCACGGGCTCGGCATGAGCGACCAGATCGAAAACCGCATCATCGAAGCCAAGAGCCGCGGCATCTACGAGGCGCCCGGCATGGCGCTCCTGTTCCTTGCGTACGAGCGGCTCGTCACCGGCATTCACAACGAAGACACGATCGAGCAGTACCGCGACAACGGACGCCGCCTCGGCCGGCTCCTCTATCAGGGACGCTGGTTCGATCCGCAGTCGATGATGTTGCGCGAGACGGCGCAGCGCTGGGTCGCGCGCGCCATCACCGGTGAGGTCACGATCGAGCTGCGGCGCGGCAACGACTATTCGATCCTCGACACGACGTCCCCCAACCTGACGTATCACCCCGAGCGCCTGACGATGGAGAAGGGGGAATCGATGTTCACGCCGCAGGATCGCATCGGGCAGTTGACGATGAGGAACCTGGACATCGTGGACACGCGCGACAAGCTGTCGACGTACGTGAAGGCAGGCCTGCTGTCGCCGTCGATCGGCACGGCGCTGCCGCATCTAATCGAGGCGGGAGAGCACGACGACGAGCCGTGAGTCGCGCACCGCTGCTTGGCGTGGCGCTTCACGCGTGTCACGCAGGCAGGAGGTCAGGAGATCAGGAGAATCGAGGGGGGCGCCTGTTCGGTGAGTGGCGTAATGGCTGCTTGGCGCGGCGTTTCACGCGTGTCACGCAGGCAGGAGGTCAGGAGTGTCGAGGGTTGCGCGCCTCCTGTGTTCGTACGATCCAGGTGCGCTGACACTCGAGTTGGACGATCACAAATGCACCGTTCACTGAGTCCCGAAACGGCGATGCATCGCGCGGGACGCCCTGTCGCAGCCGGCCGACTCGGTGATGAGCCGTCCGATGCGCGAACGCCGAGCGCGCGCAAATACCCATCGCCGATCACTTCGACATCGGAGACCTCGGCGCCGGGCGCATCGCCCGCCAGGACGGACGCGTGTGCGGTGTAGCTGACCGCGAGCACGTCGAACGCGCTCGCACGCCGCAGCACGTCCGCCGCCGCGCGCGACGAGTACCCGAAATCGGCGTGCGCACCGTTCGGCCGCTCGAACTTGACGGTGACGATGCGGTTGGCGTCCTGCAGGCCGGGGACCGGCCGGAAGAGGAGGCGATCGAAGACGGCGTACGCGGCGGCCGTCGCCCCGATGCCGAGCGCCAGCGTGGCGGCAATCGCGAGCGAGGAGCCGCGGTCCGCCATCACCTCGCGGAAGGCGTCGCGCAAGTCGGCGGCGAGTCCGGCCGTACCGCTCGTCCACCCCGCCGGCGGCGTGCGCCCGCACGACCGTTTATAATGGCCGCGCTCCCCCGATGTGCCGGCAGGGCGCGCAGCGTGTTCACGGCGCGGGCCACGCGAGCCGGGCGCACGCGCGCCGGCGTCGCGGCACGCGAGAGCGCGTGCAGGGGGTCCGGCGGGGCAAGGCCCCCGGCTGAGAACACGGAGGCATCCATGCGTCAGACGGTGAAGTGGACGGCTGCGGCCGTCCTGGCGGCTTCTGCATTCGTCGGCCTGGCCTGGGGCGCCGACGTGCTCACGATGGCAGGCCTGACGGCCGGCGATGCAAAGGAAGCGATCAACGATGGCATCCTCGACGGCTACGCGCCGTACAGCATGGCGTCTCGCGCGTTCAAGGCCGCCTCTCCCGCCGTGCGGGTCCAGCTGGTGAACGGCGGCTTTGCGTGGGCGCGCACCTACGTCGCCTCCGCCGAATTCAAGCAGGCGTACGAGACCGCGCGCCAGCACCGCAAGCCCACGCCCCCAACCTTCGAGGGCACGCCCGAGGAGGAGTTCGCGCGCAACCGGGCGGCGGCGGCGGCCGACAGCGACAAGAGCCTCGCGGAGATGCGTGAGGCGATCAAGAAGATGCCTCCCGACCAGCAGAAGCAGATCGAGGCCTCGATCGAAGCGGGCCAGGCGTTCGCGAAAC
Organism: Vicinamibacterales bacterium; assembly: GCA_036278735.1. Lineage (GTDB taxonomy): Bacteria > Acidobacteriota > Vicinamibacteria > Vicinamibacterales > 2-12-FULL-66-21 > DASUKM01. The sequence goes on from DASUKM010000009.1 coordinate 51,811, forward strand.
GACTCGACACACCCGAGATGCGCAAGATGAACATCGAGGGCATCCGTCAGAATCGGATCTCGGCGCAGCAGGCGTACGAGAAGGATTTGAAAACGTGGCAGGCGGATTTCCCGGTGTCCCCCGAGGCGCTCGTCGCGACGCGGCTTCGCACGTTCCTGGACGACACGGTCGACGTCGACTTCGACGCCAAACTGGTGAAGACGAGCGAGGGGCGCTTCTCGTTCGCCGATCCGAAGTACGAACAGAAGGGAGACCACTGGAAGCTCGCGTTCCGCGCGGGCAAGGACGCGGCCCTGGCGGCGCGCGCCGACGCGCAAGCGTGGCTGAAGACGCTGCAGTAACGCGCGCTATTCCGCGCGCAGCGCCTCCAGCGGATCGACCCGCGTGGCGCGCCGCGCCGGCAGCAGGCAGGCCAGCGCCGCGGCCAGCAGCAGCACCGTCGGGGCCGCGACGTAGGTCAGCGGATCGAGCGACGTCACGCCGAACAACAGCGTGCCCAGCGCTGGTCCGATTCGAGTCGCGATCAGCGCGCCCAGCACCGCACCCGCGGCCGCCCAGCCCAGGCCCTGGCGCAGCACCGCCGTCATCACGCGCCCACGGCTCGCCCCCAACGCCATGCGGATACCGATCTCGTGGGTGCGGCGCGCCACCAGGAACGAAATCACGCCGTAAATGCCGAGGCAGGCGAGCAGCAGCGCCAACCCGGCGCAGGCGCCCAGGAGTCCGGCTGCCGCCCGCCGCGGCGCGAGATCCGCCTTCACGCGCTCCGCCATCGACAGCACGTCGGTGGCCGCGAGCCCGGGGTCCATGCCGTTGATCGCCGCCAGCGCGGGCCTCCGCAACTGGTTGGCGTCTCCGTCCCGCGCCTGCAGCACGAACGACAGCGCCGCGAGCATTCCCGACGACTGGTCCTGCGGGATGTAAATCTCCGCCGCCTCACGCCCTGCCAGCCCGCGGTCCTGCACGTGGTTCACGACGCCGACAATCGTGCGTTCCCGATCGAGGTGGATCCGTTTGCCGAGCACCGCGTTCAAGGACGGCTCGTGTGCGAACTCGCGCCGTACCAGCGTGTCGTCCACGATCGCGACGTCCGGCGCGTGCTCGTCGTCGTGTTCGGTGAAGGGGCGCCCGGCCAGCAGGCGCATGCCCATCGCGGCAAAATAACGGCCGCGCAGGTTGACGACGTCCGCCGTCGGCTCGCGGCCGCGCTCCGGCTGCGGACGGCCCGCGACGAAGTACGGCTGCTCGATCTCGTATCCCGCCAGCGGGAGCGGAAACGCACCGCCCGCCGCCGCCACGCCGGGAATGTCTGTCAGGCGCCGCTCCGCTTCCCGGAAGAACTGCCGCTGCATCGCGCCGGTCGGATAGTTCGCCGTCAGCCCGATGATGAACGAGAACCGTCCCTGCGGCTCGAACCCGTAGCGCACCTCCTGCAAACGCATCAGGCTGTGGATCACCAGGCCCGAGCCGATCAGCAGCACCACCGATCCCAGCATCTCGGCCGCGACCAGCATCCGGCCTGCGCGACCGCCGCCGAACGCGCCGGCCGTGCGGCTGTGCAACAGCGTGGGGTCGCCGCGCATCGAGCCCAATGCCGCGGGCGCGAGCCCACAGATCAATCCGCACGCCGTCACGACCACGGCGCTGAATCCATACACGTCGGCGCTCAGTCCCAGCCTCGCGATCGGGAGTCCGAGCGCGGGGAGCAGCGGCGTGACCATCCTGAGCGCGGCCGCGGCCAGGCCGAGCCCCACGGCCGCCCCGCCCAGGCTCAAGACAAACGCGTCCACGACCTGCCCGCGCAGCAGCCGCGCCCAGCTCGCGCCCAGCGCCGCCCGGATGCTCTGTTCCCGTTCCCGCTGCAGCGAGCGCGCCAGCACCAGATTCACGACGTTCAAGCAGGCGATCAGCAGCACGAGTCCCGAGGCGGCCAGCAGCATCAGCAGGGGCTGCCGGAAATCCCCTTCCAGCAGATCGCGGAACGGCTGTATCGCGACCAGGACGCCTTGATTGGTCGCGGGGTATGCCTGTGCAAGCGAGTGCATGAGCGCGTCGACGTCCTGTTCGGCGTGCGACTGGCTCACGCCCGGCCGCAACCGCCCGAGCACCAGGATGCCGGCATGATTGCTACGCTGTTTGAAGGGCGGGTTCCGAGCGATGAACGGCCCCAGCGGCTGCCAGAATTCCGGTTCGGATCCCGCCGAGGGCAAGCCGGGAAATCCGGGTGGCATGACGCCCACGAGCGTTCGCGGCCGGCCGTCCATGTCCAGCGTGCGCCCCAGCCAGCTCCGGTCGCCGCCAAGACGGCGTTGGAAAAAACTCCACGATGCGACGACCACGTCCGCGGCGCCCGGCCGGTCGTCGGCCGGCAGGATTGTCCGGCCCAGCGCCGGCCGCGCCCCCAGCAGCGGAAAATAGCCGGACGTCACCCGCAGGCCCGTGATCATCTCCGCCGGCGTCTCCCCGCCGGCACGCGCCAGGACCTGCACCGTGCCGCGCGTGGCCGTCAGGTGCTCGAAGCTGTGAGTGCCGGTCGCCCAATCCTGAAAATCCGGCCACGACACGCCCATCTGCGGAAACTGCCGGCTGGTCTCGAGCAGCGCCATCACCCGCTGTGGTTCCGGAAACGGCAGCGGCCGCAGCACCAGCACGTTCGCCAGGCCGAACATCGCCACGCACAGCCCGATCCCGAGACCCAGCGTCGCGATCGCCGCCGCGGCGAAGCCGCCCGCGCGGAACAATCCGCGCACGGCCTGCCGCGTGTCGCTGCTCACGCCGGCCGCCGCCAGCGCCAGCCGCGCGCGCAGCGGCACCGGCGCGGCAAGCGGCGCGCGCGCATCGGCGACCGCGCGAGCCAGGCCCGGCCAATCGGGCACCTGCGCTTCAGCCCGCGCCCGCGCGTCCGCGTCCGGCAGACCGTCGGCCAGCGCGGCCTCGTAGGCCTGCTCGAGCTGCTGCGCCAGTTCCGCCACCACGTCGGGCTCGGCCCGCAGCCGCTGCCGGACGACGGCCTGCCAGTCCGGCATGGCTTACCCTTTCTCCGGAAGAATCACGGCGCGCAAGCCGGCCAGGTACGCGCCCCAATCCTGACGCTGCACGGCCAGGGCGCGCCGACCCGCCGCGGTCAGCTTGTAGTAGCGCCGACGCCGCTCGCCTGCCTTTTCCACCCAGCGCCCCACGACCCAGCCGCGCCGCTCGAGCCGGTACAGCAGCGGGTAGAGGGAGGCTGCGTGCAGCTGCAGCGCGCCGGCCGAGCGCTGCTCCACGAGTTTCGCCAGCTCGTAGCCGTGCCGCGCCCGCGCGTCGAGCAGCGCCAGCACCACCACCTCCGCCGAGCCTCTCGCTTCCATATGTTGCAACGATACATATGGCGAATGGAGCTGTCAAATCGCGCCCCCGCCCGCCTTCGCCAAGGCTCCGGCGGGGCTCCGGCGGGCTATTGGAACGGGCTGGCTGCGAAGCGGATCGCGAGCGACAGAAACAGACCCGGACGGTACGTGTCGACGTACAGCTCGTCGTCGGCGAGCTTCTCTTTGATCACTTCGTCCGGGCTGAAGGCGCCGTCGAGGCGGCGGGCGCGCGTCATCGCGCCGCCGACCACGAGACTCAGGTTTTCGCGGCGCGTCACGGCGACCCCGAGCATCACGGCCGGCGCCGACTTGCTGATCCCCACGCCAGCCGTCAGCCAGCTGAACGAGATCTCTCGCGAGGCGCGATCCGTCGGGAGCCACTGGACGAAGACCGCGGGGACGAACTTCGCGTCGCTCCACCGCGGCCGCCGATCGCGGACGATTCGGTAGGTGCTGTTCGCTTCGGCGCGCAGCGAGAAGTGATCATCGCGGTCGCTGGTGAATCCGAACCCCCACGTCGTGACCCAGTGCCCCGCATCCGGCGCCGTGAGCACGCACTTCCACACCTTCATCGGGCCGGTCGTCGAGGCGCGGGTCACCGTGACGACGAGCTGTTGATTGCCGCGCAGCCGGTAGCCGGACAGATCGATGGGCTGCCGCGTCGCGGCGACGGCGCGCGCGACGGCTGGCTCGGCTTCGCTCCAGCACGCGGGCGTGAGCTTCCGCCGCAGCGCCGCGAGGCTGGCGATCGTGGTCGAGACGCCCTTCTCGTCGACCGCCTTGTCGAGCGTCTCGAGCCACGCGTCGACGGGGGCCGTGTCGCAGGTGCCGGGCCCAATCGCCAGCATGCCGCTCGTGCTGATCTTCGTCGACACCGGGATCGCCGGGATGTCGCGCGTCTCGAGCGCGACCAGCAGCGTGTACTCTTCTCCGGGCACCCGGTTCACCACGATCGCGCCGTTCACCATGCCCGGCGCGACCTGGTACGTCTGCATGGCGGGACCGGCGAGATCGAGCACCTGCCCACTCACGATCGACGCCGCCGACATCGCGGCGGCGACCGCACACAAGATGACGCGGTGGTTCATCGGAGCCTCCCCGGATGCGGCACGCACCGAACGTCGGGAGTGTGAGGGCGGCTCGCGGCAGCCGTCAACCAGACGCGCCGATCGGCCAACGGGTGGTCCACACCGGCCATCGATTGGCCGGCCACGGATACGACGCCACGGACGCCACGGAGCGCACGGATACGGCAACCGCCACGGACGCCACGGACGCCACGGATACGGCAACCGCCTCGGACTTCACGGACGCCACGGATACGGCAACCGCCACGGACGCCACGGACGCCACGGAGTGCACGGATACGACGCGGAGCGAGAGTAGAATCGATCCAGCCGTGACGCCGACGTTTCGAACGCGGGGATGGAGGCTTGCGATGGCCGCGGGCGTGGCCATCTGGACGGGGGCGTGCGGCAGCCACTCGGGCCCGTCGGCGCCAGAGGTGCCGGCGCCGACCTCCGGCCTGCCGAGCGGCGGACCGTGCTCCGTGCTTTCCGGGGCCGGCACGGCGATCCAGAACGGCACCGCCTGCGATGCGACCACGGCCTCGGTCGTGCTGATGAACCTGCGCGACAGCGACAACGCGCCGTCAGCCGCGTGTTCGGCGACCGTCATCGCGCCGCGCGCCGTGTTGACGGCCGCGCACTGCCTGGTCGGCCACACGGCGTCCGTCCAGATTTACCCCGGCACGCTCCCGCAAATCTCCGCTTCGTCCTTTCATGCCTATCCCGGCTACAGCGAAGACGATCCCAACGCGCTCGATGTGGGGGTCGTGCTGTTCGACCACGACATCGGCCGCACGCCGGTGCCGCTGTTCCTGAGCCGCGACGCGCAAGTCGGCGAGACGGCGATCGTCGCCGGCTGGGGCAACGATCAGCACAACAACGCGGACGTCCTGCGCGCCGGGCCGACGACGATCAGCGCCGTCGGCCCGGCGCTGCTGCAAACGCAATTCGGCACGAACGTCGCCGCGGTCTGCCCCGGCGATTCGGGCGGACCCCTGCTGCTCGACGCCGGCGGCGTGTGGGCGATTGCCGGGATCACGTCGGCCGTCACGAACACGGCCTGCATCGAGGGGACCGATTTCTTCGCGAACGTGCGGAATCCGGCGATCGCGGCGTTCATCCTCGGCCTGGTGCCCGAGGCCGCGCGCCGCTGACGGCCACGGCCACGGATCACACGGATCACACGGACACGACGGCCACGGATTACACGGATCACACGGACACGACAGCCACGGATCACGCGGCCACGGATCACACGGATCACACGGACACGACGGCCACGGATCACACGGATCACACGGACACGACGGCCACGGATTACACGGATCACACGGACACGACAGCCACGGATCACACGGATTGCACGGGACGGGCGGACCCAACCGGCAATACGAGGACTCCGTCTAACAGAGGCGACACATGACCGCTCTCATTCGCGACCTCCGCGTGGCCGTCCGCGTGCTCCTGCGCACCAAGGCCTGGACGGCCGTGGTGCTCCTGTCGCTCGCGCTGGGCATCGGCGCCAACGCGGCGCTCTTCACGGCCGTCAACGGGCTGCTGCTGCAGACGGTTCGCGTTCACGAGCCGGAGCGGCTCATCCGGTTCAACTGGGCCGGAACGAACGACATGGTCCGCAGCTCGAGCGACTACGGCTACTCGGGCGGCACCGCGGCGCACACGGTGCGGTCCACCTTCTCGTTCGCGATCTTCGAGCAGATGCGCGCCGCCAGCACGACGCTGACGGATCTCGCCGCCGGATCGCCGATGAACAGCCTGAACGTGATCGTCGGGCGCGACGCGCAGCTTGCCGACGGCTACGAAGCCTCGGGCAACTTCTTCGAGGTCATCGGCGTGCCGGCGGCGCTCGGCCGCGTGTTCGACGGCAACGACGACAAGCCCTCCGCAACGCCTGTGGCCGTCATCAGCTATCCGTACTGGCAGAGGCGCTTCGCGGGTGAATCGTCCGTCATCGACCGCGTCGTGTCGATCAACGGGGTCATGGTGACCATCATCGGGGTGACGCCCCGGGACTTCGCGGGGATCCAGAGACTCGGCGACGATCCACCCGACGTGATGCTGCCCCTGTCCTTCGATGGCGTGTTCAATCCGCCGACCCCGCTGCCTGACGGCAAGCCGGCCATCCCGCGCCTCGAGCAACCGACGTACTGGTGGCTGCAGCTGATTGGACGTTTGAAGCCGGGCGCATCGATCGGCCAGGCTCGCGCGAACTTCACCACCGTCTTTCGGCACGCCGCGCGCGCCGGGATGGCGGACTACCAGGCGTCGCTCACGCCGGAAGAAAAGCACCTGTCGTTCAACCGCCAGCGCGGCGACGCGATACCGGAGCTGCTCGTCAAGCCGGCCGCGCACGGCTACTACGAGCTCGATCCCCAGGCGCAGCGGTCCGCCGGGTTCCTCACCGTGGTCGTCGTCATCGTCCTGCTGATCGTCTGCGCCAACGTCGCGAACCTCCTGCTCTCGCGTGCAACGACGCGGACCCGCGAGATTTCGGTCCGGCTCTCCCTGGGAGCGACGCGCGGCCGCTTGATCCGGCAACTGCTCACCGAGAGCGTGCTGCTGTCGAGTCTCGGCGGCGGGTTCGGGGTCCTCGTCGGGTACTGGTCGCGCGCCCTGCTGCCGTTCGGCAAGGACGCGCCGCTCGACTGGCGTGTCCTCGGATTCGTGGCAGGCGTCAGCCTGATCACCGGCGTGGTGTTCGGGCTCGTGCCCGCGCTGCGCGCGACGCGCGTCGATCTCGCGGGGGCGATGAAGGAGAGCGGCCGCAGCGTCACCGGCAGCCGCAGTCTGCTGAGCAGGGGCCTGCTCGTGCTGCAGGTCGGCATGTCGCTGGTGTTGATCATCGGCGCCGGACTGTTCCTTCGGACGCTCGAAAACCTGAGGAGCGTCGACGTCGGCTTCGACTCGACGAACCTGCTGATGTTCAACGTGAACCCGAGCGTCAACCGGTACGACGCGGATCGATCGGCGCAGGTCTTTCGCCAGGTGCTCGAACGGATGTCGGCGCTTCCCGGCGTGACCTCCGGGGCGCTGACGCGTACGACCCTGCTCTCGGGCAGCACCAGCACGAGCTCGATGTGGAAGCAGGGGCAGACGGACCTGAAGGCCGCCGAAGAAGACATGTACATGATGGACGTCTCGCCGACGTTCTTCACAACGCTGGGCATTCCCGTGCTGCGCGGCCGGGCGTTCAGCGATCACGACGGCAAGACCGCGCCGAAGGTCGCGATCGTCAACGAAGCGGCGGCGCGCGAGCTGTTTCCCCACGGCGACGCCCTCGGCCGGCGCATCGGCGGATCGTTCGAGAAATCGGGCGAGTACGAAATCGTCGGCATCGTGCGCGACACGAAATACGAGAGCGTGCGCGATCCCGGGCCGCCCACGATGTATCGGTGCGCGTGGCAGATGCCGGTGCGGAGCCTGAACGTCGTGCTCAGGACGGCCGGCGATCCACTGGCCCTGACGGAGACCGTGCGGCGCGCGATGCGCGACGTCGATCCGACGCTGCCGATCCGGCGGTTCACGTCGCAGAGCGAGCAGATCTCGCTGCGCTTCGCGCAGGAGCAGCTGTTCGCGACGGCCTACACGGCGTTCGGCGCGCTCGCGCTGGTGCTCGCGTGCATCGGCCTGTTCGGGCTCATGAGCTACGCCGTCGCCCGCCGGACGAACGAGATCGGCATCCGTATGGCGCTCGGCGCGCAGCGCGGCACCGTCGTCCGCATGGTGATGCGCGAGTCGATGCTGCTGGTCGGCGCCGGCGTCACCGTCGGTCTCGTCGCGGCGCTGTGGGCGGGCCGTTTCGTGACGGCCGTCCTGTATGGGCTCTCCCCGAACGACGCGCTCACGATGAGCGCCGCCGTCGGGTTGATCGCGGTGGTGTCGGGGCTTGCCGGCTATCTACCCGCCCGACGCGCGTCGCACGTGGACCCGATGGAGGCGTTGCGAGAGCAGTAGCGACCGCCCGACGGACGGGCCGCTTGCCCGATCCACACGGTCGAGGTAGAGTGACGGTCGTGCCTGGCGGTTGCCGACCGAGGGTGCCCACTGACAGCGCCTTCCGCGACGCCGCGGCGCACGACGTACGGCACGCTCGGCGCGCCAGGGCCGCCGGTCGGCAGTGTCGGCCATGACTGACGGCGACGATCTCACGCGTGCGGCGGCTACCCCCTCCTCGCACCGCACCATCGGGGCCTATCGGCTGATCGACAAGCTCGGCGAAGGCGGCATGGGTGAGGTCTGGCGGGCCGAGCAGTCGACGCCGTTCCGGCGTACCGTGGCGATCAAGTTGATCAAGGCCGGCATGGACACGAGCGCGGTCGTGGCGCGCTTCGAGTCCGAGCGTCAGGCCCTCGCCCTGATGGCGCACCCCAACATCGCCAGCGTGTTCGACGCCGGGTCGACGCCCGACGGCCGCCCGTTCTTCGCGATGGAGTATGTCGCGGGAACGCCGATCACGACCTTCTGCGACAGGCAGCGGCTGAGCGTGCGTCAGCGGCTGGCGCTGTTCATCCAGGTCTGCGACGGCGTGCAGCACGCGCATCAAAAAGCGATCATCCACCGCGATCTCAAGCCCTCGAACGTCCTGATCGCGCTGCACGACGACAAGCCGGTGCCGAAGATCATCGACTTCGGGCTGGCCAAAGCCACGGCGCAGCGCCTCACCGAAAAGTCGATGTTCACGGAAGTGGGGGTGATGGTCGGGACGCCGGCGTACATGAGCCCCGAGCAGGCGGATCTGACCGAGCGCCACGTCGACACGCGCACCGACGTGTATGCCCTGGGGGTGATCCTCTACGAGCTGCTGGTGGGGGCGCTGCCGGTCGACGACCGCACCCTCCGGGAGGCTGGATTCCAGGAGATGCTGCGGTTGATTCAGGAGCGGGAGCCGCCGCGCCCGAGCGTGAAGCTGCGCGCGATGGGAGAGGCGTCGAGCGCGTCGGCCGGCCACCGCCAGCAGGACGTGCGGACGCTGGCGCGGCGCCTCCATGGCGACCTCGACTGGATCACCATGAAGGCGCTGGAGAAGGACCGCACGCGGCGGTACGGCTCCGCGTCCGATCTCGCCGCGGATCTCGAGCGGCACCTCCGCGACGAGCCCGTGCTGGCCGGCCCACCCAGCCCGACGTACCGCGCGCGCAAGTTCGTGCGGCGCCACCGCGTGGGGGTGAGCGTGGCGAGCGCGGCGATCGTGCTGCTCGTCGCCTTCGCGATCACGTCCGTGGTCCAGGAGCGGCGGATCGCGCGCGAGCGGGACCGCGCCAACCAGGAGGCTGCGGCGTCGCAGCGCGTCGCCGATTTCATGGTGAACATGTTCAAGGTGTCGGACCCGAGCGAAGCGCGGGGCAATACCGTGACCGCTCGGGAAATCCTTGACAAAGCCTCGCACGACATCGGCACGAACCTGGAGAAGGACCCGCTGCTGCAGGCGCGGCTGATGGACACGATGGGCAACGTGTACAAGTCGCTCGGGCTGTTTCCCCAGGCCAAGGCGCTGCTCGGGCAGGCGCTCGACATCCGGCGGCGTCTGCTCGGGAACGACCAGGCGGACACGGTCGATACGATGCGCGCCCTCGCGGGGCTGATGACCGACAACGGAGACCCCGGGGCCGAGGCGCTCGACCGGCAAGTGCTCGCGATCGACCAGCGGGTCCTGGGTCCGAAGGCCCCGGAGACACTCAAGGCGCTGAACAATGTTGCGACCGCGGTGAGCAAGCGGGGCGCGTTCGAGCAAGCGGCGCAGATGTACCGCGAGGTCCTCGCCGGCGCCAACGTAACGTGGGGTGAGGGATCGTTTCAGGCGGTGAGAATCACGGGCAACCTGGTCTTCGCCCTGAACGGGGCGGGCAAGTACCGCGAGGCCGAGGCCGTGGGCCGGCACGCGCTCGAGATCGCGCGGCGGACGCTCGGCACAGATCACCCCGACACGCTCTCCCTGATGAACAATCTGGCCGTGTCGCTCGAACACCAAGGGAAAATCGACGAGAAGACGACGCTGGAGGAGGAGGCGCTGAACGACTCGCGGCGGGTGAACGGGCCCCGGCATCCCGACACGCTGCTCCTGGCCACCAACGTGGCCGCGTTGCACCTCGACGCCGGCCGTCTGGCTGAAGCCGAGTCCGAGTTGAAGTCGGTCCTGGCGATCGAGGAGCAGGTCCTCGGGACCGACAATTCAACGATGGCGCTCACCCGCTACGACCTCGCGCGCGTCGAGGCGGTCCAGGGGCACCGCACCGAGGCGCTGTCGCTCTTGCGCACGGCCGTCGAACACGGCCTCGACCCTTCCTTCGTGCACGAGATTGACGGAACCTTTCCGTCGCTGCGCACAGACCCGTCGTTCGCCCCGATCAAGGCCGAGCTGGGCCGGCGCTACGAGCCCGACCAGAAGGCGGCGGCCCCGAACGCGGGCGGATAATCTCGTGAGCGCACGGCGCCGAGCGGCGACATGATTTCGTACGGACCGAGCCGTGCGCCGGCTGACCGCATCATCCGTTCGCATTGTCGCGAGCGAGGCGCGGGGGCAACGCCGTACTCCTGATCTCCTGCAAGAACCCGCGGCGGGATCAGTCCCGCAGCACCTCGCGCAGCGCGAGCTGCGCCGCGAAGTAGCCGCACATGCCATGGACGCCGACGCCGGGCGGCGTCGACGCCGAGCAGATGTAGAGGCCCCGCGCGGGGGTTGCGTACCAGCGCCAGGTGGGGCGCGCGATCATCTGCCGGAAGTCGGTCACGCCGGCGCCGATGTCCCCGCCCACGAGATTCGGGTTGTACGCTTCGAAGTCGGCCGGCGTCATGACGTGGCGCGCGATCACGCGATCGCGGAACCCGGGCGCGAACCGCTCGATCTGGGCCTCGATCCGCGGCAGCATGTCGGCCGTCGACGCGTGCGGCACGTGGCAGTACGTCCACACGGTGTGGCGCCCCCGCGGCGCGCGCGTGTCGTCGAACAGACTGGGCTGCGACAGCAGCACGAAGGGACGCTCCGAGACGCGGCCCGTCCACGCGTCGCGTTCGGACGCGGCAATCTCGTCGAGCGTGCCGCCGAGGTGCACCGTCCCGGCGAGCGCCACGCGCTCGTCGCGCCAGGGGATGGGCGCGTCGAGCGCCCAGTCCACCTTGTAGACGCCCATGCCGTAGCGATACTCGCGCAGCTTCCGTTGATACGAGGCCGGGAGCCGTGCGCCTGCCACCCGGAGCAGCGGAGCGGGCGAAAGGTCGCACAGAATCGCGCGCGCGGGCGGGAGTTCGTCGAGCGTCGCGATCCGCGCATTCGTCACGATCTCGCCGCCGAGCGAGCGGAGGTACGCCGCCAGCGCGTCGGCAATCTTCTGCGAACCGCCGCGGGGGATCACCCAGCCGGCCGTGTGCGCGGTCGCCCCGAGCACCAGGCCGACGGCGCCGGTGGGCACGCGGTCGAGCGGCAGCATCGTGTGCGCCGCGATCCCGGCGAACAGGCCGCGCGCCCGCACGCCGTGGAAGCTGTGCGACGCGATCCGCTCGGCCGATTGCAGCGCGTGCGCGCCGAAGCGGGCGAGCGCGAGCGGATGCCGCGGCCAGCGCGGCGGCGCCAGCACCGCATCCCTGATCCGCGGCCACGCGTCGACGACCGACCCGATCACCCGTCGATACGCCGCATCGTCGAGCCCGAGGCCCAGCGCCGTCTGCGCGACGGATCGATCGACGATGGCGGGACGCTGGCCGTCGACGGGATGCGCGAGCATGGCGGGCGGCTCGATCCAGGTCAGCCCGTGATCGCCGAGCGGCAGCGAGCGGAAGAACGGCGAGGCGATCGCCATCGGGTGGACCGCCGAACACACGTCGTGCAGGAAGCCGGGCCGCGTCAGCTCCGCCGAACGGCAGCCGCCGCCGATCGTCGGCATCGCCTCGTACACGACGACCGTGCGGCCGGCGCGCGCGAGCACGATGGCCGCCGCCAATCCGTTCGGGCCCGCGCCCACGACGACCGCATCAGGATTTCCGGCCACGTCTTTGCTACGCTCTCAGTCTAGCCGCAGGCCGACTCAATCATGCCCCACGAACTGCCTGCTTACTGGTACTCCCGCTGGCTCTTCGAGCGCGGCCTCGCGCTGACCTACCTCATCGGCTTCCTGGTCGTCGTGAATCAATTCATCCCCCTGCTCGGCGAGCGAGGCCTGCTGCCGGTGGCGCGCTTCGTCCGGCAGGTGCCGTTCCGCGCCTCGCCCAGCCTGTTCTTCTTCGCGTCGAGCGACAACGCCTTCCGGATCGCCGGGTGGGCCGGCGTGGTGCTGTCGTGCGTGGCGCTCACGGGCATCGCGCAGCACCGCAGCGCGATCGCGGCGGCGATCGTCTGGGGGCTGCTCTGGGTCCTGTATCTCTCGTTCGTCAACGTGGGCCAGACCTGGTATGCGTTCGGGTGGGAATCGCTCCTCTGCGAGGCGGGCTTCTTCACGATCTTTGCCGGCGCGACCGGCACGGCGCCGCCGGCGCTGCTGAACTGGATCTACCGGTGGACGCTGTTCCGGCTGATGTTCGGCGCGGGCCTGATCAAGATTCGCGGCGATGCGTGCTGGCGCAACCTGACGTGCCTCGACTACTTCTTCGAAACGCAGCCGATTCCCAATCCCCTGAGCTGGTACCTGCACCATCTGCCGCGCCCGATCCTCCACGGCGGCGTCGCGTTCAACCACTTCGTGGAACTGATCGTCCCCTTCGGCTTCTTCCTGCCGCAGCCCTACGCCGGGATCGCCGGACTGTTCACGATCGCCTTCCAGCTCGTTTTGATTGTCGGAGGCAACCTGTCGTGGCTGAACTGGCTGACCATCGTGCTGGCGTTCACGACGCTCGACGACCGGTTTCTGTCGTGGCTGCCGGTCTCGATGCCCACGCTCGGCGCAATGCCCGTCGTCCAGCGCGTCGCCGTGGCCGCGCTCGCGGTCCTCGTCGCCCTCCTCAGCGTCGGTCCGGTGAGGAACATGCTCTCGCCCAACCAGGTGATGAACACCTCGTTCAATTCGCTGCAGATCGTCAACACGTACGGCGCCTTCGGCAGCGTGACGCGACAGCGGTACGAAATCGCCATCGAGGGCAGCGACGACCCGGTGATCACCGGCACCACGACCTGGCGCGAGTACCAGTTCAAGGGAAAACCAGGCGACCCGGCGCGGATGCCCTCGCAGATCGCGCCGTACCACCTGCGGCTCGATTGGCTGATGTGGTTCGCCGCGATGGGCAGCGCGCAGGACTCGCCGTGGTTCACCGGACTGCTCGCGAAGTTGCTCGAAGGGGATCCGGGAACCCTCGGACTGCTGCGAGGCAATCCATTCCCGGACCATCCGCCGCGCTGGATTCGCGCGCAACTGTATCTGTACCGGTTCACGACGCCCGAAGAGCGCAACGCCACCGGTCAGTGGTGGCACCGGACGCTGGTCGGACCGTACTTCCCGCCGTCGCGGCTGCCGGAGCGGAATCCGCGGGCGACGCGCCATTAGTGGACACAGCGCGCCCGCGGGTGGCCGCGAACGGCGGGGTCCCCGGCGCGCACGCCTGCGCGCTGGGGTGCAACGGGGCGCCCCAGCGGGCGCGGAGGCCGTCCCCCGTTGCCGTGCTCTTCGGCCGAGCACACACTGGGGCTGTTCGCGGACAGGACCGCCACCAGCGCTGGACTGTCCGATCGATACAGCCCAGTAACTATCGACTGCTGCCGTACCAGTCGCGGATCCGGACCTCGATGCCGGTGCCCTTCAGCGCGGAGGCGAATTCGTCGAGGTTCTGTCCCTTGTAGTGGTACGGGTACACGATCTTCGGCTTGAACGCCTTCACGCACGCCGCGGCTTCCGAGGGGGGCATCGTGAACGGCAGGTTCATCGGAACGAACGCGACGTCGATGTTCCGGAAGGCCTTCATCTCGGGCGTGCACTCCGTATCCCCCGCGATATAGATCCGCTTGCCGCCCAGCGTCAGGATGTAGCCGTTGCCGCGTCCCTTGTCGTGATACAGCTTCCCCGGCGCGGGACCGCGCGTGAGGTTGTACATCGGGACCGCCTCGATCGAAATGCCGTCGACGGTCTTCGTCTCGCCGTTGGCCATCACGAGGGCGCCGTGGACCTGCGCTGCGACCGCCGCCGGCGCGACGAGGCGCGTGTCTTGTTTCCGGATCTTCGCAATCGTCGCCGGGTCGAGATGGTCGCCGTGGATGTCGGTGACCAGGATGATGTCGGGCGACGGCAGACCGCCGAAGTCCGCCTGCGCGACGGGATCCACGTCGACGACGCGGCCGGCGTGCCGCAGCTGCAGCGTCGCGTGATAGAGCGGCGCGATCGTGATTGGGCCGCCGCTGGCGGGGATCGTGTCGGGCGCGGGGGCAGGCCCGATGAGGGCGAGCACGGCGAGCGCGCTCACACCGAGACGGACGGCATCAGACATGTCGATCGGCTCCTTCCTGACTGGTGTATCACACCCTCTTGACATTAATTTTAGTTTTAACTAAATTGTTGACGCGATGCCGACCGCGCCCCTGCTCGCCACCGTCGCCTCCCCGCGCCGTCGCGAGATCCTGCGGCTCACATGGAGCCGCGAAGTGGCCGCGGGCGAGATTCATGCCGCGATGCCCGACGTGTCCTTCGGCGCCGTCTCGCTGCACCTCCGCGCGCTCCGCGACGCCGGGCTGCTCGACGTCCGCCGCGCCGATCGTCACCGGTTCTACCGCGCCCGGCGCGAGGCCCTCGGGCCGCTCGCGGCCGCGCTGGAAGACATGTGGAGCGACGCGTTGTGGCGGTTGAAGCTGGCGGCGGAACTCGAACACACGCGCCGCGGCCCGAGGCCGGGCCGCCAGGTTCCGCGCCGGCCGCAGATCAAGAGGAGAGGATGATGGAGCTTCCGCATCGCCTGGAACGGAGCGTCACGATCGGCGCTCCCCGCGCCCTCGTCTTCGCGTACTTCACCGACGGCGCACGATGGGCGGCGTGGTGGGGCGCGGGATCCACCATCGACGCGCGCCGCGGCGGATGCGTGTCGATCCGCTATCCCGACGGGACGGAGGTCTCCGGCGAAGTGCTCGACGTCTCGCCGCCCGAACACATTGTCTTCACGTACGGGTACGTCAGCGGCACGCCGATTCCTGCGGGCGCCTCCCGCGTCACGATCCGACTCGCCGCGGCGTCGGGGGGCACGCGCGTGGAGGTCGTGCACGAGTTCGCCGACCCCGCCGTCCGCGATCAGCACGTGCAGGGCTGGCGCTATCAACTGTCGCTCTTCGCCAACGTCGTCATGAACGAGCGGCACCGCGGCGCGGCCGCCTCGGTCGACGCGTGGTTCGCCGCGTGGTCGGAGCCGGACGGCACCGCCCGGCGCGCGGCGCTCGATCGAATTGCGACGCCGGCCGTCGCGCTCCGGGACCGTTTCAGCGCCATCGACGGCCTCGACGAGCTGACCGAGCACATGGGAGCCGCGCTGCGGTTCATGCCGGGCCTCACACTGCGGCGCGAGGGGGACGTGCGCCATTGTCAGGGGACGCTCCTCGCGGACTGGACGGCCGTTGGATCCGGCGATCAGCCGCGCGGCCGCGGGACGACGGTGTTCATGCTCGCCTCCGACGGCCGTATCGCTTCCGCGACGGGGTTCTGGCTGCCATAGGTGCCTGGCACCTTTGGCCCGGCGGTTGCGCTGCGCGGCGCCCGCCGCTAATGCGAACTCCTCTCTCTTCGTCCGCGAAACGTCTCGGCGCTCGCGGCAGCCGTGAAGTTCACCGGACGGCCGCCCGCCTGGCCTTCGACATGGCACGTCCCCCGAAGCTGCAGGAAGTCGAGCGCGCTCGCCACGCTCGCCTGACGCGCGGTCACCGTCGTCTGCGTGACGGCGAGATCGAAGGTGAGCGCGAGCGAGGTCCCCTCGCCGCGCACGACGATCCGGCGCGGCCGTCCCGTCGCCGGATCGTTGATCTCGTCGATGCGCACGTCGGTCGCGTAGCCGACGAGTCCCTGGGGCCCGATGGCCGCAAGAAATCCTGGAATGCGCGCGGGGTCGGCGGCGTCGGCTGGCGGGTGCACGCGGCCGTACACGAACGACAGCCCGCCCCCCTGCACCTGCCCCCATTGCCACGACACGCCGTCCCAGAACCCCCAGTTGTGATCGTGATACGCGGCCCCCCCCGTCAGCGCGATCGTCTCCGTCCCGACCTGAAGGCTGCCATCCAGCGTGCCCGACATCACCGGCACGACGTAGCCCGAGACCCACCCGCCGGCGCCGCGGATCGACAGGGGCGGCAGCGATCGCCCGGGCGTCGCGTGCACGACGATCTCGCCGGAGGCGCGCGCGCGCCCGGCTTCCGCCGGCAGATCGAGCGTGATGTGATAGTCGGTCCCGACCAGCCGCACGCGGCTGCGCCCGACGGTGAGGTCCGGCGCGTTCTCGAGAAGTGACGCCGCGTTCACCGTCGCGCGGTCCGCGTACGAGGTCATGCGCCCGGCGCGTTCGAGCTGCAGCCGAACCCCCATCTCGCGCTCGCCCGATGCGCGCGACGGACCCGCCAGAAATGTCAGGTAGAAGCGCGCGTCCGCCGTGCGCCCGTTGAAATACAACCACTCGGCCCACGAATCGGCCCGCGCGGGCACGTCGGGAACGGCGTGAAAGCGATCGATCTCGCGCAGCAGCGCGCCGGGATCGGGTGAGGCCCATGCCCGATCTGCCGGCGTGTCCCGCCAATCGCCGGCGCGCCGGATCTCCGGCTCGCCGAGCCGGCGTTCGAGGCTCGGGATGCCTCCGGTCGCCCGAATCGGCGTCGCCGTCCCGTCGCCCTCGATCAGATACAACGGCGACTCGAGGGTCGGCGCCGCGACAGCGATGCGCGCGTCGAGCGGAGCGGACCCGAGCACGCTCGAGAGGACGAATCGCGCGTTCGGGATCCGGCCCGATGCCCCGACGATCGCGACGTCGCCGCCGCCGACCAGCGCGGGTACACGCGCCTGTTCGAGGATCGCGCCGCCGATGCCGAGCAGTGCCGCCATGACCGCGACGCCGAGGCCGAAGCCGCCGGCGAGCACCGCGCTCCGGATCGGGCGCGCCGCGAGCGATCGCCACGCGAGCCTGAAGATCATCGTCCCGAGTCCTCGACGATGCGGCCGTCGCGCATGCGGAGCAGGCGGGCGGCCCGCGCCGCGATCGCCGCGTCGTGGGTGACGACCACGACCGCGGTCCCGTCGGCGTGCAGCCGATCGAGCAGGGTGGCGATCTGATCGCCGGTCGCCTGATCCAGTTCGCCCGTCGGCTCGTCGGCGAGCAACAGGCGCGGCTGGTTCGCGAGCGCCCGCGCGATCGCGACGCGCTGCATCTCGCCGCCCGAGAGTTCCGCCGGACGGTGTGTCGCGCGGTGCGCCAGGCCGACGTAGTCGAGCAGTTCCGCGGTACGCTGGCGGCGCGCCGCGCGCGAGGCGCCCGCCTCCGCCTGCGGCAGCTCGACGTTCTCCCAGGCCGTCAGCATCGGGAGCAGGAAAAACCGCTGGAACACGAACCCGATCTCGCGCAATCGAAGCCGGCTGCGTTCGCCGTCGGGCAGGCCGGCGACGTCGCGATCCTGGAATCTGAGCGTGCCGCGCGTCGGCACGTCGACGCAGCCGAGCACGTGCAGCAGCGTCGACTTGCCACAGCCGGATGGTCCCACGATGCCCAGGTACTCTCCCGCGTCGATCCGCAGCGACACGCCGTCGAGCGCCGTCACCGGACCGGCGCGCATCGGGAACACGCGCGACACCTCGCGCGCTTCGACGACGGCAGCGCTCACGAGACGACCTCGCGCCGCAGCGTGCCCGCGATCGGCAGGGCCGCGACGATTCGCATGGGGTAGGCGGCGGCCCCGATCGACGCGACCGCCAGCAGCACCGCGTAGAGACCGAGCGCGCGGGGCTCGAACACGAAAAAGTGCAGCCCCGACGGGATGCCCGGCATGCCGCGCAGGATCCGATCGAGCCAGACCGAGAGGACCAGCCCGACGGGCACCGCGAGGATGCCGCCGGTGCCGACGAGCAGGACGGATTCCCACAGGATGCCGGAGACGACGCGCCCGCGCGACAACCCCACGGCGCGCAGGGTCGCGATCTCGCCCAGGTGCTGGTTCACCGAGACGGTCAGCAGGACGGCGATCAGCAGGAAGCCGAAGAAGAGCGTGACCGTCGCGAGCACCGACGAAATCTCGCGAAAGTAGGAAAACTCGACGCGGGAGAACTGCGCCACCATCTGTTCGTTCGTCACCACGTGAAGATCCGGGCGCAAGCGGCGGATGGCGGCGACGGCCGCGCCTGGGCCCGCCTCGTCGCGCGATCGGACGAGCAGCATGTCCGCGCGATCCACGTCCTCCCCGCCGCACAACCGCGCCGCGCTCTCGATCGTCCCCCCCGCGCTGTTGTCGGTCGCCGCGTCGAAGGGAAAGTCCGCAATCCCCGAGACGACGAACGTGACGGGGGGCAGCGCGTCCGCGGCATCCCCGCACCGGCCGCGCAGGGCGACGCGCGATCCCGGCGACGCCCCCAGCGCGCGCGCGAGACGACGGTTGACCACGACCGTGGGCTCCGCCGCCGCGCTCTCCACGTCGCGCCCCTCGACCACGGTCCACAGCGGCCGCACGCGCATGTCGTTCCCGACGAACTGCACGCGATCGTCGTGCGTCGCGCCGTCACGGCCCGACATGCCCGCTGTGTGGGTCAGCCCTTCATGGCCCGACGGGTCACTCGCGCCAGCGAGCTCCGCGTCGACGACGCGCACCTGCTGCACGGCCGCGACCTCCGGCAGCGCGGCAATCTGCGCCGCCAGCCTGGAGGCGTGTGCCAGACGCGGGCCGTCGAACGGCACCATGTCGGTCGCGAGCACGCGCGCGTCGAAGCCCCCTTCGTTCAGCAGATCCCGGAACGAGAGCACGAGGCCATGCGAGAGCAGCAGCATGTCGAACAGCAGCGCCCCGACGGCGGCCACGCCGAGGATGCCGAGGCCCGATCGCGCAGGCTGGCGCACCACGCTGATCCACGCGAGGCGGAACGCGCGCATCGCGGTCAACGGCGGATCAGCGCCAGCAGTTGGCGGCGCAACAGCGTCCACGACGCGACGAAGCTCGCCGCGATGCCGAGCGGCACCGCGATGGCGAGCGACCGCCAGACGACCGACGGCGTGACCCGCAGGAACACGAGCGTCGTGTCGTACCGCCACTGGAAAAAGCGGTTGAAGATCCCCTCGGTGACCAACGCGAACAGAATGCCGCCGGCCGCCCCGACCACCGCGATGACGGCCCCCTCGGCCACGACCTGGGTCAGGATGCGTCCGCGCGTGAAGCCCATCAATCGGAGAATCCCGACGGTCGCGCGGCGCTCGTCGACGAGCATCACCATCAGGGCCAGCAGGAAGACGGCGCTCCCGAGCACGGTGACGACGGCGATCGCGAGGTGGAAGCGTTCGATGACGACGAAGGTCCGCGTCCGCTGATCGGGCGCCGAGGTCGGGCGCGCGAGGCTGCCGGGGAGCCGCCGCGACACCTCGCGGGCAAACTCGCCGGCGCCCGCCGGATCGATCAGCGCAACGTTGATCGACGTCACGGCGTCGGGCCCGTCGGCGTGTGCGGAGGCGCCGGTGAGCGCGAGCAGATCCGGCAGGTGCAGCCGCGCTTCGAGCGGCGCCTGCGCGAAATGCATCGGGTCCGGCGTGGGCTCGTAGATGCCGGCAATCCGGAACGGCCGCGCGCCGCGTCCCGACGGGTCCGATCCCAGCCGCACCGCGTCGCCGGCGTGAAGATGCCGTCGTTCGGCGAGCTGACGGCTGATCAGGATCGCGGGCGGCGACTCCTCCGCCACCCGAACGGCAGACGCGCGAGCCGCGACGGCGAGGAGCGAAGCGGCCGCCGCGATCGTCGCGGCGGCACACCCCGTCCGGAACGGGAGCCTCATCCTCTTTCTTATATCGAACGGGGCGCCCGATGTCGAAGACGCGAACGGAATGGCGGCGCCGGGCTCAGCGGCACTGCGGGTGCTGGCACCCGCAGCGAAGCTCGGTCATGTCCCCGGCGTGCTTGCAGTGCTCGCTGCAATACTTGCCGTACGGACTCTTGTCGGGAACGGAGCAGGAACAACCCGGGTGAGCACACTGTGCGGCGGCCATGTCGTCCTCCCTCTTGCAATCCGGGGGCTTCGCCCCTCGGACTCCCCGACTCGCGCCCTCGCTCGCCGCTTCGCCTCCGTGCGCGAGGCTCGCTCCCACGGCTCGCTCGGATCGCCATCGGGGCTTCGTGCCTGACGCGCCACGGATGGTCCCGGTTATTGTACTCCCGGCCCTTTCTTTCCGATCAGGCGATCGAGCAGCGACCGCGCTTTGCGCTTCAGCTCGTTCTCGAGCGCGCGGCGGCCGGCCGCGGCCAGGTCGACCGTGACGACCGGATGCTCCAGCGTGCCGCCGACCACGACCGGCAGGATCACGCGTCCGTCCTGCTGAGCATAGCGGCGCAGGTCCGTGCCCGCCTGGGCCGTCAGCGCGCGCGAGAGGAGGACGTCGGCGTGCGCATCGAGCCGGCCGCCCGCCAGCCGCAGCGTGCCGCGCCCCTGCAGATCGACGTCGCGCGAATCGAGCGTCAGGGCGTCGAAGGTCAGCGTGCCGCCGGCGAGTGCGAGCGTGCCGGCCAGACGAGAAAAGGCCGACCCGGAACCGGCCGGCGGCGCGCCGGACGGCTTGCCAAAGGCGAGCACCAGCGTGCGGACGAGATCGAGGTGCGGAATGCGGCCGTCGACGACGCTGGCCTCGATGGTTCCGCCCGCGGAGCGCATCAGCGCGCTCGCCTCCGAACCCGCGGCCTTCAGCGACAGCCTCGCCCCGAGGCGGCCGGTCATGGCGTCGCCCAGCGACGCCGCCTTCATGACCTGTGCGACGTCGACGCCGTCGAGACGGCCGCTCAGCGTCAGGCGCGGCACCGCGCCGGCGGTGTCCGCATCGAGCCGTCCTTGAAAGCGGCCGCCGTACATCGACACCGTGAGCGGCGACACCTGTGTGGACCCGGACTGCAGCGTCGTCGTTGCGGCGAGATCTCGAAATGCATAGGCGCCGAACGTGCCGCGCGGCGCCGTCGCATTGACGACGATGTGCATGAGCGTTGGCCGACCTGCGGAAGCCCTGGCCGCCGAAGCGTTCGCGGAGCCCGCCGAAGCCTTGGCGGAGGCGGCCATCGCGATCACTTCGTCGACGTCGAGCGGGTCGGCGTGAACGTCGAACTGCCCTTCGCTCCGCGCCACGCTCGTCAGCTGGCCGCTGGCAGACATCCGCGTTCGCGCACCTCGCAGCGTCAACCGCTTCACCTGCAGACGATCGCCCTCGAGCGACGAGTCGGCGTCGACGCGCCAGGTCTGACGCCCGACATCGACCTCGACGTCGCGGAGCGAGATCACGCGAATCGACGTAATCGAAAAGCCAGACGCCGGCGCGCTGGATGGAGCCGACAGGCCCGAGAGCATCGGCATCGGCAGTGGGAGCGTGATCCGGCTGTCCGACACGACGACCTCCGCGTTCTCGATGGTGCGGCTGAGGAGTCCGCGCAGGCCCGTCACGACCCGAACGCTTCCGAGCGTGATCGCCGCCGGCTCGCCAATCGTCACGCCGCGAAGGTTCAGCGCGACGCGCGGAAAGATGGAGGCGCCGGCCGAGGCGATGTGGACCGGCTCCCCGAGGCGATCCGCGAGCTGCCGCTCGATCGACGAGCGCACCACGCCGGAACCGAGCACGTAGGTGGCCGCGCCGTAGACCGCCGCGATCAGCCCGGCGACGACGATCAGGGCGATGACGAGGCGCCGCATCACCGCTTCGCGTGGCGGTCCGCCAGCCGCCAGAAGCGCGCCTCGTCGAGCAGCGTGATGCGGTGCCCCTTCTCGCGCAGGCGCTTGATCTCCATCAGCTTGAGGCCGCCGTCGCGCCCCGCTGCCTGCTGCGCGTTCGGCCGCCCGCGCACGACCACCGTCGTGAGCGCCGACGGCATCCCGTGGACGACCGCCCCGGCGCGGCGAGCCGCCGCCATCGCCTCGCGCCGCGGCCGGCGCAGCACGCCCGTAAAGGCCAGGTGCACGCCGCGCAGCGTGCGCAGCACCCCGGTCGTCAACGGCGCCGGACGGTGCCGCAGCGCCTCGATCATCTCGACGGCGCTCTGATACCGCTTGCGGCGCTCGCCGATGCAGCGATACACGATCTCCTTCAGGTGATCGCTGCAGGCGAGGTGCCGCACGTCCGGCGTGCGCAGCCGCGCGCTGGCGTCCCCCTTCACGATCATCCCCAGCAACTGCCCCACCTGATACACGTCGTCGCGCGCCTGCCACTTCGGCGCGGCACGTTCGAGGATGTCGCTGGGCGCGGTCATCGCGTTCATCGTGTTGGCGGTGATCCCGCGCGAATCGCTCTGCTGCCGGACGATCCCGAAGTCGCCGAGCTTGAGATGCGGACCCTCGCAGACGAACACGTTGAGCGGCGTCAAGTCGCGGTGGAGCATCTGGCCGCGGTGCAGCTTGCCGAGGACCTCGAGGATGCCGGCGATCTCGCGACGCGCGGCCGTCTCGGACCAGCGCGCGCCGCCGCGCTTCAGGTAGGCGCTCAGGTCGCCGTGGCGCGCGTACTCGAGCACGAGGCAGTACAGCATCCGGCCAGCCGCCTGGGGCACCGGAAAGCGATCGTAGATGCGGATGGCGCGCGGGTGATCGTCGAGGAGCTGGCCGAAGTACGCTTCGCGCAGCCACCCGTCGATGCGCGCGCTGACCTTGATGCACACGCGGACCGGCACGCGCGACGAGCGATCGAGCCGTTCGGCCAGGAACACCTGGCCGAAGCCCCCTTCCCCGATCAGGCGTTCGATGCGGTACCGGATCCGCGGCGTGTCCGGACTCGCAATCGCGTCGCCGACGCGCAGCAGGAGCCCGCCAGGCGCGAGAGAGACATGCGCGGTGGCAGCCGTCCGCGTCGTCGCCGACGCAAGACCGTGCGCAGAACGAGGCGCGGCCGCGGCTCGACCAGGCATCGCACAAGTATAGGCTTTGGGCTTTGGGCTTTGGGCTTTGGGCAGGTGTTCTATTGCCGCTAGGACACTTCAGTGTTATAGTCTGATTGGTACACCGTGCTCCCCTTCACCATCGCCCTGCATGCCGGCGAGCCCGTCTACGAGCAGGTGACCTATGCGGTCAAGCAGGCCGTGGTGACGGGACAGCTCCGCGCCGGCGATGCGTTTCCTTCGGTCCGCGAACTGAGCCGCGAGTTGAAGATCAATCCGAACACGGGCCACCGCATTGTCGCGTTGCTCGTGGACGAAGGGCTGCTGACCGTGCGTCCCGGGATTGGCACCGTCGTCGGCGCGGGCCATCCTGCGGACCCCGCAGAGCGGCGGCGGGTGCTGGTCGACGCCGTCGAACGGCTGGTGGTGGAAGGGCGGCACGCCGGGGTGTCGCTCGCGGACCTGATCGCCGCGATCCGGCGTGCCTGGTCACAGACGAACCGCAAGGCAGGGTGAGTCATGAGCGCAGCTATCGAGACGACGGGGCTCGTCCGGCGTTTCGGACGAACCGACGCGGTCAATGGCCTGACGATGACGGTGCCCGAAGGGAGCGTGTTCGCCTTGATCGGCCCCAACGGCGCGGGCAAGACGACGACGATCAAGCTGTTGATGAACTTGCTGCGGCCATCGGGCGGCATGGCGCGGGTGCTCGGCGCGGACGTCCGGCGGCTCGGGCCGGCGGAGCTGCGGCGCATCGGGTACGTGTCCGAGAACCAGCGGCTGCCGGACTGGATGACGCCGGCGCAGCTGCTGCGGTACTGCCGCGCGTTCTACCCGTCCTGGGATGCCGCGCTCGAGCGGCGGCTGCAGGCGTCGCTCGGTTTGACACAGAACGCACGACTGCGCTCACTCTCGCGCGGCACGCGCATGAAGGTTGCGCTCCTCGCGTCGCTGGCATACCGGCCCGAGCTGGTCGTGCTGGACGAGCCGTTCACCGGTCTGGACCCCGTCGTGCGCGACGAGTTGATTCGCGCGCTGCTCGACGCGTCGGGCGATCGGCGCTGGACCGTGCTGATTTCCTCGCACGACGTCGACGAAGTCGAGCGGCTCGCCGACTGGATCGCGTTCCTCGATGCCGGGCGGCTGCGGTTCGCCGAGCCGACGGCTTCCCTGCTCGCGCGTTTTCGGCGCGTCGAGGTCGTATCCGACGACCCCGGCCTCGCCTCCCGCGCGGCGGCACACCCGCGATGGATCGTTGAGGGGATCGCGGGCCGGACGCTGCGGTTCGTCGACACCGCGCACGACGAGCCCGACGCGGCCCGCGGCGTCGCCGCGACGTTTCCCGGCGCCGACATCCGGATCGCGTCCATGCCGCTGCGCGAGATCTTCATTGCGCTCGCCGGGCCGACACCGCCCGGCGTCCAGGAGGTCGTCTGAACGTGCTGCTTCATCTGCTTCGCGAGGACCTCCGACATTTTCGCTGGCCGCTCGTCATGTGGTGCGCCGTGGTGGCGGCCGAAGCGGTTGCGACGGCCGTCGCGCCGCAGACGGCGGGCAACGAGCCGCTGTACGCGGCAGTGAGCACGCTTGGCTGGGTCCTCTACGACGCGCTGCTGCTCGCCATGCTGTTCCTCGTCCCCATCATCGTGCAGGCGCACCCGGCGGTCGGCAGCGAGGCGTTCTGGCTGACGCGTCCGGTCCCGCGTCAGACGGTGTGGCTCGAGAAGAGCGTGCTACTGGGCGCGTTCATGGTCGTGGTGCCTGTCGCCGCACAGATGATCCTGATGGCGACGAGCCGGATCCCGTTCGCGGAGGCCGTGCGAGTGGCGACCGAAACCGCCGTCGCCCGCGCGCTGCTCGTCGCGGCGCTGATGGCGTTCGCCTCGACGACCGCCAGCCTGCCGCGGTTCGCGCTCGCGCTCGCGGCCGCGGTGGGGGCGTTTCTGGTGTGGGCGGTCGGCAGCATCACGCTGATGGAACTGCGCGGCCCGTCCGAACCGCCTGCCGCCGTCGCCCTCCCGCATCTGCCCAACACGATGCTGCCGGTCTACCTCGAACTCGGCCTCGCGGTCGGACTGGTGCTGGCCGCCGCGCTGCAGTACCTGACCCGGCTTCGACGCATTGCCGTTCCCGCGGCCGCGATCGCGATCGTCGCCTCCTTTTTTGGCGTCGATTACCTTCCGGAGGTCCGCCCTCCGGCGCCGCCCACGTGGACCGCGAGCACCGATCGCGGGCGCCTGGTGATGCGCTCGCCGCAGCTCACGTTCGATCGCGCGAGCGCCTGGCCCGAGGGACGCGATGCCTGGGGAGGCGCCGTCGCAGACATCGGCGTCTCCGATCTGCCCGGCGGATGGATCGCCGAGCTGACGCTGCTCGACGGCTCGTTCACGCGCCCCGATGGGACAACGATCGAAGGGCGCGGCTTTGGCAGCTCCCTCGCTGGAACGAGCTCGATGAGTTTCACCCCGTCGTCTCTCCTGGCGATGCGCGAGCTGCTCGGCGTCGAGCGCGTCGTGATGCGGCTGCCGGGTTCCGAGGGACGCGTGCCGGCCCTTTACGCGCGCGCAGCAGATCTTCAGACGGCCGCCTCTGCGACCGGCCGCTATCAGGGACGGTTCGCCGTTTCGCTGACGAGGCTCCAGGTGGTCCGCGTGCTTCCGCTGCGCACGGGCGCCGCGTTTCAGGACGGCAGCTACCGGTTCACGATTGCGGACCTCGACACCGCGATGGGACGATCACTGCGAGCCGGAGTGATTCGCGCTTCGTCTGCGCTCGACAGCGCCCCAGCGCCGACGTTCGAATTCTGTGCGCGCAATCGCGCCCGCTCCGAGGCCGTCCTGGGCTGGCTCACGAGTGCATCGGGATACGTCCCCGGGATCCCCGGCGTCAGCTTCGGCACCTTCTCTCGGACCGGCCTGCAGATGGAAGCGGCCGATGTGGTGTTTCAAGTGCCGGCCTCGGAAGAGACCCCGTCGATCACGCTCGATGCGGCGTGGTTCTCCCAGGCCGATCTCGTCGTGATCCGCGAGACCTTCGACGGCGTCATCGTACGCACGCTCGATGTGCCGCACGTCCGACTCGACGTGCGGTAAACAGGCTTTAGGCTTTGGGCTTTGGGCTTTAGGGGATCGCAGCGCGACGGCCGGATCGACGCGGCACGCGCGGCGGGCCGGCAGCCAGGCGGCCGCGGTGGCGGCGCCGAGCATCGCGACGGCCGCCGCCGCGAACGTGATCGGATCGATCGGACGAACGTGGAACAGCAGCGCCGCGATCGTCTTCCCCGCGGCTGCTCCGCCCGCGAGGCCGATGGCAATCCCGATCGCGACCGGCCGCAGCCCGCCGGCGAGGATCAGGCGCACGATGTCGGCGCGCGCCGCGCCGAGCGCGAACCGGCCCCGGTCACGGTGAAGTATCCGGCGTTGTAGACCCCGAGCGCCGACAGCGACGTCGCCGCGCGCTGAAGATCGTCGGCGTCCGGCAGCGAGAGATTCCCGAGCGTCTGCGCGCCGTGTCGCGAATCGAGCGCGTCCACACGGACGAGCCGTCCGGGATCCGGGTACGGCAGGGGCCAGAGCAGCACCGCCCGCACCACGCTGAACATGGCCGTCGCGGCCCCGATGCCGACCGGGAGCGTGACGATCGCAACGAGCGAAAACCAGGGACCATGGCGCGTCCTCAGGCGCGCTTCGGCCGTCGGCTCGCGGCCGGACGCCGCTCCAGCGCCCGGTATGCTTTCAATCCCTCGCGCAGCAGCGTCTCCCCGGCCGGCCGCAACTCGTAGTAGCGCCGCGGCGGCCGCTTCTCCTGCTGGGCGACGCGCGGGTCTTCCCACGTCGAACGCACGCGGCCGTCGGCCTCGAGCTTGCCGAGCGCCGGGTAGACGGTCCCACCCGGCAGGCCCGTCATGTCGATGATGTCGAAGCCGTGGCGAGAGCCGTTCGCAATGGCGTTGAGGACGGCGAGGGTGGCGTAGGCCGGGCGCCGGGGCACGGCTACAGTAGACTATCTATCTAGGTCGGATGTCAAGCCGATCAGATTGTGCATACTCCACGTCACCCGCACGTCGCAGGTTCGGCGCGGTCGAGCCCCGTCGCGCGTTCCAGTCATCGGCCACTCGACACGTCCCGCTGTTTGCAGGCCGGTTCGTCATGCCGCACCGCCGGTTCATCGACGCCATGGCGCCCCGCCTCGTGCGGCCTGGGTTGGACGAATCGGGCACCGCACGGATCGGCAAGGCGTGCGACGCATGACGCCGGGCATCAAACGTCAGGTCAAGACCATGCTTGGCGAGTTCCTGCGCGAAGCGGGTGTGCTGGTCGCAGTGCTCGCGCCGCTCGAGTCCCTCGTCACGCACGGCACGTTGACCATCGCTGGCGTCGTTGCTACCATCGTCGTCGCGGGTCCGTGTCTCGGATTTGGCGTGTTTCTCGGACTGGAAAGACCATGATCCCACTGACTCTGCTGCCGATCAGCATTCTCGCCGCGATCGCCATCATCCTCGGGATGTACTTACATTTCAGCGAGCACAGAGGCCGGTAGCGCAACTGTCCTGATACATCACGGGCGCCGCCAGCGAGAGGCGTGGGCGATTCCGGGATGAAGCGGCCCGATCCGATCGACCGCAAAAACTGAATCAGCCGGCGTATCATGCGCCCATGAAGCCTCGCCTGCTCGGCCTTTCCACGCTCGTGTTCGCCGCTTCGCTGGTGTTCAGCCTGCACGCGGCGCCTCCCGCCCCGCAGGGCCGGGGCCGCCGGACGGTCACGCTGCCTGACGGCCCCGGCAAGACGGAAGTGCAGGCCTACTGCTCGAAATGCCACCAGCTCGGCAACATCGTCAATTCGGGCGGGTACACGAAGCAGGGCTGGTCCGAACTGATTGGCACGATGGTCGCGCTGCCGAAGCCGCAATCCGATGTCGTCGTCGACTACCTCGCGGCGCATTTTCCGGAGCAGCCGAAAGCCCGAGCGGTCGTGATCCCGGGGCCCGTGAAGGTGACGTTCAAGGAGTGGCACCTGCACACGCTCGGGTCGCGCCCGCACGATCCGCTCGCCACGGCTGACGGGAACATCTGGTACACCGGCATGTTCGCCAACGTGCTCGGGCGCATCGATCCGAAGACCGGCAGGATCAAAGAGTACCCGCTCGACACGCCGCAGTCCGGTCCGCACGGGCTCACAGCGGACGCCGACGGACGCATCTGGTTCACCGCCAATTCCGCCGGCTACATCGGCCGGCTCGATCCAGCTACCGGCCACATCGTCGAGTTCAAGCTCCCGGAAGGGGCGCGCGACCCGCATACGCCACTCTTCGATCGGCACGGCCTGCTGTGGTTCACCGTGCAGGGCTCGAACATGATCGGACGGCTGGACCCCAAAACCGGCGACGTCAAGGTCGTCACGTATCCGCAGCCGCGGTCGAATCCCTACGGCATGGTCTTCACGTCGAAGGGGACGCCGATCGTCTGCGAGTTCGGCGGCAACCGGATCTCCGCGATTGATCCGGACACGATGCAGATCAAGGAATGGACGCTGCCGCACCCGGAGAGCCGTCCGCGGCGCATCGCGATCACGAGCGACGACGCCGTCTGGTACTCCGACTACTCGCGGGGCTATCTGGGACGACTCGATACGACGACGGGTCAGGTGAAGGAATGGCCGTCGCCCGGCGGACCGCATTCGCGGCCGTACGGAATCGCCGCCGTGCACGACGTCATCTGGTACAGCGAATCGGCGGTGCGCCCGAACACGATGGTGCGGTTCGATCCCTCGACGGAGAAATTCCAGACGTGGATCATTCCCGGCGGCGGCGGTGTCGTGCGCAACATGTCGGTGACGCGCGACGGCAACATCGCGATCGCCGAGAGCGGCGTCAACAAGGTCGGCCTGGTGGTGATCGGGCGATAGCGGACGCTCGGCCGGTGGGCGCACCTGTCGTAGAGGAGGTCTCCCGTGAGAGTACGAGA
Source organism: Vicinamibacterales bacterium (assembly GCA_036278735.1). GTDB lineage: Bacteria > Acidobacteriota > Vicinamibacteria > Vicinamibacterales > 2-12-FULL-66-21 > DASUKM01. Next base: position 81,175 of record DASUKM010000009.1, read on the forward strand.
CAGGCAGTGGACAATCGTCGTGGCGGCGGCGCTGGCGCTGGCCGCCGCGGGGGTGACCGCCGAAGATGCACCGCGACAGTCGAACCAATTCCCCAAGCCGACCCTCGACACGGGCCCGGTCCAGATCGTCGGCCACGTCACCGTGGATCGCTCCAGCGAAGCGGTCAACGTCACGCCTGCCGAAGGTTCCCAGTGGACGGCGCGCATCGCGAGCCAGCCGCCCGTCGCCTACGCCACTCCCTCGTTCGTGAAGAAGGGGGGGACGTACGACCTGGAGACGATCGACGGCGGCCGCCGAACGATTCGCGTCCTCGACGTGCGCGAGGACGGCTGGGTGCTCGCGACGGCTCCCGATGGCAGCGGCCGATTCTGGTGCAATCTCGCGCAGGTGCCGATCGTCTCCGAGGCCCGGTAGATCAGGCGCTACTTCGCGCGCGGGCCCGACACGTCGGGGACGTCCTCGCCGAGCGCCGTCGCCAGATCGAGCTGGTGCTCCTGCTCCTGCCTCAGGATCTCGCGGATGTCCTCCGCGATGCCGTATTCCTGCAGCGCCTCGCACTGCCGCACGCGCTCGCGATAGTTGCGCACGGTGGTGTTCTCGTTGTCGAGATCCGCCCGCAGCATCGCGACCGCGTCTTCCGACAGCTTGACCGGCAGCGCCGCGGCGCTCGGCATCCCGCCAAGATAGTCGACGTGCTTGGCGATGATCAGCGCGTGCTTCAACTCCTCCCCCGCGTGCTTTTCCAGCTCGCCGGCGATGTTCATGTACTGCGCGCCCTTGAGCGCCTGCGAATAGACGACATACGCGATGATGGCCTGATACTCGCGCGCCAGATCCTCGTTCAACGCCTTGACGAGGTCTTTCCGGGAAAATTTCTTCTGCTGATCCGCCATTCGAACGCCTCCGATCCTCATCACGTAAGCATGGTTGAGGCCAAGCCGGCAATTGGCTGTCGCGACACGCCGAACGCCGGCTCGCGCGCGGGAAACGCCCGGCGGTGGACGACGGCTGTACACGAACGCGACAGTGCCCCAACGCAGATCCGGTCGAAGGGCCGGCGGGCCGCGGCGGGGCGGCGTGCTACAGTAAGCACGCTCCTTCCGGGTCCAGATCGATGATGGTTTCCCGTCCGCTGCTGATCGGGTACGTCGTCGTGCCGCTGCTGCTGGCCGCTCCGGCCCGGGCACAGGAGCCACCCGCCCCTTCGGCGGCCCACGCCACGCCAGGCGCCGTCGGCACGTCGTTCGTCGTCGAACAGGAACAGCTCCACGTGCGGTTCGAGAACGACGGCACCGGCACGCGCGAGCTGACGTTCCAGATCCATCTCCTCGATCAACAGGCGGTGCAGCGATTCGGGGAAATTCCCCTCGCATACGCGCCCGACACCGAGGACCTCACGCTCGAGCGGTTGACGGTCGAGCGGCCCGACGGATCGGTCGCGGCGTCGGCGCCCGGCAACGTGCAGGATCTCGCCGTACGGCCGTACCAGCAGCTCCCGATTTTCGTCGACCTGCACCAGAAGGTGATCACCGTACCGGCGCTGCAACCGGGAGACACGATCCGGATGGCGGCGCGCTGGACCATCAAGCATCCGTTGACGCCAGGCCAGTTCTGGTTCGAGTACAGCTTCGACCACGACACCGTGATCCGGGACAACGAGCTCGTCATCGACGTGCCGGCCGATCGGGCGGTTACGCTGAAAACGGCTCCCGACGGGCCGTCGGAACAGGGGGGCGGCGCCGGCACCCTCGAGGGTGCGCGCCGCGTGTACCGCTGGAAGACGTCGAACGCGGCACCGCTCACCGACGATCAGCAGCGTGCGCTGCTCAATCGGACGGAGCTGCCCGAGGCGGACGTCCGCCTGACGTCGTATCGCGACTGGGACGATCTCGCGCAGTGGTTTCGCGGGCTCGCCCCGGCGTCCATCGATCCGGCCGTGCGGCAGAAAGCGGCGGAGCTGACGAAGGGACTCACCGATCGGCAGAAGAAGATCGACGCGATTTACGACTACGTGTCCAAGAGCGTGCGCTACGTGGGGCTGTCGTTCGGTCTGGGCCGATACGCCCCGCATGCCCCCGCGGAGGTGCTGAAGAACCAGTACGGCGACTGCAAGGACAAGGCGACGCTGCTGGCGTCGCTGCTCCGCGCGGCGGGGATCGAGAGCACACCGGTGCTGCTGTACACGAACCGCTCGATTGACGACGGTCTGCCCTCGCCGCTGGCGTTCGATCACGAGATCATCGTGATTGCCGACGGGACCGATCCCTCGTCGTGGACCTGGATGGACACGACGGCGGAAGTGGCCCCGATCGGGATGCTGCCCAGCCAAATCCGCGGTAAGCGCGCGCTGTTCCTCGGCAGCCGCACGGAGAAGAGCCGGCTGATTCGAACGCCTGCCGACCCTCCGATGCCGTCGATCGACACGATTCAGGTCGACGGCCGGGTGAACGGCATCGGCGTCCTGGCGGCGCACGTCGCGGTGAGCAGCCGCGGCGACGCCGCGCTGGGACTGCGCGCGATCGTTCGCCTGTTGCCCCACGACAAGCTCTCCGAATTCGGCAAGCAGCTCGCCTCGGCCGAGGGAATCCCGGGAGAGGTGTCCGACGTCAGCACGAGCGACCCGACCGACACCGGCGGTCCCTTCCAGGTCACCTTCCAGGTGCGAGACGCCGATTACCTGGATTGGGCGAAAGAGACCAGCACGATCAAGCCGCTCGCGACGGCGACGTTTCCAGATGCGAAAGAAGAAGATCGCCGGGACAAAGATCTCATCGACCTCGGATCGCCGAAAACGCTGCACCTGAAGGGGTCCGTGGAGTTGCCTGCGGGATACGTCCCACAGGCGCCGGTGCCCGTCAAGACGTCGAACGACACGTTTGATTACACGTCGGCGTACGGCGTCGAGGGCACCCGCCTCACGTGGGATCGCACGCTCGTGTCTCACGGAGGCACGATCCCCTCGGCGCGGTTCGGCGCGTACGCCGCGACCATTCGCGCCGTGCAGGCCGACTTCGATCAAACGGCCACCGTCCATGCCACCGTTGGGCCCACGCCGGCGATTCCCGCCGACGCGACCAGCACCGAGCTGTACGACGCGGCGTTCAACGCGTACGAGGCGGAGCGATACGACGCCGCGGCCGCGCTCTGGAAGCGCGACACCGAGATCGACCCGAAGAAGGGGGACGCGTGGATCTCGATGGGCCTCGCGTACGACAAACTGCACCGCTACGGCGAGGCGGCCGCGGCCATCCAGAAGCAGATCGATCTCGACCCGTACAACAAGAGCGCCTACAGCGACCTGGGCTCCGTCCTGAAGGACGGGGGGAAGTTCGAAGCCGCCGCGAAAGCGTACGCCAGGCATCTGGAACTCAACCCGCTGGACGGCTCCGCCATGTCGGCGCTCGGCGAGATCGACAACGACCTGGAGCGCTACGCGGATGCCGCCGCCGTGCTGACGAAGGCGGCGACGCTCATCAAAGACAACGCCTGGATCTTCGATTGGCTCGGGTTGGCGCAAGCGCACCTGAAGCAGATGGCGGAGGCGCGCAAGTCGTTCGATCGGGCGATCGAGATCTCCCCGACCGTCCCGATCTGGACCCACGCCGCCTGGCAGATGGCGGAGACCGGTCTCGATCTCGACCGGGCCGCCGACCTGGCGACCCGTTCCGAACAGCAGATCGCGGAGGACACGCGCGCCCTGACGTTGAAGTCGCTCGACGAGAATCAACTGGACCGGATGAACCGGCTGTCGTGGGACTGGGACGCGCTCGGCTGGGTGCAGCTCCAGAAGGGCAATACCAGCCTCGCCCTGGCCTACGTGCGCGCCGCGTGGCTGCTCGGCGGACATCCCGGTACCGCCCTTCACCTCGGCGAGATCGACGAGAAGCAGAAGCATCTCGCCGACGCGCTGAGCTACTACGTCACCGCCGAGGCCGTCAGCGATTCCCCGACCGATGCCATGCGCGCGCACGTCAAGCACCTCGCCGAGGGAGGCGACCTGACGATGATGCTGGCGTCGGCGAAACGCCACGCGGTGCAGGACCGGCTCGTCCCGGTGAAAGCCCACATGCCCGACGGCCGCGCGCACTTCCTCGTGGTCGTCGACCGCGACCACACGGTGCGCGAAGTTCGCTTCTCGTCGGGAGACGACGCGCTGCGGCCGCTCGAGGCCGAGTTGATGCACACGAAGTTCCCTGTGGAATTCCCGGACGCGGTCGTGCCGCGACTCGTGCTCGGCGTCGACGTCGGCTGCGTCGCGCCGCACGGATGCGAAGCGATGGTCCAGTATCCCAACGACGTCGAGCTGCCGGACGCACCGGCCACCGGAGCCGGTTCAGGGTCGAAGCCCTGACCCACGGGAATCAATCTGGCTACTGGTAACTGGTAACTGGTAACTGGTACTCTACGCCGGCGCATCGGCGTGGTTCTGACGAAGCGCAGCGGCGTTCCCCAATTCAGCGAGGGATCCATGACGATTCGCGCAATGGTGTGCGCCGGCATCGCAACGGCGGCCGTGGCATCCGCGGCCGCGACGGGTCTGGCATCGGCAGGAAAGCCCGAGCCGGTGCAATATCGCGTACTGGCGACGAACAAGACCTCGACGATGCAGAAGGAGATGCAGGAGGCCGCTGACGCAGGCTTCCGCTTCGCCGCCGTGATGGGTGGCGAAACCGCCTTTGGCGGGTCCGAAGTCGTAACCATCATGACGAGGCATGGCAGTCCTGGCCAGTACCAATACCGTCTGCTGGCGACGAATCGGACGTCCACGATGCAGAAAGAGATGCAGGAAGCATCCGACGGCGGATTCGAATACAGAGGACAGACCGTATTCAAGAGCATGTTCGGCGGGAAGGAGGTCGCGGCGATTTTCGAACGCGACGCGAATGCAACGCCCGTCAAGTACGAATATCACCTGCTCGCCACCTCGAAAACATCGACCATGCAGAAGGAGCTCGACGAGGCCGGAGCGCAGGGATTCGACATCGTCGGCATGACAGTCGGCAAGACGGCGATCGGAGGCGATGAGGTCGTCGCGATCATGCGCCGCGTGGTCGAATGATGCGGATGCGACCGTCAGGGCTGAAGCCCTGACCCACAGGAACTTCAGGGGTCCACGTGAACCAGTCTGCAACTGCGACTGGCGGAACTGGGAACTGGGAACTGGGAACTGGGAACTGGGAACTGGGAACTGGAAACTGGAAACTGGAAACTGGAAACTGGAAACTGGCCTACTCGCTACTGGCGCCTCTACGCCGCATCCGGCGTGTCCCGGACTTGGCCCGTCGTGCTCACGTGCGCCGCTTCGGCCAGATACGCGCGCGTGTCCATCAGCGTCGACGCGACGTGCGACGCGCCCGCATCCGTGAGCGGCTGCAGCGTCTCGTCGGCCAGTTCCGCCGGCGCCCAGCGGCCGACGACGATCCGCATGTCCGGCAGCGCCGCGCGGAGCTTGCGCACCAGATAGCGCGTCTTCGACGGTGCGCTCGGGGGCAAATCGGCGAGGCACACGATCGCGTAGCCGTCGGCGCGGACCCGCGTCACCAGTTCCGAGGCGAGCAGGCGCGTGCTGACGATGTCGATCTGAACAGGCAAGGCGCCGGCGAGCTGCGCCAGCATCCGGAGCGCGAGGGCATCGGGCGCGCCGTTGACGGGATACGCCAGCACCCGCGTCGCCATCGCGCGCGCCGGGGCCGGCGGCGCCGCTTCCGCCAGCAGCTCCAGCATGTCGCCCGTCGTCTCGACGACGGCGGTTTCCTCGTCCGGCGAGAGGCGCCCTTCCAGCCGATCGCGCTCCGCGTACGTGAGCGCGGGCACGAGCATCCCGTCGTACACGGTCTCGGCCGGCTGCGCTTTCAGATAGCGCTCGACCAGCTCGGCCGCCTCCGCTTCGTCGCCCGCGAGCAGCCGCTGATAGTAGCTGCGCTCGGCCGACAGCGCCGGGGCGTCCGACAGCAGCGTGCCTAGGAAATCGAGCGCCGGCACGTGTTTGCCGATCACGACGAGGCACACGGTGAGCGGCGTGGCCATCAGCAGCCCGAGCGGCCCCCAGAGCCACGTCCAGAACGCCACCGCGATCAGCAGCGCGACCGGCGACACCCCCGCCGCGCCCGAATACAACATCGTCTCGAGCGCGAGGTTCGTGAACGTCTCGAGGACGACGTAGAAGGCGACCACTTCGAGCGGACGCGTCCATCCCGGCAGCGCCGCGAGTGCCAGCAGGATCGGCCCGCCGGCCGCGATGACCGGGCCCACATAGGGAATGAACCGGAGCGCCGCGCCGAGCGCGCCCCAGAACAGCGGATACGGCACGCCGAGCAGGTAGAGACCGGCCGCGGCCAGCGTGCCGTAGATGGCGTTGACGAGCGTCTGCAGCAGCAGTTGCCGGCTGACGCGCGAGCCGGCCTCGTCCATCGCCTTCGTCGTGACCGCGAGCTGACCGTGCCCGACGAGCTTGATCATGCGATCGCGCAGGTCCTCGCGATCGAGCAGCATGAACAGCACGAGCGTGATTACGAACCCCGCGGTGCCGAGCGGCTCGACCACGGGTCCGAGCCACCCAATCCCCGACAGACCCGCCACCGGCGCGGTGGTGACGACGAGCGGCTGCGCGGCCGTACCGGCCTTCGGCTTCGACGAGCTGCCGAGGTCCCCCTTGATGTTGTCGACCGTCTTCTCCAGCCGCGCGACCGAGCCCCCCGACTGCGCCCCCCGGATGTCGTGAATCTTCTCGCGGATGTTCGTCCGATAGGTTGGGAGCGCGTCGGCCAGGTTTGTCATCTGGCGATACACGCCGTACCCCGCGAGCCCGAGAAATCCGAACACGAGGACGACGACCATCAGGACCGCCGGGATGCGTCCGAGCCACCGCTGGAGCCAGACGACCGGCGGCGTGAGGACGAACGTAATCAGAACGGCCAGCGCCACCGGCACCAGGACCGCCTGGGCCCAGTAGAGGACGGCGACGACGAGCACGCAGCCCGCGAAGGTGAGCCAGGAAGATTTCAACGCGTCGACCATGCGGACGGGCTTCGAAGCAAGCGATGTGCCGGCGACTCATCTGTCGGCTCGGCAGTTGCATGCTGGTGCCCCTGATGCCATCGCTAGGGCGCGACACGTCCGTCGACCGCGGCGCGCGCGCCGCCGAGCCGGCGGCCCGCGGGACGCGTCCGCTGCAGCGACGCCTCCCCCACCGCTGGCGTTACCGCCTCGCGCCCGATCCACTGTTCCGCCGTCCGAAGGGAGCGCTGCCGTTCTGGGCGCGCGTTCGCCGTCTGTTCTGGGCGTGGTGGCCCTGGACGATCGCCTGCATCTGGGCGCTCGTCGTGGACAAGTGGGGCTGGGCCATCGGGACGGGCACGATGGCGTTCGTCAGCTATGTGATCTCGCCGGAGGAGACGCCGCCGCGCTACGGCCTGGACCACGAGTTCGCCGTCGACGATGCGGACTTCGTGGCGTCGATGGCGGGGGCCACCGGCGTGCCGTTCGCGCCGGGCAACCGGCTCGACATCCTCAACAACGGCGACGCGTTTTATCCCGCGATGCTCGACGCGATCGCGGCGGCCGAGTCCTCGATCACGATCGAGGCGTACATCTACTGGGCGGGAGAGATCGGCCAGGAGTTCGCCGAGGCGCTCGCGGCGAAGGCGGCCGCCGGCGTGCACGTCAAGATCCTGCTCGACGCGGTCGGCTCGGCCACGATCGGCGAAGCCATCCTGAAGACGCTGGAATCGGGCGGATGCCAGCTCGCGTGGTACAACCCCGTGCGCGTCCGGACCATCGGGCGCTTCAACCACCGGACGCACCGCAAGTCGCTGATCGTCGATGGGCGCGTGGCGTTCACCGGAGGGGCGGGCATCGCGGATCAGTGGCGAGGGGACGCCCGCACGCCGGCCGAATGGCGCGACCTGCAGATCCGGATCGAAGGACCCGCCGTCACGCCGCTTCAGACAGGGTTCGCGCAGAACTGGCTGCAAACGACGGGCGAGCTGATCTCGGGCCCGTTGTACTACCCGCCGCACGAGCCGGCCGGACGGCTGGCGCTCCAGACGATCATGAGCTCACCGGAGATCGGCGCCTCCACCGTGCGTATCATGTACTACCTGTCGATCATCTGCGCGCGCCGCTCGATTTACATCGCCAACCCGTACTTCGTGCCGGACGCCGCCGCCATCGAGACGCTCTCGGAAGCGCGGCGCCGGGGGGTGGACGTGCGCGTCATGGTCTCGGGCCTCCACAACGACAACTGGCTGGCGCGGCAGAACAGCATCCGGCTCTACGGGCCGCTGCTGCGCGCCGGCGTCGTCATCCTCGAGTTCGATCGGACGATGCTCCACCACAAGACGATGGTGGTGGACGCGCGGTGGGCGACGGTGGGGACGACCAATTTCGACAACCGCTCGTTCGCCCACAACGAGGAGAACAACGTCTGCTGCTACGACGAGGCGATCGCGCGGCAGCTCCACGACACGTTCGAGCAGGACATCGAGAGCTGCCAGCGCGTGACGCTGGAGGCATGGAACCGCCGCGGCGTCGTGCGCCGCGCCTCCGGCATCGCGGCGTCGTTCCTCCAGGATCAGATCTGAAAATCTACTCCTTCAACACGTCGACGTAGTACCAGTCGGTCGCCACGTCGAAGTCGTCGCGCGAGAGCGGCGTCTTCATCGTCTGCCAGGCGCCGGTGGTCGGCGTGATGATCGTCCAGCCGGCCGGCGGCGTGCCCGTGCGCCCGACGCGGATCGGCATCGCGAACGCCGCTTCGTCCGCCTTCCAGCGGTACTGCACGGACCCGTCGGCGAACTTCAGCTCGAGCACCGGCAGGGCGGCGTGCCGGAGGTACTCGTCGAAGATCGGCGTGAGGTTCATGCCCGTCTTCTGATTGAAGTACCGGACCATGTCCTCGGTCATGATGTTCTTGTACTCGAAGTGCTGGAAGACGTCGTGAATCAGGGCAAACCAGCGATGGTCGCTGCCGACGACGTGACGCAGCGTGTTCAGGAACAGCGCCCCCTTGAAGTACATGTCCTGCGGCGGCTCGCGATGGATCCCGTGCTCCGTGATGATCGGCTCGCGGTTGCGGACCTTCTTCTTGTACCCGTCGAGGTACAAGATCGCATCGGCCGTGCCCCACCGGTATTCGACGTAGAGCGCCTCGAGGTACGTCGCCCAGCCTTCGTGGATCCACATGTCGGAGACGTCGGCCGCCGAGACCGCGTTGCCGAACCATTCATGGGCACTCTCGTGAATGATGATGAAGTCGAACCGCGGGCTGATCCCGACGCCCGTCCAGTCGCGCTCCAGGTAGCCGTTGGCGAAGTGGTTGCCGTAGGTGACCGCGCTCTGGTGCTCCATCCCCGAGTACGGCGCTTCGATCAGCTTGTAGCCGTCCTTCTCGAAGGGATACGGGCCGAAGTAGTGCTGGTAGGCCTGAATCATCGGTTTGGCCTGCGCGAACTGCCGCTTCGCCTTGTCGAGATCCTCCGGGAGCGCGTAGAAGTCGAGCGTGAGCGGCCCGAGGCGATCCGAGAAGTGGACGAAGTGCGCGATGTTCAGCGAGACGTCGTAGTCGTTGATCGGATAGTGGACGCGCCAGTCCCACCGCGTGTAGCCGTCGCCCAGGTCCGTCGTCCGTTCGAAGCGGCCGTTGGACGCATCGACGAGGCCATTCGGAATCGCGACGCTGATCTCCATCCCCTCGTCCGGTTCGTCGTGCCACTGGTCCTTGCTCGGCCACCACAGGCTCGACCCTTCCCCTTCGCACGCCGTGAAGATCCACGGCCGCCCCGCGGGGTCCTTGCCGAACGTGAAGCCGCCGAACCGGCCGATCTGCTTCGGCGTGCCGGAATAATAGAAGTCGATCGCGTAGGTGCGCCCGTTCTTCAGGGTCGTCGGAAAATCCACGAAGACGGCGTTCAGCTCCCGCTCGTATTTCAGCGGCGTCGTGCCCAGCAGAATCTTGTCGACGTTCAGGTTGTCGTAGAGATCGAGATGAATCCGGGTGCCGTCTTTCAGCATCTTGAACCGGATGGTGTTCTTGCCGGTGACGAGCTTCTTCTCCGGGTCGACGCGGATGTCGAGGTGATAGAAGCGCAGGTCGTTGTTCGCCCGGTACTCGTCGTACTGTCCGCGCAGGATGTCCGCGCGCGTCGGCGGCCCGGACGGGCGGCGCGGCTGCGCGCGGAGGGGGGCGGCGACGAACGAGGCGACGGCGAGAACGGAGACAAAGAAGGCTGTACGTCGCATGTCGGGCTTTGGGCTTTAGGAGGTTCACGGGTTCACGGGTTCACGGGTTCACGGGTTCACGGGTTCACGGGTTCACGGGTTCACGGGTTCAGGGGTTCACGGGTTCACGCGGTGGGCGGAAGTTGACGTCGAGGGCACGCAGCCGTTCGAGGTCTTGCGGGAGGCGCGCGAGGTAGTCATCGTAATTCTTCCGCAGCTTCGGCGTCCAGACGGCTTCGGCGAGCGCCGTGAGGCGGGGGAACGCCATGTATTCGGCCTGCTTCGGCGTCGGAATGTACTCCGTCCACAACTGCGCCTGCGCGCCAAGGATGTGCGCGGCGAAGGGCGGCTCGAGGTCCGGCGGGACCGGGTCGAACGCATACACCTTGTCGAGCGGCAGGAACCCGCCGGCCGCGAGCGGCTCGTGCGCCTGGTCGCGCGACTGGTAGTAATCGAAGTACGTCGAATCGGTCGGGGCCATCACGACATCGTGCCCGGCGCGCGCGGCGGCGATGCCGCCCGACGTGCCCCGCCAGGACATCACGACGGCGTGTTCCGCCAGGCCGCCTTCCAGGATCTCGTCCCAGCCGACGAGGCGCCGGCCGTGCGACGTCAGAAAGGCGTCCATCTGCCGGACGAACCAGCTCTGAAGCGCGTCCTCGTCCTCGAGCCCCAGCTGGCGGATGCGCGCCTGGATCTGCGGGCTCGCCTTCCATTTCGTCTTGTCCGCTTCGTCGCCGCCGATGTGGATGTACCGGCTCGGAAAGATGTCCATCACCTCGGTCAGGACGTTCTGCATGAACTGCACGGTCGACGGCTCGGCATTGAGGATGTCGGAGAAGACGCCCCAGCGGGTCGCGACCTCGACAGGCTGTCCCGTCACCCCGAGCTCCGGGTACGCCGCAATCGCCGCGACCGCATGCCCTGGCATCTCGATCTCCGGCACGACGGTGATGAATCGCGCCTTCGCATACGCCACGATCTCGCGCGCATCGTCCTGGGTGTAGAAGCCGCCGTACGGCGTGTGGTCGAACGTCCACTGCGAGGGGTCGCGGCCACGCTGACGGCCGACGATCGTCTCCTTGCGCCAGGCGCCCACCTCGGTGAGCCGCGGGTACTGCTTGATCTCGAGACGCCAGCCCTGATCCTCGGTGAGATGCCAGTGAAAGGTGTTCAGCTTGTACAGCGCGAGCAGGTCGATGTACTTCTTGACGAATTCCTTCGGCATGAAGTGCCGGCCGACGTCGAGGTGCGCGCCGCGCCACGCGAAGCGCGGGTAGTCCTCGATGTCCACCGCCGTCATGGTCCAAGGCGGCGCCGTGCTGATGGGGGCCGACCGGAACACGTCCGGCGGCAGGAGCTGGCGCAACGTCTGGACGGCGTAGAAGAGGCCGGCCGGGTGCGGCGCGCGCGCGATCACGTGCGCCGGCCGCACCTCGAGCAGATAGCCTTCGGGCCCCAACCGCCCGAGCGATCGGTCGCGGCGGAGCGCAATCGCCCTCGCTGGCCGCGCGCCGCCCACTTTGACGCGCAGCGTGAACCCCATGGCCGGCTCAAGATAGCGCGCGAGCTGACGGCCGACAGGGGCGGACGCCGCGTCGGTCCAGATCACCGTCCGTGGCGTGATGGTGAAGTGCCCGGCATGTTCGGTGACGCTCACCGGGCGCGGGATGACGCTGACCGCCGGCTGGGCGGCGGCGGCCGCGGCCATCAGGACGGCGGTCGCGAAGATCGAGATCAGCAGACGCATCGCGCGCCCATCATACGCGACGG
>DASUKM010000010.1:0-79531 GCA_036278735.1 Vicinamibacterales bacterium
TCGCCGCGAGGCAGATCGCCGAAATATTTCTCGACCCATGCGCGCGCCTGGGCGGGGTCGAAGTCCCCGGCGATCGAGAGAAAGGCGTTGTCGGGCGCGTAATACAGCCGGAAGAAGTTCTTGACGTCGGTTTCCGACGCCGCCGACAGGTCCGCCATGCTGCCGATCACGTCCCATGAGTACGGATTCGACGCCGGATACGTCGCGTGCGAAAGGATTTCGTCGGCGCGGCCGTACGGCTGATTGTCGACGCGCTGCCGCCGCTCGTTTTTGACGACGTCGCGCTGGGCGTTGAGCTTGGCCAGGTCGAGCGTGTCGAGCAGGAAGCCCATGCGATCGGATTCGAGCCAGAGCGCCGACTCGAGATAGTTCGACGGGATCGTCTCGAAGTACATCGTCCTGTCGTTGTCGGTCGTGCCGTTGTTGCCGCCGCCGACCCCTTCGGTCAGCTTGTCGTGCAGGCCGTACGGCGCGTGCCCCGAGCCGGTGAACATGACGTGCTCGAAGAGGTGCGCGAAGCCGGTGCGTCCGGGCACCTCGTTCTTCGAGCCGACGTGATACCAGACCTCGACGGCCACCGTGGGGGTGGTGTGGTCGGGCGAGAGGATGACCGTCAAGCCGTTGGGCAGCGTGTAGCTTTGAAACGGAATTTTGATGGCGGTCGACGGGTCGGGGGATTGCGCGGCCGGCAGCGAGGCGGCGGCCACGCAGGCCAGAACGACGAACGCCAGGCGGGTGAAACGCTTGTTGGTGAGCACGGGCACTCCTTGGCCTTGTAACCGTCGATTATAGTCTGCGCCGGCGGTCGTCTTGACTTCGGTGCGCGCGCAGTGGGAGACTGCGCCGCCACTGTCTTTTTTTGAGGATCCTTCCGATGCCAAGCCGTTTGCGCCGCCTGCTCCCCTTCGCCATCCCGCTCTTCCTGGTTCCGTTCGGTCTTCCGGCCAGCCCGGCCGCGCAGCAGGAAGCGGGGGCGCCGCCCGCGCCGGCCATCAACCAGTCGGCCGACCCGCTGCTGGCCGCGTTTCATTTCCGGGCCATCGGACCGGCGAGCATGGGCGGCCGCATCGACGACATCGCGGTCTCCGAGAGCAACCCCAACGTCATTTATGTCGGCTACGCCGTCGGCGGCGTGTTCAAGTCGGAGAACAACGGCACGACGTTCGAGCCGGTGTTCCAGACCGGCGAGGTGGCCTCGATCGGCGACATCGCCATCCATCCGACGAACCCCGACATCGTCTATGTCGGCACCGGCGAGCCGAACAACCGGCAGACGTCCTCGTTCGGCTACGGCATCTACAAGACGACCGACGGCGGCAAGACGTTCAAGAACATGGGGCTGAAGGAGACGCAGACGATCGCGCGGATCGTCATCGACCCGAAGCACCCCGACACCGTCTACGTGGCGTCCCCCGGGCACCTGTTCGGACCGGGCCCGGACCGCGGCATCTACAAGACGACCGACGGCGGGCAGACCTGGACGAAGATCGAGTTCATCGACAACGACACGGGCTTCACGGACATCGCGCTGGATCCGCGCAACAGCAGCGTCATTTACGCGGCGAGCTACCAGCGGCGGCGGACGAGTTGCTGCTTCAACGGCGGCGGTCCGGGGAGCGGGCTCTGGAAGAGCGCCAACGCGGGTCGGTCGTGGACGAAGATCACGGGCGCGGGGCTGCCGCCCGGCACCTACGGGCGGATCGCGCTCGACGTCTCGCGCTCGAAGCCGGGCGTCGTGTACGCGCAGATCGAGGCGGGAGCGTCGAACACACCCGAGAAGGTCGAGCCGGCGCCGGCCCAGCCGGCCGCGACGCCCGAGCGCACGCCGCCGGGCGCCTCGACAGTGCCGCCGCCCGCCCCGACGCCGGCCGGCCGCGCCCGCGCCGCGCAGCCGCCTCCACCCCCGGCCGGACAGCGCTTCGACTGGTGCAACAACGGCGGCCCGACGCACGGGTTCGTGACCGGCCGCGGCGGCGAAGCGCCCCCGGAGAACGCGGTCGCCCCGACGCTCGATCCGGCGAAGGGAGGCGTGCTGCGGTCCAACGACAGCGGCAAGAGCTGGACGCTCGTCAGCAACTGCGACGCGCGGCCGATGTATTTCAGCCAGCTCCGCGTCGATCCCAGCAACGATCAGGTCGTCTACGTCGCGGGCCTGCCGGTTGCGAAGTCGCTCGACGGAGGCCACACCTTCACCACGCTCGACCGCGCCGGCGGCCTCGGGGAACCCGGGCACGTCGATCAGCACGCGATCTGGGTCGACCCGCGCAATCCGAATCACCTGATGATCGGCAACGACGGCGGCCTCGACGTCACGTACGACCAGGGGAAGAACTGGGATTACGTCAACATCATGCCGACCGCGCTCGCCTACGTGGTCACGGCCGACATGCGGCATCCGTACTACGTGTACATCGGGCTGCAGGACAACGGGAGCTGGGGCGGCCCGAGCGCGGTCCGCGGCCGCGGCGGCATCATGAACTCCGACTGGTTCGGCATCGGCGGCGGTGACGGATTCTACACGGCCGTCGATCCGACCGACTACCACATCGTGTACAGCGAGTCGCAGGACGGCAATACGAACCGCTACGATCTGCGGCTCGGACGCGGCACCAGCATCAAGCCGCGCGACGCCTTCAAGCCGACCCGCGGCGGCGGCTTCGGGCGCGGCGGCAACCAGACGCCGAACGTCCTCAACATGAAGACGTCGACGGAGGAGTTCCGCTTCAACTGGAACACCCCTGTCGTCCTCTCGCCGCACAATCCCAGCATCGTCTGGCTGGGCGGCAACCGGCTGTTCAAGTCGTACGACCGCGGCGACACGTGGGTGGCGAGCGAGGATCTGACCAAGCAGGTGGATCGCAGCAAGGTGACGGTGATGGGCGTGCCGGGCGATCGGACCCAGCTCTCGAAGAACGACGGGCTGGAGGCCTACAGCACGATCATCTCGATCTCCGAGTCCCCCGTCATGCCGGGCATCGTCTGGGCGGGGACCGACGACGGCAACCTGCAGGTGAGCCGCGACGGCGGATCGACGTTCACCAACGTCGCGAAGAACCTGCCGGGGCTGCCGCCCGACAACTTTTACTGGATTTCGCGCATCGACGCGTCGCACTTCGATCCCGCAACGGCCTACGTGGCGGTCGACGGGCACCGCAGCGACGATTTGAAGCCGTATATCTTCGTCACGCACGACTACGGCCAGACGTTCCAGAGCATCACGGGCAACCTGCCGTCCTACGGGAACGTGCAGGTGATCAGGGAAGACCCGAAGAACAAGTCGCTGCTGTACGTCGGGACCGAGTTCGGCCTCTATATTTCGCTGAACGGCGGCCAGAGCTGGCAGAAGTTCATGACGGATTACCCGACGGTCCGGACCGACGACATCCTCGTGCACCCGCGCGACAACGATCTGATCGTCGCGACGCACGGACGCAGCATCTACATCCTCGACGACATTACGCCGCTCCAGCAGCTCACGCCGCAGGTCCAGGCGGAAGACGCGCACCTGTTCGACGTCCGGCCAGGCGTGGCCTGGCTCAACGACCAGGAGCACGGCCAGCAGGTCGGCGGCCAGAAGGTGTTCGTCGGCGAGAACGCACCCCGGGGGACCGCGATCAGTTACTTCCTGAAATCGGCCGCCAGCGGCGACGTGAAGATCACGATCGCCGACGCGACCGGCAAGGTGATTCGCAATCTCGACGGCACGAAGACCGCGGGCATCAATCGCGTCATGTGGGACCTGACGCCGAATCCGCCGCCCGGCCGCGGGGGCCGCGGGGGCGGCGGCTTCTTCCGCTTCTCGCCGCCCGTCGAGCCGGGCACGTACATCGTCACGCTCGAGGTGAACGGCAAGAAACTCACCAAGCCGGTCCAGGTGCTCGAAGATCGCTGGCTCGAAGAACGGTAATCAGGCTTTGGGCTTTAGGAAAACTTGTGGGTCAGGGCTTTATGCCCTGACCATCCGTCATCCGTCATCCGTCATCCGTCATCCGTCATCCGTCATCCGATCGGAGGCCGCCCATGAGGCGACTGGCATTCGTTGCGGCATGCGTCGTGGGTTTGGTGGCGTCGTTGTCGGCAGCACCGGCGCCCGATCTCGTGGGCACGTGGACCGTGTCGTTCAACACGCAGCAGGGGGTGATCCCGGCGCAGTTGACGCTCGCGAAGGAAGGGGACCGCATCACCGGCACGATCGCGTCCGACATGGGGCAGGCGCCGGTCGAGGCGTCGTTGAAGGACACGGCGGTTGAAATCGATTTCAACTTCACCGGCCCCGACGGGTCGTCGGCGCCCGTGTCGATGGCGGGCACCATCGACGGCGATTCCATGAAGGGGACGCTCGCCTACGACGGGAGCGATGCGGGCGACTGGACGGCGACCCGCGCGCCGGCGAAGGACAAGGACAAGGACAAGACAAATCCTTCTTTCTGAGCGGCGCACCGCATCACACAGGAGGCTCTCTCCTCAGCGGCCCGCCAGGGTCGCGGTCCAGTTCAGGACGAGAGTCATGCGCGTCACGGAGACGTGCGATCCGGGCGCAGGCTCGTGCAGCAGGAACCGCGTGCCATCGCGTGAGATGTCGTAGCAGCGCTCCTCCAGACAGATCTGGCTGTCCGGCCGGCGGAACAGCTCGCGCGCCTTTCCGGCGTGCAGCGTTGGGGACGTCGCGAGATCGACGGCCATGATCGCCTGTGATCTCGGATTGGTGTACCGGCGAATGTAGTACAGGGTCCGGCCGTCCGGAGACCACAGGGGATCGTATCCGCCGCCCGCCGAAATCTGCAGGTGCGGCGCCGGGCCGGGCAAGGCCTGGACGACCACTTCCGGGCTGTCCGAATTGGTATCGTACGCGACCCATCGTCCGTCCGGCGATGCCATGGGGGCCGTCCCGACGTCCAACGGCACGACGGTCCTGGCGCTGCGAGTGCCGGGCGTCCACAGTTTGATCTCCGGTCGTCCCGCGCCATCGACCGACTGATAAAGGATGCGACCATCGGGTAACCATGATTCCGGCATCGTGATCCGGCCGCTCTCCTCGACGACGACCCGATCCGGCACGGAGCCGTCGATCGTGTGCATGACGATGCGGTCTTGTCGACGGATCAGCAATCGGGTGCCGTCGGGGGACCAGACGCCCAGGAACGTGTCGGTGGCACAAGGGTCGCAATTCGTCCACAGGTCGCGCGGCCAGTCGGCGAACCACAAGCCTCGCCGTTGGGACGTGAGCACTCCGGTGACGGCGCGCGAGCCGTCCGGCGAAATCCTGGCGTACATGCGGGATCCGACCGGAGCGCCGGCCGCCGGTTCCGCGGAAGACGTATGCCCGTCGCGCGTCGCCCAGATCAGCCGCGCATTTTGCGAGGTCACGAGCGGGCCCGGCACGAACGCCAGGGCGCCGAGGCTCGACACGGTGAATGAGCCCTCGGCGGTGTTCGCTGCGCCCGCCCGATTGCTCAACCCGTCCTGCATGACCCCATGGATTGCGACCTCGGGGGAACCCGTGACCCGTCCGTGGATCGCGTCGAACGGTACCGTCATCAGATTGGCGACGCGCATGAACGCCAGGCGCCCGGATGGCACCAGCCGCCCATCGGCCGCGTGTGCCATCACCACACGCGGAACGCCTCGGTCGATCGATTCCACCATGAGCCGGGAGTCGTTGGCGTCGGAGCCCGAAACCTCGGAGAACAGGATCCGTTGGCCGTCGGGAAGGAAGAAAGGGGCGACGTCTGCACGGCCGATCGACGGCGCCGGCGACACCGGCGTCGGCTCGCCGCCGGCCGCCGAGACCGTCATGATTCTGGAAGACGCTTCGTCGCCGAATGCGATCAGGCCGCGCGTCCCCCACGAAGCGCCGTACGGGCCGAGCGCGGCATCCAACCGGCAGATCGTCGTCGGCGTGCCCCCGTCGATTGGCACCTTCCGGATTTCGTTCGCGGCCCAAAAGCCGAGCCATTTGCCGTCGGGCGATACGAACGGCACGTGGGCGTCCTCGGTGCCCGCGATGGGACGCACGTCCGGACGATCCAGCCGCCGGATGAAGAGCTGCGGCTTGCCCCCGCGCGCCGCCTGGATGATCAAGGCGCGGCCGTCCGGCGTGAATACCATCGGCGTCCGTGTCGGCAGCGACATGATGAAATCGTCTTCACCGAGGACGTAGCCTTGCGGGAGTTCGATCGACGCGTACAACGGCGCCGGGTTGACGCCGCCCGAGCGGCCGAGCAGCAGGACCCCCATCCCCGCACCGGCGATGATGGCCGCCGCCAGCCACGGCAGCGGCCGTGTCCACGCGTGACCGCGCGGGCGGGGCGCGGGGGCAGACGAGCCGCCGAGCGAGGAGGTGCCGGCAATCCATTGCAGTTCGCGGCTCAGATCGCGCGCGCACTGCCACCGGTCCTCGGGCGACTTCGCGCAGCAGGTCGCGATCACGTGATCGAGCAGAACCGGATTCAGCGGCTGGACGTTCGAAACCCGCGGCGGATCGTCCTTCAGAATCGCGCCAATCAGGCTCGCGTGCGTGGCGCCGCTGAAGGCCTTGTTGCCCGTGAGCATCTCGAACAGCACGCAGCCGAACGCGAAGATGTCCGATCGCACGTCCGCCTCGCGCCCCTCGATCTGCTCGGGCGCCATGTACTGCAGCGTCCCGATGATCGTGCCCGCGCCCGTCACGGTTGCCGGCGCGGTCGGACCCTCGGCGCCGGCCGCGACGACGCCCGAGCGCGCCGCCTTGGCGAGACCGAAGTCGAGCAGTTTCACGCCGGCCCTGGTCAGCATGACGTTGCCCGGTTTGAGGTCCCGATGGACGATGCCCGCGCGGTGCGCCCGATCGAGCGCATCGGCGATCTGGGCCGCCGCACCGAGCGCTTCGGGTACGGGCAGGGGGCCTCTGGTCAGTCGCTGCGCCAGCGTCTCGCCGTCGAGCAGCGGCATGACGAGGTAGGCCGTCCCGTCCTGTTCGCCGACGTCGTACAACGGACAGATGTGCGGATGGTCGAGGCCCGAGAGTGCCCGCGCCTCGCGATCGAAGCGGGTGCGGAACTGGGCATCAGTGGCCAGCCGCGGGGGGAGCACCTTGAGCGCGACGGCCCGATCGAGTCTCGTGTCGCGGGCCTGATAGACCTCGCCCATCCCGCCCGCGCCGACCAAGGCAACGATTTCGTACGGTCCCAGACATGCGCCCGAGGTCAGAGACAACGGCTGGAGGGTCCCTTTCGTGAAGCGCCTGAATCATACCACCCGGATGACCGAGGCGGAGGGCCTGTGGCGCGCTGCTGCCGGCCTACGCGATCCGGACGACGTGTGGGAGCCTGAACCCTGCTCACCGCGCCCGCTTGCGCGAGCCCAGGATCGTGAACACGATCCCGAAGATCAGCAGCACAATCCCCCATCCCAGGTTCACGTTCAGGCCGAGCGACTTGCTGTAGATCGCACGGTCGCTCACGATCCCGTAGCCCACCAGGAGCAGGCCGAGCAGCGTGAACATGAGGCCAATCGGCAGACGGATGTCGAGTCCCATGAGTCCTCAGTAACCAGTTACCAGTAACCAGTAACCAGTAACCAGTAACCAGTAACCAGTAACCAGTAACCAGTAACCAGTAACCAGTAACCAGTAACCAGTAACCAGTAGCCAGTAACCAGTAGCCAGTAGCGACCAGTAACCAGTAGCCAGTAACCAGTGGCCAGTAACTGGTAACTGGTAACTGGTAACTGGCCACTGGCCACTGGCCACTGGGATCGTCAGTAGAACACCACGTTCAGCAGTACCGTGCACGCAATCACGATGGCGCCGAGCGGCGCGGGGCGCAGATACCAGGGAGCCCCTTCGGCGTCCGGACGCTTCGTGAGCGAGTAGACCAGGCCGGTCAGCTCTTGTTCCTCGCGCGGTCGCGTCGCGAGCGAGACGACGATCGTCACGATGAAGCAGACGGTCCAGGCGTCGATCGCGGTCCAGAAGTTCTGCGCCATCTCGCTGTGGTACACGTGCAGCACCGCCATCCAGCCCCCCTTGATGCCGGGGACGGCGCCGGCCGGCAGCGTGAGGGCGTGGTGCAGCGCCGCGGCGGCGGTGCCGGCGACGAGACCGGTGAAGGCGCCGTGGCCGGTCGCGCGCTTCCAGAACATCCCGAGCAGGAACGTCGCGAGCAGCGGCGCGTTCACGAATGCGAACACGAGCTGCAGGACGTCCATGATGTTGTTGAACTGCGCCGCGACGTACGCGGTCCCGACCGACGCCGCAATCCCGAAGACGGTTGCCATCCGGCCCATCCAGAGATAGTGTTCGTCGGTCGCGTGCTTCCGGATGTACGCCTGGTAGATGTCGTACGTCCAGACGGTGTTGAACGCCGTGACGTTGCCGGCCATGCCCGACATGAAGCTGGCGAGCAGCGCCGTGAGTCCGAGGCCGAGCAGTCCGCTCGGAAAGTAGTGGAGCAGCAGCACCGGGACGGCGAGGTCGTAGTCGAGTTCCGGGCGGCCGTGGCTGTCGCGCGCGATCTCGCCGGTCGTCTCGCTCACCTTGTACGGGATCAGGCCGTGCGGGGCGACGTCGCCGGGCCGCACGATCGCCGTCGCCGCCGTGGTGCCGTTCAGCGATGGGCCGGCCGCCGGGACGGCGGCGAGCGCGATCAGGCCAGGCAGGATCACGAGGAACGGGAACAGCATCTTGGGGAACGCGGCGATGAGCGGGGTGCGCCGCGCGGCCGCCATCGAATCGGCCGCCATCGCGCGCTGCACGACGAGGAAGTCGGTGCACCAGTAGCCGAACGACAGCACGAAGCCGAGCCCCATCGAGACGCCGAATACCTCGACGCCCATGGGATTGGTGTCCGGACTGCCCATGCCGCGCCACGAGTGCATGAACGCCGCCGGGAGCGTCTGCCGGAGCCCGTCCCAGCCGCCGACGTCCTTCATCCCGAGATACACGAGCGGCAGGAAGCCCGCGACGATCAGGAAGAACTGCAGCACCTCGTTGTAGATCGCGCTCGACAGGCCGCCGGCGAACACGTAGGCGAGCACGATGAGCGCCGACACGCCGACGCAGACGTGGAAGATGTACTCCGGCCCGAGCCCCATCGCCTGAAACGGCGCGTCGAAGATGTGCAGGATCTGCAGCAGCTTCGCCATCGCGTACATCGAGATGCCGGACGAGAACACCGTCATCAGGGCGAAGGAGAACGCGTTGAAGCCGCGCGTCTTTTCGTCGAAGCGCAGTTGCAGGTACTCGGGCACCGACCGCGCGCGCGATCCGTAGTAGTACGGCATCATGAAGATGCCGAGAAAGACCATGGCCGGAATCGCGCCGATCCAGTAGAAGTGGCTCGTCGCGATCCCGTACTTTGCGCCCGACGCCGCCATCCCGATGATTTCCTGCGCGCCGAGGTTCGCCGAGATGAACGCGAGCCCGCAGACCCACGCGGGCAGCGCACGCCCCGCCAGGAAGAAGTCCTTGCTCGTGCGCGTGTAGCGCTTCAGCGCGAAGCCCACGCCGAGCACGAACCCGAAGTACACGAGCATCAACAGCCAGTCGATCGGCGCGAGTCGCATGACTACTCCGGTGGAATCTCGAACGACACGACCTGCCGGCGGAAGCCGCGCGTCTTCACCGCGCCGTAGGCGATGCCCGCCACGAGCCACGCGCCGCCGGCCACCTTCGCGGGCGTGCGCAGGCTCAGCCACAGGTAGAGACAGAACAGGAACCCGCCCAGCGGAATCAGGAGATCACCCAGCGTGCGGCGCTCGTTTTCCTTCCGCACCCAGTACCGCACGAGCGCCGCGATGTTGACCCCCATGAACGCGATGAACGCGCCGAAGTTCAGCATCTCGGCGCCGAGCTGATACGTCAGCACGAGGCCGCCCGCCATCGCGATCAGGCCGATCAGGATCACGTTGTTGCGCGGCACGTGCGTCCGGGCGTCGATCGCGCCGAAGAACCGCCGCGGCAGCGCATCCTGCCGTCCCATGCCGTAGAGCAGCCGCGCCGCGCCGAGGTGCGCCCCCGACCCCGACCCGATGTTCGCGACGAGCAGCGTGAAGTTGATGATCAGGAACAGCACCGGGCCGCCGGCCTTGCCCGCCACATAGACGAAGGCCGTGTCGAGATCCGGAAAGCCCGTCCACGTGCCCCACACGAGCTGCGCGGCGTAGACCTCGATCGACGCCAGGATCCCGATGATCAGGCAGGTCAGCACCGTCGCGTACAGCACGTTGCGCCGCGGGTTCTCGACCTCCTCCGACAGCGTCGAGATCCCGTCGAACCCGATGTACGTGAGGCTCGCGATCGACGCCCCCGTCAAAACGACGGGCCACGAGAACGTCTGCGGATCGTAGAACGGCCGCGTCAGGTCGGCGCGTCCGAGGTGCACGCCCAGCAGGTACCGGACGGCCGCGGCCAGAAAGATGACGACCACGACCGACATCGCGATCGCCAGGATCTGATTCGTCCGCGCGCTCGCCTGGATCCCGCGCAGGTTCATCGCGATGAAGAGGAGCGCGAAGGCGATCACCCAGATCGCGTAGGGCACCTGCGGGACCACGTTCAGCGCCGCCTTGCTGCACCAGATCGTGCAGATCGTCGGGTTGAGCACGTAATCCATCAGCATGCTCCACCCGGTCACGTACCCGAGCGCCGGGTGAAGCTCCTGCCCGACGTACGTGAACGCCGATCCCGCGCTCGGATACACGCGCGCCATCCGGCCGTAGCTGACGGCCGTCAGCAGCATCGCGCACATGCCGATCAGGATCGTCGTGACGACGTGGCCGCGGGCCTCCTGGCTGACGACGCCGTACACGCCCATGGGGGCGACCGGCTGGATCAGCACGATGCCGTAGAAGACGAGGTCCCACAGCCCGAGCGTCCGCTGCAGGTGCGGGGCGTCGGCGGAGCCGTTCACCGTCATCTGATCCGGCGCCCTACCATTTGGCCTGCACCGCGGAGACGTTCCACCCCTCGACCGACACGGCGGCGGGTGCCGGGCCGGACGCCGGCCACGCGACGGCGATCGCGCGCCGCTCGCCGGGCATCAGCTCGACGTAGTTGTCGTCCCAGTACACGGGCAGGATCTCCTGGCCGGCGGCGTCGACCGCCTTCAGCCGCAACTGGAACGCGAGGCCGGACCCGGTGTTCTCGATCGTCACGCGCGCGCGGCGATCGGGGCCGCTCGATTCGATCGGGGCCGCCGCGATCGTCACCGTCGTCGGGGTCAGCGTGGCGAGCGCCGTCAGGTCGGCGGTCTGCGATGCCGGCGTGTAGTACCACTCGCTCTTGTCCCACGCGAGCACGTCGTGCTGCGTCGACAGCCAGTAGAAGTTCGTCGACACCCGCGTGCCGCTCTCGTCGTCCAGCGTGAGGCGCAGGAAGTACGTGCGCGACAGTCCCGGCTCGTCCGGCACGGTAAAGGCGCGGACGACGGAATCGGCGCCCGAGTCGACGACGGCCTCTTTTTCGAAGCGCGGCTTCAGGTCGAAGTCGAGCAGGGAGGCGTGCGCCTTCAGGCCGCGCGCCGCCTGCTGCGTGTCGTTGACGACGACGATCGAGCGGTCGTCGTACGAGTATTGAATGTGCAGCGGTTCACAGGCGGCCTTGGTGCCGAAGTAGCCGCCGCCGGGCCGGAGATAGAAGTCGTACAGGTGCCAGATGATCGACGGCCAGGCGTTGTTCAGCATCCACTGGATGACGCCGGTGGAGGTGTACTTGTTGCGCGCGTACCCCTCGAACATCGCGCGTTCGCCGTCGTACGTGAGCGCCTGCGCCTTGCGTGCGTAGTCGGCGGCGTCGCGGGCCTTGCCGTAGCGCGCTTCGAGCGCCGTGGTGAACTTCTGGATGTTCCTGAATTCGCCCCCCCCCGCGTGATAGTTCCACACCGCGTCGATCGGCCACAGGTGATCCTTCGGCAGCATCGTCTCGAGGCTCTCGATCGGCGGCACCGCCGCGCCCGGGCTGATCTCGGTGGCGAACCCGTAGGCGCCGCCGTGTTTCGTGTCTTCGAGCCAGTAGGACGGCGGCACATAGGCGTACGGGCCGCGCATCTTGACGCCGCTCGGACCGCTGACCGGCGTGGTGGGCTCGGCCGCGCTCGAGATCGTCGGCCGGTTCCACTCGACGTCCTGCTCGATCTGCAGGTACTTCTTCTCGACCGCCGGGATCGGCGGCTTGTCGCTGCCGTTCAGCCACACGAAGATGCTGGGATGATTGCGCAGACGGAGGAGCTGATCGCGCAGGGAATCGGGACCGACGGTGTAGTCTTCCGGATCCCATTTGTCCCACTTCTCCCATTGATCGCAGCAGCACCAGCCCGGCATCACCAGGATGCCTTCGCGATCGGCGGCGTCGTAGAAGTCGTCGGGCTCGAGCTTGCCTTCCTGGCGGACGGTGTTCAGCCCCATCTCGCGCACGTAGCGGAACTGGGCCTCGAGCCGCTCGGGCGTGAGCGGGCGCTCGAAGATGTCGGACGCCCAGCCGCCGCCGCGGATCAGGATGGGGCGGCCGTTGATGCGGAAGAGACGAGAGCCCTGATCGGTCAGCTCGCTCGTCACCTGCCGGATCCCGAACTGCACCTCCGCCGTGTCCGACACGGTGCCGCCGGCGCGCAGCTCGAACGAGGCTTTGTACAACTCCGGGCGGCCCATGCGGTACGGCCACCAGATGCGCGGATGCTCGACGTGGAGCGCGGGGACCGCCGCCGGGGCGATGTGGATCGTCTTGCGCTCCCGCGGCGCGAGCGTCACCGGCGCCGAGAACGTGATCGATTCGATCGTGCCGCGCAATTCGCCGGTCACCTCACGATCGGTGGCGTTCCAGACGTCGGCCACGATCGTCAGGTCCGCCGACGCGAGCGAGGGGACGGCGACGTCGGTCTTCACGTACGCGTGCCGCAGGGCGATCGGCCCGCTGCCGGTCAGGTACACGGCGCCCCAGAGTCCCATGTTCTTGTCGGGCGGCGTCGGGTTCCAATCGACCCAGTTGATCCCGAGATCGCCAGGTGTCGGCGCGAACACTTCCACGGCGAGCGCGTTGGCCGCCCCAGGCTCGATGGCGCGCGTGACGTCGAAGTCGTAGCGCCGGAAGGCGCCCGCGACGTCCATCGCGCTGGCGATCCGGACGCCGTTCAGCCAGATGTTCGCGCGGTAGTTGATCCCGTCGAAGTGCAGCCACGCGGTGCGGCCGGCGAGCGAGGCGGGCGCCTCGAACTCGTCGCGGAACCACCACGACTTCCGGTACGGACTGTTCGCCGGCATCTCGAGATTCGAGAACTGGCCGCCGACGGGATAGCCCATGCCCGGCAGCGAACGGAGATTCATCCCGACGAACAGGTTCGGGTCCGGATGTTCGGACTGCAGCGCCCCGACCACGGTCGTCGGGACGGTGGCTCGATGCCAGCCGTCGACCGATGCGCCTGGGCGCGAGAGCTGAGCGCCGGTCTGTTCGATGAGCGCGGAGGTCTGGAGGCGCCAGCCGCTCGCGAGCGGGATGCGCGTCTGGGCGTGGACCCCGGCAGGCCATCCGAGGACCGCCGCGGCGATGAGCAGGAATCCTGGCAATCTGAGTCGCACGAGCACCCTCCCGGGGCAGGAGCGTAGCGTCAGGCGCAAGCGTTTGGCAAGACTTTCTTAAGGGAATTAAAGATGGAGGACGGAGGGCGGAGGACGGAGGGCGGAGGGCGGAGGCGGAGGACGGAGGGCCGGGTGCGGCAACCGGGCTCCTGCGAATTGGATCCGGTGGTATGGATCCGCATTGCCAACGGCGTCCGACTTTCGTAAACTATTTTTGAAAGCGATGCCCGAGTCGTTGCGGTCGCCCGCCAGCCACGGCTCGCATGCCAGCGGTGCTCGTCATGCGTCGCACTTGCGAGGCCTCAACCTCGACCGCGTCCTGTCGGTCGCCATGGATCGCACCGGTACGTTCACGCGGGCCGAGCTGATCGACGCGACCGGCCTGTCGGCCCCGACCGTCGGCGGCCTGGCGTCCTACCTGATTCGCACCGGCGTGATTGCCGACCTCGGCTCCGGCCCCTCGCGCGGCGGGCGGCGTCCGTCGTTGATGGAATTCAACGCGCGGCACGGCTTCGTCGCCGGGATCGACCTCGGCCCGACCCGCACGCGGCTGGCCATCGCGGACCTCCGCGGCGAGCCTGTCGCGCACCGGATCATCCCGACCCCGAGCTCGCTGAAGCCGGCGGCCATGCTCGGCCGGATTGCCGCGGCGCTGCGGTCGCTGGTGCGGACGGCCGGCGTTCCGTACGAGCGCGTGCTGGTCGTGACGGCCGGCGCGCCCGGGCCGGTCAATCTCGAGACCGGCACCGTCGCGTTCGCGCCGAACCTGCGTGGCTGGGTCGATGTCCCGATGCGCGCGATCCTCCAGCGGGCGCTCGGGGTCGTCGTGCTGGTCGAGAACGACGTGAACCTGGCGCTGCTCGGCGAGCGGTGGCATGGCGCGGCGCGCGGGCACGACACCTGCGCGTTCGTCTTCGTCGGGACGGGGCTTGGTGCCGCGATTCTGATCAACGGACGGCTCCATCACGGACATCACTACATGGCGGGCGAGATCGGCGTCATGTGCATGGGCACCGAGTACGCCGACGTCGACTTCGGCTCGCGCGGCTGCCTCGAAACGCTGGCGGGTCTCGACGCGCTGCGCGCGCGGTGGCCCGAGGCCGAGCGCGACGATCCGGCGCGCTGGCTCACCGATCTCGTCGCCGCGGCCGACGAGGGGGACGCCGTCGCCCGGCAGGCGCTCGCCGACACAGCCCGTCTGATTGGGATCGCCGCCGCCAACGTTGGCGCGGTCGTCGACCCATCCGTCATCGTGCTCGGCGGCGCAATGTTCGCGCAGGCCGGGCGCCTCGTCGAGCTGGTCCGCTCCGTCGTCCAGCGGCTGTCGCGGACCGCCTTCGACATCGTGCTCTCGGAGCTGGGGAAGGAAGCGCCGCTCGCCGGCTGCCTGCTGGTCGGCGCGACCGAGGCGCGCGCGCAGCTCCGGCACAAATTCAGCCGGCTCGCCGGCAGTCTGGGAGTACACGCATGAATCTCCGCCGCCCCGTCTTGTGGGCCGCCGTCGCGGCCCTCGTCTTTGCCGGCGTCCAGCCCGCGGCCACGCGCGGCCGGACGGTGCTCGAACGGCTCGGCTATCCGCCCGACGCGCGGCTGCTGATCATCCACGCCGACGACTTCGGCATGGCGCACTCGGTCAACCAGGCGATCATCGAAGCGCTCGAAAAGCATTGGGTCACCTCGGCGAGTCTGCTCGTGCCCTGTCCGTGGTTCCCGGAAGCCGCCACGTGGGCGCGCGCGCACCCGGACATGGATCTCGGGGTGCACCTCGCCGTCAACAGCGAGTGGACGACGTTCCGGTGGGGGCCGGTGAGCGGACGGTCCGCCGTGCCATCGCTGCTCGACAAGGACGGCTACATGCCGCTCCTCGAAGACGAGGCGGTCGCGCATGCCAAGCCCGAGGAGGTCGAGCGGGAACTGCGCGCCCAGATCGACTTCGCGAAGGCCGCGGGCGTCCATCTGACGCACCTCGATTCGCACATGGGGACCCTTTTCTACACGCAGGCGCTCTTCGACGTCTATCGGCGGATGGGGAAGACGTACGGGTTGCCGGTGCTGCTGGAGCGCCTCGGCCAGCGGGGGGGCGCCGAGTCGCCGTACGGCACGCACGCCGAATCCGAAGCGCTGCTCGATCGGTTGCTCGAAATCCAGCCTGGCGCGTCGCCGTCAGGGTGGTTCGACGCGTACAAGAAGATGCTCGCGCCGCTGCCCCCGGGCGTCTATCAGTTGGTCGTGCACCTGGCGCACGACGGCGACGAGATGCGCGGCGCCACGTCGGATCATCCCGACTGGGGCGCGCAGTGGCGGCAGTCGGACTTCGATCTCGTGAAGAGCCAGGAGTTCCATGACTTCCTGCAGGCGCAGCACTTCACGCTGACGTCGTGGCGGGAGCTGGCGGCGAGGGGCGGGGCGAAGTCAGGGAAGTAGCGCGCGCCGGCGACGGCCTGCCGCCCGAGCTCGAAGAGCGAAGGCGGAAAGCGGCGAGCGAGAGAGCGTGTAGGGGAGTCCGAGGGGCAACGCCCTCGGACAAATCAGACGAGCGGATTGCGTGTCCGGATCGCGCGGCCGGCAAGCACGGTCGGGTTTCCGAGTAGACGGCGTCGCGCAGCGCCGCCCACCCGCGGCCCCTGAATGCCGGGGTCAACCCTTTGCCCCTGAAGGCCGCCGGGCGCAGCCGGAATCTCCGTCGCCGGGCGCGCCGCTCCGCCAGCACGCGCCGGAGCCCCTCTTCGACCAGCTCGCGCAGCGTAGTCCCTTCCTCCTCGGCGACCCGCTTCGCCTCGCCAAGCGCCGCGTCGGACAGCTCGATGGTGGGTCTTCATGTGGGTGTATGGGTCGGACCGACCATACTGCCATATATCAGCGTTGCCGCCGTTACTCTTCCCGCAACAGCACGGTTGGATCGATGGAGACGGCGCGCCGCACGGGCGCCCATGTCGCGACCGCGAGGGCAAAGGTGACGACCAGTGTGGCGACAATTCGTGGCCTGCGCCGGATGCACCTCGCGGCGTCACCGACTTCGCGAACGACATCGAGCATGACGTCCCTCCCGTCCTGTCCGCCTCCTGATCTCCTGGACTCCTGCCTTCCCGCAAGCGTCACAATCAGGATGCCGCGCTACCGGGCGGGAGCCGGCTGTTCGATCGTGACCACCTGATCGGCCTTCACCTTCGCGCGGTGCGTCACGGTGCCGTCGGGCCACTTGACGTCGACCGTGTCGGCAAGCATCGCCGCGCCCAGCCCGAAGTGCTGGCGCATGTCGTTCTGCGAGAGATAGCTCGTGCCGCTCTGCACCAGCCCTATCTGCTTCACCCCGCCCGCCGTCACCGTGACGATTGCGCCGATCGCATCCGTGTTCGGCGGCTGGCCCTTCACCTTCACCAGCAGCCAGTGCCCGCGCCCGGCCAGCTCGTCGTGCAGGACCTGGGGCGCACCGTCGAGATCGTTGATGACGACGTCGACGCCGCCGTCGTCGTCGAGGTCGCCCATGGCCAGGCCGCGGCTGACGTGCGGATCGCTGAGCACGGCGCCGTACTTCAGCGACACGTCGTCGAACGTGCCGTCGCCGCGGTTGTGGAACAGCAGCTTGCGTTGGCGATAGCCCGCGGAGGCGCCGGAGGGGAGCTGGTCGAGCTGCGGATACACGTGCCCGTTGACGACGAGGATGTCGGGCCAGGTGTCGTTGTCGTAATCGAGGAAGGCGTCTCCCCAGCCGACGAACGGCAGGCTCACGGCGGCCGTGCGCGAGCGGAACGACGCGTCGGTGAAGTGGTCGCCGTCGTTGTGATAGAGGTCGTTGTACTCTTCGGAAAAGTTCGTGACGAAGAGGCTGAACCGGCCGCTGTGATCGTAGTCGCCGACCGCGATCCCCATGCTGCCCTGCTCGGCGCCGTCCTCGCTCACCGCCACGCCCGCCGGGAACGCGACGTCCTTGAACGTGCCGTCCTTCTGGTTCTGGTACAGGAAATTCGGCGTCGAGTCGTTCCCCACGTACAGATCGGGCCAGCCGTCGCCGTTGTAGTCGAACCACGCGATGCCGAGGCCGAAATAGCCCTTGGGATCCGCGACGCCGGCCTTGGCCGAGACGTCGGTGAAGTGGCCGTTGCCGTCGTTGTGGAACAGGAAATCCCCTTCGCCCTCGAGCCCGCGCGGGCCGCATTGCACGGCAATGCCGCGGTACATGCAGGTCTTGTCCTTGCCGAATTCCGGCAGGTGCGCCAGGTCGATGTGCACGTACCGGCTCACGAACAGATCGAGCCGCCCGTCGTGGTCGTAGTCCGCGAAGCCGCAGCCGGCCGCCCAGCCCGTCACGCCGACGCCGGCGCGGGCGGTGATGTCGGTGAACGTGCCGTCGTGGTCGTTGTGATAGAGGTGCGTGCTGTTGAGCGACGTGACGTACAGATCCTCCCATCCGTCGCCGTCGAGATCCGCCGTGCAGACGCCCATGCCCCAGCCCGGGTGGCCGATGCCGGCCTTGTCGGTCACGTCCTCGAATTTTCCGTTCCCGAGATTCCGGTAGAGCGCGCTGCGGGCCGCCAGGGGATTGCTGGCCGTGTCGACGGTCAGCGAATCGACGAAGTAGAGATCCGGCCGGCCGTCGTTGTCGTAGTCGAACATCGCGACGCCGCCGCTCATCGATTCGACGATGTACTTTTTCTCGGGGGCGGCGTGGTGGACGAAGGTGATACCCGTCTCCTTCGTGATGTCGCGGAAGAGCACGGGGGCGTTCGGCTGCGCGAGCAGGAGCGCGCCGGCGCAGGCGGACAGGAGCATCGCCCAGGTGCCGCGGATCATCGGCCACCCGCGCGCGAGTCGGTGCCCGGCAGCCGCGTGCGGCGCAGGGCCGTGATTTGCGCCTCCATCTCCTTCTGTTTGCGCTGGTAGCTGTCGATGCTGCGCTGCGCGTTCGCGGTGTCGCCGAGGCGCGCGTACACGAGGCTGAGCTGATAGTCCGGCTTCGGCGAGTGCGGGTCGGCGGCTGCCGCCTTCAGCAGGGCCTCACGCGCCTCGTCGTACCGGCCTTGCTGCAGGCGGATCTCGCCCAGCACGAGGTTGGCGGTCGGGTCCTGCGGCGAGCGCGTGAGCGCGCGCTGCGCATCCCGCTCGGCCGCCGCGATGTCGCCGAGCGCGGCTTCCGACTCGGCGAGCGCGGCAATGGTTTCCGGCCGATCGGGATCGAGGGCGAGGCTCTCGGTGAGCACGCCCTTCGCGTCCGTGAACTGCTTCTGACTGTTGAGCGCGAGGCCGAGCGCCGCGAGCGTGAGCGACCGATGCGGCTCACGCACGTCCGCCTGCTTCAGCTCTTCGACCGCGTGCGGCATGTCGCCGGCGGCCATGAGGGTGACGCCGAAGAGGTAATGGTATTGCGCGACGTCGGGGCACATCCGCGTCAGCGCCTCCAGGGCCGCGGCCGCGGGCAGCGGAAGACGCGCGGCGAGCGATGCCTGGGCGACGGCGCTGAGCACTTCTTCCGAGTTCGGCGCCAGCGTCCGGGCGCGGGCGAGGGACGCGAGCGCGGCGCGGCCGTCGTGGTTCGCGGCGTCGAGCTGGGCGATCTGCAGCAGCGCCTGGACGGATCCGAAGCGATCCGCCGCCTGCTGGAGCAGCGACAGCGCTTCGTCGCGACGCCCGGCCGCGAGCGCGGCCGACGCCCCGGCGAGCAGCGTCGCGCGATCGGCGCCGGCGGCTTGCGGCGGCGGCGGGGTCGCCAGGGCAGCGGCGAGCAGCACCCAGAGGATCATCGCGAGCCCCCGCGCCGCTGCTTCGCCTTCAGTTGCTGAAACAGATCGAATTGCGCGGACGCGTCCTGGGGGCGCCCGAGTTTCTGATAGGCCTGCGCGAGCTGATAGTGAATGTTCGCATCCGCCGGGGCGAGCCGCGCGGCGATCTCGAGGTGGTCCACGGCTCCGGCCGCGTCCCCGCGCGCGAGCAGGATCTTGCCCATCAGATAGCGCGCGTCCGCATAGTCCGGTTGCGCCCGCAGCACCTCGCGGAGCTGCCCGAGAGCTTCGTCCGGCTGGCCGTCCAGTTCGAGCGCCGCGGCGAGCGTCTCCCGTGCCCTGACGTTCTCGGGGTGATGCGCCAGCTCCGTCTGGAGCGCCGCCGCGGCTTTGGCGAGCTGTCCCTGTTTCAGGTAGATCAGGCCGAGCGCGGCGTGCGCGTCGGCGACGTCCGCCTTCAACGCGATGGCGCGCTCGAGCGCCGCGATCGCCCCTTCGAAGTCTCCCTCCTGCGCGTGCGCTTCGCCGAGCACCACGTTGATCTCGGGGCTGTCGGCATGTGTCGCGAGCAGCCGCGAGAAGAGCGCGGTCGCCTCGGCCGCGCGATCGCTGCGGACGAGCGACACGCCGTACGCGTATTCGAGCGACGGGTCCGTCTCGCGCTCGGGATCCCCGGCGAGCAGCTGCACGGCGCGCGCATAGCGGCCCGTGTTCATCGACGCGAGCGCGAGCATGCGGCGCGCGGCGGTATTCGTCTGATCGGCGTCGATGGCGCGCTCGAGCGCGGGGGCCGCCTTCGCGTAGTCCTTCGCGCTGAAGTAGGCCACGCCCAGCGAGTACTGCACCTGCGGGAACGCCGGGTCGAGCGCGGCCGCCGATTCCAGCAGGGTGGCCGCGTGCCGGAACCGCTCCGCCTGCGCCTGCATGATGCCGAGGTTGAGGTAGATGCGCGCGAGTGTGCCGGCGATCGCCTTCTTCAGCGCTGCACGCTCGGCTGTCGTCGTCCTGGCGAGCGCGCTCGTCTTCAGCGCGAGGGCGGGAAGGCTGCCCGGCGTGGTTTCGCTGCGATCGCTCAAATAGGTCGCGAGCTGCTCGCGGTCGGACGTGGCGCGTTTAGCCGAGACGCGCTGCGCGTCGGCGAATTCGGCGTCCGCGTCGGCCGTGCGCCCGGCGGTCCGCAGCGCGAGCGCCAGTTGATAATGGATGCGCCCGAGCCTGTCGATGTCGGGGGGGGCCGCCTTGGCGAGCGCGAGCGCCTTCTGCAGATCGACGACGGCGTCGCCGGCGTGTCCGAGCGCGAGCTGGACGCGCCCGAGATACTGGAACGCCTCCGGCGCCGGCTCCGGCACCTTGATGGCGGCTTCGAGAGGGGACAGCGCCTCGGGCTCGCGCCGCGCTTCGACGAGCGCCATCCCGAGGCGCAGGTTCGCGGCCGGGTCGTCCGGCGCGATCTGCAATTCTGCCCGGAATTCGCGGATCGCCTCGTCGATCCGGATCACGCCTTCCGACATCACGGCCACCATCCCGAGATCGTAGTGAGCGTGCCGCACGTGCGGGTCCATCGCGAGCGCCTTGCGCAGCGCGGCGGTCGCGAGATCGTACTGGCCGGCGTCGCGGTACGCCCGGCCGATCAGCACGTAGGTCTGCGGGATCGGGCGGGCGGCTTCGATCGTGGCGAACAGCGCGCGCGCCTTGTCGCTCTTCTTCACCCGGAGATACCCGGAGGCGAGCGCGAAGGTCGTTTCCAGATCGCCGGGGGTCTCGGTGTGCGCGGTGGCGAGTTCCTGGACGGCGGCCTCGGGCTGGCCGGACGCGATATACGCCTGCGCCAGCAGACGGCGCAGGGGCATGTTGTGCGGCTCGACCACGGCCAGCCGGGCGAGGATGCCAAGCGCCGTCTTGGTGTCCCCCTGCTGCATCTCGACGGTGGCGAGCGCCTGCTGCGCGGCATCGGTGGAGGCCGCGGCGCCGCTGGCGCGCGTGAACGCCTCGCGCGCGTCGGCCAGCCGGCCGTCAGCCGACTCGATCGCGCCGGTGAGCATCCAGCCTTCGAGCAGCGCGGATCGGTAATGGCTGTCGGCCAGCTCCCGCTCCCCCTCGTGCAGCGCGCGCTCCGCGATGGCGACCTCGCGATTCAGCGCGGCCAGCGGCTCAGGCGTTTGCGCGCCCGCCATCGTGCCCGACAGCGCCAGCACGCACGCGAGCCGCAGGGTCGCGGGGATCACAGCTCCGATTGTAGGCCACGGACTACACGGACGGCCACGGAAGCCACGGAAGCCACGGAAGGCCACGGAATACACGGAACGCCACGGAAGCCACGGAAGGCCACGGAAGGCCACGGAAGGCCACGGAAGCCACGGAAGCCACGGAATACACGGAAGGCCACGGAATACACCGAAGGCCACGGAAAAGCACGGAAGCCACGACGGCCGCGGCGGCGACACATGGACACGCACCAACACTGGCGAAGTGCCCAGTTGCGTGCCGGCCGCGCTCCGCTCCCGCCATCCGTCATCCGTCATCCGTCATCCGTCATCCGTCATCCGCCATCCGTCATCCGCCATCCGTCATCCGCCATCCGCCATCCGTCATCCGCCATCCGTCATCCGTCATCCGTCATCCGTCATCCGTCATCCGCCATCCGCCCCCGCCATCCGCCATCCGCCATCCGCCATCCGTCATCCGCCATCCGCCATCCGCCATCCGCCATCCGCCATCCGCCATCCGCCATCCGCCGTCCGCCATCCGTCATCCGCCGTCCGCCGTCCGCCATCCGCCATCCGCCATCCGCCATCCGCCATCCGCCATCCGCCATCCGCCATCCGCCATCCGCCATCCGCCATCTAGAAAGTGGTCACCGGCTCCCCCGCTTCGCACATGGGACAGGTCTCGGCCGGATAATTTTCTGGCGCGGGGTACTCCGCGAGCGGATAGTTCGGTACGCCGATATCCGCCATCGCTTCGAGCCGATCGCAGATCTCCGCCGTCGCGAGCACGATGCCCCCGGCCTCGCGCACGAGCTGCGCGCAGCGCTCGAACGTCTTCCCCGTATTCCTGACGTCGTCGGCGAGGAGCACGCGCCGGCCGTCCATCTGCCGGGCGTAGAACCCGCGCAGCGCGAAGTCGGCGTCGCGCCGCGTGAACGGGGCGAAGCTGCAGGGGGGATGCGTCAGCGCGCGGCGGCCGTCGAGGAGGCCCGCCAGCGTGTGCGCGAGCAGTGCCCCCCCCATCACCGGACCGGCCACCACTTCGGTCTGCCCGAGCAGGTCCGAGGGGAGCACGTCGAGCAGATCCTGCGCGAGCCGCCAGATCGTGGACGGCTGTCGAAAGAGCTGATGCGGGTTCAGGTACACGCGGCCGTGATAGCCGTTGCCGTAGTCGAAATGCCCGTTTCGCATCAGCACTTCGAACTGTTCCAGCTTGGTCAGCGCCTGGCGGCGCAGGTCGTCGCGAATCGTCATCGGGCCGTCGGGTCTCCTTCCAGGCGCATCGAGGTGGCGTCTTTCACCAGGCCAGACGCTCGTTGCGGTACACGAGCCGTCCGTCCACAATCGTCGCGGCGACCGTGCCGCGAAGCGTCCAGCCGTCGAACGGGGTGTTCTTCGACTTCGATTTCAGCGCGGATGCCGCGATCGTCACCCGCGCATCCGGGGCGAGGATGCTGACGTCGGCCGGCTCCCCTTCGGCCAGCGATCCGCCGCGCAGGCCGAGCACGCGCGCCGGATTCACCGACATCAGCTCGATCGCGCGCCGCACGCCGAGCCGCCCGCCGTGGACGAGCCTGTCGAACACCAGCGGCACGGCCGTCTCGAGCCCGACGATGCCGAAGGGGGCGCGGTCGAACTCGACGAGCTTCTCGTCGGCGTGGTGCGGCGCGTGGTCGGTCGCGATGACGTCGATGCTGCCGTCGGCAAGGCCCTCGAGCATGGCCTCGCGGTCGGCCGCCTCCCGCAGCGGCGGGTTCATCTTCACGTTCGTGTCGTACCGGACTGGCTCTTCGAGCGATTCGTCCGTCAGGGTGAAGTGATGCGGCGTCACCTCGCACGTCACGCGCACGCCGCGCGCCTTGCCGTCGCGCACCGCGCGCAGCGACTGGCGCGCGCTCATGTGCGCGATGTGGACGGGCGCCCCCGTCATCTCCGCGAGCGCAACGTCGCGTTCGACCATGATCGATTCGGCGATCCCCGGAATGCCGCGCAACCCGAGGGCGGCGGCATGGTAGCCCTCGTGCGCGACCCCTTCCCCCTTCAGCGACGGCTCCTCGCAGTGGTCGATCACCGGCACGCCGAGCATGCCGGCGTATTCGAGCGCCCGCCGCATCAGCAGCGCCGTGGCGACCGGCCGGCCATCGTCGCTGAAGGCCACGCACCCGGCCGCCTGTTGTGCGCCGAGCTCGGCGAGCTGCTCGCCGCGCGAGCCGATCGACACGGCACCGATCGGATAGACGCGCGCGAGGCGCGCCGCCGCGGCCTTCCGGAGGATCAATTCCGTCACGCCTGGGTGGTCGTTCACCGGGTCGGTGTTCGGCATGCAGGCCACGGCCGTGAAGCCCCCCGCCACCGCCGAGGCGGCGCCGGTCGCGATCGTCTCCTTCTGCTCCTGCCCGGGCTCGCGGAAGTGCACGTGGATGTCGATGAGTCCCGGCGCCACGATCCAGCCGGGCTGCAACTCGAGCACCTCCGCGCCGTCCGCCGGCAGGTCGCGGCCGATCCGGACGACTCGCCCGCCCTCGATCGCCACGTCGAACGCGCCGTCGCGGCCGTTGGCGGGGTCGACGAGGCGACCGCCTTTCAGCAGCAGCGTCATGATGGGTCGTTACTCACGCGAAGGCTCCTCGGGCGCGCCGTGGCCGGCCAGCAGATACAACACCGCCATCCGGACCGCGACGCCATTGGTGACCTGTTCGAGAATCACGGACTCGCGGCCATCGGCGACCTCGGAATCGATTTCGACGCCGCGGTTCATCGGACCCGGATGCATGATGATCGCGTCGGGGCGGGCGCGCCGCATCCGCTCGCGCGTCAGGCCGAACAGGTTGAAGTACTCGCGCGTGGACGGGATGAAGTGCCCGTGCATCCGCTCCTGCTGGATCCGCAGCATCATCACGACGTCCGCCGCGTCGAGCGCCTCGTCCATCGACGTCGTGACGCGGACGCCGAAGCGCGGCAGCGCCGGCGGCAGCAGCGTCGCGGGACCGCAGGCCCACACCTCCGCGCCCATGCGGTTCAGCAGCAGCACGTTCGAGCGCAGCACACGGCTGTGCAGCAGATCGCCGACGATCGCCACCTTGAGGCCGTCGAGCCGCCCCTTGTGCTCGCGGATCGTGAACGCGTCGAGCAGCGCCTGGGTCGGGTGCTCGTGCATGCCGTCGCCGGCGTTGATGATCGCCGACCGACAGGTGCGCGCCAGCAGGTGCGGGGCGCCCGAGGAGGCATGCCGCATCACGATCATGTCCGGCGCCATGGCCTCGAGATTGCGGACGGTGTCGAGCAGCGTCTCCCCTTTCGTCACGCTGGAGGTCGCCACGGCGACCCCGAGCGTGTCGGCGCTCAAGCGTTTTTCCGCCACCTCGAATGACGTACGCGTCCGCGTGCTCGGCTCGAAGAACAGGTTCACGACCGTGCGTCCGCGCAGCGTCGGCACTTTCTTGATCGGCCTCGCCGCGATCTCCTTCATGGCTTCGGCCGTGTCGAGGATGAGCGTGATCTCGTCGGCCGCGAGGTCCGCGATCCCGAGCAGATGGCGCGAGCGGAGCGTCGTCGCGGCGGCCACGCTCATGCCTCCCCCTCGACCACGACCTCGTCCTGGCCGTCGATTTCCTGCAGCCGCACCTGCACGCTCTGGCGCAGCGACGTCGGCAGGTTCTTGCCCACGTAATCCGCTTTGATGGGCAGCTCGCGATGCCCGCGATCGACGAGCACGATGAGCTGAATCGTCCGGGGGCGGCCGAAATCGATCAGCGCGTCGAGCGCCGCCCGAATCGTCCGGCCGGTGTAGAGGACGTCGTCGACGAGCAGGATGCCTCGGCCGTCGATGGAAAAGGGGATCTCGGTCCGCCGCACCACCGGCTGGGGCCCGACCGGCTGGCGCATGAGGTCGTCGCGATAGAGGGTGATGTCGAGCGCCCCGGTGGGCACCGGATCGCCGTTGATCTGCTGCAGGCTCTCGGCGAGCCGACGCGCCAGCGGCACGCCGCGCGTGCGGATCCCGACCAGCGCGAGTTCGCTCGTGCCGCGATTCCGCTCGAGAATCTCGTGCGCGATCCGCGTGAGCGCGCGGCTCATGCGGTCAGCGTCCATCACCAGCGGCATGGACGTCTCAGGTCGCGCCCGGCAAATACCGGTTCGCGCGCGTGCGCAGGATGGTCGTGGGAAGAAGAACGGATGGTCACAGGCACCTCTTCGCGGCCTCGCAGGACCGCGGTTAAAGAAGCTGGGACGATGGTAGCACGGAATTTGGGCTTCAGGCTTTAGGCTTTGGGCTTTGGGCTTTGCCGTCAATCGCGCAGCGCGTCGGCGGGATCGATGGTCGACGCGCGTCGGGCCGGGGCGTAGGCGGCGAGGAGCGCGACACCCGCCAGGACCGCTGCAGAAGCCGCAAACGACAGCCCGTCGAGAGGACGCACCTCGAACAGCCGCGATTGGAGCGCTCGGGCGGCTATGGCGCCGAGCGCCACTCCGGGCGGCAGCGCGAGGAGCACCAGACCCATGGACTGGCGGACCACCAGGCGGCGCACCGTCGATGGGGACGCCCCGAGCGCCAGACGTACGCCAAGTTCGCGCCGCCGGCGGACGACGCCCTGCGCCAGGAGACCAAAGAGCCCGGCTCCCGAAAACATCAGCGTCAGGACACCGAAGCTCGCGGCCAACAGAGCGCTCATGCGATCCCTCAGCAGGGCTCGACTGGCTTCGTCGCGGAGTGAGGTCGTCGCCACCGGAACCAGGCCTCCGCTGGAAACGATGGCCCGGCGCAGCACGGCCGGCGAGGACGGGCCGTCAACGCGTGCAAGCACCACCGGCGAGCGCCCGTAGAGCGGAAACTGACGCCTGGACAGGAAAATCATCGATGGATGCGCGTCGCGAGGGCCCTGCAATGCCGCGTCGCGCGATACCCCGACGATCTCGACGCGCGCGCCGCTCGCGCCGAGACGAACCTCACGGCCCACCACGGATCGGGACGCGTCGAGGCGCCGAGCCGCCGTCTGGCTGACCACCGCCACGAGCCGCGCACCAGGCCCGTCGCGAGCGTCGATGGCGCGGCCGCTCACCAGCGGGATCTCGAGCGTCGAGAAGAAATCGTCCGAGACGTAATCGGCACTCACGTCTGCTGGCCCGTCCGGGCGATCGGCGAGCGCGACCGTCTGTGTCGGCCAGACGTCGGTCGGCGCATTCGGGATCTGACTGGCAAGCGCGGCCGAACGGAAGCCCGGCACAGCCGCGAGTCGCTCCAGCAATGGTGCGAAATCGTCGCGAGCGGAACTCTCTGTCGAATCCACTCGATCGACAACGGCGGCGATCACGTGGTCCCGATCGAATGCGGGGTCGCTGTTGCGCAGCGCCGTCAAGCTGCGTACGAGCAGGGCCGCCGCTATGAGGCCGGCCAGCGACAGCGCGCATTGCGCCACGACCAGAGCGCGAGTCCATCTGGACGCCGCGGTGGTGGCACCTCTCGCGCCGCTCGCGCCAAGGGCGCGCGCGCGAATGATCGTCCAGGCGGGGAGCAGGCCGGCTACCGTTCCCACGAGCAGCGCACCAGTCGCGACCGTCGTCCCGATCCGAAGATCCGGCGCAATGGTCGCAGTGAGTGACAATAGCCCGACATCGAAAGAGTCCGACAGCAAACGCGCGGCCCAGAGAGCCAGCGGAAAGCCGGCCGCCGCGCCTGCTGCACACATCAAGACACTCTCGATCACGAGCAGCCGTATGAGGTCAGCAGGTCCGGCGCCCATGGCCAGCCGGACCTCGAACTCGCGCCGGCGCGCCACGGCGCGCGCCAGACAGAGGCCCGCCACGTTCAACGTCGCCACCATCAGCATGCACAGAGCCAGCGCGATGAGCAGTTGGAGCGTCGGCGCATAACGATCTCTGAGCAGAGAAAATCCAGTCGCCGCGCTGCGCACCCGCGGAATGCGGCTCGAGAACGCCGTCCGAGCGTCCGGCGTGAGTCCGGCGGGAAGCGCTTCGGCGAGGGCATGGGGCCACGCCGCCGTGATCCAGGCGCGCGCCTGCTCGATGGAACGGTCGTTTCGAAGGCGGAATAGTCCAAAGGTCAACGGAACCGACCGCTCCGACGGAAGGTGCAGCAGCCGGGGGACTGCGGCGATCGGGACGACGACGTCTACCGACGCACCGACCTGCAAACCGGTAAACGACGGCGGCAGAACACCCGCCACGGTGCACGGGACACCCTCGAAGCGGAGCGTGCGGCCCACGGCCGTCTGGGCTCCTCCAAACCCGCGCTGCCAGAATCCATACCCGAGCATCACGACCGGGGTTCGTCCCGGCGCGTCGTCGGCTCGGGAGAGGGCGCGCCCAAGAAACGGACGCACCCCAATCGTGTCGAAGTACGTGCCCGTGACTCCCTCCCAGGCGACACGCTCGGGCCCGGAACCGGCGTCGGCCGTGGCAGCGCCGGTACCCAGGTAGCCCGCCGCACTGCGAACAACGTCCCCGTCGACACCAATGGCCTGAAGGGTGCCCTGGTCGAGTCCGATCGAACGCCCGCGGCGGTCCACCGCATCGAGCATGACGAGGTGCCTCGCCCCGGAAACGGAAAGCGGCCGCAGCGCCAGCGCATCGTACGCGCCGAACAGGGACGTGAACACGCCAATCGAGAGCGCGACGATCAGCATGACGGCCCCGCTCAACATCGCCGCCCGCCGAATCTGCCGCACGGCCGCTTTCACGTCGCGCCAGATCTGCCCCATGCCTCCGCCCCTCCGTCCTCCGCCCTCCGCCCTCCGCCCTCCGTCTTCCGTCCTCCGCCTTCCGTCCTCCGCCCTCCGCCCTCCGCCTTCCGTCCT
Source organism: Vicinamibacterales bacterium (assembly GCA_036278735.1). Taxonomy (GTDB): domain Bacteria; phylum Acidobacteriota; class Vicinamibacteria; order Vicinamibacterales; family 2-12-FULL-66-21; genus DASUKM01. The sequence continues at coordinate 28,288 of DASUKM010000010.1, forward strand.
CCGTCTTCCGTCCTCCGCCCTCTGCCCTCCGCCCTCCGTCTTCCGTCTTCCGTCTTCCGTCCTCCGCCCTCCGCCTTCCGTCCTCCGCCCTCCGTCTTCCGTCCTCCGCCTTCCGTCCTCCGTCTTCCGTCCTCCGTCTTCCGTCCTCCGCCCTCCGTCTTCGTCTTCCGTCTTCCGTCTTCCGTCTTCCGTCTTCCGTCCTCCGTCTTCCGTCCTCCGTCTTCCGTCCTCCGTCTTCGTCCCTCACCGTCCGTGCGACGGAATAAAGGTAATGGGCCGCTCGGCGGTGAAATCGCTCGTGAACAGGTCGGCGCGGGCATAGCCGTCCATGTCGCGGCCGATCGGCACGCCGAGGAAATACAGGATCGTCGGCGTCACGTCGACGATCGAGCCGCGCTGATGCCGGCCGGCGCTGACGGGCGTGCCGTATGCGAGCAGAAAGCCGTCCGGCGCGCGGTCGTGGCGTCCCTTGAACGGCGCCTGGCGCAGAAGCCGCTGGACGATGCGCGTCACGGGATCGACGGACCGCATGCCGAATCCGGAGACGACGAGCAGCAGGTCGCCGGGGGCGAGCGCGTCGATGGCATGCCCGATTTCGCCGTCCAGGTACGCGTAATAGCGGTCGACCGTCGTGCTCGTCTGCAAGCGGTCCGCCTCGGTGCTGGTGAACGAGGCCGGCTGATCGATGGCGAGATCGTAATGCTCGATGGTGTCGAGCGCCTGGTAACGAATGATGCTCACGCGCACGGGACGGTGCGCGCGCAGCGCATCGAACGCGCGCCGGTACGCCCGGTCCAGGGCCGCCGCCGACCGCTCCGCCTCCACGGCGTCGGATCGTGAGGGCGTCGGCGCCGCGGCGTCCGTCTGCGCGGCGTCGGGCGCTTCGAAGGCGGCGCGCGCCGCCGGCTCGAGCTCGGGCGGGTACGCCGCACGGCCGTCGAGTTCCCGCATCGACCCGAGGAGCAGATGGAAGCGGTCCGACAGCATGAAGCCGGGAAGCGGCTCGACGGGGTACGTGAGAGGCCAGCGCACGACGCCGGTGCTGATGCCGTAATCGCCGAGAATCGCCCACACCGGCCGCGCGCGCCACGTCTCGGAGCCGTTCGGCTGATCCCGGATGATCCCGAGCCGCACCAGCGCATGCGAGAAGCAATAGTCCGGCAGCAGATCGAGCGGACGATCGTCGCCGCGCGCGAAATACGATCCGCCGGACCGCACGCCATTCTTGCCGGGGTACATGCCCGTCGCCGCGGCCGCCCAGACCGGATCGGGCTGCGTCGGCCGGATCGTCGCGAGATCGAGCGAAGCTCCACGATCGAGGAGCCGGCTGAAGTTCGGCAGCCGCCCCTCGGCGGCGCGCGGCCACACGTAGTCGAGCGACGCGCCGTCGAGCAGCAGCAGCCGGACGCGGGGGCCGGTCTCGTCGGCGGACGCGCTCGTCGGGACCGGACGGTGGAACGGAACCGCCGCCGGGCCGCCGCGGCCGCGGGCGGCGACCGGCAACGCCAGCGAGCCGGTGATGGCAATCGCGAGGAGCGCCGCACCGACGCGACTGCCCCTCCGTCCGAACGAGTAGTGCGCCACGGCAATCGCCAGCAGCACGACGGCCGCCATCGTCGTCGCGGTCGTCCCGATCGCCATGCGCCGGGCACCGATCTCGGTGAACACCGCCGGCAGTCCGCGCAGGTTCAGCCACATCAGCAGCGCCGCGGTAGCCGCTGCCGCCGCCGAGAGCCACGCGAGCAGCCGCACGCCGATCCATCCAGGGGAGAACGGATCGAGGCTGATCAGCTCGCGCACGAGCATGACCACATAGAACAGCAGCGCGAGGTGCACGCCGTAGAAGGCGCCGAGCGTCGCGTACCAGCGCCAGACGGAATGCGAGAAAAGCGGCACCTGCGGGTTCAGCTGCAGCACGAGGATCGTCAGGTACGCGGCGCCGAGTGCGCCGGCGATCAGCGCGTTCGTCAGCATCCGCAGGAAGCGCATGCAGAAGTGTATACTCGCCTTCATGCCCGTCGACATCGACGCTGCGGTCATCGGCAACCGGCGGCTGTCGGCCGACTACAACGTGCTCGCGCTCGATGCGCCGGGGATCGCGGCGCGCGCGCGCCCCGGCCAGTTCGTCATGATCAAGCCGTCGCGCGGGCTCGATCCGCTGCTGCGCCGCCCGTTCTCGATTTTCGAAGTGCTGCGCGACCAGGCGGGGGCCCCACGCGGCGTTTCGCTGTTGAACAAGCGCATCGGCGTCGGCACGGCGCTGCTGTACGACGCCGAGCCGGGCGCGCGGCTGCCGTGCCTCGGTCCGCTCGGCCGCCCGTTCGAACCGATCGACCCGCCCGCCGACGCATGGATGGTCGCCGGCGGCGTCGGACTCGGTCCCTTCCTCACGCTCGCCGAAGCGCTCGCACAGCGCGGCACCGCGACGACGCTGTTCTACGGCGCGCGGACCGGCGCCGATCTGTACTGCGTGGATCGGTTCGAGCGCCTCGGCGTCACCATCGTCCTCGCCACCGAAGACGGATCGCGCGGCGCCGCCGGCCGGATCACCGTGCCGCTCGAGTTCGCGCTCCGGCGGCAGCCGCCGTCGCGGGATACGAAGGTGTTCGTCTGCGGCCCGACGCCGATGATGCGCGCCTGCGCGGCGCTCGCCTCGACGCACCGCCGGGCCTGCGACGTCTCGCTCGAGCAGGTGATGGGGTGCGGGCTCGGCGGGTGCTACAGCTGCGTCGTGATGGCGCGCGATGCGCACGGCACGCCGCACCACACGCGCACCTGTATCGAGGGTCCCGTGTTCGACGCCGCACGCGTGGTCTGGGACGCGGTCGGGAGCCACTGAACGGTTCATGGATCTGTCGCTCACCATCGGCGCGCTGACGCTCGCCAATCCACTCATCGCGGCCAGCGGATGCTTCGGCTACGGCGTGGAATACGCCGACATCGTCGACCTGTCCCTGCTCGGCGGCGTGGCCGTCAAAGGGCTGTTTCTCGCCGAACGCGAGGGGCACCCGCCGCCGCGCATCGTCGAAACGCCGTCCGGCATGTTGAACGCGATCGGGCTGCAGGGCATCGGCGTCCATCGCTTCGTCCGCGAGAAGCTGCCCGAGCTGCGCGACCGCCGCGCCGTCGTCATCGTCAACATCTGCGGCACCACCATCGACGAGTACGTGCAGATCGCGCAGGTGCTCTCGGACGCCGAGGGGGTGGCGGCGATCGAGCTGAACATCTCGTGCCCGAACATCAAGCAGGGGGGGATCACGTTCGGCTGCAGCCTGACGGGGACGCACGACGTCGTCAGCGCCGTGCGACGGGTGACGCACCTGCCGGTGATTCCCAAGCTCACGCCCAACGTGACGGACGTCGCCTCGTTTGCCCGCGCCGCCGAAGAGGCGGGCGCCGACGCCGTCTCGCTCGTCAACACGTTTCTGGCGATGGCGATCGACGTCCAGACGCGGCGGCCGCGCCTGTCGAACATCGTCGGCGGCCTGAGCGGCCCGGCCATCCGGCCGATTGCGGTGCGGATGGTCTATGAGTGCCGGCAGGCCGTGAAGCTGCCCATCATCGGCATGGGGGGGATCGCCACGGCCGACGACGTCCTCGAGTTCATGATCGCGGGGGCGAACGCGGTGCAGATCGGGACCGCCAACTTCGTCGATCCGCTCCTCTGGACGGCGCTGCTCGATGGCCTGCGCGACTACATGAGCGCTCAGGGCGTGGGCCGTCTGCAGGATCTCGTCGGCAGCCTGGACACCAGCACGCGCGAGCACGCATGGATCAGCTCCTAGTCGCACTCGACGTCGACAGCCGCGCCCGCGCCGAGGCGCTCGCCGACAGCCTTCGCGGCGTCGCCGGCGGTTTCAAGATCGGCAGCCGGCTGTTCACCAGCGAAGGACCGGACGCCGTTCGGGCGCTCGTCGAGGGCGGCGGCCGCGTGTTCCTCGATCTCAAATTCCACGACATTCCCAACACGGTCGCGACCGCCGTGGAAGCGGCGACGGGCCTCGGGGCGTGGATGCTGACGATTCACGCGGCCGGCGGGCTGGCCATGATGCAGGCGGCGCAGGGTGCGGCCCGCGAGACCGCGGCGCGGCTTGGCCGGCCGGCGCCGCTCGTCGTGGCGGTCACGGTGCTGACGAGCATGAACGCGGACGCGCTGCGCGCGACCGGGGTCGACACGCCGCTGTTCGATCAGGTGGTCCGGCTCGCGGAACTCGCGAAACAGGCGGGTCTGGACGGAGTGGTGGCGTCGCCGCAGGAAACGGCGCTGATTCGCCGCCGCTGCGGCGACGACTTCGTGATCGTCACGCCGGGCATCCGTGGGGGGGCCGCGGCCGCCGCGGCGCAGGATCAGGCGCGGACGATGACGCCCGCCGACGCGATCGCCGCGGGGGCCAGCTATCTCGTCGTCGGACGGCCGGTCACCGCCGCCCCCGACCCGAGGGGGGCGGCGCTGGCGATCGCCGAATCGGTTACTTCGCGGTCACGATGAAATGGCCGCGGCGGTTCTGCTGCCAGCACGTTTCGTTGTGCTCCATGCAGAACGGCTGGTCCTTGCCCTTGCTGACGGTCGTGACGCGATCGGCGGGCACGCCGAGGCTGACCAGATAATCCTTCACGGCCGTCGCGCGGCGCTCCCCGAGGGCGAGGTTGTACTCGCTCGTGCCCCGCTCGTCGCAGTGCCCCTCGACCATCACGCGGGTCGACGTCCAGCGCTTCATCCAGTCGGCATCCTTCTGCAGCGCCGGCTTGGCGTCGTCGCGGATCTGGCTCGAGTCGAGATCGAAGAACGCATCGTCGAGCGGATGCTCGGCGTTGAGCTGATCGAGCGACTTCTGGGCGAAGATCTCTTCTTCCGTCGGCTGACGGGGCGCAGGAGCCGGCGGCGGCGGAGGCGGGGGCGGCGGCGGCTCGGGTGCTGTGGTCGTGGGAGCCGGCGGCGGGGGCGCGGGAGCCGGCGGCACCGGCTTCTTCTTGGCGCACCCGCCGAGGCCCACGGCGGCAGCAATGGCCATCGCCGCGAACAGGCGGACTCTACGATTCATTCGGCATCTCCTGTCGGGCGCGCGCTCCGATGCAGCGGCGCCAGGCGATTGAACACGACGTTGTGCGAGCTTAACGTCCCGTCTGGAACACTGTCAATTTTTCCACTCCGGCATGGAACGCCTTCTCGACGCCACGGCGCGCGCTGAACGGAACCATTTCTGGTTCCGCGGCTTCAGGCGCTTCGTCCGGCCGTGGCTCGCGCGCGCCGGCCGCGCCGGTCCGCCGCTCGAGATTCTCGACTGCGGCTGCGGGACCGGCCACAACCTGGCATGGCTGCGCGCCTTCGGCCGCAGTACTGGTATCGACCTCACGTGGGCAGGTCTGCAGTACGCGCGGGCCGGCGGCGAGCGAAAAATCGCGCAAGCGAGCGCGGCGGCGCTGCCGTTCGGCGACGCGCGATTCGATTTGGTCGTGTCCTTCGACGTCATTTACGCGCTGCCGGACGCGGTGGAGCGCGCGGCGCTCGGCGAGATGGGGCGGGTGCTGAAACCCGGCGGACGGCTGCTCCTGAACGTGGCCGCCCTGAACATGCTGCGCGGGAACCATTCCGTGCTCGCCGGCGAAGTGCGCCGCTACACGCGTCCGGACCTGCGGCGGCGTCTGGAGCGGACAGGCCTCGTGGTGGAGCGCGCGAGCTACACGAATGCGAGCATTCTGCCGCTCGTCGCGGGGGTGCGCTTCGCGCAGCGGATCACTGGACACGTCGAGTCGCCGCGCGAGATCTCGCTGCCGCCGTGGCCGGTGAACGCGGCCCTCGCGGGCCTGCTCGCGGCCGAAGCCGCTCTCGTGCGGCACGTCGACCTGCCGATCGGCAGCTCGCTGCTCGTGATGGCGCGCAAGCCCGCCGCCTAAGGTGCCTGGCACCTTTGGCCTCGCGTTTGCGGCAACGACAGTGCCAAAGGTGCCAGGCACCCTAGCGTCTGCGGCCCCGGAGCGGAACGTATCGGACCAGGCACAGCACGATCCAGGAGAGGACGAACCAGACCGCGAGCATGCCGGCGATCAGCGCGAGCATGCCGCCGACGGCAATCAGGATCTGCATGGCCGCTGCTCGACCGTGACGTGACGAACGCGACGCGCGAGACGTGTCAGGAAACGGGACGGAGCCGCAAGGCGTCGTTCAGGCTGCCGAGGCGGTATCCGCGCAAATCGACGGCGACGTGCTGATAGCCGAGCGCGCGCAGCGAGACGTCGATGGCGTCGGCCACCTCCGGCGCCAGCACCCGCGGGATCTCGTCGCGCCCAATTTCAATCCGGGCCACCGTGTCGTGATGGCGGACGCGGAATACGCGGAACCCGAGGTCCCGGAGCACGCGTTCCGCCTGTTCGACGGTGCGCAGCTTCTCGCGCGTGACTTCCGTGTGGTACGGGATGCGCGAGGACAGACAGGCCGAGGCGGGCTCGTCCCAGATCGACAGGCCCGCGCGCCGCGCCAGTTCGCGCACCTCGGCCTTGGTCAACCCCGCTTCGTCCAGCGGACTGACGACGCCGAATTCCCTGGCGGCCTGGCGCCCGGGGCGGTAATCGCCGCGGTCGTCGGCATTGCTGCCGTCCACCACCGCGGCAAAGCCGCGCGCGCGAGCCACGCCGGTGAGTTTCGTATAGAGCTCGTTCTTGCAGTAGTAGCAGCGATCGCCGGCGTTGGCGCGGTACTCGGGCCGATCCATCTCGGCCGTCTCGATGAACTCGTGGTGCAGGTGGAACGCGCCGACGACGCCGAGCGCGAGGTCGCGATGGCGCTGTGGATAGCTGGGACTGTCCGCCGTGATGCACAGCGCGCGGGCCCCGAGCAGCCGGGTGGCGGTGACGGCGATCAGCGCGCTGTCGACACCGCCGCTGTACGCGACGATCACGGAGTTCAGCGTGGCGATGCGCTCCTCGAGCGCCGCAGCTTTGCGTTCGAAATCGGTGGCAGCCTCAGGCGGCGCAGCCGCCGGCGAACGGGTCACTCGTCCCAGTCCTCGCTTTCCGTTTCGTCTTCGTCGAGGTCGTCCAGGTCTTCGTCCTCTTCGAAGTCGTCGTCCTTGGCTTCCTCGTCTTTGTCGTCTTCGTCTTCATCGTCGTCGTCTTCGTCGGCGAGTTCGAGCTCGACGGGCGACGTGCCGGTCACCTCGAGATTGGAGCCGCATTCGGGACAGCTGATCAGATCGCCTTTGTCCACGTCGAATTCGTCGACTTCGATCTCGGCGTCACATTCGGGACAGGTGGCCATACATGCTCCTGGCGGCCGCAGGCAGTGTGCGGCCGCCGGCGATACGCGATCTCCGACGTGTGCGTCCCACGATCGCGACAAGCCCGGATTATAGCGACAACCGAACGGCTTCCGCAATCGAGCCTAACGTGACGCCAGGGCCGAACCGATAATGTTGAACGTGCCGTCGCCCGCCGCAACCATGAAGACCGTCATCGTCGCCGACGACACCGCGTTCGTCAGGGATCGTTTCGCCACGGCGCTGCTGGGCGCCGGCCACAAGGCCCTGACCGTCAAGAGCGCCGCCGAGCTGCTCGCGCGCGTACGGGCCGAACTGCCGGGCGTCGATCTGCTGGTGCTCGATCTTCGGCTGCCCCATGCGGGGGGGGTCGAAATGGTCCGGACGATCCGCAAAATCGACGAGGGGCGCATCCCGATTCTCGTGTTCAGCGGCACGATTGCCAATGCCGACGAAGTGCGCGACCTGGCCGCGCTCGGGGTCGCGGGCTACATCAACGAGTACAGCGCCGTTCAGCACATCCTGCCGTCGCTCGCGCCGCATCTGTTTCCCGACAACTTCAACCGCCGCGGCAGCCCGCGCGTCGTGCTCGGGATTCCTGTCGCCTACCGGTTCGGGAACACGATTGCGGCAGCGCTCACGCTGAACCTGAGCAAGGGAGGGCTCGCGATCCGCACGATGAGTCCGCTGCAGGTCGGATCGAAAGTCCGGGCGCGGTTCCGCCTGCCGGGTTCGAAGCGCGACATCGACCCGGAGTGCCGCGTGGCCTGGAGCGACCGCCGGGTCGGCATGGGTTTGCAATTCGAGCGCGTCGAACCGATCGATCAGGCCGCCTTCGACGAGTTCGTCGACCAGCACTTCTTCACGAACCGGAAGGCGTAGCCGCCGTCATTCGCGCAAGAGGCGCAGCGCGTTGGCGATGACGACGAGCGAGGCGCCCATGTCGGCCACCACCGCCATCCACAGCGTGGCGACCCCCATCACCGCCATCACGAGGAAGGCCGCCTTGAGCCCGATCGAAAACCCGATGTTCGTGCGGATGTTGCGCACGGTGGCGCGGCTGAGGCGAACGGCGTACGGGATCTTCAGCAGCTCGTCGGCCATCAGCGCGACATCGGCCGTTTCGAGCGCGGCATCGCTCCCGGCCGCGCCCATCGCCAGCCCGACGTCGGCCGTGGCCAGCGCGGGGGCGTCGTTGACGCCGTCGCCTACCATCGCGAGCACGCCAAACCTGGCCCGCAGATCCTCCACGGCCCGCACCTTGTCCTCGGGCAGGAGATTCGCGCGGACGGCGTCGATCCCGAGCGCGTTCGCGAGCGCGAGCGCCGGCGGCTCCCGGTCGCCGGTCAACAGCGCCACGTGTTCGACCCCCTGCGCCCTGAGCAGCTGAACGGCATCCTGCGCCGACTCGCGCGGCTGATCGGCCACGGCGATGATGCCAAGCGGCTGCCCCGGCATCCCGACGATCACCGTCGACCGCGTATCGCTCGCGTCGGCCTCGAGCCGCTCGTGGATTTCGGCGGAGCACAGGCCTTCGTCGTCGAACAGCCGATGACTCCCGATGATCAGTTCGCGGCCGCAGACCGTGGCGCGCGCGCCGAGGCCCGGCAGCGCCTGGAACCCGGAGACGGCCTCGAGCGGCAGGCCGTCGCGGGCCGCGCGTTCCACGAGCGCGCGGCCGATAGGATGCTCCGACCGCGCTTCGAGCGAGGCCGCGAGCTGCAACAGACGCGACGGCGACGTGCCGTTCACCGGCGCGATCGCGACGACGTGCAGCTGCCCCTTCGTCAGCGTCCCCGTCTTGTCGAACGCCACGCACCTGACCGCCGCGAGCCGTTCGAGCCGGGCGCCCCCTTTGATCAGTACCCCCTTGCGCGCTGCCGCGGCCAGGGCGGAGACGATCGAGACGGGCGTCGAGATGACGAGCGCGCACGGACACGAGATGACGAGGAGCACGAGCGCGCGGTAGATCCACGTCGTCCAGCTCGCCCCGGCCGCGAGTGGCGGGACGATCGCGACGAAGATGGCCAGCGCGAGCACCGCCGGCGTGTAGACGCGGGCGAAGCGCTCGACGAAGGACTGGCTCGGGGCGCGCTGCGCTTCCGCGCGCTCGACGAGGTGAATGATGCGCGCGAGCGTCGAATCGCGCCGCAGCCGTTCGACGGCCACGTCGAGCGCGCCGCGGCCGTTAATCGTGCCCGCGAACACCTCGTCGCCCGGTCCCTTCTCGACGGGGAGCGATTCCCCCGTCACGGGCGCCTGGTTCACGTGGCTCACGCCGTTGACGACGCGCCCGTCGAGCGGCACCTTGTCGCCCGGTTTGACGACGACGACGTCGCCGACCACGACGTCGTCCACGCCGACGCGCAGGTCGGCGTCGCCGCGGCGCACGATCGCTTCGGCCGGCGCGAGATCCATCAGGTTGCGGATGGCGCTACGTGCCCGCTCCATTGCGCGCGCCTCGAGCATCTGTGCGAGCGCGAACAGGAAAATGACGGCCGCCCCTTCCGACCACTGGCCGAGGGCAATCGCGCCGGCCACCGCGACCAGCATCAGGACGTTGATGTCGAGCGCCAGCGAGCGCGCCGCCACGAGGGCGCGCCGCACCGTGTAGATGCCGCCGGAAACGACCGCGACGCCATACGCCGCGATCGCGGCCGGCGGCGGAGCGCCGGCGATCGTCAGGGCGAACCCGGCCGCGAGCGCCACGCCGGAGACGCCGACGAACAGCCGTCGGCTCGCCGCCGAAGCGGCCGGGGCTGCCGGTTCGTCGTGCTCGAGCCATGCGCGCATGCCGGTCTGCGCGACCGCCTCGGCAATCGCCGCGGTCGTCAGGCGCGCGGCGTCGTACTTGATCCGCAGCCGCTGTCCGAGGACGTCGGCGTCGAGCGCCTCGAGGCCGGCGAGCCGCTCGAGCCGGCGCTCCAGGATCGCCACTTCTTCGTGGCAATCCATCCCCTCGATCTTGAACACCGACTCCGCATGAATCTCGCAGACGGCGCACGTCGTCGTCATCGGCGGTCCTCCAGCACGTGCCGGAGCCCCTGCTGGAACAGCGCGATGATGTGGTGGTCGTCGAGCGAGTAGTAGACCTGCCGGCCGGCGCGACGCGGGCGCACGAGGCGCATGCCGCGCAGCAGGCGGAGCTGGTGGGACACGGCCGATTCGCTGATGCCGACGAGGGCGGCGATGTCGCACACGCACAGCTCGCCGCCCAGGAGCACGTCGATGATGCGGACGCGCGTTGGATCGCCGAGAATGCGGAACGTGTCGGCCAGGCCGGCGACGGCCTCCGGGCCCATGAGGCGTTCGCGACGGGCGGCGCTCGCGACGCCGTCGAGATGGGGGGCTTCACACGGCGCCTCGGAGGCGAGGGCGACGGGAAGGTTGTCGGGATCGGTCATGGGATTCCTGAACATCTGAGCATCTGCTCATATAATCATACGCGCTCGCATGGGGCCCATCAACATTCCCGCCACGCCGTGGCGGCTTGACAGGGTTTTCCGCAACCCGGTAGGATCCTGGATCGGCCCCCTAATCGGTTTTCTCTCTACACCTTACGTGCGAGCGGACGAGCGCGGCCTCGCGGCCGCCATTCCGGCACCGGCCCTGCTCTGCTACTCGTCACCTGGAGTATCCATCCGTGATAGAGGTCCAACACCTCAGCAAACGCTACGGCCGCGTGATGGCCGTCGACGACGTCAGCTTCCGCGTCGAAAAGGGTGAAATCCTCGGCTTTCTCGGGCCGAACGGCGCCGGCAAAACGACCACGATGCGCATCCTGACCGGCTACATGCCCGCGACCGACGGGCGCGCGATCGTGGCGGGCTACAACGTGTTCGATCAGCCAATCGAGGCCAAGCGCCGCACCGGGTACCTGCCGGAAACTCCTCCGCTGTACCCCGAAATGACGGTCCGCGAGTATCTCGACTTCGTCGCGCGCATCAAGGGCGTGCCCGGCGGCGACCGGCGCGGGCGCGTGGACGCGGTGATGGCGCGCACGCACGTGGACGACATGGCCAACCGGCATTGCGGCAAGCTGTCGAAGGGCTATCGCCAGCGGGTCGGCCTCGCGCAGGCCATCATCCACAACCCCGACGTCCTGATCCTCGACGAGCCGACCGCCGGCCTCGACCCCAAGCAGATCATCGAAACGCGGGATCTGATTCGCGGCCTCGCCGGCGATCACACGATCGTGCTCAGCACCCACATCCTCCCCGAGGTGTCGCAAACCTGCCAGCGCGTCGTGATCATCAATCACGGCCGCGTGGTGGCGGTCGACACGCCCGCCAACCTGACGGCGCGGCTCAAGGGGGCGGAAACGATGTACGTGCAGGTGGACGCGAGCGGAACGGATGCCGCGCCGGTGCTGGGGCGCGTGCCGGGCGTCACCCGCGTCGTGCCGGCGGACCCGCGCGGCGCGCCGGGGGCATTCGAGATCGAGAGCGCGCGCGGGCGCGACGTGCGCCGCGACCTCGCGCGCGAGATCGTCACGCGCGGCTGGGGGCTGCTCGAACTGCGGCCGATGCGCATGAGCCTGGAGGAGATCTTCCTGCAGGTCACGACCGAGGAAGCCGTCGAGGAGGCGTCGCATGCGTAACGTCATGGCCATTGCCGACAAGGAACTGCGCTCCTACTTCGCGTCGCCGATCGCCTACATCATCATCGGGCTCTTCTCGCTGCTGTTCGGCTGGTTCTTCTCGGTGTTCGTCGGCGTCTTCGTCCGCCAGAGCATGCAGATGGGGCAATTCGGCGGCGGCGCGACGATGAACGTCAACCAGCAGGTCGTCCGCTACGTGCTGCAGAACGCGGCCATCATCATCCTGTTCGTGATGCCGATGATCACGATGCGCACCTACTCGGAGGAAAAGCGATCCGGGACGATCGAGCTGCTGCTCACCTCGCCGGTCAGCGACGCCCAGATCATCGTCGGCAAGTTTCTCGGCGCCTTCGGTCTGTACCTGGCGATGCTCGCCGTGACGGTGCTCTACATCGCGCTGCTGTTCGTCTACGGCAACCCCGAGTGGCGCCCGATCGTCGCCGGATACCTCGGACTGATCCTGATGGGCGGCTGCTTCGTCGCGCTCGGCCTGTTCATCTCGAGCCTGACGAAGAACCAGATCGTCGCCGGCTTCCTGACCTTCGCCGTGTTCCTGATGCTGTGGGTCATCAACTGGATCGCGGATTCCTCGGGCCCGACGACGCAGGCGATCGTGTCGTATCTGTCGATCACGGAACACCTCGACGACTTCGCGAAGGGGATCATCGACACGAAGCACGTCATCTATTACCTGAGTTTCATCACGTTCGGGCTGTTCCTGACCGCCAAGTCGGTCGACATGGAACGGTGGCGGGGTTAGGCGGATGCTGAAACGCGTGCTCGGACTCCTCGGCTGGCTCGGCGTCGCACTGGTCTTCGCGGCGGTCGCGATTCGGTTCCTCGAACCCGGGTGGCAGCCGTATTACAACTGGCTGGCAATCGCGGGGCTCGCCCTGACGCTGCTCTACGTGCTGGGCCAGTGGCGCGAAATCGCCCGCGCCTTTGCCGGCCGGCAGGCGCGGTTCGGATCCCTCGCCGCCGCGAGCGTCGTGATCGTGCTGGCCATTCTGGTGGCGATCAACTATCTCGCCTCGCGCCACGACAAGCGCTGGGACCTCACCGCGACGAAGCAGTACTCGCTGTCGGATCAGACGAAGAAGGTGCTGCACGACCTGACCAAGCCGGTGCACATCCGCGTGTTCGCGCAGAGCGAGGACTTCCAGCGGTTCCACGACCGCCTCGACGAATACCAGTACGCCTCGCCGCAGGTCAGCATCGACTACATCGACGTGCTGAAGAAGCCGGCGATGGCCAACCAGTACGGCGTGCAGCAGGCCGGCACGGTCGTGATCGAGTACCAGGGGCGCACCGAAAAAGCGACGACCGACGACGAGCAGGCGCTGACCAACGCGCTCATCAAGGCGGTGGAGGGGCGCACGCCGAAGGTCTACTTCACGCAGGGGCACGGCGAGCGCGACACCGCCGGCGCCGACCGCGCCGGCTACAACGCGGTCACCTCCGCGCTGACGTCGAGCAACTTCGTCGTCGACAAGGTGGTGCTCGCGCAGAAGGGCTCGGTGCCCGCCGACTGCGACGTGCTCGTGATCGCCGGCCCCAAGACCGACTTCCTGCCGGGCGAGATCGACATGCTCAAACGCTATCTCGCCAGGGGCGGCAAGGTGCTCTTCCTGCTCGATCCCCCCGACACCGCCGACAAGTCGCCGCTGCCCGACCTGGTGGCGCTGCTGAGGAACTGGGACATCAACCTCGGCACCGACGTCGTCGTCGACGTGAGCGGCGTCGGCCAGTTGTTCGGCGCCGATGCCTCCGTGCCCGTCGCGGCGAGCTACGGGGCGCATCCGATCACCGACAACTTCAAGGTGATGACCGCCTACCCGCTCGCGCGGTCGGTCGACGTGATCCAGGGGGGGGTGGACGGCCACAACGCGCAGTCGATCATCTCGACGAGCCCGAGCAGCTGGGCCGAGACAGACATCAAGACGCTGACGACGACCGGCAAGGTGTCGCGCGATCTCGACAAGGGGGACAAGGCCGGCCCGATCTCGCTCGGGGCCGCCGTCTCGGCCCCCGCGGCGGAAGCGCCGCCGGCGTCCAAGGGTGCCGACGACAACAAGCCCGAAACCCGCCTCGTCGCGATCGGCGACTCGGACTTCGCGAGCAACGGCGCGCTGGGGATCCAGGGCAATCGCGATCTGTTCCTGAACACCATCAACTGGCTCGCTCAGCAGGAAAACCTGATTTCCATCCGCCCGCACGAGGCGGGCGATCGCCGGATCACGATGACGGCCGACCAGGAGCGCCGGCTCTTCTTCCTCACCGTCCTGATCGTGCCCGCCCTGATCCTGCTGGCCGGCGTGCAGACCTGGTGGAGGAGGCGGTAGATGGGCAGAGGGTGGAGTGTTCTCGTTCTCCTGGTGATCGCGGTGGCGCTGGGCGGCTACGCGTATTACGACTCGAAGCAGCCCCCCCCGACCGAGAAGAAGCTCGAGAAGGTGTTCACCGGCGTCGAGGCGGACAAGATCGATCAGGTCACGATCAAGCCGGAATCCGGTGAGCGCACGACCGCGCAGAAGCAGTCCGGCGACTGGCATCTCACCTCGCCGGAAGCCGCCAAGGCGGACGCCGGCGAACTGTCCGGGATCACCAGCAGCCTCTCGTCGCTCGAGGTGCAGCGCGTGGTGGACGACAAACCGTCGGATCTGAAGCCCTACGGTCTCGCGACCCCGCGCATCGTGGTCGATTTCTCGGCCGGCGGCAAGAAGCACGAGCTGCAGATCGGCCAGAAAACGCCGACGGGGTCGGACCTGTACGCGAAGGTGCCCGACAATCCGCGTGTCTTCCTCGTGTCGTCGTACCTGGAGGGCACCTTCAACCGGAAACCGTTCGACCTGCGCGACAAGTCGATTCTGAACGTCGATCGCGATAAGGTCGACACCCTCGACATCCAGACGTCGAATCGGCATCTGACGTTCGCGAAGAGCGGCAGCGACTGGAAGATCACGTCGCCGGTGTCCGCTCCGGCCGACTTCAACGCGGTCGACGGCCTGGTGGGCCGGCTGAACACGACCCAGATGAAGGCCATCACCGCCGCCGACCCGAAGGACCTGAAGCCGTACGGCCTCGACGAGCCGGACGTCACCGTGAAGCTCGCGGCGGGCAGTTCCCAGGCGGCGCTCGCCATCGGGAAGACCGCCGGCGACGCGCTGGTCTACGCGAAGGATCTGTCGCGCCCGATGGTGTTCACGATCGACGCGTCGCTCGTGAGCGATCTGAAGAAGGGAGCGGACGACTTCCGCCTGAAGGATCTGTTCAACGCGCGGGCGTTCAACACCACGCGCGTCCAGATCGTCCGCAACGGCCAGACGACGGTGTTCGAGAAGTCCGGCGAAAAGTGGAAGGAAACGGCCCCCGCGAAGAAGGACGCCGACACCGCCAAGGTCGACGCGCTCGTGACCGCGCTGACCGGCACCCACGCGACCTCGTTCGTCGCCGCGACGAAAGACACGGGACTCGACGAGCCGGAACTGACCGCGACGCTCCAGACCGACGACGGCAAGCACGAAGAGGTCGCCTTCGGGAAGCACGGCAGCGACGTCTTCGCACGGCGCGACGGCGAAGCCGGTGCCGCGAAGATTGACGCCGCGACGCTCGACGGCATCGTCAAGGCGATCGAGGCGCTGAAATAATTCGACGCCCACTCCCGGCAATCGCCGTCTCCGCCGCCCTGACGCTCGGGGCCGGCTGCGCGTCGCACCCGCGTCCCGCGGTGCCGTCGGCGCACGCCTCTTCACCCGCCGAGCGCGGGTTGGCGACCGATCTCTCCCACATCTTCAACGCACCCGTCATGGCCCAGGGGCTCTGGGGCGTCGAGGTGCGCTCGCTCGACACCGGCCGGACGCTCTACGAGCTGAACGCGCGCAAGCTGATGATGCCGGCGTCGAACATGAAGATCGTGACGCTCGCGGCCGCCGCCCAGACGCTCGGATGGGATTACCGGTTCACCACCGCGCTGGAAACGACGGCCCCGGTCAGCGACGGCGTCCTCGAGGGAGACCTCGTCGTGCGCGGGACGGGCGACCCGAGCATCAACAGCCGCCAGCAGCGCGATGCGGCAGTGCTCGACGAATGGGCCGCGGCGCTGAAGAATGAGGGCATCGTCCGGATTGCCGGACGGGTCGTCGGCGACGACAACGCCTTCGACGATCGGCCGCTCGGCGCCGGCTGGTCGTGGGACGACCTGCAGTACGGCTATGCCGCGCCGGTCGGCGCGCTCGAATTCGACGAGAATGCCGCCACGCTGGACGTCCGGCCCGGTCTCGCCGCCGGAGACATCACGACCGCCGAGCTGACGCCCGGCAGCGGCCTGACCATTTTGAACCGCGCCTACACCGGCGCGCCGGGATCCGTCGACACGATCGAGTTCGTGCGACACACCGATCGACCGATGCTCGAACTCACGGGGTCGCTGGCGGTCGATGCGAAGCCCGCGGCCTTCGAGGTCGCGGTCGTGAATCCCACCGTCTACTTCGCGCAGTCGGTGAAGGACGGGCTCGCGCTCCGGGGCATCGAGGTGGACGGGGACGCCGTCGATGGCGACGACGTCCTCGACGCGCCGCCCCCGGGCACGCGGCGGATCCTGACCGCCGCGTCGTCGCCGCCGCTGCGCGACATCGCGACGGTGATGATGAAAGTGAGCCAGAACCTGTACGCCGAAACGCTGCTGAAGGCGATCGGGGCGGCGACGGCAGGCCTGGGGACCGCGGACGGCGGGCGCCTGGGCGTCCGGACGATTCTGGCCGCATGGGGCATTCCGCCGACGACGTTCGTGCAACTCGACGGGTCCGGGCTGTCGCGGTACGACTACGTGACGGCGGACATGCTCGTCACGATCCTCGCCCACATGGCCGCCGATCCGCGGCATCACGACGCGTTCATGGCCACACTGCCAATCGCGGGGCAGGACGGCACGCTGAGGAGCCGCCTGAAGCACACGCGCGCGGAAGCGAACGCGATCGCCAAGACCGGATCCATGGCCAACACGCGGGCGCTCTCCGGCTACGTTCGGACGCGCGACGACGAGCTGCTGGCGTACTCGATCCTGGCCAACGCGTTCGACATCCCTGCCACGACCGTGAACTGGATCGCCGACCTCGCCGTCGAGACCCTCTCGAATTTCACACGCCGGTAGTTGGGCTTTGGGCTTTGGGCTTTGGGCTTTGGGCTTTGGGAGGTGCCGGCACAACGCTCGTTCTATCGCCATAGAATGATCACGTGTCGAGATTCGTGGTCCTGCTGCTGGCGCTCGTGGCCGGCGTCGGCGCGGCGATCTGGTACTACCGATCGCCCGAGGCCGGTTCCGCGGCGATTCGCGTGGCGCGGCCGAGCGTGCGATTCCTCGACGACCTGACGAGCCAGAACCCCCGCGACGTCGAACGGGGCACGGCCGAAGTGCAGCAGCTCGGCACGTCGGCGCTGCCGGCCATCCGCGCCACGCTGCAGGACGATGGCGCGCCGCAGGAACGGCGCCGGGCCGCGCTCAAGGCGTGCGCGATCCTCGGCCCGAGCGCCGCCGAGGCCATTCCCGACATCATCGCGCTCCTGCAGGATCCGGAGTACGCCCCGGAAGCCGCGCTGGCCGCGAGCTTCATGGGCTCGCTCACCGTTGTCCCGCTCGAGCAGGCCTTCCACAATTCCGACGACGGGGTGGTCCGGCGTGAGGCGCTGCGATCGATCGGCAAGCTGCGCGAGCGAGCGTCGATCGATCCGCAGCTGGTGCTTCCGCTGCTCTTCGAAGGACTCGCGGATCCGGATCCGTCCGTTCGCGAGATTGCGGTCACCTATCTCGGGATCGTCCGTGACGATCCGACGCACGCGGTGCCGGCGCTCGCCAAGGCGCTCGACGACGAAGATGCCGGCGTGCGGCGCGCGGCCGCGGTCGCGCTCGGCGCATACGGAGCGCTTGCCCAGGGGGCGGTCCCGGCCCTGCGGAAGGCGATGCGGGATCCGGACGAGGACGTGCGGCGTGAGGCCGGCCGGGCGCTCGTGCTCATTTCCGAGGGGACAAAGGGGGGCTGACGCCGTCAGCGGCCGGCCGTCCCCCGCGCCGCCTCCCGCACCGTCTCGGCGACGTCCGCGGCGGGGGCGTTGATGCCACCGCCCTGCGCGAGTTCCGGCCGCCCCCCTCCCTTGCCGCCGAACGCCGAGACAGCGGCGCTGAGCAGCGCGCGGCAGTCGACGCCGGCGGCGGCGCCGCACGCGATCGCCACGGACGCCGGAGCGGGCTCGCTGACGACGACTGCGACGACGTCCGGCTGCTCCGCGAGACGGCCGGCGAGCGCCTTCAGCGCGTTCATGTCCCAGCCGGTCTCGACCGCGGTCACCAGCCGCACGGCGCCGACCGTCTCGGCTGATCCGATCAGAGCGGCCGCTTCGTGGCCCGCCAGCTCGGTCTGCAGATCCTTCACGTGACGGCGCAGACTCTTCGCGTCCGCCTGCACCCGTTCGATCGCGGAGGGCATTTCCGCGGGGGAGACGCTGAGCACCCGGAGGCTGGCGGCCATCGCGTCCCGCAGCGCGCGGAAGCCGTCGAGCGCGCGCCGGCCGCACAGGAACGTCACCCGCGAACCGCCGCGGAAGCGTTCGCTCGCGGCAATCGCGATCATGCCGATCGCGCCCGTCCGCGCGACGTGCGTCCCGCCGCACGCGGACAGATCGAAATCGGCGATGTCGATCAGGCGCAGCGTGCCGGCGCGCGCGGACGGCTTGCGCAGCGAGAGCCGCGCCGCTTCGTCGGCGTCCACGAACCGGATCGCGACCGGACGGTCCTCCCAGACGATCCGGCAGGCTTCGTCCTCGACGGCCGTCAATTCGGCCGGCGAGACCTGGCGGGCGAGGTCGATCGTCGCCGACGCCGCGCCGAGATGAAAACTCTCGGTGCGAATGCCGAACAGCCGATCGAAGGCAGCCGAGAGCACGTGCTGGCCGGTGTGCTGCTGCATGTGATCGAAGCGCCGCGCCCAATCGATCGTGCCGTGCAAGCGGCCCGGCGGCGGCAGCTCGTCGACGACGTGCACGATCCGGCCGTCCTCCTCGTCGACGACGTCGACGACCCGCACGGCTGGCGCCGACGGGTCCGTCGCCGGCGTGAGCGCGCCGGTGTCGAAGGGCTGGCCGCCCGACGTGGGATAGAACGCCGTGCGGTCGAGCACGACGGCCGGACGTCCCTCGTGGGTCAGCGTCGCGACGACGGACGCGTCGAACTCTCCGAGGTACGGGTCGGCGTAATAGAGACGTTCGGTCATGAGCGAAGAGAGGTTGGATCGGCGACGCCCGCCTCGCGGAACCCGCGCGCGCGCAGCACGCAGCTGTCGCAGCGCCCGCAGGGGCCGCCGCCAGGGTCTGGATCGTAGCAGCTGTGCGTGAGCCCGTAGTCGAGGCCGAGCGCGACGCCGCGCTCGATAATCTGAGCTTTGCTCATGTGCAGCAGCGGCGCGAGGATCTGAATCGGCCGACCCTCGACGCCGGCGCGCGTCGCCAGCGCCGCGACACGCTCGAACGCCTGCAGGTACTCCGGCCGGCAGTCCGGATATCCGGAGTAGTCGAGCGCGTTCACGCCGATGACAATGGCGCGCGCCTCGATCACTTCCGCCCAGCCGAGCGCGAGCGAAAGGAAGATCGTGTTCCTCGCGGGAACGTACGTCGACGGAATCTCGGCCGTGTCGAGCGCGCGATCCTTCGGCACCGCGCCGTCTCCGACGAGCGCGGAGCCGCCAATCGCGGAGAGGTTGACGTCGATCTCGAGCTGCCGAACGATCCCGAGCGCCTGTGCCACCGCGCGCGACGCCTCGATCTCGCGCGCGTGCACCTGGCCGTACCGCACGGTAAGCGCGTACAGATCGTAGCCCTCGGCTCGGACGATCGCTCCCGCCGTATACGAATCCAGCCCACCGCTCAAGAGCACGACCGCTCGGGACAAGTCAGTCACCAGTCACCAGTTGCCAGTTCCCAGTTGCCAGTTGCCAGTTCCCAAAGCCTCTCTAAATTCCAAACCCCGAGTCACACTCCCCGCGTCTCCGGGCTCCAGATGTACTTGTGGGCCTGGAGCTGGAGGCGGACGGGCAGGCGATCCGCGAGGATCCACTCGGCCAGGGGTTTCGGTTCGAGGACGCCATGGACGGGAGAAAACAAAACCGCGGCCGCACGGCGCCCGAGGTCGTGGCGTCCGACGACGTCGCGCGCGTAGTCGTAGTCGGCGCGGTCGCGCAGCACGAACTTCACCTCGTCGCGCGGGCGGAGCCGATCGAGATTCTCCCAGCACATCTCGTCGGCTTCACCGCTGCCCGGACACTTGACGTCGAGGATCGTCACGACCGCCGGCGGCACGCGCGCGGTGCTGCGGTGACCGCCGGTCTCGAGCATCACCTCGTAGCCGGCCGCCAGCAGCCGCTCCATCAGCGGATACACGTCGGCCTGCAGAAGCGGTTCGCCGCCCGTCACCTCCACCAGGGGACAGCCGTAGCCGCGGACGCGATCGAGGACGGCGTCGATCGCCATCTTCTGCCCCTCGTGGAACGCGTACGGCGTGTCGCACCACGTGCACCGCAGATCGCACGCCGTCAGCCGCACGAACACGCACGGCCGCCCGCTGAACGACGACTCCCCCTGAATGGAGTGGAAGATCTCGTGGACGGTGAGCATGTAACCCTTTATTTTAGCCCGAGTAGAATAGTCGGATGCCGAAGCCGACCTTCTACTGGAAACCCACCTGAACGACGTGCCGCAATGCCAGAAGTTTTCTGGATACGCACCACGTAGACGTCGAGGAGCGCGACATCAACCGCAACCCGCCCGACCGGGCCTTCCTCGAGAAGCATATCGACCGCGACCGCTTCCTCGACTACGTCAGCACGCGGAGCCCGGTCTGGAAGCAGCGGCCGCTGCCGCGGTCGAAGAAGGAAGCGATCGATCTGATGATGGAGAACCCGAACCTGATCAGGCGCCCGGTGCTGGTCAAGGGGACGAAGACCATTTTCGGGTTCGACAAAGAGGCGTACGCGAAGCTGGGATGAGTGAAATCCGCGTCGGGACGTCGGGCTGGAGCTATCCCTCCGGGCGCGGGACGTGGAACGGGATCTTCTATCCGGTTGCCCCCGGCGCGTCGCGGCGCAAAGGGGGGTTCGACGAGCTCGCGTTCTACGCGGAGCATTTCGAGACCGTGGAGGTGAATTCCTCGTTCTACGGCATCCCGTCGCCTCGCACCGTGCAGTCCTGGATCGAGCGCACCCGCCCCGGCTTCGAGTTCTCCTTGAAGCTGTATCAGAAGTTCACGCACCCGGACATGTTCGTCGAGGCCACCGGGGAGGATCCCGCGGACCTCGGCGCAACGGACGTCGACGAATTCCGGCGCGCGCTCGACCCGCTCGTCACCGCCGGGCGGCTGGGCGCGCTGCTCGCGCAGTTTCCCCCGAGCTTCAAGAACGACTCACACGCGCGGGGTTATCTCGAGTGGCTGCTCGGCAGCTTCCGCCAGTATCCCGTGGCGGTGGAGCTCCGCGACCGCAGCTGGAGCGACGACCCGTCGGGCACGCTCGCGCTGCTCGGGTCGTTCGATGCCGCCTGGGCGCAGATCGACGAGCCGAAATTCAAGTTCTCGATCCGGCAGAACCTGGCGGCCAACGCGCGGACGTTCTACTACATGCGGCTGCACGGCCGGAACGCCGCGCAGTGGTGGCGGCACGAGAAATCGGAGGACCGCTACGACTATTTCTACAGCGACCGGGAGCTCGCGCCGTTTGCCGATGCCGCCGCGGCCGCCGCGCGCGAGGTCAAGAAGGCGTACCTGTACACGAACAACCACTTTTCCGCGAAATCGGTGGCGAACGCCGCGATGATCAAGCAGCACCTCGGCCAGCCGCTCGACGGCGCCTATCCGGAACCGTTCGTCGAACGGTATCCGGAGCTCCGGGGACTCGTCAGCGTGCTTCCCCCTTCACCGTCGCGCGCTTGAGGAGATCGCCCTTGCGAATCTTCATCGCGACCTCCATGCCGCTGATCACGCGGCCGAACACGGTGTACTTGCCGTCCAGTTCCGGCGCGTTCCGCAGCGTGACGTAGAACTGGCTGTCGGCCATTTTCGGATCGCCCGTATGGCCCATGCCGACGGCCCCCCGCACGTTGCGGCGCTTTTTCGTGATCTCGGCGACGCCAATCGGCGTGCCGCTGCCGCCGCGCCCCCACCAGTCGATCTTCGTCATGTCGCGCGTGGCTGGATCCCCGATCTGGATCACGAAGTTCGGATCCGCGCGGTGGAACCGCTGCCCGTTGTAGAAGCCCTTCCTCACCAGCTCCAGGATTCGGGCGACCGTCTTCGGCGCCTCCTCGGGGTAGGTTTCGATCGCGATGGTGCCCTTCGCGGTTTCGAGCACGATGACCGGTCCCGCGCCTGGAGACTTCTGCTGCGCGAACGCGGCCGGCGCGATGGCGAGCACGGCGAGGAGCACGAGCATCCGTTTGATCATGAAGGCCTCCGCCCGGTTCTCGTCACCCCGACCTTCGGACACAAATCGGCGAGGACGCACGCGCCGCAGACCGGATACACCGGGCGGCAGACGTTCTGTCCCCACGTGACGAGATAGAGATTGATAATCGGCCACCACCGGCGCGACGTCGTGCGATAGAGCGCCTGCTCCGTCTGGTCGGGCGTCCGGGTCCGGACCCACCCGAGGCGGTTCGCAATCCGGTGCACATGGGTATCGACGCAGATGTTGGCCCGGCTTCGATGCGCCAGGATCAGCACGAGGTTCGCCGTCTTGCGTCCGACGCCCGGCAGGGTGAGCAGATCGGCCATCGACGCCGGGACGCGCCCGCCGAAGCGCGACAGGATCTGCTCGCACGTCTGCTTCACGTGCACCGCTTTGTGCCGGTAGAAGCTGACCGGATAGATCAGCTGCTCGATCCGCTTCACCGGCAGCGCCGCCAGCGTGCGCGGCGTGCGCGCGGCGCGAAACAGCCGCGTGGAGGCCGCGTGCGTCACCGCATCACGCGTCTGCGCCGACAGCATCGTCGCGATGAGCACCTGGAAGGCGTCTTCCCGCTGGTCCTTCGCAATCTTCTCGACCGCGGGCTCGTCGAGCCCGTCGATCGCCTTCGCCAGGCGCCGCATGACGGCGGCCACCGGAGCGGCGGCGGCGACGCGATTCCGCGACGGCGTCGCGGTTTCGGGCGCACTCGTCAGCATGGTCCGACCACTGGTCATGCCGGCCGCGGTCAATGCCCGTGCGACTGGCAGTAGCCGCAGTGATTGCAGGCGACGCCGGGCTCGATGAGGCACGGACCGCCGCTCTCCGGCAGCGCGTACCGGAAGTGGCTCGCGTGCGACGTCAGGTGCAGCAAGGTGGCGGCGGCGCCGGACGGCTCCGGTTCGCGCACGCCCAGGTGTTTCGCGATCGATTCCCGCACCAGCGCCCGCACCGCGTCTTCGTTCATCGACATGGTTCGTCCCTACCCGGCCTCGTCGTATTCAACCGCGTCGACGATGCCGACGATCGCGGCATCGACGGCTGCCGCCTTGCGGCCCAGCGCCTCACCGGCCGCACGTCCCTCGAGCACGACCAGCACCTTCTCGCCGACGCCCGCGCCCACCGAATCGATGGCCAGCAAGGTCGTGCCGCGCGGCCTCTCGTCGAGCGTCAGCGGCTGGACGAGCAGCAGCTTGGCTCCTTCCAGTTTCCGGTTCTTCTGCGTCGAGACGACGGTCCCGACCACGCGCGCGATCTGCATCAGGGTTGGGCTTTGGGCTTTGGGCTTTGGGCTTTAGGAGGTTCCAGGTTCCAGTAATCCACAATCCCGACAATCGCGGCGTCGGTGGGCGGCTCGGCGGGATAGAACGGAAACGCGGCTTCGCGGCCGCGGACGAAGAAGACGTGCTCCCCGGCGCCCGCCCCGACCGAATCGAGCGCGATCAGGGTGCGGCCGGAGGGCTCCCCCGAGGCGGCGATCGGCTGGAGCACGAGCAGCTTCGTCCCGTGCAGGCTGGGATCCTTGATCGTCGACACCACTTCGCCGAGCACGCGCGCGAGCTGCACGTCAGGCCTCAACCGAGGGGCTGCGCCCCTCGGACTCGCTCACACGTTCTCTCGCTGGGCATTGATTCACAGGCCCTCAGACGCCCGCATCGCTGACCTGCACCGTGTCGACGATCCCGACGATCGCCGCGTCGACCGGACAGTCTTTCATGCCCGAGGCCATGCGGGCTGAACTGCCGCTGACCACCAGGACGGTTTCGCCGAAGCCGGCGTCGACGGTGTCGACCGCAACCAGGTAGTTCCCCTCGGCCTTGCCGTGCGGATCGATCGGGCGGACGACGAGCAGCTTGTTGCTGACGAGCCGCTCGTCCTTTCGCGTCGCGACCACGGTGCCGACGATCCTGGCCAGAATCATCTACTTGACGTTCGTGCTCTTGCCGATCGGCAGCGCGTCCTCGAGATTGGCGTGCGGCCGCGGGATCACGTGTACCGACACCAGCTCGCCGACGCGGCGCGCCGCGGCCGCGCCGGCATCGGTCGCGGCCTTGACGGCGGCGACATCGCCGCGCACGATCGCGGTCACGTAGCCGGCGCCAATCTTCTCCCACCCGACGAGCGTCACCTTGGCGGCCTTGACCATCGCGTCGGCCGCCTCAATCATCGCGACCAGCCCTTTGGTCTCGACCATCCCGAGCGCCTCACCCATGCTGCATACTCCTATTAAAGACCGGGGGGCTTCGCCCCGCCGGACCCCCCTGCACGCTCTCGCTCGCCGCTTCGCCGGCTCGCGCCGTTCGCGGGGGGCGCTCGCCTTGCTCGCGCCCTTTCAAAGACCGGGGGGCTTCGCCGCGCCGTAGCGCCTTCGGCGCGAAGGCGGGCCGTCGTTAGCTGATTTCCCGGACGGCTGCCTCGATCAACGCCGACAGCTCGCGGTATGTTAGCCGAATTTCCGTATCCTGGCCGACGGCGCCCCCGGAAACGGGTCCGCCGGGCACCAGCCGCTCCCCCGCCGTATCCGGCGCGCGCACCGTCTGGCAGCTCGTCAGGTCGGCGGCCGTCTGGTCGGGCGGGCAAATCGGTGCGGGGGACGCGATGCCATACATGCCGCGAAGGCCCTGCAGACGGTCCACCTCGCGACGCGAGAGCACGCGCTCCCCCCCGAGAAGGCGCGCGACGAGGCTGATCTTCGCGAAGTGCTCGACCGTCTCCATCTTGTAATACGCCGAGAACAGATCGGTGCCGATCGTCAGCGCGCCGTGATTCGCGAGCAGCATGCCGTCGTGCGCCTTCACGTACCGGCGCACGGCCTCGGGCAGCTCCTGCGTCGAGGGGGTCGCATACTCCGCGATGGGAATGCTCCCGAGCGTCGTGACGACTTCGGCGAGCACCGCGCGGTCGAGCGGAATCCCCGCGACCGCAAAGCCGGTCGCCGTCGGCGGATGCGCGTGCACCACGGCCTGCGCATCCGGACGCTGACGGTACACTTCCAGGTGCATCAGCATCTCCGACGACGGATCCCGCTCTCCCTGCAGCTTGCGGCCGTCGAGATCCGTGATGCACATCATGTCGGGCGACATGAAACCCTTGCAGACGCTCTTCGGCGTCATGAGGAGGCGCTGGTCGTCGAGCCGCACGCTGATGTTGCCGTCGTTCGACGCCGTGTAGCCGCGCGCGTACAGCCGCCGGCCGACTTCGACGATGTCCGCGCGCAACGCGCTCTCGCGCGCGTCGCCGGCGCTCATCGCACGCCCCACGCCTGACGGCACCGCTCGGAGCAGAAGAAGTGCTGCTCCGCGCCGGCGCCGGCGCTCAGGGCGCGCGAGGGCACGACGAACGTGCCGCACACCGGATCGCGCACCAGCCCTACCGGCCGCGGCTCCGATGCCGGCGCCGACAGGCCCGCGGCGACACCTTCGATCAGCCGCCAGATCGTGCGGGCCACGACGAGCACCAGCACCAGCCGAAGCACCCAGGGAAGCATCTCAGTTGCCTGGTGTGCGCGCGCCATTGCCGCCGAGGTTCTGATGGCCCGACTTGACGGCGTCGAGCGCCTGCTGCGCGGCGCGCGCATCGTCCGATCCCGGCGGCGCGACCTGCAGCACCTCGTTCCAGGCGTCGACCGCCCCCTGCAAATCCTGCTTGCCGAACGCCCGGACGATGCCGAGATTGAACAGGGTCTTCGTATGTTTGGGATCGATCTGGAGCGAGTGATCGAACTGCGCGATCGCTCGATCCGGCTGGTTCATATAGTAGTAGGCAATCCCGAGGTCGGTGCTCGCATCGACGTCGCGCGGCTCGATCTTCAGCGCCTCCTCGTACCAGCGCGTGGCGTCGGGAAAGCGCTCGGCGTCGAAATAGAGATTGGCGAGCTGCACGCGCGTGGCGGCATCGCGGGGATGGCTCGCGGCGGTCTGCTCGAGCGCGGTGGCCCGGGTCTGATCGAAGGGCGGCGGCGCCTGCTGGCCCGCGGCCGGCGTGCTCGGGGCAGAGGCGGTCTGCGGCGGCGGCGCGACGCGCGCCGCGGCCTGCTGGCTGCCGATAATCCAGCCGATCAGGACGCCAAAGAAGACGCCCGCCAGACCGAAAACGAATGAATCGCGCGACACAGGATGTGCTGGTTGAGAAAACGCTGAACGTCAATCATATCAACGTCTTCCGGAGCCAGTCCACCAGCGCCGGGATCAGCTCGGGGCGTCGCGCCAACATCGCCGTGCCGTGGCCGGCGCCCGGGAGCAGCAGCGTTTCGCGCACGCCGCCCCCCGCCTTCACGATCTCGCGCATCGAGCGCGAGGCGTACGGGTCGTCCTCGCCGGCCACCATCAGCATCGGGCCCGGATATTTCCGGACGGCCGCGGCGATCCGCAACCCGCGATAGTCCATCGACGGCGACAACAGGATGAGCCCGGCCGGACCCGGGTGGGCCGTGGCATCGAGGACGATCAGGTTGGCGCCCATCGACGCGCCACAGAGCGCCACGCGCGAGGCGACGACGTCGGCGCGCGAGGCGACGAACCGGCGCGCCGCCGCGACGTCTGGCAGGAAGCCCTCGTAGTGCCCGTCTTCCGGCCGCGCGCCGCCCGATTCGCCATGCCCACGCAGGTCGAACGCGAGCACGCCGATGCCGGCCCCCGCCAGGCGCGAGGCGAGCGGCTCCCAGTCGGCGCGCGTCCGGTGCAGCATGTGCACCAGAATGACGGCCGGTGCGGGCCGTGTGGCCGGCTCGTACCAGATCCCCGACAGCGTGACGCCGTCGTCGGTCCGGAACGACACGCTGCGCGCCGCGGCGAACGGGCGCGTGCCGAATGCCACCGCGACGAGCGCGGCCGCTGTCAGGAATCGCCGGAAGGGCGATTTATTCACTCGCGCCCGACAGCACCGCCAGATACTCGCGGACGGCGCGATCGAGCCCGACGGACAGGGCATGGCTGATCAGCGCGTGGCCGATCGACACCTCGTCCAGATACGGCAGCGTGCGGAACAGCCGGAGGTTGTCGAGATCGAGGTCGTGTCCGGCGTTGATCCCGAGGCCGAGCGAGTGCGCGAGATAGGCGGCCCGCCGGTACTGCTCGAAGCTGCGATCGGCGTCGGCGGCGCCGGCGGCGAACATTCTGGCGAACGGCTCGGTATACAACTCCACGCGATCCGCCTGCACCTCGGACGCCAGCTGCACGCCCCCGGCATCCGGGTCGACGAACAGACTGACGCGGATACCATCGCGCCGCAGATCGGCGACGATGCCGCGCAGGTGGTCGACCGGCGTGTCGGCCGGCCAGCCCGCCTGGCTCGTGATCTCGCCGGGACGGACCGGCACGAGCGTGAACTGGTCGGGGCGAATCTCGTGGGCGAGCTGCAGCAGGTCCGGACGCGGATCTCCTTCGATGTTCAGCTCGACCCGTCCGCGGCGCGGCGCGAGCGCCGCCGCGATCTCGCGGACGTCACTGCGCCTGATGTGCCGCTCGTCCGCGCGCGGGTGGACGGTGATGCCTGGCGCCCCCGCGGCGACGCAGACGTCGACCGCGTCGAGCACCGACGGCGTGTGGCCGCCGCGCGAGTTGCGCAGCGTCGCAATCTTGTTGACGTTGACGCTGAGGCGCGCTGGCCGAACCTCGCTCATCCGAGATGCTGCGTCACGGCGTCGGCAATCTCCCTGGCCCACGCCTGGATTTCCTGCTGGTCGCGCCCTTCGATCATGACGCGCACCAGCGGTTCGGTTCCCGAGTACCGGACGAGCAGACGGCCCTGACCCGCGAGCTGCTGCTCGACGCGCGCCATCGCGGCCGCAATGGCGGGCACGCTCCGGAGATCGGTCTTCGTGCGCACCCGGACGTTGACGAGCACCTGCGGGTACGCGACGAGCTGGCCGGCCAAGTCGCCCAGCTCGCGCCCCGTGTCGGCCATCACGCGGAGCACGCTGAGCGCGGTGACGATGCCGTCCCCCGTGAACAGGTGTTCGGAGAAGATGACGTGCCCCGACTGTTCGCCGCCAATCGACAGCCCGCGCTTGAGCATCTCTTCCATCACGTACTTGTCGCCGACCGGACAGCGGACGAGATCGATGCCGCTCTCGCGGAGGGCGATCTCGAGCCCGATGTTGCTCATCACGGTGGCCACCACCGCGTCGCGGCTGAGGCGATGCTGCGCCTGCATGTGGCGCGCGCAGATCAGCATGACGGCGTCGCCGTCGACGATCCGGCCGGCGGCGTCGACGAAGATCGCGCGATCGCCGTCGCCGTCGAACGCGATGCCCATCCGGTGGCCCCCCTCGCGGACGACCGTCGCCAGCCGTTCCGGATGCGTGGAGCCGCACCCGAGGTTGATGTTGCGGCCGTCGGGTTCGGCGCTGAGCACCGTGACGTCGTAGCCGAGTTGCTGGAACAGCGCGGGGGCGACCGTCGTCGTCGCCCCGTTCGCGCAGTCGATCGCCACCTTGAAGCGTCCGAGTCGCTCGGGCGCCGGAAAGGCGAGCCGCGCGTGCGCGATGTACGCGTCGATCACGTCGGTGCGGTCGACCGGCGGCAATCCGTTGTCGGGGACCGACCAGCGGCGATCCGCGATGATGTCTTCGACCTGGCGCTCGAGCGTCTCGGTGAATTTCTCGCCGCGCCCGGAGAACACCTTGATGCCGTTGTCGGCGAACGGATTGTGCGACGCGGAGATCACGAGGCCGGCATCGTAGCCGAGCGCCCGGGTGACGTACGCGACGGCCGGCGTCGGAATCACGCCCGCCGTGGTGATCGCCCCCCCTTCGGCGTGCACACCACGGCCAAGTTCCCGCTCCAGCCATTCGCCGGATTCGCGCGTGTCGCGTCCGACGAAAAACCGCAGCGGCCGCGACGCGGCGTCATTGCCCGACAGCCGCATCGCGCGGACGAGCGCGGCGCCGAGCCGGGCGACCGTCTCGTGATCGAGTGGATACTGGCCAGCCGTCCCCCGGACGCCATCGGTCCCGAACAGGTGCTCGCTCATGCTCGGAAAAGAGGCGGTCGCAGCACGAGGGCCGCGCGTTGGCCGTACGGGCAGAAGGCGGACTGGATGATCACCGGATTGTGACGGAGGTGGTCGCCGGATCGATCCGGGTGACCCCGACGTTTTCGATCGGATCGACGTGCACCCGCAGATTGTACCGGCCCCGCCGCAGCCCGGCAAGATCGACGTAGGCCTGCAACGTGCCGGTCGAGAGCGCCGCCACCGCATCGCGGCTCCCGCGCACCGTCACATCGACGGTGGACGGCCTGAATTGCACGCGGCGGCCGGCGGCGAGCTGACGCGGGCGGAGTGCGACGTTGGCGAGCTCGCGCTCGACCGGCGCGGGGAGGATGTCGATGACGACGCTCGCGGAAATGGGCTTCGCGAGCCGCACCGACGAGTCGAGCACCCCGACCGTGACGACGTCCCGCACCCGCGCACGGGCGCCCGCCACCGACACGGGCTCGGTCGTGGCGCCGGCCACCTGGCGGACGCGCGTCACCGGGCCGACGACCTCCACGGTCGCCGGGTTCGACGTGATCCGTCCGACCACGAAGCCCGACGCGGGATCGCCCTGAATCGCGGGGACGATCGGGACGGTCCGGCGCGCCGACTGCTCGAGGTCGAGCGAGACCGTCGGCTGCGCGACCTGCGTGACCTCGACGCCGAACGGCGCGCTGATCTCGTCGTTGCGAAGATGGAACATGCGCGCGCCCGGCCGCGCGGCCCCCAGATCGATGACCGCCACGATTTCCCCGGGCTCGAGTTTGCTGAGCTGCGCCGACGTCCCCCGCACGCGCACGTCGATCGTGGACGGCGGATCGCCCACGATTTCCAGCTCCGCCGGGATGTTGCGAAACTCGAGCGGCACCCGCAGCGAGCGCTCCACGACGTGCTCGCCCGCCACGGTGAGCCACAGCAGCGTCGCCAGCGCGACGGAGAGCAGCTTGAGCCCGAGGTGCCGGAAGGGGTGATAGCGCATCAGGTCTCGTACGCCGGCCGCACGCGCCGCCGCAGGACGACGAGCCCGCGCAGCCGGTCGCGCAGCTGATCGGGCGTGAGCGGCCGCTCGATTTCGCCGTCGAGCGCGATCGAAATCTGGCCCGTCTCCTCGGAGACGACCACGGCCGCCGCGTCACTCTCTTCGGTCAAGCCGATCGCCGCGCGGTGCCGCGTGCCGAGATCGCGGCTCACGCGCGGGTTGACCGTGAGCGGCAGAAAGCAGGCCGCGGCCGCCACCCGCGTCTCCTGCAGCACGGCGGCGCCGTCGTGCAGCGGAGATCCGGGCTGAAAAATCGTGACCAGCAGGTCGTACGTCAGCGTCGCATCGAGCGGAATGCCGCTCTCGATGTAGTTGCGCAGCCCGATCTCGCGCTCGATCGCGAAAATCGCCCCCACGCGCTGCCCCGCGAGAATCGACGCCGCGACGACCACCTCCTCGATCATCTCGTCGGCCGATTCCTGGCGGGTAAAGTACCGGAAGAACGGCGCCTGGCCGAGATGCGCGAGCGCCCGCCGGATGTCGGACTGAAAGATGACGATCGCGGCAAACGCAATGTAGACGAGAATGTTGCGAATCAGCCAGTTGACGGTCTGGAGCGGCGCCAGGCGCGAGAGATAGAACAGCCCCAGCACCACGAGCGACCCGACCGCCATCTGGACGGCGCGCGTGCCCCTGATCAACTTGAGCGATTCGTAGATCAGAATGGAAACGATCGCGATGTCGAGCAGATCCCACCAGCCAACCGGCGGGCGCCGGAGCAGGCCACTGATGTAACCGGACATGCGTGCCTGTAGCTTATCGCATCGATTGCTGAATTGGTGAGTCGCCCCGCATGACGTTCCTGGGACGGCGGCTGCGGCTGCAGGTGTTCGAGGCGCTGGACGCGCGCGCCCGGCAGTTCCGGTCGCACGACGACGTGTGGCCGTTCCGGGTCCCCCATGAACCGCTCCAACTGCAGGCCATCGTCGACGCAGCGCTCGCCGGCGAGCACGCCCATGTGGATCCCATCGCGCTCCGATCCCGGCGGCTGCTCCGCATGGAGTGGGAGGACGGCAGCACCTGGGAGGCGTGGGCCATGGCGCTCCCGTCGGGGGTGTCGCTCTATTGCGACAGCGGGCCGGACGAAACGCGCGTGCTCGCCTCCGCAAAGCGAAGCCATCCGGCGGAAGCAGACCGCTTCTTCCTCGAGCGGCTCGCCGAATCACGCGGCCATGCCTTCGGCATCGAGATGTCCGGCGCCCCCCCCGACCGGATCCGTACGCCGCTGACCGATCGGGATTTCCTCACGGACCTGTTCGTGGAGCTGTTCGAAGGGACGCCGGCCGAAGGCGCACTCCGCGGCGCGGGCACCCGCGCGCCCGAGGGCGGACGGGATTTCAGGGATGACGTCCGTCGGTGGCTCGCTCGCGTGCTCGTGGCGCCTCCGCCGCCCGCCGCGCGCCCGAACCGCCGCCCCCCGCGCCGCCTGCGGGATGAGCAGTAGCCAGATACCAGTCGCCAGTCGCCAGTCGCCAGTCGCCAGTCGCCAGTCGCCAGTTTCCAGTTGCCAGTTTCCAGTTGCCAGTTGCCAGTTTCCAGTTGCCAGTTGCCAGTTGCCAGTTGCCAGTTGCCAGTTGCGGTTCCTGGTTCGCGGTGCCCGGTTGGCTCCATCACCAACAGTGTGGGTCAGCCCTTTACGGGCTGACGGCGCGCGCCGGGCGCGTCAATTGCAGCGAGGGGGCGATCTCGCCGTAAACGATGACAGGAGCGATCGCCGATGCAGATTCTGCTTCTTGCTCTCGCGGGAATGATGGCGCCGTTTCAACTCGTCCAACCCGGGGCGCCGACGGACCCCGTGCTGGTCACGCAGGTGTCGTCGGGGGACGCGATCACCGTCGCGTCCTTCGGACGGGTGCGGCTGCTCGGCATTGCGGCGCCCCGCATCGGACGCGGATTCGACAATGCCGCGCCGTTCGCATTCGACGCCCGCGACCGCTTGTCGGGGCTGGTGCTGCACCGGTGGGTCCGGCTCGAATTCGAGCGAAGAGCCGACGGGACATGGATCACCGGCGCGGCATCCGTGCTGCTCGAGGACGGCACGTTCGTGAACGCGCTGCTGGTGCGGGAGGGGCTGGCGCGCGTCTCCGGTCGCACGTCGGCACGGCGTGCCGAACTGCTGCGTGCGCAGGAGGAAGCTCGGGCCGCTCGACGCGGCCTGTGGGATCAAGAGCAGAAGATCCGCAGAGACCAGGAAGAAATCGGGAGAAAAAGATGCGAGACGCCGTGACTTGACTCAGACGCGCGACGGGCGCATCCTCGAATCAGCTGGCTTCCCTTCAGGAGGCATCGAATGGACGAGCCACCGGGCTGAGAACGGCCCGACGGGATTCTGTCGCATCTGCGCCGCGCGGCTTCCGGACGAATGTCCGGGCACACGGTCCCACCATACGCGCGGCAGAATCCCGCCGGAGCCTTGCAGCCGCGCCAGACTCCAGTTTCCAGTTTCCAGTTTCCAGTTTCCAGTTTCCAGTTTCCAGTTTCCAGTTTCCAGTTTCGTTTCAGGCCGTGGCGGGGTGCGTCACCGGCACGTGCGGCTTGTTCCCGCGCAGCATCATGCCTCCGAAAACCGAGACGAGTTCGAGGGGAGGGACCGGCGACGACTCGAAGGTGACGCGGCCCGTGCGGATGGCCTGGCAAATCGCGTCGGGATCGCGGGACGCGTCGACCAGCGAATAGGTCCGTCCGAGCTGACGCAGATCGTGAAGATCGGAGCTGGCGACGAGCGGCTTGCGGTGCGCCCGCGCCCAGCGGGCCGCCCGCGCGTTGAAATTGATGCCGTACGTCCAGAAGTAGCTCCACTCGACCGCGTCGAACAGCTCGGGACGCGCATCCATGATGTCGCGCAGGCACTTCCGGTCCGGGAAGAACGGATGCGGCGCGACGACAAGGCCGTTCGAGTTCGACTTGAGCGCCGCGATGTCGTCGAACGTGCGCACGCGCTCCACGCCCTCCGGAAAATTGATCAGGAGGATGTGCCGTCCCTCGATCGTTCGCTCGATGCCCGGGATCAGGACGATGCCGCGGGCGCGCGCGCGAGCGGTGAGGGCCGGGTCGGCGAGCTGGCGATCGTGCAGCGTAATCGCGAGCGCGTCGAACCCCAGCGCCGATGCGCGGTCGATCAGCGTCGTCGCGCTGTGATGGATGTAGTCCTCTGGATCTTCGGAGGCGTGGAGATGGAGATCGGTTTTCAACATAACGGGCCGCGCCGGACCACCGGGGCGGAAGAGCAAATCACGTTCCGGCAACACGCCTGAGCCGGTTCCGCACGAAACCGCGCGAAACCGTCGTATTGCGCCTTAGCCGCGGATCACGAAATTGTGCGTCGGCGTCCAGTCTGCCGTCCAGTGCCCCGGGAGTCCGCCGAAGGGCAGATTTGTGGCACGGGGCGGAACGGCTATTGTTTCGCCATCGTGAAGGATTCGCCCGAAAACCCCGACCCCTGAAGACTGCCCGCGACGACCCGTCCGGTCGTGTCCATGGTGCCGTGCATGTTGAAATCGGTGAAGGGTGCTATCTTCACCCGCATATTCAGTTGACCGTTCGCGGTCATTTGGCCGGGTTGGGCGGGATCCGTGTTGCCGCTGCCCAGCCCCGGCAGCACGAACGAACCGGTGACGATTCCCGCGCTCGTCTGCGACAGCTTGAACGACGAGCCCCTGAGCAGGCCGGACGTCACCAGCCAGGCACCCGACATGCTGCCGACGGTGTAGGTGACGTTGCTGCTGGCCGTACCGCCTTTGCCGTCGCTGACCGTCAGGCTGGCGCTCGCCGCCCCCCCCGATCCGGAGATGGTCCCGCTGGTGCTTGGCCCGTTGGCGGTGGAACCGGCGATGTTCCAGGTGTACGACACGCTGTCGCCGTCTGGATCGCTCGCAATCGCCTGAAAATTGAATGTCGTCAACGATGCGATCCCGAACGTGGGATTCACGGTGGCACTGCTGATGACGGGCGCGTGATTGCCGGGGGGCGGGGTTGGCGATGTCGGCGTGGAGGCCGATGACGACGATCCGCCGCCGCTGCTGCCGCAGCCGCCGGCCAGGAGAGAAAGCGCGGACACCGCGACCAGGACACAGACGTGACGCATGACCCACCTCCAGCAACGCGACGCCATGAGCGGCGCCGCGCCATCCAGCCTACGGGTGGGGTGGGACAGATGTGGTCACGAAGATGGAACCGCGATCGGCAGCAGGGGCCGCACCCGCCGTCGCGTCAATCCGTGAGCGCGGCAGCCAGCTTCAGGACGGTGTTCCAGTTGCGCGCGGTGCCCGGCGTGCCGAGATGCCTCGCGATCAGTGCGCCGGTCAACGTCGAGCGGCCCTGACCGTCCGGGTACACGGCGTACAGGACACGTCCTTCGCCGTGGACGCGCTCGCGGCCAACGATTGCCGCCCGCAGGGTCGCGACGCGTTCATGCCCCGGGGCCGCTTTCATGACGACCGCAACGAGACGCGCCGGATCGCGCGCTGCTTCCTGCGTGAACGGATTGCGCGCGACGGCAGCCCGCCACTCGTCGGCCGTCATCACGAAGAAGCTCGTCGTGAGCCGAAGATCCGCGGCCGCGTGAACTTCGAGCTTCCGCTCGAGCGTCGCCGTCGGGCGGGCCCGTGTCGTGAAGATCGCGTTGCCTGTCTGCAGTACCGTGCGGACGTTCGCGAACCCGAGGCCGCCGAGCCACGCCGCCAGATCCCGCATCCGCAGCGGATTGTTGGCGGCCACGTTGACTGCTCGCAGCAGCGCCACGTAGGTCGTCATGGCCGAAGCCTATACCTGGCCAAGGTTCTCTCCAAGGGCTGCCGTCGATCCACCGACGCGCGAATCAGGGGTGTATCCTGAGCACGCCTCGGTGGGCCGGGCATGACACGCAATAGCGAGCTGATTCGCCAGTGGCAGATCCTCCGCGATCTCGATGCGGCGCGCCAGGGGGTCACGATCCAGAGCCTGGCCGCCGCGCGCGGCGTCCACACGCGAACGATTCGACGCGATCTGGAGGCCCTGCAGAAGGCCGGCTTCGCGCTGTACGACACAAAGGTGAACGGAACGGCGATGTGGCGGCTGCAGCCGCACGCGCTCAAGGGGCTCGAACACACGTCCTGGAGCCTGACGGAGCTGTGCGCGATGTATTTCAGCCGGTCGCTGCTCGAAGCGCTCGCCGGCGCGCCATTCGAGACGGAGCTTGCGCGCGCGTTCGCGAAACTCGAGGCGGCGATGCCCGCGCGGATGCGGCGATATCTCGACCGGCTGCCGCGCGTGCTGCAGTCGAAGAGCGCAGGGCGCAAGAAAGCCGACGAGCGGCGGCTCCGTGACGTGCTCGCACGCGCCATCGACGCGTGTCTCGAGCAGCGCCGCGCGGACATGCGCTACGCGTCGTTCTCCTCGCGTCAGATCAAGAACTACCTCGTCGAACCGCAGCGGTTGTCGTACGCGCAGGGCGGCATCTACCTGACGGCGTTCGTCCCCGAGTACGGCCAGATTCGAACGTTTGCCGTCGAGCGCATCCTGGCGTTTTCGGCGACGGGCGAGCACTTCGAGCCGCGGCCGTTGCCGCCCGAATCGTTTGCCCATTCGCTGGGCGTGCATTCCGGTCCGCCCGGGCACGTCGTGCTCGAATTCGATCGCCGGGTCGCCGACTACGTCAAGGAACGCGAGTGGCACCCGTCGCAGCATCTCACGGAACAGCCCGGCGGATCGCTCACCCTCGCGCTCGACGTGTGTGAGGATCGCGCGCTCCGCAGCTGGATCCTCAGCTTCGGTCCGCTCGTGCGCGTCGTCTCGCCGAATCGGCTGGCGCAGGAAATCTTCGAAGAGATCGAGGAAGCGCGCGAGCGATACGTCCCGAAGCTGTCGTTCGAGGCGCCGCGCGCGCCGCTCGACGAACGCTCGAAACTGCCCGCGCGCGCGCGTCTCTGGCGTGTGAAGAGCTAGCCGGTCAGGGCTCCCGGCAGACGCCGCGCTGATACGATCGGAGCATGGCCACGGACACGACGCTCCTCTTCAGCTTCGCCCATCCAGACGACGAGAGCTTCTGCGGTGCAGGCACCGCGATGAAGTGCGCGGCGGCGGGCGCGCGGATCGCGCTGGTGACGGCGACGCGCGGCGAGCGCGGAAGCGCCGGCGATCCGCCTCTGTGCGCGCCGGATGACCTCGGCGCGTGTCGCGAGCAGGAACTGCGCGAGGCGGCGCGGATCATCGGCTTCGACGAGCTGCACGTCCTCGACTACCGCGATCGCGAGCTGACGGACGCACCGGCCGACGCGGTGCGACGCTCGCTCGTGGCGTTGATCCGCCGCCTCCGGCCGTCGGTCGTCCTGACGTTCGATCCCGAAGGGGTCAACCGGCACCCGGATCACATGGCCATCAGCCGCTTCACCAGCGACGCCGTAGCCGCGGCCGCAGATGCCCGATGGTATCCCGAGCTGGGCGATCCCTACACGATTGACCGTCTGCTCTGGACCCCGCCCGTCGCGCCATGGGACGCGGTGAAGATCGATCGGCTCGAGGATCAGCCCGGTGTGGATTTCCTGATCGACGTCTCCTCGTGGCGCGACCGGCGCGCCGCCGCACTCCGGGCCCACCGCACGCAGCGCAAGAGCATCGACCGCTGCTTCTTCGACGGCCACGACGGCGGCCGGATCCTCGGGCTCGAGATGTGGCGCCAGGGGCGAGGCCCGGCGCTCCGGCGTCGTCCAGAGGACGACATCCTCGTGGGCGGCGCCGTTCAGGGCTGACGCCGCACGCGAGCAGACTCGCCACCCGCGACGCGGGTCCAGTGGTCGCCGTCAGTGCTCGACTCGGAGACGATCGGCCACCCGCACCACGTCCGCCATCGCCTTCACATCGTGCACCCGAACGATGTGGGCCCCCAGCAGCACGCTTGCGGCCACGGCCGCGGCCGTCCCCCACTCCCGCTCCGCCGGCGGCCGTTCGCCGAGAGCCGCGTTCAGGAAGGACTTCCGCGACGGCCCCGACAGGATCGGCCGGTCGAGCGCCGCGATCGCGTCGAGGTGCGCCAGCACGTCGAAGCTGTGCTCCGCCCGCTTCGCGAAGCCGAACCCGGGATCGACGACGATCGCGTCGCGCGCAATCCCCGCCGCCGTCGCGCGATCGATCGCCTGCTGGAGCTCCCGGGCGACCTCCGCCGGCGCATCCTCGTAGACCGCGCGCGCGACCATGTCGCGGGAGCGTCCGCGCGTGTGCATCAGGACGATCGCCGCGCCAGTCTCGGCCGCCACCCGCCCCAGCGCCGGCTCGTGCTGCAGTCCGCTGATGTCGTTGACGATGGCCGCGCCGCGCGCAACGGCCTCGCGCGCCACGACGGCTTTGTAGGTATCGATCGAAATGGGGACGGTCAAGCGCGCGGCGAGCCGTTCGATGACCGGCAGCACACGCCTCGACTCTTCGGCGGCCGAAACGGGTTCCGCGCCGGGACGTGTGGACTCGCCGCCGACATCGACGATGTCCGCGCCATCCTCGGCCATCTGGACGGCGGCCGCGACGGCGCGATCGACGTCGGCGTACAGGCCGCCGCCGGCAAACGAATCGGGCGTCAGGTTGAGGATGCCCATCACCAGCGTCCGCTCGCCAAGCTGGAGCGGCGCGCGGCGCGGCAGTGGGACGGCGTAGGACCGGCGCGGATGCATGAATGCCGGGCCCGCGGGCCCGGCTTGCACGTTATTCCTGCGGCAGCGGCTTGTTGAGCGGCGGCAGCGGCGGCACCATGGCCGGCCGCTCCTTTGCCTTCCGCGCGGCGTCCTCGGCGGCGGCGGTCGGCAGGGCCGCGGGCTTCGGCTCGTCGATGGGCTGCCCCGCAATCAGGCGGCGCACCTGGTCGGCGTCGAGCACCTCGCGCGCGAGCAATTCTTCGGCGAGCCGGTCGAGCGCTTCGCGATGGTGCTCGAGCAATCGCCGCGCGCGGTCGTAGTTGTCGATCACGATCCGCTTGATTTCCTGGTCGATGCGGATCGCGGTGTCCTCGCTGTAGTCCTGGTGCTGCGCGATTTCGCGGCCGAGGAAGATCTGCTCTTCTTTCTTGCCGAACGTGAGCGGTCCCATCGCGTCGCTCATGCCCCACTCGCAGACCATCTGGCGCGCCATCTCGGTCGAGCGCTCGAGGTCGTTGCCGGCGCCCGTCGTCATGTGACCCGTCGTCAGCTCCTCGGCGATGCGGCCGCCGAGCAGAATCGCGATCCGATCGTGCAGATAATCGCTCGTGTAGTTGTGCTTGTCGTCGACCGGCAGCTGCATCGTGACGCCGAGCGCCATGCCGCGCGGGATGATCGTGACCTTGTGGATCGGGTCGGCGTGCGGCAGCACGACCGCGAGCAGCGCGTGCCCCGCCTCGTGAATGGCGGTGACGTTCTTTTCCTCGTCGCTGATGATCATCGAGCGGCGCTCGGTGCCCATCAGCACCTTGTCCTTCGCGAACTCGAAGTCCGTCATCCGGACGACCTTCTGGTTGTACCGGGCCGCGTTGAGCGCCGCCTCGTTCACCAGGTTCGCCAGATCGGCGCCGGAGAACCCGGACGAGCCGCGGGCGAGCACGTGAATGTTCACGTCGTCGGAGAGCGGGATCTTTTTCGTGTGGACCGCGAGAATGCCTTCGCGTCCCTTCACGTCGGGGCGATTCACGACGATGCGGCGGTCGAAGCGGCCGGGCCGCAGGAGCGCCGGGTCGAGGACGTCAGGACGATTCGTCGCGGCGACGAGGATCACCCCTTCGTTCGACTCGAACCCGTCCATTTCGACGAGGAGCTGGTTGAGGGTCTGCTCGCGTTCGTCGTGGCCGCCGCCGAGGCCGGCGCCACGATGGCGGCCGACGGCGTCGATTTCGTCGATGAAGACAATGCAGGGCGCGTTCTTCTTTCCCTGCTCGAAGAGGTCGCGCACGCGCGAGGCGCCGACGCCGACGAACATCTCGACGAAGTCGGACCCGCTGATCGAGAAGAACGGCACGTTCGCCTCGCCCGCGACGGCGCGCGCGAGGAGCGTCTTGCCCGTGCCCGGGGATCCCATCAGCAGGACGCCCTTCGGAATCCGTCCGCCGAGCTTCTGGAATTTCTGCGGCTCCTTCAGGAACTCGATGATTTCCTGCAGCTCTTCCTTCGCTTCGTCGACGCCGGAGACGTCCTTGAACGTCACCTTCTTCTGAGAGCTCGACGACAACTTCGCGCGGCTCTTGCCAAACGACAGGGCCTTGTTCCCGCCGCTCTGCATCTGCCGCATGATGAAGAGCCAGAAGCCAATCATCAGCAGGATCGGGGCCCAGGAATACAGCAGGTTCGCCCACGGACTCGTCGTTTCGGGCTTGGCGCTGATGGCGACGCCCTTTTCCGCGAGCTTGTTTCCCAGCCCCTCGTACTGGCTGGGGGCGTACGTGCGGAACTTCGCGTTGCCGTCGGTGCCGGCGGAAGTCGAGAGGACACCCGTGATTTCGTTACCGGTGATCGTCACCGAGACGACCTGCTGGTCGTCCACGTGCTTCAGGAACGTCGTGAACGGGATGGGGGTTTCCGTCCGCTGAAAGCTCGTGGAGAATTGCCAGATCAGGACGCCCACGACGATGAGGACCATCCAGAAGAGCAAGCTCTTGAGGGTCGAGTTCAACCTTCGCCTCCTAAACGCCTGACTGTCAAGAGTAACACGCCTTTTGCCGGGTCCGTGACGCGAAAATCCTCCGCGACCGCCTGCCCCGCGACCCATACGATCCGGTCCTGGCCGTCGACCACGAGAGGCAGCCGATCACGTTCTGTCCGTGGCACTTTCCGGTCGACGAGAAAGTCCTGCAGCTTCCGGCCGCCGGGGGCGCCGAGCGGACGGAAGCGGTCGCCTGGACGGCGGTTCCGGACCGTGAGCGGGAGCACGAGCCGGCTCGCCGCGACGGCGGCCGATGGGCCGCGTCCAGCCCAGAGGGTTCCCGGCAGCCGCGACAGCGGCTCTGCCGCAACCGCCCAGCCCGCCGGACCGAGCACCACCTCTCCTGGAATAGACAACAAAATGCTGAAAGAGTTCACCAGCTGGGCCGTTTTCCCGGTTCGGCGCGGTTCCAGCTCGATTCGCCCGCCCCGTCGCGCCGCCGTCTGGCCGGGCAAGCTAAACTGCCTGCCGTCAGTGCGATCGCGCGCGAGCTCGAGCAAACGGTCCACATGCTGAGACCCGATCGGACGCGACACTGCGAGCCTCGCCAGCACCTCGCGTGCCACGCGCGACGCGATCGCCGGATCCAGCGCCGCGAGCGCGCCGGCGTCGACCACGACACGCGCCGGTTCATCCTGTAAGACGACGGAAGCGGCCGTTTCGATTGCACGCGCCTGGAGATATTGCTCGTCGATACGGGCCAGGGCCGCCTCGCGCGCGAGCACGTCGACGATCGCGGGGGAGCAATGCGCGGCCAGATACGGAAGGACGGCATGGCGCACGCGATTGCGCGGATTCCTGACGTCCGCGTTCGTCTCGTCCTCGCGAAAGGGCAGGCCGCGCATGTTCAGGTAGGCGCGGAGTTCGGCGCGGCCGGCTTCGAGGAGGGGCCGGATGACGATCCCCGCGCGCGGCTGGATCGCGGCGAGACCTCGCGTCCCGGCGCCCCGGACGAGCCGCAGCAGGAACGTCTCCGCCTGATCGTCGCGCGTGTGCGCCGTCGCGACGGCGTCGGCGCCGAGGGCTGTCGCCGCACGCGCCAGGAAATCGTAACGGGCGCGGCGCGCGGCGTCTTCGAGCGAACGCCGTTCCCGGGCCGCCATCGCCGGGACGTCGGCGCGGCCGACCTCGAGCGGCAGGCCAAGCGTGCGGGTCAGCTCGACGCAGAACCGCTCGTCCTCGTCGGCGGCCGCTCCTCGGATCTGGTGGTTGAAGTGCGCGGCCCCCGCGAGGATCAGTTCGCCCGCCGCGTCCCGCTCGCTCAGCAGATGCACCAGCGCCACCGAGTCGCCGCCGCCCGACAGGGCGACAACGACGCGGCCGCCTGGCGGCAGGAGGCCGTATCGCCGAATCGTCGCGAGGACGCGGGCGGACAGAGACATGACCTGGCGGATTGGTAAAGGTGGTGCCGGTGCAGGGACTTGAACCCCGGACGCCGCGGATATGAGCCGCGTGCTCTAACCAACTGAGCTACACCGGCAGGAAACTATGAGTATAGCAAATGGGGTTCGCGGGTTCTCGGGTTCTCGGGTTCTCGGGTTCTCGGGTTCTCGGGTTCTCGGGTTCTCGGGTTCTCGGGTTCTCGGGTTCTCGGGTTCATTGAGGGTTTCCGGTGGCGCGGTGCGAGCCGAAGCGCTTATCATGACGGCGCTCCCCTCGGACAACCCATGACCCTGGTTGGCGGGATTGCTCTTTCACCCGAACAGCAGGAAGTCGTCGCCTGGCGCGGAGGCCACCTGCAGGTCGTGGCGTGCGCCGGGTCCGGAAAGACCGAGGCGATCTCGCGACGGATTGCGTCGCTGATCGCCGATGGCGCCGACCCCGGCTCCGTCGTGGCGTTCACCTTTACGGAGCGCGCGGCCGCGGCGCTCAGGACCCGCATCATGGGCCGCGTGGCGGATCTGCAGGGACCTGAGTTTCTCGACAAACTCGGACCGACCTTCATCGGCACCATCCACGCCTATTGCCTGCGACTCCTGCAGAGTTACGCGCCCCAGTACGGCAACTTCGACGTGCTGGACGAACATCGCCTCGCAGGGTTGCTCAGCCGCGAGCACCGCCGACTCGGGCTCGACGGACTGGGTGACAGCCGCCACTGGCGACCGATCTTCGACTTCCTCCGCAATGCCGACGTCGTCGACAACGAACTGATCGATCCAGCCCGCCTGAAGGGCACACCGTTCGGCGAGTGCTATGCGCGATATCTCGCGATGCTGGAGCGATATCACGTCCTCACCTTCGGTCAGCTCGTCTCGAAGGCGGTTCGCGCGCTCGATGACTCGCGGGTCTACGCGCGTGTTCACGATGGAATGCGTTACCTGTTCGTCGACGAATATCAGGACGTCAACAAGTGCCAGGAGGCGCTCATCGAACGACTTGGCCAGGCCCCCGTCGAGCTTTGCGTCGTCGGCGACGACGATCAGGCGATCTACCAATGGCGAGGGTCGGACGTGGCGAACATCCTCGAATTCCGGAGGCGATACGGAGCCGAAACGCGCGAGTTGAGCGTCAACCGGCGATCGCGGCCGGCGATTCTGGAAGCGGCGAACGCCTTCGCGTGCTCGATTGCGCAGAGGCAGTCAAAGGCGATGACGGCTTGGCGGCCGGCCGCGCAGCCGGAACTGCACGCCTGGAGTGCCGAGAAGCCGGAGGACGAGGCCGCCGTCATCGCCGAGACGATCGGCCGTTTGACGAAGATCGGCTATCGCCCACGCGACATGGCGGTTCTGTTCCGCTCCGTGCGCACATCGGCGGATCCCCTCATCGCGGCGCTGCGGGCCGCAGACATTCCGATTCGCTGCGCGGGGCGCACGGGCCTCTTCAAGCAGGACGAGGCGGCCGTGCTCGGGGCCACGTATGCGTGGCTCTGCGGGTTCGAGTGGAAGGAGGAACGCTACGGCGAGGCGCAGAAGTGGGACCTGACGATGCTCGTCGACCAGTACGCCTCCCTGTTCACGGTGGATCCACGCGAACTGGCCGCCTATCTCAACGGCTGGCACGCTCGCGTCGCTGGAGATGACGTCGCGGTCTCCCTGGTGAAGGATTACTACAGGCTGCTGAATCTGCTGGGTGTGCGCGATTTGGATCTCACGACGTCGATCGGTCAGGCGCGCATGGGATGCCTGGCCCGCT
The DNA here is from genome assembly GCA_036278735.1 of Vicinamibacterales bacterium. GTDB lineage: Bacteria > Acidobacteriota > Vicinamibacteria > Vicinamibacterales > 2-12-FULL-66-21 > DASUKM01. The sequence goes on from DASUKM010000010.1 coordinate 71,395, forward strand.
TCTCCGAGATCCTCGCGGACTTCGAGCACGTGACGCGCCGGGCGCGTTACGTGGACGAGGAGGCGGGCCCGGTGTTTCGCGGCGGACAGGATCGAGGCACCTACTTCTATCGACGCCTCTTCAACTACCTGCAGCACTACGCGCTCGACGCGTACGAGGATTTCGAAGGCGAGGAGACGTTTGATCTGGACGCGGTGAGCGTCTTGACCGTGCACCAGGCGAAGGGACTCGAATGGCCGGTCGTGTTCCTGCCGAGCCTCGTCGAAGGGCGTTTCCCCTCCAGACGGGCCGGAAAGCCGCAGGACTGGCTGCTGCCGACGTCCGTATTCGGTGCGAAGGCCCGGGCACGATACGACGGCGGCGAAATGGAGGAGCGCCGGCTGTTCTACGTCGCGCTCACCCGCGCGAAAGACTGCGTGTACTTGTCGCGGTTCCGCCGAATGAAACGAGCGTGCCGTCCATCACCGTTCCTGACGGAAGTGGCCGGCGGAGATCCGAAGCCGGACGGCGATCTTCCGCTCCCGCCGCCGTTCGAGCCGTCGCTCGACGAGGCGGACGAACTGCCGACGCTCTCGTTCTCCGATCTCGCCCATTACGACGATTGCCCGTTCCGTTACCGCCTGAGCACCTCGTTCGGATTCCAGCCGCAGCTGGCCACCGAACTGGGCTACGGAAAGGCGATCCATCACGTGCTGCGCCGGCTTGCCGACGTGGCGCGGCAGCAGCGATCGCTGCCCACTTCGGGTGATGTCGATCGCGTGTTCGCGGAGGAGTTCTACCTGCCCTTCGCGAACAGGGCGGCCTTCGCGCAGCTGAAAGAGAAGGCGGAGCGGCTCGTTGCGCGGTATCTCGGCGAGTACAGCGGCGATCTGCTGCGCGTCTGGGAAACGGAGCGCCCGTTTTCGCTTCACGTCGATGCCGGCGTGGTGACCGGCCGCGCCGACGTCATTCTCGACGAGGAAGGCGGCAGGCGCGGTGCGCTGGCGCTCGTCGACTACAAGACGGCGGCGGACCCGGCGCAGGACGACGTGTTCGCGTTCCAGCTCGCGATCTATGCGGCGGCCGGGCGGGGCGAAGGCTTCGACGTGGAGGGCGCGTACCTGCAGGACCTGTCGAAGGCCACGCGCGTCCCCGTTGATGTGGGCGTGGGCAAGACGGAGCAGGCGCGCACGAGGGCGACGTCGCTCATCACGAGCATCACCGACGGCGAGTTCCCCTCGCGGCCGGACGGGCAGAAATGCCCGCACTGCGACATGCGCGCGATCTGCCGCGACGCGGCGTGCTCGAAAGATGACTTGTGACCGTAGGGCGGGGCTTCAGCTCCGCCCGGCGCTCGATTTCACGACACCGCGATCCCGAGCGCCCTCCAGAACGCGCGCTCGGACATGATCCGCGTCCCGTAGTGCCGAGCCTTCTTCGCCTTCGTCGACATCGTGTGCGGGTCGGCTACCACCAGGATGTCCAGCTTCTTGGTCACGCTCGCCACCGGCCTCAATCCAGCCTCGCGGGCGAGGAACTCAGCCAGTTCGCGCGAGATCGGCGCGCCGTGCAGCGCCGAACAGATCTCGCCGGTGAAGCACACCGTCCTGCCCCGAAGATCCTGACGCATTGCGGCCGACGCCGCGGCGGGATCCGCAGCAGACGCCAGGATCTCGCCGACGACCGCCGCCGGGAAGCCGAGTAATCGCGCCAATCCATCCAGCTCGTACCGTTCGTGCTCGGTGACCACGCGATCCTCGAGCGCCGCGGTTGCGAGCGCGCCCAGGTAGGTCCGATGCGCCGCCTGCACCCGATCCGGGCCGAGCCCGGACAGGCGCGCCAGCTCCGCCAGCGCCTCCGCCTCCGTCGTCGTGACGACGGCGTCTTCGAGTACGCGGTCGAGCAGCTCGAAGTATCCCGTCAGATCTGGCGCGTGGTCGCACACCGATGGCGCGAGCCGCGACACGAGCTGCGCCAGGTACGGTGGCGAATCAGACGGGAGCGTGGTGCCTCGCGGACAGCACCTGCCGGTCGCGGGCGGCGAGGACGACACGCGGCACGGCGCGACGTCGACGTTCAGGTCCTCGAGCGCCTTCAGCCGCCGCTCCTCCGCGACGCGCGCGTACGCATCGAGCAGCTCCGCGCTCGCCAGCGCATCGGGCAGCGCGGCATGATGCTCCTCCTGCGGAACGCCGACCGCGCTGCAGCAGGCGGCAAGGCTGCGGCCTTCCGTGTCGATGCCGATCTGCGACGCGAGCCGCAGCGTGCAGAGCGGCTCCCCCAGATCCACCACGCATCGGGCCCGCTCGAGTTCACTTCGCAGGAAGGCCGCGTCGAATCTGACGTTGTGGCCCGCCACGACAGCGCCCTGCATCGCCTGGGCGAGGTCGCCGGCAATGTCTTCGAATGCCGGCGCGTGCGCGAGATCGCCCGCCCGGATCCCGTGAATGTTCGTGTTCCCCACGTCACGTCCCGGGTCGACGAGCGTCGCGAACGTTCTGGCCGGCGGCTCGCCCACTCGTCGCCGAACGACCGCCACCTCCACGATTCGATTGTGCCGTCCAGGCAACAACCCCGTCGTCTCGATATCGACGACCGCGACGTCAAGTCCGTCGAGAGGCGGACGCATGGATACCTCCGTGACTCACAGGGCTGATTGCTCGATCACGCACGCCGCGAGCAGCGGGATCAGGACCTCGTGATGGCCCGTCAACGAGTACCCCTGGCCGACCCCGGCCACCGGGCGCGAGACGACGTTCGTCTGCGCGCGGTACATGCGCATGAAGTCGATGTCGATCGTCGTCAGGCCGTCGAGGGGCTGTCCCTGGTTGCGCGCGAGCGCGACCGCTTTCAGGAACACCTCCGGCAGAATGACCGCCGATCCGCAATTCAGGTAGACGCCGCCGGCGAGCCGGGCGACGTTCGAGACGAAGTACCGGAAATCGCGCAGGCTGCCTTCGCCGAGCGCGGCGCCCGAGGCGGCCGGGTGCATGTGGATGATGTCGGTGCCGATCGCGACGTGCACGGTCACGGGAATCGCGAGGCGCGCCGCGGCCGCGAGCAGGCTGACCCCGGCGTGCGGCGGCTTCGTGCGATCGAGATGCTGCGCGACGGATTGCCCGAGCCCGAGGCCGCGGGCGACGCCGCCGTTGATCGCGGCATTCAGCTCGCGGCCGGTCTCCTCCGCCATGCCGAAGCGCCCCGGCCCGAGCGCCTCGTCGACATCCTCCGAGGTGGCCCCCGAGAGCGCCAGTTCGAAATCGTGGATCACGCCGGCGCCGTTGGTGGCAAGTCCGGAGACGAACCCGCGCTCCATCAGGTCGATGAGAATCGGCGACAGGCCGGTCTTGATCACGTGGGCGCCGATGCCCCAGAGGAGGCCGCGGCCGCCGCGGTGGGCCGCGGCGATCGCGGTCACGGCCGCCTTGAAGTGCGCCCCCGCCTGAATCGAAGGGATGGACGCCAGCAGTCCGGCGAGGCCAGCGCCGCGCTCATACGGCACCGCGAAATCCCGGACGTTCGCCTTGCTGCGGCGCGACGCCAGCGGATACGTGCGGACGCCAGACAGGTCGAAGTCGTCGTAGCTGAACGGCACGGGGCTATGGTAATGCTGTCAGCTGCCAGCTGCCAGTATCCAGCTACCAGTCTCCAGCTTCCAGCTTCCCCATTGCCGATTGCCGATTGGCGATTGATGATTGATGATTGCGGATTGCCGATTGGCGATTGGCGATTGGCGATTGGCGATTGGCGATTGGCATTCCAGACTACGGCTCCGGGGTATCCGCGCCCCGCTCCCCGCGCCCTGCGCCCCGCGCGCCGCCCCCCCACGCCCCCCGCCCCGCGCGCCGCCCCCGCACTCCGCCCCCCGCCTCAGACAATCAGCATCGCATCGCCATAGCTGTAGAACCGATACCGCTGCGCGATCGCCTCGCGGTACACGGCGAGCACGCGCTCGCGTCCTTCGACGAGCTCACGGCCCGTCGACGCGGCCCCCTGCGGCGAGGTCACGGCGCCGGCGAAGGCGGACACGAGCATCAGGAGCGACGAGCGCGGCAGGTGGAAGTTCGTCATCAGCGCGCTGACGACCCGGAACTCGAATCCCGGATAGATGAACAGATCGGCCAGCCCGGCGCCGGCGCTGACGGCGCCGTCTGCGCGGTGCGCCGCATCTTCCAGCGCGCGGGTCGTCGTCGTCCCGACGGCGACGACCCGGCGCTTCGCGCGCCGCGCCCCGGCAATCGCGCTCGCCGCCTGTTCGCGGATCTCGTACGGCTCGGGGTCGACCACGTGCTCTTCGACCACCGTCGTCCGCACGGGCTTGAAGGTGCCGTACCCGACGTGCAGCGTGATGGTCGTGCGATCGATCCCCGCACGATCGAGACGCGCCAGCAGGCGATCGTCGAAGTGCAGGCCGGCGGTCGGCGCCGCGACCGATCCCCGCACCGACGCAAAGACGGTCTGATACCGTTCGCGATCCGCGCCCGTATCCGGGCGATGAATGTAGGGGGGCAGCGGTACGTGGCCGAGCGCATCGACGAGCGCGTCGACGTCACCGCCCGACTCGGCCCAGAGGCGGAGCGTCCGCCGGCCATGAAACCGGCGCGCCACGATTTCCGCCATCAGGACGCCCGCGTCTCCCTCGAAGCGCAGGCGCGCTCCTTCCTTCAACTTCTGCCCCGGGTGCACGAGCGCATCCCAGACTTGGACGGACGAAGCCGGAGGGGGGATGGAGGACGACTGAGGAGCGCCTGCGGCCTCAGTACGCAGGGGTGGGGCCCCGCGCGCATTGAGAGACGATGACGGATGACGGACTCGCGCGAGCAGCAGGCATTCGACGCGTCCGCCGCTCGGGACGCGATGGCCGAGCAGGCGCGCGGGAAACACGCGCGTGTCGTTGGCGACCAGCAGATCGCCCGCCGTCAGGTGTTCGGCGAGCGCCGCGACGCGCGTGTGCACGATGGCGCCGGTCGCGCGGTCGAGCACGAGCAGCCGCGACTCGCCGCGCGGGGCGGCGGTCTGCGCGATCAGCTCGTCAGGAAGCGGGAAGTCGAAATCGGAGACGTCCAAAACCGTGCAGTAGAATGCCGATCATACGCCGATGCCGGACCAGCCTGCGCCGCCGGACGCCCTCGAACCTGCCGCGCATCCGCTGCCACCCACGCCCGGCGCACCCGACGAGCCGGCGCCGCTGGTCATCCAGATGCCTGTCGACGTGCGCAGCGCCGCGCTGTCGGTGCTCGCCGCCGTCGCCATTGTCCTGCTCCTCCAGTACGCGCAGTCCGTCTTCATCCCGATCGTCATCGCCCTGCTCGTCAGCTATGCGATCGAGCCGCTCGTCACGGGACTCGCGCGCGTCGGCGTCGCGCGCGCGGCTGGCGCCGCGGTGGCGGTCGCGCTGATCGTCGCCGCCATCGGCCTGGGCAGCTACACGCTGAGCGGACAGGTGATGCAGATCGTCCAGAAGGTGCCCGTCGCGGCGGCGCGCGCGCGCGACGAGGTGCGGGCACGCCTGCAGCAGTCGACCGGACCGCTCCAGACGGTGCAGCGCGCCGCGACGGCCGTGCAGAAAACGGCGAACGAAGCGGCGACCAGCGCCTCCCCCCCGGCACGGCCGCCGAGCGGCGTCATGCGCGTCGAAGTCGTGCAGCCCGCCTTCGACCTGACCAGCTATCTGTGGGCCGGCGGCCTGAACGTGGTGAACGCGATCGGCAACTTCACCGTCATCCTGTTTCTCGTGTACTTCTTCCTCGTCACCGGCGACCTCTACAAACGCAAGCTCGTGAAGATCGCCGGGCCGCGGCTGTCGCAGAAGCGGATCACGGTCGAGATCCTCGACGAGATCGACGGCCAGATCGCCAGCTTCATCCGGATCCAGTTCCTCACCAGCGCACTCGTGGCCGTCGCGACCGGAGCGGCGTTGTGGTGGCTCGGCCTCGAAGAGTACGTGGTCTGGGGACTGCTGGCCGGCATCTTCAACTCGATCCCGTACCTGGGCCCGGTCATCGTCACGGGCGGCCTTGGGATCGTCACGTTCCTGCAGTTCGACGACCTGGCGCAGACGGCCATCGTGTGCGCGGTGGCTCTGGCGATCACGAGCGTCGAGGGGCTGCTGCTCACCCCCGCGCTGATGAGTCGCGCCGCACGCATGAACGCCGCCGCCGTGTTCGTCGGCCTGCTGTTCTGGAGTTGGGTGTGGGGCATCTGGGGCACCGTCCTGGCCGTCCCGATGCTGATGATGCTCAAGGCGGTCTGCGATCACGTCGAGGATCTGCAGCCGATGGGCGAACTGCTGGGGGAATGAAGCTCAGATCCACCCCGCGAACCACTCCGCCAGCCGGATCCCGACCACCAGCGGCACGAGGGCGGCCACGATCACGACGAGCGCGCAGAGCGCGACGAACAGCCAGTCGAACGCCGTCCCCCGTGTTCCCCCCTGCGCGTGGCGCTCCAGCAGCGTCAGATTCCTCTCGTTCGATTTCCATACGAAGTCGAACGCGTCTCCGGCGATCGGGATCGCGCCGATGCCGGCGTCGATCAGCGCATTCAGCACCATGCGGACGAGGACGATGCGCGGGATGCGGAGACGGACGGCGTGCAGGAGAACCAGAACGGCGAAGATCGGCGACACGAGGTCGCCGATCCCCGGAACCAGTCCGGCGAGCGGGTCGAGGCCGAACGTCAGGCGCGTGCCGGGCACCCGGAAGGCGCTGTCGAGCAGCGTCGCCCAGCGCCGGAGGGCGGCGACGGCACGGTCCGGCGGCGGCACGCTCTATTGTGCGCCCGTCTTCTCGAGATGCCGTACCTGGTCGTGCGCTTCGCGGACGATCGCGGCCTGCTGCTCGACGAGCTCGCGCGCGCCTGCCGGCAGTTCTTCCTTCAGGGCATCCTGGTAGGCCGCCTTCGCGGCGTCTTCGCCGCGCTCCGCTTCGGCGACGATCGCGTTGTCGTCGTGGCCCGTTACCAGCGTCTTGATGTTGATCCAGCCACGGTGCAGCGATCCCGACACGCTGCCGAGCTTGGCCGGATCGCTGCCGAGCCGGCGAACCTGGTCCTGAAGCTCCCTTGCCATTTCAGCGCGCTGGCGGCTGTACCGCTCGAACAGCCCCTTGAGGTGATGGTCCTTGACCGAAGCCGCCGCGGTGCGGAAACCGTTCTCGCCGTCGCGGCACGTTTCGATCAGATCGTTCAATGTGGATACCGCCTTGCTGACGTCCATGCGTCGCTCCTTTCCGAGTAACCGGTTTCGGGAGCAAGCGCCGGGCCACCCACGCGCCGGCCGCCGCGAAGGGGTCACCGGGGAGGCGCCGTTTGCGCCGGTCGTGCTCATCGTGGTACCAAGGTCTGCTGTGGCGATACGAACCATGCGCGTGTGGCCGGGCGTCCCCTATCCGCTCGGAGCCACCTGGGACGGCGTCGGCGTCAATTTCGCGATCTTTTCCGAACACGCGACCCGTGTCGAGCTGTGCCTCTTCGATTCGGCCGCTGCGTCGAGCGAGTCGGTCACGATCTCGCTGCCCGAACAGACCGACATGGTGTGGCACGGGTACCTGCCCGACGTGCGCCCCGGGCAGTTGTACGGCTACCGGGTGCACGGGCCGTACGACCCGCATCGCGGGCACCGGTTCAATCCACACAAGATCGTCATGGATCCGTACGCCAAGGTCGTGGGCCGGACGGTCCAGTGGAACGAGTCGCTCCTGGGCTTCCGCGCCGGGCAGGACGACACGACCTTCGACGATCGCGACAACGCGGCGCACGCGCCCCTGGCGGCGGTCGTGGACGCGGCGTTCACGTGGGGCAACGACCGGCCGCCGCGCACGGCCTGGCACGACACGATCATCTACGAGCTGCACGTCAAGGGCTTTACGCGCCGGCATCCCGAATTGCCCGAGTCGCTGCGCGGCACGTACCTCGGGCTGGCCTCCGAACCCGCGATCCGGCATCTCACCACGCTCGGCGTGACGGCCGTCGAACTCATGCCGGTGCACCATCACACCGACGAATGGCATCTGATCCGGCGCGGGCTGCGGAACTACTGGGGCTACAACACGCTGTCGTATTTCGCTCCCGACGTGCGCTATGCCGCGGCGGCGTCGCCGATGGAGTGCGTGCGCGAATTCAAGATGATGGTGCGGGCGCTGCACGCCGCCGGACTCGA